>NZ_JBFUCU010000001.1:0-1003048 GCF_056405075.1 Mesorhizobium sp. P2_A12
CAAAACCGCCGCTACAACCCGCTCGCGAAGATCATTGGAAAGAGGTCGGGTCATCAGATGCTGGCCTCCATTCCCAGCCAGCATCTTGAATCACACAACCGACAAATCGGGAATCCCCTTCGATTCCATCAAAGCGTGAACCGCTCTAGTCACTTCCAAAAAAGCTGTGACTAACCGCAAAAATCACAAGTCACATCGGTATCAGCGGCTCTACCCTCACGCGGCAAAATCTTGCCGGGTTCATGATGTTTGCGGGTCGAGTTCTGCTTGATCATGCGGCACTGCCTCTTCCACCCGATGAGGGCCAGCGAGAGTCAGCCAGGCTGGCCGCCCGCCTTGCGCAGCGACGCCTGGTGGACCAGCGACGTCCAACTGTTGGTCGACGCGAGATGGCAGTAGAGCAGGCCGAGCGCGCCTGATTTGCGCAGGTCGAGAAACGCCTCGTCGCTCAGCTTGTTGAAAGCCGGCTCATCGATCACCTGGAAGTCGGTGAGGTTGAGTACCTCGCCGCCCTCGAGCGTCACCTTGCTCTGGCGCGGCGCGAACAGGCCGTGCGCGTCGATCCTTTCGATCATCACGCGGGTGGCGTTGAAATCGAGCTGGAACTGGTTGCAGAAGGCGAGCGCCTGCCTGGTCGCTTCCGTCGGCTCGGTGCCGTTGAAGAACGGCAGGATCTTTTCGTCGCGGAACGGTGCCAGCAACTGGTCGACGACGCGGTCGCTTGCCCGGTCGATGCACAGCGTCAGCCGGCCGGGCGACTTCGGGTCCTCGGCCAGGATGAAGGGATAGCGGCGGACATAGGCCGGGATGTAGTGCGGCCCGGTCCACTTGCCGTCGGCATCGACGAACAGGTTCTCGTCCTTGCGCACGCCGGTGATGATCACCGGCGCCTTGGCCGGGCCGATGAAGACGATCGGGTAGGAGCGCATCGCCGCCGGCATTTCGGACGCCACCACCGGAATGGCGTGCGCCGAGCGGGCGAAGCCGAAGTCGCTGCGCGCCGTCAGGCCGAGCGAGCCATGCCGCATCGGGTTGAGCGCCTCCGGCGCCGAATAGAACAACGGCATCGTATCGCTTGCCACGTCCGTCTTTGCATCTGCCATCGTCCGTCCCTTTTCCGCAAGCCGATCAGGCCGCCACTGCCGGACCCCAAAACCCGGGATCTGTTCTTGTTTGCGCTGACCTTGTTCTGGAAACAATCCCGCGCAGGAACAAAGTACTACAGCGTCTCTTGCGCGCATAAAAGGACAGGCAGTGCTGTATTTTGGGGTTTGTTCCGACGAATTGACTTGGCCCAGGGCCGGCAGCGGTTGGGACCTCTGGACAGCTTGCGGCGAAGCGGCGACAGTGCCGCCGGCAGCAGACAGAGTGAGGCGAATTGCATGGTGTCGGCATCGGATTTCGAACAGGCGGTCGGGTCGGTTTTCGCTGTTGCGGTTGGCGACAGGACGGTTTCTCTCGAACTGACCGCGGTCCGCCAGATTGCTTCCAGCCCGCGCCCCGGCGGCGGCTTCACGCTTTTGTTCAAGGGCCCGCGCGACATTGGGCTGCCGCAGGCCATCTACCACCTCACCTCCGATGCCATCACCGACGACATCTTCATCGTCCCGGTTTCGGTCGACACGACCGGCTATGTCTACGAGGCTGTCTTCAACTGATTTTGATTTTCGGCGATCCGGCCGGCCGGGGCGACGATCAGGGCACTCCGAAAGGGGACGGCTGAACAGATGATCGACTACATCGAGATCGCGGGAGTGCTTGACGAAGCGGCATGCAGTGCGCTGTGCGCGGAAATCCGGGCGGCCAGCGGTCGTCCGGCTGGCCTGTTGGGGCGTGACGACCAGAAGCCGGCATGGCCGGAAGTTCGCCGGACCACGCGTGCCGAGGTCTCGCCGGCCACCGAAGGGCTGGTGAATGCCCTGTTGGCGCGGCAGAAGACGGCTCTGGAACGGCATTTCGGCCTCGCGCTCGGCAATACTGAAAAACCTCAGTTTCTTCACTATCGGGAAGGCGATTTCTTCGTGCCGCACCAGGACGGCAACACGCCGCTCATCCACGACGACTCGCGATTCCGAAGGATCTCGGCGGTGATCTTTCTCAACCGGCAATCGGACAATCCTTCGCCGGCAAACTATGCTGGCGGCTCGCTGGTCCTGCATGGTCCCTACAGCGGTCCGCACCTGCGCGTCGCCATACCGGCATTGCCAGGCTCCCTCGTCGCGTTTCGTTCGGAAACAACGCACGAAGTCACACCGGTCACGCGCTATGAGCGTTTCACCATCGTGTCGTGGTACCACGGAGCGTGACGATCGGCGCCGGCTGATGGGCGACATGCATTGGCGCGACTTCTATGGATCAGGAGCGAAGCTCCGTCGCGGCGCAGGACGACAACTTGTTCCGCGGCGATCCTTCCCACCCCCCTCTGTCCTGCCGGACATCTCCCCCACAAGGGGGGAGATTGGCAGCCCGCTCTGATGGCGCATCTTCTTTGACGTTGAGGATTGGCGAAAACGGTGGTGACGTCCAATCTCCCTCCTTGTGGGGGAGATGTCCGGCAGGACAGAGGGGGGTGCTGTCCCGCCAACATCACACATACTTTCTGCACCGCCGCGACGCTCAAATGCCCCGGCATGAATCCTGGGGTCTGCGCTGCGTCGCTTCGCCCCTAGCTCCGCCCCAGGATGACGAAGGGGGAGTGGCGTATCCGACAAGTCACGGATCGGTGGCGCCACTCGTTCGCGGCGGACACACCATCAGGTCATAGACGCCCTTGTCCTCGGTGACGACGAATCCCAGCCGCGTGTAGAGGCGTCTTGCCGGATTGTTCTTCTCGACATGGATCGACACCGCCTTGCCGGAGGCGCTTGCCTCGTCGATGAGGTCGCTGAGCAGTGCCGCGCCGAACCCCTTGCCGCGATGCAGCGGAAGAAAGGAGATGTCGATGATGCAATACTGGTTCCGCCAACGCTCGACATAGAGGCGGCCGATGTCTGCCGCGCCAGACATCACCACCAGCCAGTCGGCTTGCGAATAATGCTTGATGTAATGTGTGTGCTGCGCCCGAAACTGCATGTCGAGGAAGACGGTCTTCTGCGCCTCGGTCCAGGATGTTACGGCCAGTTCCTCGGCACGGGTCGAGGCATAGACCCGTGACAGGAACGGCAGATCGGCATCCGTCACTGGACGAAACGTCAGCCCGGCACCAGCCGCCCGTACCCAACCGGCCGAAGCCGTCCCGCGAAAATGGTTCATCGAAAAATCAGGGGCGCGGTGGGAACACACCCTGCAGCGCGATGCAGAAATAGCAGGTGAGATAGGGCTGCAAATTGTTGTGCGGCTGGCCGGCGCCGGCAGGCGTTATCGTCTGGTCCGACAGCGGCACCAGACTGCCTGGCGTGATATACACATTTCCCTGGCTCGACTTGGCGAACGCGTTGCCGGGGGCGATGTTGCTGTCTCCAGCAACGATCGACGGTGCGGCATTGACCTGGTGGGTGTGACTAGGAATCTCGGACTGCAGCAGCGTCACGGTGTCCGAGCCACCCGTCTCGCCGAGATCATGCAGCGAAAGACCAGGGCCTTGGCCTGGATGCATCGGCGCCCGGCCCTGGAGGTCCGGCAGCGCGAAATTGGACTTGCCGTTGCCGCCATAGGTAGTGCCGAGCAGCGAGAACAGCGCAGTGTTCTGCGACAGCGGCAGCAGCTGGCCATCGCACCAAGCCCAGCCCTTGGGCGCGAAATTGAATGGAAAGATGCGGATTTCGGCAACGAACGGATTGGCCATGACGGTCCTCTTTAAGTCGGCGACGGAAAGATTCCGAACAGCGAGATGATGAAGTCGACGCACAGATACGGCTGGAAATTGGTATGTGGCTGGCTGCCACCGACCGGACCGAGAAACTGGGGCGCCATTGCCACCGATGGACTGCCGTTGATGAACGCGTTGACCTGGCCCGACCTGGCTATGACGCTCTGGGCCGGATTGGGCTGGTTGGCGATGTCGTTGGATGCAAGCAAAAGGTGAGCGTGCGCCGGGATCTGCTGTGTTGTCAGCGTGATCTCCTCCGCGCCTCCGGTCTCGGCCATGACGAAGCCGTTGCCCTGATGGATCGGAAGGCGGCCTTGCAGGTCCGGCAGCGCGAAGGTGCTCTCACCGTCGCCGCCATAGCTCGTGCCGATCAGTTGGAACAGCGTCTCGTACTCCGAGATCGGCAGAAGTTGTCCGCTGCAGAACATCCAGCCGGCCGGCGCGAAATTACCGGCAAACATGCGAATCTCGCCAACGTAGGGTTGTCCCATGGTTGCGCTCCCTCAATTCGGCGACGGAAAGATGCCCTGCAGGGCGATACAGAAGCTCAGTGTCAGAAAAGGCTGCATGTTGAGATGCGCCTGGCTTCCGCCGACATTGCTGATCGTGCCGGCAATCATGGCACCAAGGTTTTGCACCGGACCATAGAGTGTGTTCGGCGTGCTGTTGCCAAGCATGTCATTGGCCGGGAGATTGGTTGCGCCGGTGACCGTCGATGCATTGGCGGCGTGGACATGCGTGGGTATTTCGCCGATCGACAGCGTGTGTGACTGCTCGCCGCCACCCTCGCCAAGCGTATGAGAGCCGCCGACATGAATTGGCGTGCGTCCTCGATAGTCAGGAAGCGCGAAATTCACCCTCCCATCGCCGCCAAAAGTGGTGCCGAGCAGCGAAAACAGCGCCTGGTTCTGATTGATGGGCAGAAGCTGGCCGTTACAGAGTGCCCACCCCTTTGGCGCGAACACGAACGACATGATTCTGATTTCCGACAAAAACGGCTCAGCCATATGCCCCCTCCGAAACAACCTAGACTGACTCTAGGCCGATTACATTAGCAAGTCGACAATAATCTCACAGAAAACGGCTAGCGTATTACTTCGAATGGTTAACGAATCCTTGCCGCCAGCCCCGGCTTCTCTTCATCAGTTAGTCGGCACAAGAACTAGTCCGCCATTGTGCGCGCCCGGCACCGCTGCGTAAGCCTGCGCGCCGCCAGCGTCGAACGAGAACACCGAACCTGCCGGCGTGTTGCCGCCGGCATTCCAGATGGCGGTTGCAATCGCCTGGTTGTTGGCGCCGGCCGCAAAATTCTGGAAATACAGATGCGACGTGCTGCTGCCTTCGCGCGTCAGGAAGGCAATGTCGTCGGCAGGTTGGGCAAGGGTCACGGTATTGCCGCTGATGTTCAGATAGGTGATCGTGAGGTCGCCGGCATTGGACCCCGCACGCACATCGATGCCGACCGCGCCGTTGCCGGCCGAACCGGTGCCCGAAAGCGTGATGTTGTTGTTCTTGATCGTCAGGTCCAGAGAGCCGTTGTCGGCGCTCGGACCGGCGCCATCGCCATGTGGCGTAGCAAGGATCGCCGGGTCGTTGCCGGACTTGGTGATCGTGTTGCCGATGATCTCGACGATACCGGTCGAGGCATCTTCGGGATGGATGAAGATCGGCGAGCCCGTCGAGCCGACGCCGCCACCCTGGATGTCGGTATTGTTGTTGATGCGGCCCATGATGACGGCATTGTTGATGCCGAACACGTTGATGACCGGGCCGCCATTGCCATAGATCTTCTTGTTGTTGAGGATCTTGAAGTTCAGGTGTGCGGTGTCCTCGGCGTTGAGGCCGATGGCGCGGCCGAGGCCGCCTTGTGGATCGAACGTATTGCCGTTGCCTGCCGTGCCGCCGTCGGTGATGTTGACATTCAGCGTCGAGGTGTCGCGCGCAAAGGCTTCGACGCCGGACGTCTTCATGCTCAGGAAGCTGCTGTTCGAGATGTTGAGTGTCGCGTTGGCTGTGCCGAAGGCTTCGAAGTTGAGACCCTGAGCGCCGTTTGCGGAATCCTTGGTGTTGCTGAACGTGCTGCCCGCAATGTTCAGCGTCAGATTCGTGCCATTGTCGTTGCGGATGTCGACCAGATTGTCACCGGCGGTGGCGTCGGCGGCCGCGAAGCTGAACGTGGAATTCGTGATCGATGCCGTGCCGGTGAGGTTGTAGAACCGCATATCGCCTTCGAAGACGGCGTCGCCGAAGCCGGTCACCGTGGTGTTGGCGATGGTCAGGTTCGAGACGTTCTGGCCGTTGATGCCGACCTGGACGCCGCCGTTCAGGTTCAGGTTGGTGAACGTTGCCGTCGCCACGCCGCTCATGTTGATCGCTGCCTGGGCCGCGCTGTTGAACGTTGGGCCGTCGATATTGTTCAACGTGCCGTTGCCGGTGTTGGCATTGGTGAAGTTCATGTTCGAAAGCGAAAGGTTCTTCGTCGACGTGAACAGCGCGCCTTGCGCGGTGTTCTGGATCGTGCCGCCGGTACCCGCTGTCGTGCTCACGCCGGTCACCGTCAGCCCACCGTTGCCGGCGGCGAGGCCGGTGGTGTTGAGCACGATGCCGTTGGTGCCGCCGTTCGCCGAAATGCTCTGGAACGTCAGGCCCGAGCCACCGATCGTCGTGCTGACGACGTTGAGCGCCGTGCCCGTGGTCGAGGTTATCGTGTTGCCGCTGCCCTGCACGGTGACCGTACCGCCGCCGGTGGCGTTGAAGCCAGCGCCGCTGGTGCTATTGATGACCAGGCCGCCGCCGGTGAAGTCGATCGTCGCGCCGGTGTTGTTGGTCAGGCTGACGCCGGCAGCCGTCCCCGAGCTGATCGACTTCGACGCGCCGGAGAAGGTGATGGTGCCGGCGGCGTTGCCGTCGAGGAAGATGCCGGTTTGGGCCGCCACGCTGTGGCTGATGTTGCCCGTCAGGGTGATGTTCTGCGCGGTCAGCGCCCGGTCCTGGATGTCGATGCCCCGCCCGGTGCCGCTGGTGATGGTGCCGGTATAGGTGAGACCGGCGGTGCCGCCGGTGTTGGCGCCGCCGGCGCCGTCACCGATACGGATCACGGCAGCGTTGCCGGCGACCAGCGATCCGCCGCCGAGGCTGACCGTGCCGGTGCCGGTGACCGTATCCATGATGACGGCGCTGCCGCCGCCGGCGCCCTTGGTGGTCGTGGCGAAATTCACGCCGCCGGCGGCGACGATGACCGTGTCGAGATTGACGGCGATGCCGCTCGTCGTGGTGACGGAATTGCCGGCGCCGGTCACCGAGACCGTGCCACCGCCCGTGGCATTGAAACCTGCGCCGGAGGTGGTGTTGATCGCCAGCCCGCCATTGTTGAAATTGATCGTCGCGCCGGCGTTCGTCGCCAGGTCGACCGCCGTATTGACGCCGGTGGTCAGCGTCTTGGTGCCGCCGCTGAAATTGAAGGTGCTGCCGGTATTGCCATGGACAAAGATGCCGTTGTCGAAGCCGCCCGTGGCGGTGAGATTGCCGGCCAGCGTGATGGTGCCGGCGGTGACGCCGGAGATATCGACGATCTTGCCTGCCGCGGCGGTTTTGCTGATCGTACCATTGTAGGTGACGTTTGACGTGCCGCCGGCGACAAGGAAACCGACACCGCTCGGGTTTGTGATCGAGGTGCCCGCGGCGAAGCTGAACGTGCCGCCCGAGCCGTTGAGGATGTCGATGCCGGCATCGCCGCCATTCAGCGTCGTGGTGCCGTTGAAATTGTAGGTGCCGTCGGCATTGTCGAACTGCAGGCCGGTGCCGTTGGTCGCCGACAGCGTGCCGGTGCTGAAGGTCAGCGTGCCGGTGGCGTGGCCGCCCGAAACGCTGATCAAGGCCGCGTTGTTCGCCTGGGTGATATTGCCGCCATAGGTGACGGCGGCGGTGCCGCCGACGATGTTGAACGCGGTTCCGGTCGGGCTGGTGATCGAGGTACCGCTGCCGAAGCCGAAACTGCCGCCCGAACCGGTGAGGATGTCCACCCCGGCGTCGCCGCCATTCAGCGTCGTCGTGCCGTTGAACTGATAGGTGCCGTCGGCATTGTTGAACTGTAGGCCGGTGCCGTTGGTTGCCGACAGCGTGCCAGTCTGGAAGGTGATCGTTCCGGTGGTGTGGCCCGTGACCGCGACCAGCGCGGCGTTGTTGGCCTGGGTGATGTTGCCGTTGTAGGTGACGCTCGCCGAGCTTGTGTCGACATTGAACGCCGTGCCGATCGGGCTGGTGATCGAAGTGCCGGCGCCGAAGCTGAAGGTGCCGCTCGACCCGGTGAGGATGTCGACGCCGGCATCGCCGCCATTGAGCGTGGTGGTGCCGTTGAAATTGTAAGTGCCGTCCGCATTGTTGAACTGCAGGCCGGTTCCGTTGGTCGCCGAAAGCGTGCCGGTGTTGAAGGTCAGCGTGCCGGTGTGTCCGGCCGAAACGCTGACCAGGGCGGCGTTGTTCGCCTGGGTGATGTTGCCGCCATAAGTGACAGCGGCCGTGCCGCCAGCGACATTGAACGAAGCGCCCGAAGCGCCGCTCAGCGCGCCAGAGCCGAGGCCGATGGTGCCGCCGACACTGGTCAGGCTGACATTGTTGACGCCGCCGGCCGACGAGGTCGAGTCCAGCGCAATGGCGGCAACGACACCGGAGAGGTTGATCGCCTGGCCAGCGGTGGCATTCACGGTCTCGGCGGCCGCGGAAGCGGTGATGCCCATCGTGCCGCCCGTGCCGGCGATGCCTGTACCGGTCGTGGTGTCGATGGTCAGGCCGCCGGTGAAGCTGGTCGTGCCGCCGCCCTGCGAGAGACCGATGCCGCTGGTCGTGTCGATGTTGGCGAGGCCGGTGACATTGAGCGTGCCGGATGCAACGTGAATGCCGCCACCGGTTGTCGAGGCGTTGTTCACCGTCACCGTGTTGAAATTGAAGGTGCCGGTGTTGGTATTGATGGCATCGATGCCGAAGCCCGTCGTGTTGGAAACGCTTGTCGCGCCGGTGACGGTGAAGGTGCCGGCAACGCCGTCGAAGGTGATGCCGCTTGCGACGCCGTTGACGACGGCGCTGACGCTGGAGAACGTCATGTTGACGGTCAGCGGATCGAGATCGAAGGCCGCGCCGTTGATGGTGGTGACCACGCCGGCGCTGCTGTTCAGCGTGAAGGTGGTGGTCTTGGTGTTGGCGATGACACCAGTGCCACCAGTGTTGGCGAGGCTGAGCGTGCCCAGATCGAAGGTGCCGCTGGTGTTGGTGAAGCTGAGGCCGTTGCCCTGGATCCGCGCGCCGGGAGTGCCCATGCCAAGCGTACCGGCGCTGACGGTGCCGCCCACGCCGTTGGAATCGAAGCGGACATTGTTGAACACGATGCCGCCGCTACCGGCGCCGCCGGTCACTTTGTTGCCGGCAAACGACCTGATCGCGATCGAATTGTCCGTCGCGTTGATGTTCTGGCCGACGAAGGACGCCGCCAGCCCGGACGCCGTCGACCTGAGCGTGTTGCCGTCGATCGAGAGCAGGAGCTTGTCGGCTGTCGCCGCACCGCTTGTCGAGAAGTCGAGTGCGTTGCCGCCGGCGGTGATGATGCTGTCCCGGATCACGAAATTGGAGGCAAGTGTGGCATTGACGAAAATGCCGGCGCCGCTGCCGCTGTTGAGGGCCGTGACGTTCTGGACGCCCGCGGTGATGACGCCGGTGCCGCTGAATGGCAGGTTGATCGTCGCGGCCGCGCCGCTGCTGGCCAGGATCGGGTGTGAATTGTCGAGGCCACCGGGGTTCGTGACGACCGTCGAAGCCTGGATGGTGGTGAAGTGGAAGGAGGACGGCGCGCCAAGGCCGCCGCCAACGCCGAGCGGCCCGACGTCGATGTCCGCATCGCCGGACATGAACGAGATCACCGCTTGCCCGTCCTTGAGGTCGAGCGAACTGTTGCCGATGTTGATGGTCGCCTGGTTCGTGTCGACAGTCTTGTCGATCAGCACGAAGACATTGGCGCTGGAAGCCTCCGCCTGGGCGACGCTGCCCGGATTGAGGAAGCTGCCGTCACCGGTGCCCGAAATCTCGCCGGCTGCGTCGATGTAGTACACGCTGATTGCCGACAGGTTCGAGATGTCGCCGACGAACGTGACGTCGTCGAAATCGTAATTGCCGCTGAGCGGCAAGGTGTCGGTGGCGTGGATGACCTGGCCGCCGGTGGTCGAGATCAGCGATTCGGCCGGACCCGCGCCGTCACCGAACACCAGCGTCGCATTGGTCGTGCTGGAGAACTGGATGCCCTGCGCGACATTGGTGATGGTCGACGTCTGGGCGCCGCCGGGATTGACGGTGTCGCCGAGCTGGATGGCGGCGGCGCTCGTGGTTCCGGCCATGTCGATGCCGAGCGTGCCGGCAAAGCCACCGCCGGCGACGTCGAAATCGCCGGCGCTGATGCCGGTGCTGATGACCGCGCCGTTGAGATCGAGGCCGATGGCGTTCGCACCACCGAGCCCGATGTTGAGGCTGGTGATGCTCAGCGCCGAGCCGAGCGTGCCTGCGACATCGAAGCCACGCGAGGTGATGCCTTGCAGGTTGACCGTGCCGAGGATGATGCCACCGCCGCCGACATTGTTGAGCGAGACGCCGGTGGCGGCGCCATTGGCCGAGACGGAGCTGAAGTTGAGGCTGCCCGCACCGACCGTCGCGTTGTCGAGCTTGAGCGCGGTGCCGGTCTGGGTGCTGATCGTGTTGCCAGAGCCGGTGACGCTGACCGTGCCGGCCCCGAAGGTGCTGGCGGTGAAGCCGGCGCCGCTGGTGGTGGTGATGCCGAGACCGCCGCCGGTGAAGGCGAGCGTTGCCGTGCCCAGTCCCGGGCCGACGCTGGGCTGCTTGACGACAGCGTCGTTGGCGCCGGTGTTGAGGGTCTTCGTCGCCCCGGAGAAGGTGATCGTGCCTTCCGAGAAGCCATCGACCAGGACACCGGTGCCGCCCGTGTGATCGATGGTGCTCGAAATGTTGTACACGCCGTCGGCGTTGCCGCTGAAGACGAAGGCCGTCGACGCTGTCGTCGAAAGCACCGAACCGCTGAGGTTGAGGGTGGCGAGGTCGCCGCCGCCGGCGCTCACCACGCTGCCCGCATTGACCTTGACCGAGCCGTTGTAGTTCAGCGTGCCGCCGGTATTGGCGCCGACAGCGATGGCAAAGTCGCTGGTGCTTGTCGTCGCGCCGATGCTGGCAGTACCGCCATTGCCGCCGATGTTGACGGTTCCGCCCATCACGGCGTTGAAATCAATACCGCGCGTGCCGCCGTCGATTGTCAGGCTGGACCCGGCGACATTGGCGATGTTGACCGTTGCAACCTGGCCACTGAACTGGAAGCCGGAAGTGTCGACGTCGATGTTGGTCGTTCCGGTGAAGTTGACGGACTTCCCGGAGCCGGTCGTCACTCCGGACACGGTGACGCCGATGACACCGGTATTGGTCAGCCCGCCGATGTTCACATTGCCGGCGAGGTTGACGTTGTTCAACAGCACGCCACCGGTAGTGGTGGCGACCGACGAAATGTCGTCGAAGGTGATACCGCCACTGCCGACATTGGTAGAGCCCACCAGCAGCCCGTCACCGCCGGAAGCGATGGTGTTGTTAGTGCCGGTTACGCTGACGACGCCGCTGCCGAGCGCGACGAAGCCCGCCCCGCCTGTCGTCGTTATATCGAGACCGCCGCCGGTGAAATTGATCGTGCCGTTCGTGTTGGGGGCCGGAGTACCCGCCGGGAACGCGCCGAGGATGCCGAGGCTGACGGCGTCGGTGCTGCCCGAGCGGATCTGCTTGCTGGCGCCGGAGAAGGTGACGGTTGCCGCCGAGCCGTTGTCGATGTTGCCGACGACGATGTTGCCGCCGGCCGCGGCGTTGCCGTCGGTCAGGTTGCCCGACAGCGTCACCGAGCCGCCGGTGAGTTCCCGGATCGAAACCGCCGCACCGGCGCCGTTGCTGGCGATGGTGCCGCCATAGGAGATGACCGCATTGCCACCGCTCGCATTGGTGGCCGAGCCGACGTTGAAGGCCGCGCCCGCACCGGTGTTGGTCAGCGTGCCGGTGCCGAGATTGAGCGAGCCGGTCAGGTTCTGCAAATTGATGCCGTTGCCGGCGGCGAAGCTGGCGCTGACCGAGGTGAAACCGCCGCTGACGGTCGCGTTGCTGATGCTGACGCCGGTGCCGTTGGTGGTGGAAACCGTGTTTGTGCCGGACAGCGCCACCGCGCCATGGTCGGCAGAGAAGCCGACGCCGCCGCTGTTCTGGATGGCGAGGCCGCCCGAGAAGGTCAGCGTGTCGGTGCTGCCGGCCAGGCGCTGCCATTCGACACCGCCGCCGGTGGCGTTGGTGATCGAGACCGCGCCGGCGAAGGTCACCGATGTCGCGGCGAGGGTGGTATTCTGGATCTGGATGGCGTTGGACGTCGTGCCGTCGATCGTCACCGGGCCGTTGAACAGAAGCGTCGGCGACGCCGCGAGGTCGGACAGCAGGATACCGTTCTGGCCGCCACCGCTCGAATTGATGGCACCGAACTGCGCCGAGCCGCCAGAGCCGTTTTCGACCCTTGTGCCGTTGCTGAACGAGATCGCCGGCTGGCCGGTGGTCGTCACCGTGTTGCCGGCCGCGCCGAAGAACAGCGTGCCGCCGAGATCGGACACCAGGCCGGCCGCCTCGACGGTGTTGACAGTGACCACGCCCGAGAAGCCAACACGGTTGCCCGGGATGATCCGCGCCCACAAGGCACTGTTGAGCCCGGCGCTGGCGCCGGTACCGTCGATATTGAAAGTGGCCGTGCCGAGGTCGATGTTGTTACCGCCTCCCACCGCACCGCTCGCGACGACACCGATGGCGCTCGGACCGGGGAACGTTGTGCTGGTCGCCGTCTTGACCGCGACATTGGTCGTGTCGAATTTGATGTCGCCAGCCACACCGACCAGCACCAGGCCATAGCCGCCGACGCGGTTCGCCGTGGTGCCGGCGACAAAGGCGCCGCCATCGACCTCGTCTATGCCGGGGGTGGCCGCATTGGCGTCGAAAATGGCGGTCGTCAACAGGAGGCCGCCGACTTCGCCCTTGTTGCCGAGAAGCGTGATGTCGGAGAAGGCGCTAACCTTCATGGTGCCGGCGCCAGCCGTGCCGTTGACCGAAGCGATGTTGCCGCCCGTGGCCGAGAGGGTGAGGTTCGACAGCGCGACCTCGCTGTTGGCCGCGCCGTCGACGATCGACAGTGCGCCACCGTCGCCACCGGCGATCGTCGCCCGGTTGAGCACAAACTCGGTGATGGCGGTGCCGGAGACGCCAATGCCGGTGCCGGTGTTGCTGATGATGACGTTGTCGATGCTGGCGCGGCCGGTGAAGTCGACCGTGTTGCCGCTCGCCGTCGTCAGCGTCGGCAGCACGGTGTCGACGCCGGCAGGCGCATCGATGATGCTCGACGAATTGATGTTGCTGAACTTGAAGTTGCCGCCGAGCGTGCCGCCGACACCGCCATAGGGCGCGGTGTCGATGGAGTCGCCGGCCTTGAGGCCGATCAGGATCTGGCCGTCGGCGAGGTTCAGTGTGTTGTTGCCGCCGCCATTCTGCTGCGCCAGCATCATGTTGATCAAATTGCTGGTGCCGTTCTGCGACCTGTCGATCAGCGCAATGATCTTGGCGCCTGAGGCTTCGGCGCCTGCGATCGAGCCTGGATTGTCGGCGGTGCCGTCGCCGGTGCCGTTCGGGTCGACATAATAGATGGTCGAGCCCTGCGCTTCGGAAATGTCGCCGATGAAGCCGCCGGTGGCGCCGTTGACGTCCTTGAAATTGTAGGTGCCGCCGGCCGGGAAGCCGCCGGTCGAATTCAGGATGTCGACCGCCTTGACCGTCGACAGCTTGTCCGCGGCACCCTCGCCGTCGCCATAGATGAAGTTGACCGCGGTCGTGTTGCTGAACTGGAAGCCGATGCCCGGGCCATTGCCAGCCCCGCCGATGGTGGAAGCGGTCGTGTTGGCGGGTGCACCGGGATCGCCGAGCTGGATGGTGCCGGTGCCGGTGGTGTTGGAGAGGTTGACCGCCGTCGTGCCGGTCGAACTCGCGCTGGTCAGGTCGAAATCGCGCGCGGTGATGGTGCCGTTGACCACGGCATTGGCGAAGGTGATGCCGGTGGCGCCATTGCCGGTCATGGCGATGCCGAGGCTGGCGAAGGACAGCGTGCCCGAATTGGTGCCGGCAACGCTGACGCCGGTCTGGTTCAGCCCGACATTGGTGACGTTGGTGGTGCCGAAGGTGATCGTGCCCGAATTGCCCGACAGGCTGATGCCCGTTGCGCTGCCGCTGGCCGTGACCGCGCCGAACGTCGCCGTACCGGCGACATTCGAAACGGCAAGCCCGGTTCCGGTTGAATTGGTGACGGAGAGCGGAGTTGTAGCGCTGAAGCTCGCGCCGGCGCCAAGCCCGCCAATCACGGCCCCGCCGCCGCCGGTCGCCGTCAGCGCTGGACCGGTGAAGCTGATCGCACTGTTGGTCAGCGCCGTCGTGGTGCCGATGGCAAACAGGTTGCCGGTGCCGGACGAGGTAACGCTGCCGCTGAAGGTGACCGAGCCGCCGGTGGTGCCGTCGACCTTGACCGCCGCGCCCGGTGCGCCTGC
This sequence comes from Mesorhizobium sp. P2_A12, assembly GCF_056405075.1. Taxonomy (NCBI): domain Bacteria; kingdom Pseudomonadati; phylum Pseudomonadota; class Alphaproteobacteria; order Hyphomicrobiales; family Phyllobacteriaceae; genus Mesorhizobium; species Mesorhizobium sp. P2_A12. The sequence goes on from NZ_JBFUCU010000001.1 coordinate 14,455, forward strand.
CGAACTGGATATGCCGGCCGAAACCGTGATCGCCGCGCCGCCGCCGGAGACGACGACGCCGTCGCCAGTGCCGGAATTGGTGATAGTGCCGCCGATGCCGATCGTGCCGGTGTTGTTGGTCAGGCTGACGTCGGCGCCCGAAACCAGCGTCGTCACCAGGTTGCCGACATTGACGGTCGCGCCGCTACCTTGCGCCACGAAACCGGGGCCGTTGCCGACAACTGTCGCGATGCTCGTCGTGCCATTGAACGTGTAGATGCCGCTGGCGACATTGGTCAGACGGATGGCATCGCCATTGACGCGGCTGATGTCGACGGCCCCGAAGGTGACATTGCCGCCGCTCGTATTTGCTATGACGATGCCGCTGGAAACGATACCGCCCGAGCCATCCACGGTGACGCTTGCGAAATTCACGCCGGCCGCGCCGATGGTCATTCCGGTACCGCCGATGAGAATCCCCTTCTCATCCAGCCCGGCGCCGGTCGCCACGGTGTTGCTGGAGCCGGTCACCGTCAGCGTACCGCCATTGATGGCGCTGAAGCCGTAACCGCCATCGGTGGTGAGGTCGAGCCCGCCTGTGAAGTTGATCGTGCTGCCGGTGTTGCCGGTCAGGTCGATCGCGTTGGCGGCGCCGGTGCTGGCGGTGATCTTGCCGGTGAAGCTGGCGCTGCCGCCAGTCATGCCGTTGATCTTCACCGCGCTCGCTGCGCCGGTCTGGTTGATGGTGCCGTTGTAGGTCAGGTTCGGCGTCGACGCATCGATGTTGACGGCGATGCCTGAGGTGGTGCTGATCGAGCTCGCCGCGCCGAAGGTAAAGGTTCCGCTGGAACCATTGAGGACCGCGACACCCGAGCCGCTGCCGCCGGTGATGTCGAGATCGTTGAAGGTTGCGGTGCCGTCGAAATTGTTGGCCAGCACGGCGTTGACGCTGCTGCCGGTAATCGTCGTGTTGCCGGTGAAGTTGACGGTCGCGGCCGAATTGACGAGCACGATGCCGGTCTGGCCCGGGGCCTGGATGTGCAGATTGTCGATTGTGACCGTGCCCGACGCGCCGTCGAGGACGAGACCGGTGGAGGCACCCGCGATCGTTACGCCACCGACGTTCAGGCCGTTGACCCCGGTTCCATCGATGGCAACGCCTATGCCGTTACTGACGCTGAGGTTCTTGACGAGGTTGCCGTTGGCGAGGTCGATGGTGCTGTTGGTTGTGTTGTTGAGCGTTGCCCCGCCAAAGCCGGTCGGATCGGCCTGCGTCGCGCCGGTGACGACGTGGGTGCCGGTGACGTTGGCGGGCGGCCCGCCCAGCGTGACGGTGCCGCCATTGGCGAAGGAGACGATCGACTGGCCGCTGGCCAGCGTGAAGCCGTCGGCGTCGGTGTTGGTGGTCTGGACGGCTGCCGTCTTGACCAGAACGAAGATCGTGCTGGCACTGGTGGTCAGATTATCGGCGGCGGCGGCATTGATCAAATTGCTGGCGCTGGAGCCATCGCCGAGGCCGGTGCTGGTGGCGCCGACATAGATGACATTGGCGACGTCGAATAGCTGCGGCCCGTTCAGCACCGTGTCGTGGAAGGCATAGGTGCCGCTGCCCGGGTTCAGGCCGCGCATGTCGAGCGAAGCCGTTGTGCCGGTGATAGATCCGCCGCCGAACGAGAAGGTCGTGTCGGCAGTGGTTCCAGCCGCGCCATGCGTGCCCATCTGCACGCCGGTGCCGGCCGAAATGGTGCCGGTGCCAATCGTCACCGAGCCGCCGGTAGTGCCGGAAAGATCGATGCCGGTCGAACTGCCGGCGCCGGCGATCTCGAGCGAGGTGGCGGTGAAGGTCGACTGGCTGCCCGACAGGTCGAGCCCGGTCCGGCCGGTGGGCAGCCCAGTGATGTCGATGTTGCCGAAGCCGATCGTGCCGTTGATGCTCGAAACGTCGATACCGTTCAGGCCTGGCTGGTTGATCGTCACCTGGCCGAACGTGACGGCGCCGGAATCGTTGGTGAGCGAGATGCCGTTGCCGGATGGCTGAGTGATGGTGACGGCGCCACCGAAATCAACCGTGGCGGTGCTTGCTGAGATCGCAATGCCGTCAAGCGCGGTGTTGGAAATCGTCGTCGTGCCAGTAACGGAGAAATTACCCTCGGCGCGCGACAGACTGATCCCACTCTGTCCACCGGACTGGCTCACCGTGTCCAGCGTGACATCGAGGTCGGGGCTGAAGATCCCCCCCCCTATAGCTTCGGTCTCGAAGGCCATGAGGCCGTTGCCCGAAATAGTGCCGCCAGTGATCTTCAGTATTGCGGGGCCGGTCGCACCGAAGAAGACGCCGTCGCCGCCATTATCCTTCGCGTCGACCGTCTCGAAACCATAGAATCCACCTAAAAAGCCGGTACCACCGAGGATGTGCAGGCCGTCGCCAGTGTTGTTCGTGAGCGTCGTCGTACCGGTGAAATTGAAGCCGCTGCCACCTTGGATCCGCAGGCCATCGCCTGTATTGCCGCTCGAGTTCAAATTGTTGACGGCGGCTCTGCTGTCGATGTTGCCGTTGTCAAACAGCACGCCATTGAGCCCAGCGCCCGAAACATTCAGGCCCGAGATCGTGATATTGCTGATGTTGCTGCCGTGGACGCCGTTGGCGCTGCCGCCGGCGATGTTGAAATCGAGCAGCGAGCTGTTGTTGGCCAGGGTAACGACATCGCCGCTGCCGGAATCGGTCAGCGTCGCAGCACCTCCCGCATCTGTGACAGCGCCGCTGTGTGTGATGTTGTCACCGGTAATGTTGACCGGGATGCCGCCGAGCGAGAAGGTCCGCCCGTTGCCGAACGAAGCCAGCGTCTGCCCGGCGTTGAGCGAGAAGCCGTCGGCATCGTCGATGGCCGTACCGCGATTGACCAACACGAAGATCGCATCTGCGTCGGTGTTGGCATCGGCTGTTGCGATCGAAGCCAGGTCCGAAAGCGAGGAGCCGGTGCCCGAGCCGGTCGCGGAAGCGCCGACGAAGATCAGATTCTGCACGTCGAACAGTTGCGGGCCACTGAACGTCGTCGAGCCGAACGCGTAGTGGCCGAGCGTCTGGTTGAGGCCGCGCGCGTCGAGCGAAGCGGTGATGCCGGCAATAGAGCCGCCACCGAAGCTGAACTCGGCATTGGCCGAATTGGCCAGCGAGCCGGCAATACCGAAGCGCACGCCGGTGTCGACCCCGACGATCGTGCCGCCATTGGTGATGGCGATCGTTGCGCCGCCCGAGGTCGGCGACGAGAGATCGATGCCGATCGAGCCGGCAGCCCCGGTGCCGGTGATGTTGAGCGACTGTGCGGTGAAATTCGTACGGCTGCCGGAGAAGTCGAGGCCGGTGCCAACGCCCAGGCCGGAAATGACGATGTTGCCGGCGACCACCGCCGCATTGACGCCGGCAAACGAAATGCCGTCGCCGCCGGGGGCCGTGATCGCGACATCGCCGAAGCGGATCGCCGCCGGCGAATTCGAAATGGCGATCGCCGGTCCGGTCGTGTTCGAGATTGTCGTCGCGCCGTTGACGGTGAAGCTGCCCGAGACCTGATCGAGCACGACGCCCGACGTGCCGCCGGACTGGGTGATCGAATCCAGCACCGCATGCGCGGTGATCGGGTCGATGAAGACGGCGGTGCCGCCATTCCCCGACACGGTGCCGCCGCTGGTGGTGAAGCTGCCTGATGTCGCGGTGCCCTGCACGGTAATGCCGCGGTCGGCATTGTCCTTCGCATTGAGCGTCGCGAATGTGTAGGTGCCCTTGCCGGTGGCATCGAGCCCGTCGTCGCCATTGCCCTGCAGCAGCGTCGTGCCGGTGAAATTGTAGGTGCCGTCGCCCTCGATATGCAGGCCGTCGAGGCCGTTGTTCTCAGCCGTGAAGTCCGAGCCCTTTATGCCGGTCGAGGTGCCGGTGAAGTCGGCGCCATTGCCACCGGCCCCGGTCACCGTGACGTTGGTCAGCGTGGCGCCGGAGATGTTGTTGCCGAAGATGCCGTCGGCGCCGCCGGTGATGGTGATGCCGTTCAGCGTGTTGCCATTGCCCAGCGTAATGACGTTGTTGGCCGGGTTGGTGCCCTGGATCGTGCCGTTGCTGCCGCCCAGGTTGAAGCTGCTGGTGCCGCCGCCGAAAAGCAGGGCGGTGACACTGCTGCCACCGCCGATGACGGTCTGGCCATTGGTCAGCGTCACGCCGCCGGTGGTGAGATTGCCGCTGCCGCCAAGCGCCACGACGAAGCCGTTGCCGGCCTTGGTCACCGCATCGTCCAGCGTCGTCGGATCGCCAATCGTGCCGAGGCCGAGCGAATTGCCGCCGTCGGCGAAGAAGAACTTGCCGAAAGCAGCGCCCGTGGCGGCATTGATGGCGAGGCGCGTCGTCGTGCCGCCGTTGACGTCCTGCGACTGGATCCTGACGCCGATATCGCCGCGCACGCGCTCGTTGACGCGTTTGCGCAGGCCTTCGCTGACCGGATAGACCGGCTCCGGCCCGCTTTCGGCCCCATTGGCAGCCCCGTTGGCGGCATTGTCCGCGCCATGGCCGGGATTGAACGGGATGTTCAGCCGGACGCTGCCGGCGAACTGGGTGTCGTCGCGATTGTCGTTGCGGACCTCGCCGGCGAACACCAGCGAGGTGTTGCTGCCGAAGACATCGCCGATCGTATACTCGAACCCGGCCTTGGCACCGGTGACGCTGTGGTCGTCGCCGTGCGGATCCTCGAAGTGATAGCCGCCGATATCCAGCCGCAGCGAATGCTTGTCGGGCAGGTTGATCGGCACCTGTGCGCCGACCTCGCCCTCGATACCCCACGCCGCATATTGGCGATGATCGAGCACCGAGATCTGCTCGAGCAACTGGTTTCCGACCATCGACAGGGTCGAGTCGACCGAGTGATCGTTGTAGTCGCCTTTGATCGGCAGATAGACGTTCACATGCGCGTCGAAATGCGGCGTGATCGCCTCGGCGCCGAGCGTCGCGGCGGTGAACTGGTTGCTGTTGAAGTTCTCGACGTTGAGATAGGCGTAGCCGCCGATCATCAGGTCCGGGTTGACGATCCGGCGAATGCCGAGGCCGACATCCTGGCCGAAGCCGTCCTTGAAATCGTGCTTGGCCCGGACATCCAGGAACAGCACCGATTCGGCCGTCTGCTTGAGCGGGATGAAGCCTTCGAGCGCGGCGTTGCCGCCATTGTTGTCGGCGCCGACAATGGCGCGCACCTGCGGCTGCCACAATCCGTTCGGATCGGCATAGGCCGACATGCCCGAAAGGCCGAGCGCCAGCGTCGTCAGCGCCGTCGTCTTCCACAGATGCCTGGCAATTTGCGAACGGCGATAGCCGGCGCGCACGCGGAAATCCTCCCCACGCGCCGCCATCTCACCACCCAGCCGAGTATCCTCGGGTTTTCTCATCCCTGGCGAGTCCTTTGGGACTGCACGTCCCGCGTGTGAATTCATACTCGAATTGTATTGTAGAGCGAGTCGCGAATCCTTCGATTTCTATGGCTTTCCTCCAAATTTCTGTCGTGTGTCCCAAAGGTCACAGTATTTTTGCCGGCTTTCTTGGCTCCGGCCCGGCTTCCGAAACAGTCCCGAGTGTTGTATCAAGCCCCACCGACGAGAATACCTGACGGGGAAAGAAAGAATGCGGGGCTTAAAGAAAATGTCCTTAAGTTTAGCTCACGCTAATCTAATGATCGCAAGTTCAGCCGCCCTGTGGCTGGTCCTGTCGGGCACGGGACCGGCCCTTGCCGAAGACGCCAAGCCGGCCCAGCCCAAACCGGCTGATTCCACTGCAAAACCTGCCGATGCCAATCCGTGGGCGGTGAACTGCTCGAGCGGCTCGGCAACCGCCGAGCTTCAGTGCCAGGTGTCGCAGAACCTGACCGAAGCCAAGTCCGGACAGCGCGTGCTGACCGTGACCGTGCGCCGAGACAACGCCAATGGCGGCCTGGCCATGCTGCTCGCGCTACCGCATGGACTGTTCCTGCCGTCCGGCGCCTCGTTCCAGATCGACCAGGGCCAGAAGACGACCCTCGCCATCCAGACCAGCGACCAGAACGGCGCCTATGCCGCCACGCCGCTGTCAGCGGACCTCATCAAGGCCATGAAGTCGGGAACCAACCTGAACATCGGCATGGAATCGGTCACCCGCAAGCCGGTCACCATCCCGGTGTCGCTGGCCGGCTTCACGGCTGCCGTCGCCAAGCTGGAATCCATCAAGTAGCGGGGGTGCTGACGCCGGCTGGACGCGAAGCCGCCTCAACGCCCGCCGAACAATGCTGTGGGCAAAACTGAAAGTTGTTCTGTCGCGATCCTTCCCACCCCCCTCTGCCCTGCCGGCCAGGCCGGCAGGGCAGAGGGGGGTGCTGTCCCGCCAACATCGCGCAAGTTCTGCGCACCTCTGCCTATGAAACCGGCTTGATTGTCTGAACCCGGAATGCTCCGTTGCCGCTTCGGACATCCGGAGAAGAATTCATGACGGGGTTTGTCGACCGCCTGCGCGCGACGCAACTGATGGAACGCGCTGGCCTGCAGGCGCTGGTGCTCTGTGCGCCCGAGGCATTCCACTATGCGACCGGTGCCTGGGTCGGCCCGGCCGGACTGTTCCGGCGGGCCGGCGCCGGCTTCGTCATCATCCCGGCCCGGCAGGACCTGCCGATCGGCGTCGTGGTGGCGGATTTCAACGCGGCTCAGCTGCAGGCTGCATTGCCGGACGCCGTGGTCCGCAGCCACCCGATCTGGATCGAAACCGCCACGCCTGACCTCGCGACCTCCAGCCATGCGCTGGCGCATCGCATCGAGGCCGGTCTCGCATCGTCTGGCCGGTCGCCCGATTTTTCCCGGCCGGCGACATTCGAACTGGCCAATTCCGCCCGCGAGCTGAACCAGATCCTGACCGGGTTCGGGCTTGACCGCGCGACCATCGGCGTCGACCTCGATTTCATTGCGGTCACCGATTTTTCAGTCCTGCAAGCGATGCTGCCGGGCTGTTCGATGGTCGACGGTTCGGCGGTGCTCGATCGGTTGCGGGCGGTGAAATCGCATCGCGAAATCGAGCTGCTCCAGCAAGGCATCATCCTGTCTGAAGCCGGGCTGGACCGGTTGCAGGTGGATGCCATGGCGGGCATGCGCCAGGCCGATCTCGTTGCACTCTACCGGGAAGGCGTCGCCACGGCCGCGGCCGGCCTGTCGCATCCGGTTGCTACCGCCGAATACGTGACGCTGGGCGCCCGGGCCAAAGGCGCCGATGCCAAGGCAATGCCCGGCGATCCGCTGAAGTGCGACATGGTCTGCACCGTCGGCGGCTACGCCTCCGACATGTCGCGCAACTTCATTTTCGGGCCGCCATCCGCCGAACAGGCCGAGCTGCATGCCATCGCCGAACGGGCCTTCGAGGATGGGCTGGCAGCCCTTGTTCCGGGAGCCTCGCTCGGCCATGTGCATCGGGTCGCCAGCGACAGCCTGGCGCGGCAAGGGCTGCGCTCCTACCGCCGCGGCCATTTTGGCCATGGCGTCGGCCAGTCGGTCTTTTCCGAACAATGGCCGTTCATTGCCGCCGACAGCGAAGTCGTGATCGAAGCCGGCATGGTGCTGGCCTTCGAAATCCCGCTCTACATCGACGGCCTCGCCAGCTTCAATCTCGAGGACCAGTTCCTGGTCACGCCGGATGGGCCGGTTGCCATGAACCGCTTGCCAAGACGGCTGGAGACGATTGGTTAGCGAGGGCGGGTTGGTCCTGGTGGTTGTACGCTGCAGGAGTAGCGCTCCACAGCGCGATGCGCCAAGGTCGATAATTGAGTTTTCGCGCCGTGTTCGGCGCCTTTGCGGCAAGAGGGAAGAAATGCTCGACATGGCACCATCGAAACAGTCGGCCGCATGGCTCGGTTCCTTTGCCAAGGCGCTCGAAGCGGGCGACGTGGCGGCGGTAGGCAACCTGTTCGTCGACGACTGCTACTGGCGCGATCTCCTGACCTTCACCTGGAACATCACGACCATGGAAGGCCGCGAGGCGATCGCCGACATGCTCGCGTCGACGCTGGCGGCAACGAAGCCGGCCGCATGGCAGCTGACCGGCGAGGCGACCTCGGACGAGGGCACTGTCGAGGCCTGGTTCAGCTTCGAGACCGTATCGGCGCGTGGCGAAGGCGTCATGCGCCTGCGCGATGGCCGCTGCCGCACGCTGTTCACCGCGATGACCGATCTCAAGGGGTTCGAGGAGCGCAAGGGGCCGGCGCGGCCGCTGGGCGTGCGCCACAAGGCCGACCCCGGCCGCGAGACCTGGACGGAGGCGCGGGCGCGCGAGACGCGCGACCTCGGCGCCGGCGAACAGCCCTATTGCCTTGTCATAGGCGGCGGCCAGGGCGGCATCATGCTGGGGGCGCGGCTCAGGCAGCTCGGCGTGCCCACCATCATCATCGAGAAGAACGCGCGCCCCGGCGATTCCTGGCGCAACCGCTACCGCACTCTCGTGCTGCACGATCCGGTCTGGTACGATCATCTGCCCTACATTCCGTTCCCGGAAAACTGGCCGGTGTTCACGCCCAAGGACAAGATGGGCGACTGGCTGGAAATGTACACGCGCGTCATGGAGCTCAACTACTGGGTCGCCACGAAGTGCCTCAGCGCGTCCTATGCCGAGGCCGAAAAGGTCTGGACCGTCGTCGTCGACCGCGTCGGCCGCCACATCACCCTGAAGCCGAAGCACATCGTGTTTGCCACCGGCGCCTATGGCCCCCCGCGGCAGATCGATCTGCCGGGCGCCGATCAATTCAAGGGCGAGTTGCTGCATTCCTGCCAGTACTCCAGCGGCGAGAAATTCCGCGGCAGGAAGGTCGCCGTCATCGGCGCGGCAAGCTCGGGGCATGATGTCAGCGTCGACCTCTGGGAGAGCGGCGCGGAGGTCACCATGATCCAGCGCTCGCCGACCACCGTGGTCAAGTCGGACACGCTGATGGAAGTCGGCTTCGAGATCTTTTCGGAGAACGCGCTGGCGCGCGGCATCACCACCGAGAAGGCCGACATGATCGTCGCCTCGACGCCCTTCGCGCTGGTGCCGAAGGGCCAGCAGGCGCTCTACGAGGTGATCAAGGCACGCGACGCGGCCTTCTACGACCGCCTGCGCGCCGCCGGCTTCGCCATCGATTTCGGCGACGACGAGACCGGCCTGCTGATGAAGGCCTATCGCACCGGCTCCGGCTACTACATCGATGTCGGCGCTTCCGACCTGATCATCGACGGAGAGATCGGCGTGCGCAGCGGCGTCGCCATCAAATCGCTGACGCCGAGCGGCATCCTTTTCGAGGACGGCAGCGAGCTTGCCCTCGACGCGATCGTCGCCTGCACCGGCTATCAGTCGATGAACGAGACGGTGGCCGCGATCGTCTCGCGCGAGGTCGCCGACAAGGTCGGCCCGTGCTGGGGGCTTGGCTCCGGCGTGAAGGGCGATCCCGGACCCTGGCAAGGCGAGTTGCGCAACATGTGGAAGCCGACTGCTCAGCAAGCGCTGTGGTTCCACGGCGGCAATCTGGCGCTGTCTCGCTTCTATTCGAAATATGTGGCGCTGCAGATCAAGGCGCGCATGGAGGGGATCGAGACGACCGTCTATGGGGCGTTCAGCAACGCCGGTCGGTGACGCCCGATCTCCCCCCTTGTGGGGGAGATTGGCTCTCATCACTCGTGCCGATGCCCAAAGTGCCTAGCCGCCACCTCGACATGCGTATGCGTGGGATGCGCCTCGAAACGCTCGGTCTCGCTGGCATCGTCGACCACCTCGTTCGGCCACCAGGTGCCGCCGATGGCGATGCCTTCGCACACCAGCCGCTGGTCGGCGACCAGCGAGGCGCCGACCGCGTCGACAAAGGTAAAGCGGCCGGGGCGCTGCCGCAGCACGGCGACGTCGCCGACGGTGCCGACTGCCAGCGTGCCGAGGTCAGGCCTGGCAATCGCCTGCGCCGGGGCTTGTGTTGCCGCGCGCAGAACCTCGACCAGCGGCATGCCGAGCGCCAACAGCTTCGACATGCAGACCAGGATGTCGAAGGCCGGCCCGTCGACGCAGTAGAGATGCACGTCGCTGCTGATCACGTCGGGCGCCAGTCCCTCCTCGAGCATGGCCCGCGCGACCGCGAAATCGAACGAACCCATGCCATGGCCAAGGTCGAAGATGACACCGCGCTCGCGCGCCAGCCGCATGTCCGGCCGCACTGCACCGGAGGCGAACACCGGCGCGTTGGGGAACGGCCGGAAGCAGTGGGTTAGGATGTCGCCCTTGCGCAGGCGCGGCAGCACTTCCGAGCGGCCGGGCGGCGGCTCGTCGATATGCGCCATCAACGGCAGGCCGGCCTGGTCGGCGGCCTCAAGCGCCAGGTCGACCGGGGCGATGCCGCTGGTGCCGCCGGCATGGCGGCCGGAGCGAACTTTGACTCCGACCACGACATCGCGGTGTTCGCGCGCCGCGGCCACGACCTCGCGCGGTTCGCAGAGCCTGAGATCACTGCACTCGCCGACCGACACCGTCTGCGAGAAGCCGAAGATGCCGGCAAAGGAAATGTTGACATAGGCCAGGATGCGCACCTTCGAGCGCTCCATGACATGGCGGCGGAAGCCGAGGAAATTGCCAGCACCCGCACTGCCCGCATCGATGAAGGTGGTGGTTCCGCTTTTGGCAGCCAGCCGGTCAGCATCGACGCCGAGCGAGGTGCCGCCCCAATAGACGTGGCTGTGCAGGTCGACGAGGCCGGGAGTGACGATGCAGCCGGCGGCATCGACGACCTGCGCGGCGCGGTCGGCCGGGATATCGACATCGACCGCGGCAATGCGTCCATTGGCGATGGCGACATCGCGCGGCGCATCGAGCCCTGAGGCCGGTTCGATCAGCCGTCCGCCCCTAAGCAGGAGGTCGAATTGCATTGAGGTAACCTCCGTTTCGTTGTTTTGCCGCCTCAGAGGCTTAGACCGGCCGGTAGGCGACCGCCTCGACTTCGATCTTGATGTCGATCATCAGCCGCGACTCGACTGTGGTGCGGGCCGGCGGGTTCTTCGGGAAATGCCTGGCGTAGGCCGCGTTGAAGGCGCCGAAATCGCGCGCGTCCTCAAGCCAGACCGTGGTCTTGACGACATCGTCCAGGGTGCAGCCGGCCAGCGCCAGCGCAGCCTTCACATTGGCGAGCACCTGTTCGGTCTGTTCCGTTATGCCGCCCTTGACCACGATGCCGTCGCTGCCGACCGGAACCTGGCCCGAGACATAGACTAAATCGCCGGCCCGCACTGCCGGCGACAGCGGCACATGCGACGTTCCAAAACACTGCTTCGGCAAGGGATCACCTCCTCTGATGGCGTGACGGGATGCCATGGCGGCTCCCCGCTTCGATCGACATCTACAGCGATCGGGGCGATCCTCATAGGGGCCCTGTTGGAAAGCAACATTTTCACGGAATCCATGTTGCTTTATTACAGAGGCGCTTGCATCGTGCGCGCCGTCACGCTGCTTTGAAGCCGCGACGATAGACGCATTTGTGACCCGGAGAGAGTGAGAAAATGCCCTACGACAAGAATCCGTTTCCGGCCGGCGATGCCGATCGCCATGCGCTATGGGAAATGCTGGTGCGGCGCGACATCGACGCCTTCATCGGCCAGGACTGGTCGATGGTCGAGGGCGATTTCGTGGCCTCGAGCTTCTTCGGCATGCATGCGCATTTCCTCAGCAATGCCGACGCCTGGCGGCTGCAGTTCCCGAGGCTGGAGGTCTATCGCGACGAGTGGCTGCGCCAGGCCAAGGAGACCGCGGCGACGAAATTCGCCGAGCCGCTGCGCGAGGCGCTGTTTCGGGTCACCAACATGCGCGACATCGATGTCGACGGCGACCGCGCCGTGCTGCACAAGAAATTCGACGGTTCCGTCGCCAAGGCCGACGGCAGCGTCGACAGGCTGAAATGGCAGACGCTGTATTTCTGCACTAAGGTCGGCGGCAGCTGGAAGATTGCGGGCTTCGTCGGCTACATGCCGCATCCGCTTGGCGGCTAGCAGCCCCTGGCTGGCGGTGCGGGGCGCCCGTCGCGAGGCACCGCGCCGCTGATCAGTAGATCGTGACGAAGGCCGGGAACAGCAGGCCGGTCGCCCGGAAATGCTCGACCAGTTCGATGGCCGGGAAGATGGCGAGGAAATAGAGCCCGTCATAGAACGTGCGCTTCAGCGCCTGCGTCGAGAACTGCATCTGGTCATGGTCGTGATACAGAAGCGGATTTGGCCAGAACCGGGGCGTGTTCTTGACATAGGCAAGGTAGGCCGGGCCGAACTTGCCGAGCAGAAATCCGGCTTCCTTGCGCGCCGTGACGCGGAAGATGAAGAAGCTGGCAAGGCCAAGCGCGACGGCCGCCAGCAACGAGCCATAGAGCAATCCGACGCCGACTGCGCCGACCGTCGAGAAGAAGTAGAGCGGGTTCTGGGTTATCGAAAACGGTCCGGTCGAGACGAGTTCCTCGTTCTTCTTGCCGCCGACATAGAGGATGCTCCACAGCCGTCCGACGACGCAGACCAGCACCAGGCAGAAGCCGAAGAGTTCGAGCGTCTCGTGCCCGTTCGAGCCCTCGCTAAGCGCCGGTTTAGTGAGAAACAGAAGCAGCACCGCCAGCACAGCCGCCGCCCGCACGAAGATCAGCCGCTTGCGTTGGTTGAAGGCCCGAGAAACCGGCTTTAGGGTAGCGTAGGTCATCGTGTTTCCTGGAGCGCTGGCAAGCCCGGGGACACCGGGTCACCCCATTGATGGCGGATGCAAGGCGCCCGGGCCTTCTATCAGCGCACCGCGAGGCGTTCGTAAAGGCCTTTCGCGCGGCCCCAGCCCATTCTTACGAATTTGTAAACCGCCGGACAGGCGAGCGTGAACTCGCTTCCCTACTGTGCTGGTGTCGGATCGGCCACCACCGGGCCGGATTCAATTGCCGCAACCGGCATCAAACAGGGAAACATCTCATGAGACGATTTGCGCTCGCTATCGCACTTTGCGGCCTTGCCGTGTCCAGTCCGGTTTCGTCCTTGTTCGCTGCCACCGCGCCTTGCGAGGATACGCTGAAGACCCTTCGTGCGGCGGAAGCGGCGGCCACGCTCAGCGCCGCGGACAAGGCGAAGGTCTCGGAACTGGAGGCCAAGGGCATCGAACGCTGCAACGCCGACGACGACCAGCGCGCCGACGAGTTCTTCGCCCAGGCCATGAAGGTCATGGGCAAATAGTGCCGCGAACCACCAGCCGCAGGGACGTCCGCCATGCTTTCTCCCACTACGCCCGCCGCGCCGAGCCACAACAGGGTCCCGGAGGTCACTGTCGATTTCTGGCTGATCAAGCTGATGGCGGTGACCATGGGTGAAACGGCGGCCGACTATCTCGCCGTCAACCTCGGCCTTGGACTGACCGTCACCTCGCTGGTCATGACTGGCATCCTGGTCGTCGCCCTCGTCCTGCAGTTCGCGCAGAAGCGCTACGTGCCCTGGGCCTACTGGCTGGCGGTGGTGCTGATCAGCATTGTCGGTACGCTGGTCACCGACAACCTCGTCGACAATTTCGGCGTACGCCTGCAGACGACGACCATCGCCTTCTCGGTGGCGCTCGCCGCGACATTCGCCGTCTGGTACGCCAGCGAAAGAACGCTGTCGATCCACACCATCGTCACCACAAGGCGCGAGATCTTCTACTGGTTGGCGATCCTGTTCACCTTCTCGCTCGGCACCGCCGCCGGCGACCTCGTCGCGGAGAGCTTCGACATGGGCTACCTGACATCTGGCCTGCTGTTCGGTGGCGTCATCGCGCTCATCGCGCTTGCCTGGTACCTGCTCCATCTCGACGGCATCCTGGCCTTCTGGCTCGCCTACATCCTGACGCGGCCGCTTGGCGCCTCCTTCGGCGATCTGTTGTCGCAGCCGGTCGAATATGGCGGCTTGGGTTTCGGCACCATTTTCACCAGCCTGATCTTCCTTGGCTGCATCATTGGTCTCGTTCTCTACATGACGCTCAAGAAAACCGCCGACGAGGCCGACGAAATCCTGCTGGAATCGGACTAGGCGAAGTCTTGTCGGGTCGCTTGCATTGACGGTCCACATGCCTGGGCGTTCAGCCGGAACGCCCATCGCTTCGTCATCCACGGGCGGAGCACGGAGCGCAGCGACGCAGCGCAGACCCGAGGATCTATGCCGCGAGATTGGCCGAAGGATGCAGCGGAGCAGAATTCCGTACCGCTGCATCGATTTGGCGGCGCGGTATGGAAGCAGCCTCGCGACATCCTAGGAACGGGCCCATGCCGGTGCTAGCCTCTCACCGAAATCGGCCACGAACCGGAACAGCCATGCGACTTCTGCTTGTCGAGGACGACCACAGGACGGCCGATTACATCGTCCGGGGATTAACCGAGGCCGGCCATGTGTGTGACCTGCTGCGCAACGGCCACGATGCGCTTTTCGCGGCGACCAGCGGCAGCTATGACGTGATCATAGCCGATCGCATGATCCCCGATCTCGACGGCCTGTCGATGATCAAGGCGGTGCGCGCCGCCGGGGTACGGACACCGGCGATCTTCCTCACATCGGTCGGCGGCGTCGACGACCGCGTCGAGGGGCTCGAGGCCGGCGGCGACGACTATCTCGTCAAGCCCTTCGCCTTTTCCGAGCTTCTCGCCCGCATCAACGCGCTTGGCCGCCGGCCGGCGGCGCAGGAGCAGAAGACCGTTTTGCGGGTTGCCGACCTCGAAATGGACCTGATCATGCGCCGTGTCACGCGACAGGGCCAGCCGATCGACCTGCAGCCGCGGGAGTTCAGCCTGCTGGAGGTCCTAATGCGCGGCGAAGGACGCGTGATCACCCGCACCATGCTTCTGGAGCGCGTCTGGGATTTTCATTTCGACCCCAAGACCAGCGTCGTCGAAACCCATATCAGCCGGCTGCGGGCCAAGATCGACAAGCCTTTCGAAACCCAGCTTATCCACACCGTCCGCAACACCGGCTACAGTCTGCACGCAGCGCCATGACCGGAGCATGGCCCCGCCTGCTGCGCAGCACGCCGTTCCGGCTCGCCCTGACGTTCGCCTTCCTGTTCATGCTCGCCTTCGTGCTGTCGGGCGCCATCGTCTACCAGATGATGAGCGCCGATCTTGCCGAGCAGCTCGACGACACCATCAAGGAAACCTACGCGGTCGTCGCGGCTACCTATGCCGAAAATGACCTGAAGGAGCTTGTCGAGACCATCGAAAGCCACTCCATGCGCAGCCCGAAGAAGGAACAGCTGTTTTCGCTGACCGACGCGGCCGGGATTCGCTTGGCCGGCAATTTCACGGCAGCTGGACTTCCCGACGGCTTCTCGATGTTCAACGCCGAAATGCCCGGCGTGCCGCCCGGCGCTGAATACCGTGCCTATTCCGGCTCGATCGGCGGCAACAATCTGACGGTCGCCTTCAGCCTGTCCGAGACGGAGGAACTGGAGACGATCATGCTGATGAGCTTCGGCTGGGCAACGCTGATCATCACCGGGCTGGCGGTCGCCGGCGGCGCCCTGCTCGCCTCGCGCGTCCAGCGCCGGCTCGACGGCATCGCCGCCACCATGGTGGACGTCTCGCATGGACGGTTGGACACTCGCATCCCGCTGACCGGCAAGGACGACGACATCGACATCGTCTCCCGCCAGGTCAACGCGGCGCTCGACCGCCTGTCGGCGTTGGTCGAGGGCATGAAACAGGTCAGCGCCGACATCGCCCATGATCTGAAGACGCCGCTCAACCGGCTGCAGATGATCCTGGAGGGCGCCGCCGACAGAGCCGCGCAAGGCCGCGAGGTCTCCGACGATCTGGCCGAAGCGCGCGCCGAGGGCCACCAGATCAACGAGACCTTCGATGCGCTGCTGCGCATCGCCCAGATCGAGGCCGGCGCCCGTAGGGCGCGCTTTACCGATGTCGCTCTCGGCGAAATCCTGCAAACCATCGCCGAGATCTACACCGACGTGGCCGAGGACGACGGCAAGGTGCTGTCGTCGACCAAACTGAACGAAACCGCGAATCGGATCCATGGCGATCGCGAGCTGTTGACGCAGATGTTCGCCAATCTGGTGGAGAATGCGCTGCGCCATTGCCCGCCCGGCACGACCATCAAGCTGTCGGTGACCCGCCAGGGCGATCGCGTTGTCGCCAGCGTCGCCGACAATGGACCCGGCATTCCTCCGGACGAGCGCGAGAAAGTGTTCCAGCGGCTCTACCGACTGGACCACAGCCGGTCGACACCGGGCAGCGGCCTTGGCCTCAGCCTTGTCAGGGCCATCGCCGATCTACACGGCGCGTCGATCGCCCTTGACGATTGCCGGCCTGGCCTCGCCGTGGTGGTGAGCTTTCCGCTGGCATTTGGTTAGCCGGCGATCCAGCTTGGGTTCCTCGCCCCCACCAGAGCGGGGGGAGGTGGCGAGACTGAGAGGGAGAACGGCGCTGGCCGTGCCAGATGACCCGGAACCTTCCTTCGCCCAATGCCGCCCTACAAAACCCCCTCTCCGGCCGCTTCGCGGCCACCTCTCCCCCGCTTCGCGGGGGCGAGGAACCCAAGTCCTCAGCGGTCGATGCGGGTCGACAGGATGATCGACGACAAGGTTCGCTCGACACCGTCCATGGCGCCGATCTGGTCGAGCAGCATGTCGAGGTCGCGGATCGACGGTGCGTCGACGATGACGATCATGTCGAAATTGCCGCTGACCGAATGCAGCGTCCTGACCGGCGCCAGCGCCTGCAGGCCGCGCACCACCTTGTCGGCGAGCTTGGGCGTTACGGTGAGCAGCACATGCGCCCGCACCAGCCCCTGCTCGTAGTCCGGCGCCAGCCGGACGCCGTAGCCGGTGATGATGCCGCGCTGCTCCAGCCGTTCGATCCGGCTCTGCACCGTCGTGCGCGAGACACCGAGCTTGCGCGCAAGTTCGGCGGTAGAGGCACGCGCATTGTCGCGCAGAAGGGAGAGCAGGGCCTGTTCGGCTTCGCTGAGCATTTCGACGATTCCCTTCGGCAGAATGCACAATCAGAGTTTCGTTTCGAACAATTCCACGCTTCCTTTCGACGGGCAAGCTGCGATTCTGATGCATGTCTCCCAAAAGTGCGCAGCGGTTTTGGGACAAACGCCATGCACAAAATTATGTGTTCAAGTTCAGCTTTTGGGTGAGGGACGTTTCATGAAGAAAATTGTTGTTGTCGGCGCCGGCAAGATCGGCTCGACCATTGCCGAAATGCTCGCCGCCACCGGTGACTACCACGTCACCTTGGTCGACCGCTCGGCGGCACAGCTCGCCGCTGCCGAACTACCGGCCACGGTTGCCACCCTGGAACTCGACATCGAGGCATCGGGCGCGCTCGAAGCGGCTTTGGCCGGCAAGTTCGCGGTGCTCAGCGCCGCCCCCTTCCACCTGACCACGCGCATCGCCGAGGCAGCGGCAAACGCCGGCGTGCACTATCTCGACCTCACCGAGGACGTCGTCAGCACCAGGCGGGTCAAGCAGCTGGCGCTTTCGGGCAAGAGCGCCTTCATCCCGCAATGCGGGCTGGCGCCCGGCTTCATCTCGATCGTCGCCAACGATCTCGCCAGCCGCTTCGATTCGCTGGAAAGCGTGCGCATGCGCGTTGGCGCGCTGCCGCAATACCCGTCGAATGCTTTGAACTACAATCTGACCTGGAGCACCGACGGCGTCATCAACGAATATTGCGAGCCTTGCGAGGCGATCGTCGAGGGCGAACTGATCGAAGTGCCGCCGCTGGAGGAGCGCGAGGAATTCTCGCTCGACGGCGTCACCTACGAGGCGTTCAACACCTCCGGCGGGCTGGGTACGCTGGCCGAGACGCTGAAAGGCAAGGTGCGCACGCTGAACTACCGCACCATCCGCTACCCCGGCCATGCCGCGATCATGAAGGCGCTGCTCAACGACCTCGGCTTGCGCCATCGCCGCGACGTGCTGAAAGACATCTTTGAAAGCTCTTTGCCGGCGACGCTGCAGGATGTCGTCATCGTCTTCGTCACCGTCTCCGGCCGCAAGAACGGCCGCCTGCTGCAAGAAACCTACGCCAACAAGATCTATTCCAAGCGCGTCGGCGACGTCGTGCGCAGCGCCATCCAGATCACCACCGCCTCCGGCATATGTGCCGTGCTCGACATGCTGGCCGACGGCAGCCTGCCGGCAACCGGCTTCGTCAAGCAGGAAGACATCGCGCTCGACGCCTTCCTCGCCAACCGCTTCGGCCGCGCCTACGCGCAACATGAGATGGTGAGCCGGCTCGCGAGCTGACGTTTCGCACCTAGCTTGTGAGAGGTTGGCGGGACAGCGCCCCCCTCTGCCCTTCCGGGCATCTCCCCCTCAAGGGGGGAGATCGGACTTCATGACGGCTTTCGCCAATTTTCATCGAAGTAATGCGCCGGAGCCCAAAGCTGCCGATCTCCCCCCTTGAGGGGGAGATGTCCGGCAGGACAGAGGGGGGCGCGAAGGAACTCGGCCGAACGAGGCTCGAATCCAATGCAAACCCCACTGAATCCTAAATATGCAGCGCGTGCCCCAGCGCCTTGAGCGCCGCTTCCTGGAATCCTTCGCCTTGCGTCGGATGGGCATGGATGGTGCCGGCGATGTCCTCCAGCCGCGCACCCATTTCCAGCGCCAGCCCAAAGGCTGCCGCCAGTTCCGACGCGCCCTGGCCGACTGCCTGGATGCCGAGCACCAGATGATTGTCGGCGCGGGCGACGACGCGGACGAAACCGTCTTCGCCAAGTTTCGTCATTGCCCGGCCGTTGGCGGCGAACGGAAACATACCGATCTTGATCTCGCCGCCATGAGCTTTGGCTTCCTCCGGCGACAGGCCGGCCGTCACCAGCTCGGGATCGGTGAAGCAGACGGCGGGAATCGAGCGCTTGTCCCAGCTGCGCTTGTGGCCGGCAGCGATCTCCGCGACCATCTCGCCTTGCGCCATCGCCCGGTGCGCCAGCATCGGCTCGCCGGTGACGTCGCCGATGGCGAAGATGCCGCGCATCGAGGTGCGGCATTGGTCGTCGATGCGGATGAACTTTCCCGCCATGTCGAGGTCGATCTGATCGAGCCCCCAGCCTTCGGTCACCGGCTTGCGGCCCACGGCGACCAGGATTTTATCGGCGGCGACCTTGGCGCTCTTGCCGTCCGATGTCTCGACCAGCAGCGCGCCGCCCTTGGTCCCCTTGGCCTTGGCGCCGAGCATGACCTCGATGCCGAGCGCGGCGAGCCGCTTGACCACCGGCCGCGTCAACTCGGCATCGTACTGCGCCAGCACGCGCGGCAAGGCCTCCACCACGGTCACCTCAGCGCCCATCTTGGCGAAGGCGATGCCGAGCTCGAGGCCGATATAGCCGCCACCGACGACCGCAAGCTTCTTCGGCACTTCGCTCAGGGCCAGCGCCTCGGTCGACGAAACCACCGGGCCGCCGAACGGCAGAAACGGCAGCTCGACCGGCGCCGACCCGGTGGCAATGACGATCGTCTCGGCGCGGATCACCTGCACGCCGGTCTCGGTCTCGACCGCGACCGTCTTGCCGTCACGGAACGTCGCCCAGCCATGCACGGTCTTGACCCCAGCCTTCTTGAGCAGGCCGGCGACGCCACTGTTGAGCCGGCTGACGATGCCGTCCTTCCAGGCGACGGTCCTCGCAAGATCGAGCACGGGAGCGGTGACCGAGATGCCGAGCGGGCTGTTGCCGCCCACCATGTGCGACACCTTCTCGAACTCCTCCGCCACATGGATCAGCGCCTTGGAGGGGATGCAGCCGACATTGAGGCAAGTGCCGCCCGGCTTGCCGGCCTCGACGATCACCGTATCGACACCGAACTGGCCGGCGCGGATGGCGCAGACATAACCGCCGGGACCGGCGCCGATGATGAGCAGCTTGCAGGAGATTTCTTTCATCATCGCATCCTAACTCGTTGTCGCGCCGGATCGTAAGGAACACTCTGTCGAGATCCTTCGCGTCCCCCTCTGTCCTGCCGGACATCTCCCCCACGAGGCGGGAGATTGGCCGCATCGGCGGACCGCTCACCCCTCAAGCGGTAAAAATTGGCGAAAGCCGGCGTGACGTCCGATCTCCCCCCTTGTGGGGGAGATGCCTGGCAAGGCAGAGGGGGGTGCTGTCCCGCCGGCATCTCGATCGTTCCCTCAATCCACAAAAATCAGCGCCGGCGTTTCCAGCAACGTCTTGATGCGCTGGATGAAGACGGCGGCGTCCCAACCGTCGATGACGCGGTGGTCGAAGCTGGAGGACAGGTTCATCATCTTGCGCGGTATGAACTGGGTGCCGTCCCAGACCGGCCGCACCATCATCTTGTTGACGCCGATGATCGCCACTTCCGGATGGTTGATGACAGGCGTCGTCGCCACGCCGCCCATGGCGCCGAGCGAGGTGATGGTGATGGTCGAACCGGACAGCTCGTCGCGTGTCGCCGTGCCCGACTTGGCCGCCTCGGCAAGCCTGATCACCTCGGCGCCGCACTCCCAGATGTCGCGTGCCTCGGCATGCTTGACCACTGGCACGACCAGCCCCGACGGACTCTGCGCGGCGATGCCAATATGGATGCCGCCATGCTGGTGGATGATGCCGGCCTCGTCGTCGAACAACGAATTGAGATTGGGCTGGTCTGCTATCGCCTTGACCATCGCCCGCATCAGGAACGGCAGCAGCGTCAGCTTCGGCCGCTCCGCCTTGCCCGCGCGCTTTTCCTTGTTGAGCGCGGCACGCAAGTCCTCCAGCGCGGTGACGTCGATCTCCTCGACATAGGTGATGTGCGGGATGCGCGATTTGGACAGCGTCATCTTCTCGGCGATCTTGCGCCGCAGCCCCACCACCTTGATGTCCTCGACGGCGTCGTTGCGGGCGAGGCCCGATGTTTTCGCAACTTGGGGTCCGCGCGCCAAAAAAGCTTCGATGTCCTCGTGGCCGATGCGGCCGGCCGGCCCAGTTCCGGCAACTTGCCTGAGATCGATGCCGGCCTCCTTTGCCCGCAGGCGGACCGCTGGCGAGGCCAGCGGCTTTTCGCCCTCCGGACGCGGTGCGCCGGAGACGGAAGGCTGCCGGGGGCTCTTCGAGACGGCCGCTGCAGGTTTCACGTCTGTCTCACCCGCCTTTGGCGGCGCCTTCGCGGCCGGCGCGGCAGTCTCGGGCTTCGGGGTCGGCAGCTTCGCCAGCGGTTCGGCGGCCACCACTTCAACGTCGCCGCCCTGCGGCTTCACATTGCCCTCGCCAGCCACCTTCAGCCGCACAATCGGCGATCCGATCGCCACCGTGTCGCCGATCTCGGCGCCCAGCCACAGGATCTCGCCATCGACGGGCGACGGTATCTCGACCGTCGCCTTGTCGGTCATCACCGCAGCGAGCACGGTGTCCTCGCGCACGATGTCGCCGATCTTGACATGCCATTCGACCAGTTCGGCCTCGGCGACGCCTTCGCCGACATCGGGCAGCTTGATGATGTGTTCGCCCATCTTAAGCTCCCATCGTTTCCAGCAGCGCCCGGCCGACGCGCGCCGGACCGGGGAAATAGTCCCACTCCTGGGCATGCGGGTAGGGCGTGTCCCAGCCGGCGACCCGCACCACCGGCGCCTCCAGATGGTAAAAGCAGTTTTCCTGTACCAGCGCCGACAGCTCGGCGCCGAAACCGGAGGTCAGCGTCGCCTCATGCACGATGACGCAGCGCCCGGTCTTCTTGACCGAAGCGACGATGGCGTCGAGGTCGAGCGGCAAGAGGGTCCGAAGGTCGATGATCTCGGCATCGATGCCGGTTTCCTCGACCGCGGCCTGCGCGACATAGACCATGGTGCCGTAGGCGAGCACCGTGACCGCCGAGCCGGGCCTGCGGATCGCCGCCTTGCCGAGCGGCACCGTGTAGTGGCCATCGGCGACCTCGCCGAGGGCATGCTTCGACCACGGTGTAACCGGCCGGTCGTGGTGGCCGTCGAACGGGCCGTTGTAGAGCCGCTTCGGCTCGAGGAAGATCACCGGATCGGGATCCTCGATCGCCGCGATCAGCAGCCCCTTGGCGTCATGCGGGTTGGACGGGACCACTGTCTTCAGCCCCGACACGTGGGTGAACAGCGCCTCCGGGCTCTGGCTGTGCGTCTGGCCGCCGAAGATGCCGCCGCCGGTCGGCATGCGCACCACGATCGGGCAGGTGAAATCCCCGTTCGAGCGGTAGCGTAGCCGCGCCGCTTCCTGGGTCAGCTGGTCGTAGGCCGGATACATGTAGTCGGCAAACTGAATTTCCACGCATGGCTTCAGCCCGTAGGCGGCCATGCCGATGGCCGAGCCGACAATGCCGGATTCGTTGATCGGCGCATCGAAGCAGCGGCTCTTGCCGTACTTGGCCTGCAGACCTTGCGTGCAGCGGAAGACGCCGCCGAAGAAGCCGACATCCTCGCCGAACACGACGACTTTGTCGTCGCGTCCCATCGACACGTCCATGGCGTCGCGGATCGCCTCGATCATGGTCCGTCTTGGCATGGTCAGACCCCCGCCTGCTGGCGCTGGCGCCGCAGGTGCGGCGGCATCTCGGCATAGAGCCCCTCGAACATGTCGCGCGTCGACGGCTTGCCGCCGGCATGCAGCGTGCCGTGGCTCTCGGCTTCCT
This sequence comes from Mesorhizobium sp. P2_A12, assembly GCF_056405075.1. NCBI lineage: Bacteria > Pseudomonadati > Pseudomonadota > Alphaproteobacteria > Hyphomicrobiales > Phyllobacteriaceae > Mesorhizobium > Mesorhizobium sp. P2_A12. The sequence continues at coordinate 37,070 of NZ_JBFUCU010000001.1, forward strand.
TCTGCGCCGCGATCACCGTGTCGAGGATTTCCGCCTCGGCCTGTGCATGTCGCTCGTCCGACCAGACACCGAGCTGGATTAGGTGGTTCTTCAGCCGCACGATCGGATCGCCTAGCGGCCAGGCGTCGGATTCGGTCTTTGGCCGGTAGGCCGAAGGATCGTCCGAGCTCGAATGCGCGCCGGCGCGGTAGGTGACATATTCGACCAGCGTCGGCCCGAGATTGCTGCGCGCCCGCTCGGCCGCCCATTTGGCCACCGCGTGGACGGCGAGATAGTCGTTGCCGTCGACGCGCAGCGACGGAATGCCGAAGCCTAGGCCGCGGGCAGCGAAGGTGCCCGAGCCGCCGCGGGCAATGCCCTGGAAAGTCGATATCGCCCACTGGTTGTTGACGACATTGAGCACGACGGGCGCTTTGTAGGTGGAGGCGAACACCAGCGCCGAATGGAAGTCGGACTCGGCCGTCGAGCCGTCGCCGATCCAGGCGGCTGCGATCTTCGAATCGTTCGAGATCGCCGAGGCCATCGCCCAGCCGACCGCCTGGATATACTGCGTCGCCAGATTGCCGGAGATCGAGAAGAAGCCGTGCTCCTTCGACGAATACATGATCGGCAACTGCCGGCCCTTCAGCGGGTCGGCTTCGTTGGAATAGATCTGGTTCATCATCGTGACCATCGGATAGCCGTCGGCGATGAGCAGGCCTGCCTGCCTATAGGTCGGAAAATTCATGTCGCCGGGGGCAAGCGCCTTGCGGAAGGCGCAGGCCACCGCCTCCTCGCCCAGATGCTGCATGTAGAACGAGGTCTTGCCCTGGCGCTGCGCCATCTGCATGCGCGCATCGAAGGTCCGCAGCGTCATCATGTGACGCAGGCCGGCCAACAACTCGTCGCTGGAAAGCAGGCCGGCCCAGGGGCCGACGGCTTCGCCATTGCGGTTCAGCACCCGGATGATCGAGAAGGCGTAATCGCGGATGGTGCGCGGATCGACATCGATGTCGGGGCGCGGCACCGAGCCGGCCTTGGGGATGGGCACGTTGGAAAAGTCAGGCGTTCCGCCCGGCCTAACTTCCGGTTCCGGAACGTGAAAACGCAACATCCCAGCATCGGCCATGACCTCTGTCCTCCAATGTTGCCTGGACCCAACTTCCCTGGCCAACGATATTTGCATATCTGCGCCGCCAGACCAGTGCGATTTCGTCTGGGCAAGCCTTCAGGCCTCGGTTCCCGGCCGCGCCGGCCGATCCAGCCTCCCCGCCACAACATGAAGATATGTCCGCGAAATTTCTTGTCGATGTTGGGCGGCGGCGCGCAATTAGGGGCAAGGTTGCCGGAGGTTTTTCGCCAGATAAGGTTTGGTTGGCAACAGTTGGGTTCCTCTCCCTCACATTACGCCCCGGAGGGGAGGACGGGCGCCAAGGTTGGCGGACCCAAGCTGGAAGCCGCCCCAGCATCATGCTAACCACCCCCCATGGCACAGAAGAAAGCTTTCGAGGTCGATTCCTGGCTGGCCCGTCCGGACCAGCGCATCTCAATCGTCCTGCTTTACGGCCCCGATCGCGGGCTCGTTGCCGAGCGCGCCAAGGCCTTTGCCGAAAAGACCGGCCTGCCGCTCGACGATCCGTTCTCGGTGGTCAGGCTTGATGGTTCGGAGGTTGACCGCGACGAGGGCCGGCTGCTCGACGAGGCGCGCACCGTGCCGATGTTTTCCGACCGGCGCCTCTTGTGGGTGCGCAACGCCAGCGGCCAGAAGGCGCTGGCCGACGACGTCAAGGCTCTGACCGCGGAGCCGCCCCGCGACGCCATCATCCTGATCGAGGCCGGCGATCTCAAGAAAGGCGTCGGGCTGCGCGCCATCGTCGAGGCGGCGGACAACGCCGTGGCGCTGCCCTGCTATGCCGACGAGGCCCGCGACATCGATGCCGTCATCGACGATGAATTGCGCAAGGCCGGCATGTCGATGACCATGGAAGCAAGACAGGCGCTGCGCCGAAATCTCGGCGGCGACCGGCTGGCTTCGCGGGGCGAGATCGAAAAGCTCATCCTCTACGCCCATGGCCAGAAGGAGATCAGCCTCGACGACGTCAGGGCGATGTCGGGCGACGTCTCCGGCGCCTCTTTCGATGACGCCGTCGACGCGCTTCTCGAAGGCAAGGTCGGCGATTTCGACACCGCCTTCACCCGGCACTGCCAATCCGGTGGCCAGCCCTTCCTGGTGCTGTCCTCTGCGATGCGCCAGTTGCAGGCGATCCAGGCCATGCGCGGTCAGATGGAATCTGCCGGCCGCAACGCCGCTTCGGTCGTGGCCGCCGCCCGCCCGCCGGTTTTCTTCTCGCGGCGCAAGCTAGTGGAGAAGGCGCTGGAGCGCTGGAGCAGCGAAGCCCTCGGTCGCGCGCTGACCCGGCTGCAGACCGCTGTGCTGCAGACGCGGCGGCGCCCGGATCTCTCCGTCGCGCTGGCGCGCCAAGCACTGCTTGGCATTGCGGTGGAAAGCAGCCGGCTGGCGCAGCGGTAGTTTTGGGACTGACGGCTCAGCCGTCGAGGTCAGCGCTGCCCCTCATTGCCCTGCCGGGCCTTTCTCCCCGTAGAACGGGGACAAAGGGGCTGGCTGCAACGCTGGCGCTTTTCCTGCGACGTTGGCGATTGTCGAAACCGCTGATGACAGCGTCCCTTGCCCCGTTTACGGGGAGAGGATGCCGGCAGGCAGGTGAGGGGCGGCGCTGGCGTACCAAGCACTTGGAATGACGAGCGAATTCCATTTGAGTGAGCCCTTGGTAGATTAGCCTTCCATCAGAATATTCGCCGGCTAACTACCGCTCCTGCTTCAGCCGGCGGCATAGCTCGTCGAGCTGCTCCAGCGACCGATACGCGACACGAAGCGTGCCGCCTTTGCTCTTGTGGTCGATCGACACGATCATCCCGGTCGTATCGGTCAACAGCTTTTCCAGCGCCAGCGTGTCGGCGTCCTTCTGTTCCGGGCTTGCCGCCGGCTTGGCTTCCTTTGTCGTGCTGCCGGCCGGCATCTGCGCCAGCGCCTCGGCCTGGCGCACCGAAAGCCCTTCTTCGACGATGCGCTTGGCAAGGCCGGCCGGATCTTCCGCGGTCACCAGCGTGCGGGCGTGGCCCGCCGACAGCGCGCCGTCGACCAGCATGTCCCGGATCACATCCGGCAGTTTCAAGAGCCTCAGCGTGTTGGCGACATGGCTACGGCTCTTGCCGATCACCTGGCCGAGATCAGCCTGGGTGTAGCCGTGATCGTCGATCAGCTGCTGGTAGCCAAGCGCTTCTTCGACCGCGTTGAGGTCGGTGCGCTGGACGTTCTCGATGATCGCCAGTTCGAGCGCGGTGCGGTCGTTGACCTCGCGGATGATGACCGGGATCTCGTTCAGCCCGGCGCGCTGCGCCGCGCGCCAGCGCCGCTCGCCGGCGATGATCTCGTAGCGGCCCGCCTGCGTCGGCGACGGCCGCGCCACCACCGGCTGCACCACGCCATGTTCGCGGATCGAGTGGGCGAGGTCGGTCAGCTCGGCCTCGCCGAAATGCCGGCGCGGATTTTTCGGATTTGGGGTCAGGAACTCGATCGGCACCTTGCCGTCGGAGCTCATCCCGGGCTTTTCCGGTGCCACCGGACGATCGATCTCGCCGATCAGCGCTGCCAGTCCACGCCCCAGTCTCTTTCTCGAAAGGTCTTCGCTCATAACACTTCCAGTTAACATCCAGATCGTTTCGGTATCGAATCGGCTTTTAAATATTCATCGCAGCTAATCAAGCAGCGCGCAATTTGCGCTCGCGGCGGATCACTTCCGACGCGAGCTGCAAATAGGCCTGGCTGCCCGAGCATTTCAGATCGTACAGGATCGCCGGCTTGCCGTAGGACGGAGCCTCGGACACCCGCACATTGCGCGGAATGATGGTCTCGTAGACCTTGTCGCCCATGTGTGCCCGCACATCCTGCACCACCTGGTTGGCGAGATTGTTGCGACCGTCATACATGGTCAGCACGATGCCCTGGATGGTGAGATCCGGATTGATCGAACGGCGCACCTGCTCGACGGTTTCCAGCAATTGACTGAGACCTTCGAGCGCGAAAAATTCGCATTGCAGCGGCACCAGCACCGAATCAGCCGCGGCCATCGAGTTCAGCGTCAAGAGATTGAGCGACGGCGGGCAGTCGATCAGCACATAGCCGAAACCGGCCGAACGGTCGGCCGAGGCACGCAAGGCGTTGCGCAGCCGCAGCACCCGGTCAGGCGCCGAGGCGATCTCCATCTCGATGCCGAGCAGGTCGAGCGTCGACGGCACGATCGACAGGCCGGGCACCGCCGTCGGGATCGCCGCAGCTTCCAGATCCAGTTCGCCCGTCAGCACGTCATAGGCCGAGACCGTCCGGTCCTTGCGGTCGATGCCGAGGCCGGTGCTCGCATTTCCTTGCGGATCGAGGTCGACGATCAGCACCTTTTCACCGATTGCCGCGAGCGCAGTAGCCAGATTGATGGCGGTGGTCGTCTTGCCGACACCGCCCTTCTGGTTGGCTACGGTGATGATTCGGGGGCCATTCTTCATCATGGATCTATGCCAGAAATTCATTTTTGGGTCGCCTGGAGCAAATCAGACAGGTCGAAGATTCGACAGTTCGAGGATGACGCCATGTGGGTCGGTCACGCTTGGATGTTCTACCAGATCGAAGGCCCATCGGTGAACGCTTTCTTGCACTTCGGCGCGGTAATCCCGGCCTTTGTGGAACAGGCCACGCGCGCCTGAGGTCAGCCAAGGCGCCGACAGGTCCAGCAAGGTGGAAAGCGAGGCCAAGGCACGCGCCGTGACGATCTGCGGCGCCGGGACCAGCGCATGGCTGTCTTCGATGCGGCGCGCCACCACCCGCGCCGGCAGGCCGAATTGGCCAATGACGGTCTGCAGGAACGACGCTTTTTTGCGATTGCTTTCAACCAGATCGATGTTCGCCCCGTCGCGCTCGGCAAGCAAGAAGGCCATGACAAGGCCCGGGAATCCGCCGCCCGAACCGATATCGACCCAGTGATTCGCGGTCGGCTCGATACGCCCAAGCTGCGCGCTGTCCAGGATGTGACGCTGCCAGACATCGACTGCCGTCGACTGCGCAACCAGGTTGATGCTGCGGTTCCATTTCTGGAACATCTGCTCGAACGTCACCAGGCGGTCGAATGTTTCACGTGAAACCGGACCGGCCGCGTCCTGTAGGCTCTTCCAAGAGAAAGAATTCACGCAACGTCCCTCTGGGGCCTCTGCGCATTCTCTTCATGGCGCACATGCGCGACGATGATCGCCAGCGCGGCCGGCGTCATGCCTTCCATGCGCTGGGCATCGGCGATGGACCGTGGCCGCCGCGCCTGCATCTTCTGTTTCAGCTCGTTGGACAGCCCGGGCACACCGGCGAAATCGACTGTCTCCGGGATCAGCCGGCTCTCTTCATACCGGATCTGTGCCACATCCGTCTTCTGGCGGTCCAGATAGACCGAATATTTCGCTTCCGTTTCCAGGCGCTCGGCCGTTTTAGCATCAACCGCCGCAAACTTGGGCTCGACGCGCGCCAGCCAACCAACGTCGACACCGGGATAGGCCAGCAGCTCATAGCCGGAGCGGCGCACGCCATCCCGGTTGATCTCAAGCCCATGCCGCGCCGCCTCGTTTGGGGTCATGGTCAGCGACACCGCCAGCTGACGCGCTTCGTCGAGCTGCTGCATCATATTGCCGTAGCGCTGCATCCGCTGCGCCGAGGCGATTCCCAGCTTGCCCGCGAGGGGCGTCAGCCGCTCATCCGCATTGTCGGCGCGCAGCGACAGCCGGAACTCGGCCCGCGAGGTGAACATCCGGTAGGGCTCGCTGATGCCGCGGCTGGTCAGATCGTCGACCATCACGCCGATATAGGCCTCGGTGCGGCTAAGCACGATCTGCTCGCTGCCGGCCGCGCGGCGCGCCGCATTGAGGCCAGCGAGCAGGCCTTGCCCGGCGGCTTCCTCATATCCGGTGGTGCCGTTGATCTGACCGGCGAGAAAGAGACCACTGACGCGCCTGGTCTCCAGACCAGTGGTCAGCTCGCGCGGGTCGACATGATCGTATTCGATGGCATAGCCCGGCTGCAGCATCACGGCGCGCTCTAGGCCAGGGATGGTCTTGAGAATATCCAGCTGAACATCCTGCGGCAACGAGGTCGAGATACCATTCGGATAGACGGTGTCATCGTCGAGCCCTTCCGGCTCGAGAAAGATCTGGTGCCCGTCCCTGTCGCCGAACTTGACGATCTTGTCCTCTATCGATGGGCAATAGCGCGGCCCGACACCTTCGATCGAGCCGGAATACATCGCCGATCGGCCAAGATTGGCGCGAATCAAATCATGCGTCGCCGCCGTCGTGCGGGTGATGCCGCACTCGATCTGCGGTGTTTCGATGCGATCGGTCATCAGAGAGAACGGCACCGGATCCTCATCCGCCGCCTGGCGATCCAGCGACGCCCAATCGATGGTCTTCCCGTCCAGCCGTGGCGGCGTGCCGGTCTTCAGCCGGCCGAGCTGGAAACCGACGCGGCTCATGGTCGCCGACAGGCCGATGCTCGCCTGCTCGTTCATGCGGCCGGCGACGATCTTCTTGTCGCCGATGTGGATGAGGCCACGCAGGAAGGTCCCGGTCGTCAAAACGACGGCGCCACAGGCGAGCCGCAGGCCGTTGGCCAGCAGAACAGCCGCGATCCGCCCATCGACGATCTCGAAGTCGAGAACCTCGCCCTCGATCACGTCGAGATCGTTCTGGAGCCGAATCGCTTCTTGCATGGCAAGGCGATAGAGCTTTCTGTCAGCCTGAGTGCGTGGCCCGCGCACCGCTGGCCCCTTACGACGGTTGAGCAAGCGGAACTGAATGCCGGCGGCGTCAGCTACCCGACCCATCAACCCGTCCATGGCATCGATCTCGCGAACCAGATGGCCCTTGCCGAGACCGCCGATGGCCGGGTTACACGACATCACGCCGATCGTGTCGAAGCGCAGCGTCACCAGCGCGGTTCTGGCGCCGGCGCGCGCAGACGCACTCGCCGCCTCGCAACCTGCATGCCCGCCGCCCACCACAACCACATCATAGTGATCGGTCATTTCCAAACGTCCTAGACTCAAAAAAGATTGAGCGACACATGTCCCCGCAAGGCGATGCTGTCAAGAAAACTCCGCTGCTCGTTTCACGTGAAACAACCCTGTGGCGAGTCTTCGCCGTGTTTCACGTGAATCCGCGCTCCAAACAGCAGGGGCAATCACAGCTTGGCTCTACCCTCACCTGCCTGCCTGCATCCTCTCCCCGTATAATGACGGGGAGAGGGCCGCTGTCATCAATGGTTTCGCCAATTGCCAGCGCTGCAGAAAAGGCGCCGGCGCAGCGGCCAGCCTCTTTCTCCCCATCGCTATACGGGGAGTTGAGGAGTGGTCCGCGTAGCGGACGAAAAGCCAACTGCTTGGCTTTCTTTGAACGAAGAGCGCCCGGTAGGGCAATGAGGGGCCGCGCAGCGTCCGCGACTGTGTTTCACGTGAATCAAGGAGGCCGCCACAGCGATGCGCTGCCAATGTTTCACGTGAGTCATTTCCCAATGCAGAACTGCGCGAAAATCACGTCCAGCATGTCCTCCACGTCGATGGCGCCGACAATTCGGCCGAGCCGGTCGGCGGCGAGCCGCAACTCCTCGGCGCGCAGTTCTTGCCCGACAGCCCGCTCGTCAACCGCCCGGTGCAGATGGCGGTTCGCCTCGCCAAGTAAGTCGACATGGCGCAGGCGCGACGGCAGGATATCGCCGGCGCTGCCGGCCGCATGCGCTGCCCGCCGGCCGATTTCCGCCAGCAACCCCTCCACCCCGGTCCCGTCGACGATCGAGATCACGTAATCATAGCGCCTGTCCGCACTGACAGCCGCTTGGCCATCCAAAAGGTCACGCTTGGTGCCAACCCGCAGGGCCGGTATCGCCGACGGGATCGAAGCGATCGCCTGCGGCTCCGCAACGTCCTGCAACAGAAGCAACAGATCGGCTCGATCGGCCTTGGCCCTTGCCTTCTCAATGCCGATCGCCTCAACCTTTCCTGCCGCCTCGCGCAGCCCGGCGGTGTCGGTCAACCTGACGCGCAGCCCCTCCAGATCCAGCACCACCTCGAGCAAGTCGCGGGTCGTGCCAGGCTCATCCGTTACAATAGCTGCATCGCGCCGCGCCAAGGCGTTGAACAGACTCGACTTGCCAGCATTGGGCGCACCGAGAATCACGACCTCGAACCCATCGCGGATGATTTCAGCGGCGCGAAATCCGGCAATGTGTCGGTCGATCTCGTCGATCATCGCCCGAACATCAGACCAGACCGTATCCGAAACGGAACCTGGCACATCATCCTCGTCGGCAAAGTCGATCTCGGCCTCGATCATGGCGCGGGCGTGGATCAGCCGGCGGCGCCAACCCAGATAGAGCTCGCTCTGAACACCTTCCGCGTTCTGGACCGCAAAGCGCCGCTGCGCCTCGGTTTCGGCGTTGACGAGATCGGCCAGCGCCTCGGTTTCGACCAGGTCGACCTTGCCATTGAGGAAGGCGCGACGAGTGAATTCGCCGGGATCAGCATGCCTGACACCGTCGAAGCTGGTGATCGTCTCCAGCATCCTGGCCACCACCGCGCGCCCACCATGAACGTGGAACTCCGCCACATCCTCGCCTGTAAAGCTTGCCGGGCCGGGAAAAAAGACAATCAGGCCGCTGTCGAGCGCGGCACCATCAGGCGCTCGGAACTTGCGCAAAACCGCCGCCCGGTCCTTAACCATGCTCCCGGTGATCGTTTCGACTACGAATCGAGTCTGCGGGCCGGAAATGCGGATGACGGCGACGCCGGCAGGAAGCCGGCCGCTCGACAGCGCGACAATCGAATCCCTTGAAATCATTTGCCCGCTCTACCGCACTGCCCTAGCTTTGCCCGTTCAATCGCATCGCCGAGTGCTTCATCGTGACATTGCCTCCGCAAAACCTGCTTGCCGAAGAAGCCAGCCCCTATCTGCAGCAGCACAGCGGCAACCCCGTGCATTGGCGGGCCTGGTCGCCGGCTTCGCTTGAAGAGGCGAGGGCACTGGACAGGCCTATCCTGCTCTCGGTCGGCTATGCCGCTTGCCACTGGTGCCATGTCATGGCGCATGAAAGCTTCGAGAACGACGACGTCGCCGCCGTCATGAACCGTCTGTTCGTCAATATCAAGGTCGACCGCGAGGAGCGGCCGGACATCGACCAGATCTACATGGCAGCGCTGTCCTCGATGGGCGAGCAGGGCGGCTGGCCGCTGACCATGTTCGTGACGCCGGACGGCAAGCCGTTCTGGGGTGGCACCTATTTTCCGCGCGAGCCACGTTACGGCCGCCCAGGCTTCATCCAGGTGATGCAAGCGGTGGACAAGGCCTGGCGGGAGAAAAGGGCGAGCCTGAACCAGAGCGCCGACGGCCTGACAATGCATGTCGAGACGCGGCTGGCTGGTTCGCATGCCAAAACAGTGCTTGATCGCGACACGCTGGAAGGCCTTGCCAGGGGCATCGACGGCATGATCGATCGCGATCTCGGCGGCTTGCGCGGCGCGCCGAAATTCCCGAATGCGCCATTCATGCTCACGCTGTGGCTGTCCTGGCTGCGCGACGGCAGTTCCACACATCGTGACGATGTCCTGCTCAGCCTCGACCGGATGCTGAGCGGCGGCATCTACGACCATATCGGCGGCGGGCTGAGCCGCTATTCGACCGATGCCGAATGGCTGGTGCCGCATTTCGAAAAGATGCTCTACGACAACGCCCAGCTCGTCCGCTTCTGCAACTGGGCCTACGCGGCGAGCGGCAATAATTTGTTCCGGGTACGAATCGAAGACACGGTCGACTGGCTGTTGCGCGAAATGCGGGTCGACGGCGGCGCCTTCGCTGCCAGCCTCGACGCCGACAGCGACGGCGAGGAGGGCCTGTTCTACACCTGGAGCAGGGAGGAGATAGAAACCGCACTCGGTGATGATTCGGCCTTGTTTTTCAAATACTTCACGCTCTCCAGCCCACCTGGCTGGGAAGGCAAGCCGGTCGTCCATCAAACCAGTTCGCAGCAATCCCAAAGTGTGGTCGACCACGAAAAGCTCGTACCGCTCAAGGCGAAACTTCTCGCTATCCGCGAAGAGCGGGTCAGGCCAGGTCTCGACGCCAAGACGCTCACCGATTGGAACGGCCTGATGATTGCAGCCCTGGCCGAGGCCGGCCGGTCGCTGGCGCGGCGCGACTGGATCGACGCGGCGGCAAAGGCCTTTGCCCATATCAACGCCGCCAGCCGCGACAACCGTTTGCCGCATTCGATGCTCGGCCCGAGGAAACTGTTCCCGGCGCTGTCCAGCGACTATGCCGCCATGGCGAATGCCGCGATCGCGCTGTTCGAAGCCACCGGCGACTGGAGCTATGTCGAGCAGGCCAGTGGGTTCATCGAGCAACTCGACCACTGGCACGCCGATGCAGACAGGACCGGCTACTATCTGACCGCTTCCGACAGCACTGACGTGCCGATCCGCATAAGGGGCGACGTCGACGAGGCCATTCCTTCCGCCACCGGACAGATTATCGAAGCGCTGGTTCGGCTCGCCTCCGTCACCGGCGACCTCGACCTGCAGGAGAAAGCCTGGAATGTCGCCGAGCATGCCGCCGGCCGAGCCGCGCAGCAGGCCTATGGCCAGGCCGGCATCGTCAACGCCTGCGCGCTGGCGATCGAGCCGCTTAAGCTGGTGCTAATTGATGATCCGACCAATCCCGAACTTGTTCCGGTTGCGAATCGAAACCCCGATCCGCGTCGGGTCGACATAATGGTTTCTATCGGTTCGGAAGCGAATCGACCCCTGCTGCCCGGCGGTATCCTGCCGCCGACCGACGCAGCCGGCGGCTGGCTCTGCACCGGTCAAGTCTGCCTTCCCGTTGTGACGAATCCCAAAGAGCTCGAACATCTCTTGCGTCGCCAATAGGATCAGGAAACCTCGCCTTGCACCGACGGGGGGAGTCCGCTGCCACATGCAGCCGCGCCGCATCGGGAATGCGACCTGATCCCGGACAATGAAAAACCCCATCCCGGTTTTGCCGGAATGGGGTTGATGCTTAGGCCGGAAGGTTTCGGCCAGACCCGTTACGTGTTCATCGAATCGAAGAAATCCGCGTTGGTCTTGGTCTGCTTGAGCTTGTCGATCAGGAACTCGATAGCGTCCGTGGTGCCCATCGGCGCCAGGATGCGGCGCAGCACGAAGATCTTTTGCAGGTCCTGCTTGGAGACCAGAAGGTCCTCCTTGCGGGTACCGGACTTCAAGATGTCCATGGCCGGATAGATGCGCTTGTCGGCAACCTTGCGGTCGAGCTGGATTTCGCAGTTGCCGGTGCCCTTGAACTCTTCGAAGATGACTTCGTCCATGCGGCTGCCGGTGTCGATGAGCGCAGTCGCGATGATGGTCAGCGAGCCACCTTCCTCGATATTGCGGGCGGCACCGAAGAAGCGCTTCGGCCGCTGCAAGGCATTGGCGTCGACACCGCCGGTCAGCACCTTGCCGGATGACGGCACAACCGTGTTGTAGGCACGGCCGAGGCGGGTAATCGAATCTAGCAGGATGACGACGTCGCGGCCATGCTCGACCAGGCGCTTGGCTTTCTCGATCACCATTTCGGCGACCTGGACGTGACGCACCGCCGGCTCGTCGAAGGTCGAGGAGATAACCTCGCCCTTCACCGAGCGCTGCATGTCGGTGACTTCCTCCGGCCGCTCGTCGATGAGCAGCACGATCAGATAGCATTCCGGATGGTTGGCAGTAATCGAGTGGGCGATATTCTGCATCAGAACCGTCTTGCCGGTACGCGGCTGCGCGTTGATCAACGCGCGCTGTCCCTTGCCGATGGGCGCCACCAGGTCGATCACGCGCGGCGAGATGTCCTTGCTGGTCGAATTGTCGATCTCCATCTTCAGCCGCTTGGTCGGATAGAGCGGCGTCAGATTGTCGAAGTGGATCTTGTGACGGATCTTTTCGGGATCGTCGAAATTGATGGTGTTGACCTTGAGCAGGGCGAAATAGCGTTCGCCCTCTTTCGGGCTGCGGATCGGCCCTTCGACGGTATCGCCTGTCTTCAGCGAAAACCGGCGGATCTGCGAGGGCGAGATGTAGATGTCGTCGGGACCGGGCAGATAGTTGGCATTGGCGGAGCGCAGGAAACCGAAACCGTCCTGCAGCACCTCGACAACACCGTCACCGATGATCTCGATCTCCTGGGCGGCCAGTTTCTTCAGGATAGCGAACATCAGCTCCTGCTTGCGCATGACGCTGGCGTTTTCGACCTCGAGCGATTCGGCATAAGCGATCAGCTCTGGTGGCTTCTTGTTCTTGAACTCTGCGAGTTTCATTTCTTGCATAGACGGACTCTGAATCTGCTTTGGGGAAAATATATCGGCGGGATGCGACAAATGCCGGGCGCGGCCGAAAGCAATAAAGGGCGGCGCATGACGGGAAGGAAGACCCGTCTTTTATCGTCGCTTGGGTGAAAGAGCAAGCTGCGTTTTATGGGCCCTGGTAAGAGCTAAAACGGCTTGACGACAACCAGGATCACGATTGCGATCATCAGTAATGTGGGGATCTCGTTGATCATCCGCCAGTGCCGGGCCGGTTTTTCGTTGCGGTCCTCGGCAAATTTGCGCACAGCGCCGGCCAGATAGCCATGAACGGCGGACAATAGAAGCACGGCACCGATCTTGGCGTGCAGCCAGCCGCCATGGAAACCAAAGCCTTTCCAGGCGAGCCACAGACCAAAAACCCAGGTGGCGATCATTGCCGGATTGATGATACCGCGCAGCAGGCGGCGCTCCATCACCTTGAAGGTCTCCGACTGCACCGAGCCCTTCTCGGCATCCACGTGATAGACCAGCAGCCGCGGCAGATAGAGCATGCCCGCCATCCAGGAGATGACGGCAAGGATGTGGATCGCTTTCGCCCATGGATAGAAGCTGTCGGGCGCGACGAAAAACAAAAGTGCCGTGAGAACGACCAGCACGGCAATGCCGACCATCATCCGCATCATTGCCTGGCCGGTGCTGTTGGTGCTGCCAGTGCTGTTTGAATGAGTCATCAGCGGGTCGCGCTCCTCACCAGTTTCACCATTGTCTCGACATGCGCTATCGGCGTCTCCGGCGTGATGCCGTGACCGAGGTTGAAAATCAGCGGCCCGTCGCCCAGCGTTTTCAGGATGGCCTCGACACCATCGGATAGGGCTTTGCCGCCAGCAACGAGCCGCAAGGGATCGAGATTGCCTTGGACCGCACCCAAGCGCTGCAAATCCTTCGCCGCCACCAGGGGCACCGTCCAGTCGATCCCCAGGGCCGTTACTCCGGTCTTCTGGCGATAGGTCCGGTACCGCGCACCGGCCCCCTTGGGAAAGCCAATGATTGGAACATCGGGATGAACCGCCCGGACCCGGCCAACGATCTCGGCCACCGGCTGAACGCAGAACAGGTCGAACGATGCATCATCGAGAACGCCCGACCACGAATCGAAGATCTGCACCACATCCGCACCAGCCTCGATCTGGCGGATAAGATAGGCGGCCGAATGATCGGCAAGCACTTTCAGCAAATGTTGAAAGGCTTCCGGCTCGCGATAGGCGAACAGCCGCGCCGGCGCCTGGTCGGGCGTGCCATGGCCGGCAATCATATAGGTCGCCACCGTCCAAGGCGCGCCGCAGAAGCCGATCAGCGTTGTCTCATCGGGCAGTTTTGCCCGCAGGCGGCGGACCGTCTCATAGACCGGTTCGAGATTCACGTGAAACGTTTTGCTCTCCAGAGCCGCAATCTCTGGCGCCGTGATCGGCGTCAGCAGGGGGCCGTGCCCCTCTTCGAAGCGTACGTCGCGGCCAAGCGCGTGTGGAACGACGAGAATATCCGAGAACAGGATCGAGGCATCGAAGCCGAAGCGCTCGATCGGCTGCAAGGTCACTTCGACGGCAAGGTCGGGATCGTAGCAAAGGTCGAGGAACGAACCGGCCCGCCGGCGTGTCTCGCGATATTCCGGCAGATAACGCCCGGCCTGACGCATCATCCAGAGGGGAGGCGGAAACACCGTCTTGCCCTTCAGGACGTCCAGCATGATCCGGTTCTGGGGCATCGAGCGCTCGCTTCTCCAAGCCTCTCTATAATCAAAGATTCTTATATCTAAGATTCTTCTGATTCTAAGAGTCTGTTGGTTGTGGTGGTTGTCACCTGTCCCGCTTTGCCCACAAAAACACCAGCCAGCATATTGTCGCGCGCTTGCCTCTCCAAACTGTAGGGTTCTGGGGAAAGTCTGGAATCCATGACTGGAGTCAAGGCGTTAGGAAGCGAATGGAAAAGCCGCCCCTGTGGACAGGCGAGAGGCAAAAGACACCGTCCCCAGACTTGTCCCCAGCCGCCCGGCGAAGCTGACAGTGCGACGAATTGTGGACAAACTGCCATCTGATACAGTCACCCGTGACCGACGCGTCTTTCCATCCCGCTTTATCCACAGCCGCCCACAGCCTGGAGTGACCCCTTGTGAACAAACCCCAGAGCTTCTTCCACCTGCACCTGATTTCCGACGCGACCGGCGAAACGCTGCTCGCCGCCGGCCGGGCGGCTTCGGCGCAATACAAGGACGCGCGGGCCATCGAGCATATCTACCCGCTCATCCGCACCGAAAAGCAGGTGGCCAAGGTGTTCGAGGACATCGAGGAGGAACCGGGCATCATCCTCTATACGGTCGTAGACCAGAAGCTGGCGCGCGGCATTGACGAGCGCTGCGCGACCATGGGCCTGCCCTGCGTGTCGGTGCTGGAGCCGGTGCTGACCGTGTTCCAGTCCTATCTCGGCACGCCGGCCGGCCGCCGCGTCGGCGCCCAGCATGTTCTCGACGCCGAATATTTCCGCCGCATCGACGCGCTCAATTTCACCATGGAGCATGATGACGGCCAGCTGCCGGCCAATATGGACGATGCCGACATCGTGCTGATCGGCATCTCGCGCACGTCGAAGACGCCGACCAGCATCTATCTCGCCAACCGCGGCATCAAGACCGCCAACATCCCGATCGTGCTCGGCGTGCCGGTGCCGGAGAGCCTGGTCAACGCCAAGACCCCGCTGATCGTCGGGTTGATTGCCACCGCCGAGCGCATCTCGCATGTCCGGCAAAACCGCATCCTCGGCAACAGCAGCACTTACGAAGCGAGCGACTATGTCGACCGCGCCGCCATCACCGAGGAGCTCGCCTATGCCCGCCAGATCTGCACGCGCCATGGCTGGCCGATGATCGATGTCAGCCGCCGCTCGATCGAGGAAACGGCGGCGGCGATCGTTGCCCTGCGCGGCAAGTCGAGATAAATGAGCGAAAAGTGAGTTTTCCGAGTCTTCTCCACGCGAAATCTAGCCGAAAGTCGTTGCTGCCCCTCACCCGCCTGCCGGCATCCTCTCCCCGCATAGTGACGGGGAGAGGGGCGCTGCCATCGATGGTTTCGCCAATCGCCAGCGTAGCCGGAAACAGCGTCGGCGCTGAAGCTGTCCCCTTTCTCCCCGTCACTATACGGGGAGAAATGTCCGGCAGGACAATGAGGGGCAGCGCCCACTTTACCGACTAGAGCTGCTCATACTCTAACCGCGCCTGTGTCTGCGCCCGAGTGCAAAATGACCGAAAAAATCATCCTCGCCTCTAGCAGTTCGTTCCGTAAGGCGATGCTCGTCAATGCCGGCGTCGACGTCGAGGCGGTTGCGGCCGACGTCGACGAGCGGGCGCTCGAGGCGCCCTTGCAGGACAGCGGTGTTTCGCCCGAGGATGTCGCCCTGGTGCTGGCCGAGGCCAAGGCGACCGAGGTCAGCGAGCGCAAGCCGGGCGCGCTGGTGCTCGGCTGCGACCAGACTTTGTCGCTCGGCGACGACGTGTTCCACAAGCCAGCCGACATGGAGGGCGCGCGCCGGCACCTGCTGGCTTTGTCGGGCAAGACCCATCAGCTCAACAGCGCCGCCGTGCTGGTCCGCGATGGTCAGGTGCTGTGGCGGCATGTCGGCATCGCCAGCATGACCATGCGCAAGCTCGACCCTGCCTTCATCGGCCGCCATCTGGCTCGCGTCGGCGCCAAGGCGCTGGCCAGCGTCGGCGCCTACCAGGTCGAAGGCGAAGGCATCGAGCTCTTCGAGAAGATCGAGGGCGACCATTTCACCATTGTCGGCCTGCCGCTGCTCCCGCTGCTGGCCGAACTTCGTGCCCTTGGAGCGATCGATGGCTGAGGCGACCAAAAAAGCCTTCGTCACCGGCCATCCGATCAAGCATTCGCGCTCGCCGAAGATCCACGGCCACTGGCTCGCCCAACATGGCATCGTCGGCAGCTACCAGGCCATCGACGTGGCGCCGGAGGACTTTGCTCAATTCCTGGCGACGCTCCAGGCGAACGGTTATCGCGGCGGCAATGTCACCATTCCGCACAAGGAGGCCGCCTTTGCGCTGGTCGACCGGCGAGACGAGGCGGCTGAAGAGATCGGCGCCGTCAACACGCTGTGGTTCGAGGACGGCATCTTGTGGGGCGGCAACACCGACGGTCACGGCTTTGCCGCCAACCTCGACGATCACGCGCCGGGCTGGGCGAGCAACGGCCCGGCGGTGGTGCTTGGCGCCGGCGGCGCCTCGCGCGCCATCATCCATGCACTGAAACAACGCGGTGTCGCCGACATCCGCATCGTCAACCGCACGTTGGCCCGGGCGCAGGAATTGCGCGATCGTTTCGGCGCCGGCGTTACCGCGCACGGCACTGCGGCGACCGGCGAACTGCTTGCCGATGCCGGCCTGCTGGTCAACACCACGGCGCTCGGCATGCAAGGGGATGAAACCCTTGCCGCCAATCCGGCCTTGCTGTCGGATCACGCCATCGTCAACGACATCGTCTATGTGCCGCTGGAGACGCCGCTGCTTGCCGCGGCCCGCGCAAGGAAGCTGAAGACGGTCGACGGTCTCGGCATGCTGCTCAACCAGGCCGTGCCCGGCTTCGAGCGCTGGTTCGGCGTCAGGCCGCAGGTTACGGCCGAATTACGCGCGCTCATCGTCGCCGACCTGGTGCCGAAACCATGATCGTGCTCGGTCTCACCGGCTCGATCGGCATGGGCAAGTCAACAACGGCCAGGATGTTTGCCGAGGCCGGCGTGCCGGTTCATGATTCCGACGAGGCGGTGCATCGCCTCTATGCCGGCAAGGCCGCGCCCTTGGTCGAAGCGGCCTTTCCCGGCACGACGGACGCCGGCGTGGTCGATCGCACAAAGCTGGGCGCACGCGTGCTTGGCGACGCCAGTGCGCTGAGGCGGCTGGAGGCCATTATCCACCCGCTGGTGCGCGCCGATGCCGATGCCTTCCTGGCGCGCAACCGGGCCGCCGGAGCGCCGCTCGCGGTGCTCGACATTCCGCTGCTGTTCGAAACCGGCGGCCGCAACCGCGTCGACAAGGTCGTCGTCGTCACCGCCGCGGCCGAAGTGCAGCGCCAGCGCGTGCTGGCGCGACCGGGCATGACCGAGGAAAAACTGGAATCGATCCTGGCCAAGCAGGTGCCGGATGCGGATAAGCGCCCTCAGGCCGATTTCATCATCGACACCGGACAAGGGATGGACGCCGCCCGCACGGCGGTCAAAGCCATCGTTGCGGAACTGACCGGGGATAAGTCAAGGAATGCCATCTCCTGACGCCAGGCCGTCAGCATTGCCCATTGCCATTTTGTTCCGGTCTTATGATTCTGCTCGCCTGGAGCGACTGATTCGATGCGTGAGATCATCTTCGACACGGAAACCACCGGCCTTGATTCGCGCGACGACCGCGTCATCGAGCTGGGCGGCATCGAACTGGTCAACCGCTTCCCGACCGGAAAGACCTTCCACCACTATATCAATCCTCAGGGGCGGCCGATCCACGCCGAAGCGCAGGCGGTCCATGGCATCAGCATGGCGGACCTCGCGGGCAAGCCGACCTTTGCCGAGATTGCCGAGGAGTGGCTGGCCTTCATCGACGGCGCCAAGCTGGTCGCCCACAACGCCACGTTCGATGTCGGCTTCCTCAATGTCGAATTCGGCCGGCTGGGCCACCCGGTCATCGACAATGGCCGTGTCGTCGACACGCTGGCGCTGGCGCGCCGCAAGCACCCGATGGGCCCCAATTCGCTCGACGCGCTCTGCCGGCGCTACGGCATCGACAACACAAGGCGCACCAAGCACGGCGCCTTGCTCGATTCCGAACTGCTGGCCGAAGTCTATATCGAGCTGATCGGCGGCAAGCAGGCTGCCCTCATCCTCGACAGCGCCACCGCGCCGGCTGGGGGTAACGAGAATGTCCGCCAGATTGAAATCACCATCAGCCAACGCCCGGCCCCCTTGCCGCCGCGCCTGACCGAAGCCGAGCGCGCCGCACACGCAGGCATGGTCGCCACACTTGGCGAAAAGGCCCTGTGGTTGAAGGTTCTTGGGAACTAGCGGCAAATTGGAGACCGGTTGGGAGCGAGGTACCGGGACAAACCTTGGAGGTTAGCCAAAGCCCTTCTCGCGTTCGTCATCCTAGGGTCTCCGCGACGTCGCTTCGCTCCTGCTCCGCCCTAGGATGACGAAGGTATAGGATTCTCAGGCCAATCGCAGATGTTCGAGAACTAACGCTTAAAGTCTTCATCTAAAACAAAAAACCCGGCGTGAGGCCGGGTTCTTCATAATCCAAACAAAGGCAAGGCTCAGCTCACCTTGACGTTCGACGCGGCTTGGTCTTCCGCCAGTTTCTGCTGGAACATCTGCGCGAAATCGATCGGGTCGAGCATCAGCGGAGGGAAACCGCCGTTGCGCGTCGCTTCGGCGATGATCTGCCGGGCGAAGGGGAACAGCAGGCGCGGGCATTCGATGAACAGGATCGGCAGCATGTGTTCCTGCGGGAAGCCGCTGATCGCGAACACGCCGCCATAGATCAGCTCGACATTGAACAGCACTTCCTGGTCGAAGGAGGCCTTGGCGTTCAGCGTCAAATTGACGTCGAACTGCTTGTCGGAGAGCGGGTTGGCGTTGACATTGACGTTGATGGCGATGCCGGGCGCCTTGTCGCGGCCGCGCAGTGAATTCGGCGCGCCGGGGCTTTCGAACGACAGATCCTTCACATACTGCGCCAGGACGTTGAGCGACGGCTGTGCCGCATTGCCGTTTCCGTTGGCTGCGCCGGGCGCCGCGTCATCTTTGCTTGCCATAAGCCTTTGTCCTCTTGCCTGGGCAGCATTGCTGACCGAATTGAAATCGGGCGTTCGCTACCATGGTCGGCATGACAAGACAAGGTTTGCCACCTTGCTTCTGGACCGCCGCCCTATTCGTCCTTGAGGCGGCGCCAGGGAGAGTTGTGGTCCGGTCCGCGCGCATAGTCGTCGCTGCGCGAATAATCACCATCGTCGAGGTCGATGGTCTTGTCGCGCTGCCGGCCGCGGAACCCGCCGGTGCTGAAATTGGTAGCCAGCACGACGCGGCCCTTCAACGCCCGCCAGGCGAGATCGCGGACCGGCGGCAGGAACAGCAGCAGGCCGATGATGTCGGTGATGAAGCCGGGTATGATCAAGAGGATCGCCGCCAGCACGATCATCGCGCCATGCGCGAGCTGCCGGCTCGGATCGCGGCCGGCGTCCATCTCGGCCCGAATCCGCGTCATGACGCTGAAACCCTGGTGCCGGAGCAGCAGCGCGCCGGCGATGCTCGACGCCAGCACCAGACCGACCGTTGCCAGGGCTCCGACCTGGCGTCCGACAACCACGAAGCCGGCGATTTCCAGCAGCGGCAGCGCCAGGACAAAAAGGGGAAGGAACGAAATGCGCAAGTCTTGCCAACCCTTTTCGATCGTTTTGGCCGTTGGCGAGCAATCGCCGCTGGCACTGGGCCTGTTAGATAGGTATGCCTGCCTTTGATTTGAATGATTGCGCCTTGCGTTCTATATGCTTTGAATGTTGAACGCTATGCGACCGTAGCCCTTGGGGCCGGCGGTCCGGCTACAAGGCAGGGATTGATTGGCGGAAGATATGGGATTCTTCGACTTCGGCACGATTTTCTTCCTGATTGCGGCAGTGGTCATCTTTTTCCAGCTGCGCAATGTGCTGGGCCGACGCACCGGCAGCGAACGGCCGCCCTTCGACCCCTATACGGCGGCCCGCAGCGGCGACAAGGATGCCGCGCAGAAACCCGAAAATGTCGTCTCGCTGCCGCGCAAGCGCTTGCCGGGCGAGCCTGCGGCCGAGACTTATGCGGCGATCGACGCCTTCGCCAAGCCCGACACCGACCTCAACAAGGGTCTGCGCACGATCAAGGACAATGATCCGTCCTTCGAGCCGAAGAGCTTCGTCGACGGCGCCAAGATGGCTTACGAGATGATCGTCATGGCCTATGCCGACGGCGACCGCAAGACGCTGAAGAACCTGTTGTCGCGCGAGGTCTATGACGGCTTCGTCGCCGCCATCGGCGAGCGCGAGGCCAAGTCGGAAAAGATCCAGTCCTCCTTCGTCGGCATCGACAAGGCCGACATCGTCTCGGCCGAGATGAAGGGCGGCGAGGCGCATGTCACGCTGCGCATCATCAGCGAGCTGATTTCGGCGACCCGCGACAAGGCAGGCGCCGTCATCGACGGTGACCCCGAAACCGTCGCCGAGGTCAAGGACGTCTGGACGTTTGCCCGCGACACGCGCTCGCGCGATCCGAACTGGAAGCTCGTCGCCACCGAGGAAGAAGACTGAATCCGGTAGAAGTGGCGAGGCTCCGGTGTCGCTATCGCCTCTTTTTGTCGGGAAATCCTTCGGCGACCTGCCCGGCTGGGATGAGGACGACCATCTCTCCGCCTTCGCGGCCTTTCGCCGCTCAGCCTTCCATGTCCTGACCAAGCCCTATCGCAGCGGTTCGCTCGGCGTCGACTTCAACGCTTTTGCCGAGGCCTATGCCGAGGCCCGGATTGTTTCGCCAGCGAATCGGTCGCAGGCCCGGGCCTTCTTCGAGCGTCATTTTATCCCGATGAATATCTGCGCCGAGAACGGCGGCGCCGGCCTCGTCACCGGCTTCTACGAACCAGAAGTCGAGGCGTCGCCAGTGCGGACGGAGCGGTTTTGCGTGCCGCTGCTGTCGCGCCCGGCCGATCTCGTCGATATCGACGACGCCAATCGGCCGCCAGGCATGGACCCCTACCTCGCCTTTGCCCGCCAGACGCAGCAAGGACCGGTCGAATATCCCGACCGCGGCGCCATCGAACGTGGCGCGCTTGATGGCAAGGGGCTGGAAATCGCCTGGCTGGCCGACAAGGTCGATGCCTTCTTCATCCATGTGCAGGGCGCGGCCAGACTGAACATGACCGATGGCCGGCTCCGCCGCGTCACCTACGCCGCCAAATCCGGCCAGCGCTTTACGGGGTCCGGCAAGATCCTCAGCGAAATTGGCGAGATCCCGCTGGAAAAGGTGACGATGCAGTCGATCCGCGCCTGGTTCAAGGCGCATCCGGACCGCGTCGACGAGATCCTTTGGCAAGACCGCTCGTACATCTTCTTCCGCGAGGCCGATGTCGAGGACGCCGCCCTTGGCCCGATCGCCGCCGCCAAGGTGCCGCTGACGCCGGGCCGCTCCATCGCCGTCGACCGCCTGCTGCACACATTCGGTACGCCGTTCCACATCGATGCGCCGTCGCTGACCGCTTTCGACGCAAAACCGTTCCGGCGCCTGATGATCGCGCAGGACACCGGCTCCGCCATCACCGGGCCGGCGCGCGGCGACCTGTTCGCCGGCTCGGGCGCCGCGGCCGGCGAGATCGCCGGCGTGGTGCGCAACGCGGCCGATTTTCATGCGCTGATCCCGCGTGCGCTCGTTCCGGGTACGAATCGATGACCCGGCGGCCAGCCAGACCGAGCGAAGCCAAGCTCAGCGAGGACGACCGGGTGCTGTGGAACCTGGTGGCGCGCACGGCCAAGCCGCTCAAGGGCAGGATGGCCGTCGACATCCCCGACCTCGCGGCCGAAACAAGGGCGACACCGTCGCAGCCGGCCCAGCCTGTTGCCAACCAGGCCGGCGCGGCAAAGCCGAAGACCCAGCATGTCGCGCACGCACTCGACGAACCGACGCTGGACAAGCTGTCGAAGGGGCGGCTGCCGATCGAAGGCCGCGTCGATCTGCACGGCCTGACCCAGGACGAGGCCTATTCGCTGCTGTTCTCGTTCCTGCACCGGGCGCATGCCGGCGGCATTCGCTATGTGCTGGTCATCACCGGCAAGGGTTCGTCCTCCGGCGGCGACGGGGTGCTGCGGCGCGCTGTACCCGCCTGGCTGTCGACGCCCGCCTTCCGGCCGCTGGTCTCCAGCCACGACCATGCCGCCCGCAATCATGGCGGCTCCGGCGCGCTTTATATCCGGCTGCGGCGGCAGCGCGCATGAAGACGCGGGCATGACGCCGTTCGGCGAGAAGCTGAGGGCGCTCCGAAGCGAGCGCGGTGTCAGCCAGAAGGACATGGCGGCGGCGATCGGCGTCAGCGCCGCCTATCTGTCGGCGCTGGAGCATGGCAGGCGCGGCGCGCCGACCTGGACGCTGATCCAGAAGATCATCGGCTATTTCAACGTCATCTGGGACGATGCCGAGGAACTGGCCCGGCTGGCCGAAGCCTCGCATCCGCGCGTGAAGCTCGACACGTCGGGCCTCAGTCCCGCAGCCACCGAGCTTGCCAATCTCTTGGCCGAGAACATCGAGAAACTCGACGAGGCGGAACTGCGCCGCATCACCGCCACGATCCGCGCGGCTCTAGGCCGGCAACCGTAGCGAGGCCGGAGGCGCGAGTCTTATACGCGCGTCCGCTTTTGCCTGAAGAGCTGCCCGCCGGCGGTCCGCTGTGTCGAGATCATTTCTTGCCGGCCGCGCCGCCCTTATCTCCCCGGCCGCCATTGTCATTGTGGCCTCGACCACCGTTTCCACCGCCCAGACAGTTCGAGTCGCCGTTGCTGCAACAGCGCCCGCCCCACAGGTCGTTGGTCGATGTCTTGGCGCAGCCTGGGATGGTCTGATCGGCCAAGGCGGATCCGGCCAGCGCCGATACCGCGACGGCGGCGAGAAGGGCATTTCGCATAAGTGCAGTCATCGGAAGTCTCCATGGTTGGTTTCTATCCACGGCTGTGTGTCGTCGGCCGGGAGGAAATGGTTCATGGAGAATGCGGAATTGCTGGAAGCGCGAGTGCACGGCTTGCAATGCCGCGCTGCCCCTCATCCGCCTGCCGGCAGCTTCTCCCCGTGTAATGACGGGGAGAAGGGTGCTGGCCGCGACGTTGGCGCCCGTCTTGCGACGACGACAATTGGCGAAAATATCGACGAGAGCGTCTTTCTCCCCGTCACCATACGGGGAGAAATGTCCGGCAGGACAATGAGGGGCGGCGCCGAGTTTCGGTATCTACCGAAAGCAGAGCCGTGTTTACTGAACCGAGCCGACCAGGACCTGCTGGCCACCGCGAATCGAGACCCAGCGGCCGGTGTTGTCGATCGCCTGCCGCTTGAGGAAGCGGTAGCCGGTCAGGTCCCACGACTTGACCTTGTCGTTCAGATTGTCGAGCACATAGTCGCCCTTGTCGGTGCGCACCGTCAGCACCGCATGGCCCTCGCCGTCGGGCTTGCGCACGACGGTGATCAGAAGGTCGGCAAGCGAGATGCCCATGCGCGAAAGCTCGCGCCGCTTCTCCAGCACATAGTCCTCGCAGTCGCCGACGCCCTTGTCGGGATAGGCCCAGACTTCGTCCTTGCCGTAGATTTCCATGTCGCTCATCGGCTTGACGGCGGCGTTGACCCTGGCGGTGACGTTGATCAGCTTGCGCATCAGCCCGTCGGTCATCGCGGCCGGTGCCAGATTGCTGGGGCGGATCGAGCATTCGCCCGGATGGAGCTTGCAGAAATCATAGTGGCCGATCGGCTGCGAGGTGAGGCCCCCGGTCGCCATTGCTCCAGCCGCCAAGGCCGGTGCCACCCAGCTTCCCGTTGCTGCCAGCCCGGCCGCCACGTACACGCGCAGCCTTCGCGCCATCGATGAGGATATCATTGTCCCCGTCCACCCTTAGTTATTAACGAAAGGTTAAAGGGGATTTACAGTCCGTGTCAATTACGACGACGGTCGGATTGATAGCATGGTTACCCGAGGGGCAGGACAGCGGCACTTGTGCAACAGAATCGGCTGCACAGCACTGGCCGTCTGGCCAGCTTTGCCGGCCAATTGGCCTGGATTTTCACTGCGGGAGCCTATCTTTTGGCGACGCGGACCAGCTTCGGCTTCACCGCAACGCGGTTCTGGCGACCATAGCTGGTGATGAAGTCGACGATGCGCGGCACGATTTCGGAGCGGAAGCGTGAGCCGTTGAACACGCCGTAATGGCCGACCGCCGGCTGCATGTAGTGCGCCTTCTTGTCGGCAGGGATGTTGGGGCACAGATCGTGCGCCGCCTTGGTCTGGCCAAGGCCGGAAATGTCGTCGTTCTCGCCTTCGACCGTGAACAGGGCGACGTTGCGGATATCGGACGGATCGATCCTGGTGCCGCGATGCGTCATCTCGCCCTTGGGCAAGGCATGGCGCACGAAGACAGTGTCGACAGTCTGCAGGTAGAACTCCGCCGTCAGGTCCATGACAGCCAGATACTCGTCGTAGAAATCGCGGTGCTTCTCGGCGTTGTCGCCGTCATGCTTCACCAGGTGCATGAAGAAGTCCTTGTGGGCGATGATGTGGCGGTCGAGATTCATGCTCATGAAGCCGGACAGCTGCAGGAAGCCCGGATAGACCTCGCGGCCGAAGCCCGGCACTGGCCAGGGCGCCCGCATCACGACATTCTCGCGGAACCAGTCGATGCCCTTTTCCTCAGCCAGGAGATTGACCGCGGTCGGGTTGCAACGGGTGTCGATCGGCCCGCCCATCAAGGTCATGGTCGAGGGCACGAAAGGGTCGCCGCGCGTCTCCATCAGCGCAACGGCCGCAAGCACCGGCACGGAAGGCTGGCACACCGCCATCACATGGGTGTCGGGGCCGAGCGCATGCAGCATGTCGATGATGTAGTCGATATAGTCGTCGAGATCGAAACTGCCATCGGCGAGCGGGACCATGCGGGCATCGACCCAGTCGGTGATGTGGACGTCGGCATAGGGCAGCATCGCTTCGACCGTGCCGCGCAGCAGCGTCGCATAGTGGCCGGACATCGGCGCCACGATCAACAGCTTCGGATCCGCCCGGCGCCCGGCGGGCACGGCGCGTTCAAAGCGGAGGAGATTGCAAAACGGCCGCGACCACACGGTCTTCTCGGTGACCTCGACGCTCTTCCAGTCGACCACCGTCTTGTCGAGGCCGAATGTCGGCTTGCCGTAGCGGCGCGTGGTGCGCTCGAACAGTTCGGCGGTCGCGGCGACCGAGCGGCCCCATGATGTGTGCGAAAACGGATTGAGCGGATTGGTGTAGAACATTCGCACCGCGTCGGCATAGAGACGCGCGGGCTGCATGGCGGCGTGGTTCATTTCATAGAGCTGGTAGAACATCGAGAACCCCGCTGCTGCCTGCGACTGAAGGGACGACGAGCAGCGTCATGCCTTGAATGTCTCGCGGGGAAGTTAACAACTAATTGCTGCGATGCAATACGTCATGTGGCGTGACTAACGCTTCTTTCGTCCAAAGCCTTGAAAATCCGGCCTGAACGGCGCAGCCGGCTCACTGTGCGGCGCGAAGTGTGTAAGAAATGTGTCTGGCCTGGTGCGGGACACCCGACCATAATTCCCGAAAAGTGGATTGCGGTTTTCTCGGACAAGCGGAAAACCGTTTTGTCCAGAGATCATGGTCCAGGCAATGGCAATATCAGACGCGCGCCATGCAGACGGCGGTATGGCCGGAACCGATGAAGCCGAGCTGGCCGGCGGCACCCTTCGACAGGTCGAGCACGCGACCCCTTATGAACGGACCGCGATCGTTGATGCGCACGATGACGCTGCGGCCGTTGTTCTGGTTGGTCACCCGAAGCTTGGTGCCGAAAGGCAAGGTACGGTGGGCGGCGGTCATCGCCGACGGGTTCATGCGCTCGCCCGATGCGGTTTTGGAGTGAAGGGCGTACCAGGAGGCACGGCCACATTGGCCGGCGGCGGCTGCCGAAGATGCGCCGGCCATCAGGCCAGCAACCAGCGTCACCGCGACAAGCGCGGTCTGTTTTGTAGTATTCATATTTGGGGGATGGCTCCGTTTTTGACAGACTCCAGCCGTTAGGTGTCGAATAAGGCGTGAAATGCGGCAATCATCTGTCGGTTCCGTGGCGGTGGCACACGTTTGGAGTCGCCGGGTAACAGTCTGTTAGGGATTTTCGACAGCCTAATGATCAATTGTCGATGATCTACGTGGTGATATCAGCGACTTGTTTGACAAGATCGAACGACAATATCCAAGTAGAGGCCGAAGCGTTCGGGCCATTTCTTTTGGCTCTTTCATCGCGCCGAGAACGCCGCAACCGATCGACTTCGAAACGGAGATCTGTCAATGAGACTGACCAAAAATTTGCTGGCGTTGATTGTGTTTGCCGTCGGCGCGGTGTGGTCGCTGCAAGGCATCGGCGTGGTCAGCGGAAGCTTCATGACCGGCCAGTCGCAATGGCTCTATACCGGCATCGTCACCATGCTGGTCGGCCTGGTCGGACTGGTGTGGGCAAACCGTTCAAGGGGATGAGTTACCCTTCACTGCGACCAGTATTGCCAGGCCCAGTAGAAACTCTCGTCACGCGGCGGCAGGCGGTCGCGCGCAGCATCCCAGCGCACCGGCGCCGGCGATCGCGGGTCCTCGTTTGTCCGTTTGTCATTGGACGCCAGGCCAAGCAGCCAGGCGCCGAAATGGCTGAACAGCACGGCGGTGGAATGGGTCATCGTCATTCCCCCTTTTCCGATCATTCCTTTCCCGCCTTGAGGTCGTCGGCCATGGCAGGACCGAGGAAGGCGGCACCGGCAGGGGCTGCCGACGAAAGCAGAATGATGCGCCGCGAAATGGTGGACATGAAGGGCTCCTGGAAAAGACAAAACCGGAATGCCCTATGATAGTCCGCTAATTCTATCGCACTTGTAGAGTTAAATCCTTCCAGCCAGGACGGGCTTGTTAGAATAAATGCATTGGTGGTGCGGTGCCGCAGCGGACAAGCGGGCTGTCCTTCGAGATTGGGTGAAGCCCACAAGCTTCGTCTTGGGAGGAGCGACGCGAAGCGGAGCGCAGACCCTGGATCCATGCCGTGATGCCAGAGCGCCGCTACGATGCAGAAGAGAAGAAGGGGATGGCGACAGAACGGACGTTGATTCTCCTCCGTTGCATTCTTCGACGGATGTCACGGCATGGATCCTCGGCTCTGCGCGACGGAGCTTCGCTCCTGCTCCGCCCGTGGATGACGAAGTCGGTGGCCGCCTCAACAGCTTGGACGCTGGGAACGAATGAGATTTCCCGCCACGACCCTCACCAGGCAAATCCATGCCTCAGACAGCCGTGGATTTAAAAACCCATTCCGCGTCTTCGGGGGTAAGTATAGTAATCTTATCGACATTGGGAACTGGAGGCGACGATGAGCGGCCACCGTATCGCGATGATCGCTGACAACGCACTTTGGCTGTCGAAGCCGTGCGGCTGTGTCCCTGCGGGCACAAAAGCCTGCCAAAATGGCCATTGCGCCTGAAAACGAAGCAAAATCAACAGCTGTTGGCTTGTACATCATGTCACTAGAATTTATGTGTCATGGCAGCTTGGACGCGGCGGGGTCGCAGGTCGGGCGTTTGGCCAGCGATGGTTTCGCGCCGTCGCATGACAGAGAAATTTTGATTTCATGCTCACGAAAAAGGGCAAGTACGGCCTCAAGGCGCTCGTACACCTCTCGCGACTGCCGGTCGGACAGCTCGCTTTCGTCAACGACATCGCCACCGGCAACAACATCCCGAAGAAATTTCTCGACGCCATCCTGGGCGAGCTGCGTAATGCCGGCTTCGTCCAGAGCCGCAAGGGCAAGGAGGGCGGCTATCGCCTGGCGCGGCCTGCCGACGAGATCAAGGTCGGCCACGTCGTGCGCGTGCTCGACGGCCCGCTGGCGCCGATTCCTTGCGCCAGCCGCACCCAGTACCAGCGCTGTGAAGATTGCAACGAGGCGACATGCCAAGTCCGACATCTGATGCTCGAGGTCCGGCAGGCGATCGCCGAGGTGCTCGACCAGCACAGCCTCGCCGAAATGCGCGACATGGCTGGCGACGAGCTCTCGACGGCGTTGAAAATCCAGGCCTGAGACCGGCGTTTCGTCCAAGGCAGGGCGCATGACCGGGCGCGCCAACTCGATCATCATTGTCGGCGGCGGCGCCAGCGGCGTGGTGATGGCCGCGCATCTCCTGAAATCGCCCAATCCCGATCTGCGCGTCACGCTGATCGAAAGGCGTCCGCATTTCGGCCAGGGCATCGCCTATTCGACGCTGCTGTCGGCGCATGTGCTGAATGTCAGCGCCGCCGGCATGAGCGCCTATGCCGACGATCCCGGCAATTTCTGGCGCTGGCTGCTGGAGCGCGGCTTGGCGACCCCGGACCAGGCGCCGGTCTACGCACCGCGCAGCCTCTATGCTCGCTACCTCAAGGAACTGCTCGACGAGCTGGAAACACGCGAACGCGAAACCGGCCGGTTGCGCCTGATCCGCGAGGAGAGCCTCTCGATCACGCCGACCACGTCCGGCGTCGAGGTCGCGCTGGCCAATGGCACCAGCGTCGTCGCCCATCTCGCCGTGCTGGCGACCGGCCATGACGAGGAGCCGGCGCAGGGACATGCAATCAGGATGGGCTCGGAAGCCGACACGGCACTTGCCCCCGACAGCCGCGTCATGGTGCTGGGCACCGGTCTCAGCATGGTCGATGCCTTTCTCTCCCTGGAGCAGCGCGGCCATCGCGGCGACATCGTCGCGGTGTCTCGGCGCGGCCTGCTGCCGTCGCCGCACCGCAAGGGCAATCCGATCAAGCTCGACGTCGCCGACATTCCGCTCGGCACGCAATTGTCCTATTTCGTCGGCTGGTTCCGCGACCTGATCAAGGAAAACCAGAAGGCCGGCATCGACTGGCGCGACGTCGTCGACGGCTTGCGGCCGTTCAACCAGAAGATCTGGCAGAACTGGCCCGCTTCCGCCAAGCGCCGCTTCGTCGAGCACACCAAGGCCTGGTGGGACATCCACCGCCATCGCATGGCGCCCGAAGTCTATGCCCGCGTCACCGAGGCCGTGCAATCCGGCCGCATCCGCCTGGTCGCCGGGCGCGTCGTCGACATCGACCGGAACGGCGACTTCACGGTCCAGGTCCAGTCGCGCCACACCCAGATCCTCGAAACCTTCGAGGTCGCCCGCATTTACGATTGCTCGGGCATCGTCAGGGACATCTCAACCTCGTCGAACAGCGTCGTGCGCTCGCTCGTCGACCGCGGCCTGGCGCGGCCGGACCCGCTGCGCATCGGCCTCGACGTGTCGGCCAATTGTGAGATCATCGCCGGCGACGGCGGCGTCTCCGCCAAGATCCTGGCCGTCGGCCCGCTCACGCGCGGCACCTTCTTCGAGATCGACGCCATCCCCGACATCCGCGTTCAATGCGCCAGGCTGAGCAAGCGATTGTTGAGTTAGAGCATTTCCGAGATTGTTCAGCCGCCCAGCACTTCGCACACCGCGCGCGCGGTCTCGGCGCCCGAGAAATTCTGCTGCCCGGTGATCAGATTGCCGTCGCGCACGGCAAAAGGCCGCCACAGTCCGGCCTGGATATAGTTGGCGCCTAGGGCCTTCAGCTCATCCTCGATCCGCCACGGCATCAGATGCTTTCCGCGCTCGAGCGCGCCCATCTCCCAGGTTGCCTTGTCGGCAAAATCCTCCTCGGCATTGGCGAAGCCCGTCACCGTCTTGCCGGCCACGAGCAAAGATCCGTCCGCGCGCCGGGCATAGCGCAGCAGCGCGGTGCCGTGGCACAAAGCGGCGGCAACCTTGCCGGCTTCATGGAAGGCGACGAACGTCCGTTGCAGGCCTGTCGCGTGCTCATAGGTGAACATCGGCGCCTGGCCGCCGGCGACGACAATCGCGTCGAAGCTTTCGACCTCGATCTCCGCCACCGGCCGCGTGTTGTCGACCAGGGCGCTGAGTTTCGGGCTCGATAGGAAGCCGAGCGAGATGAGGTCGGTCTGCGAATAGCCCGATGGATCGCGCGGGTCGCTCAGCGCATCGGCCTCGCATTTGCCGCCATTGGGCGAAAAGATCTCCACCGCATAGCCGCGTTCGGTGAAGGCGAACCACGGGTGGGTGAGCTCGCTCCACCAGAAGCCGACCGGCCACCCGGTCGTGGTCGAGAGTGCCGGGTTGGCGATGACGATCGCCACGCGCTTCGCCTTGCGCGCATCGACCGGATTGGCGTCCCGCACACTCATCGTCGCTCTCCCCTTAAGGGCCTGCTGACGACTGATACGGACGCGGCCCTGCGCTGCCTAGCTGGCCACATGGCCTGGCAAATTCTGCTTCCGTCGCTGCCGGGCCTTGCCTACGATGCGTGCATGACCCAACGCGGTAGACTTTACGGCTGCCCGGTCGAGTTCGCGCTCGATGCGCTCGGCGGCAAATGGAAGACGGTGATCCTGGCGCGGATCAAGCAACAGCCGATGCGCTATTCCGAACTGCGGCGGACGATCCCGTCGCTGTCCGACAAGATGTTGACGCAGCGACTGGCCGATCTCGTCGACATCGGCTTTGTCGTGCTGGAGGCCTCGCCCGATGGCAAGGGGCGCTACACCTTGACCGACCGTGGCCGCGATCTGGCGGCCACCTTGCAGGCGCTCTATGACTGGGGGGACGTGCGCGGACGCGCTGTCGGCGTCCGCTTCCGCACCGAGATCGAGGCAACTGCCTAGAAACCGGATCCACTGTTCGGGATCATGCTCTGGCAAGGTGCCCGTCTCCGCCGGCAGCGGCGAGCGCGCCGCAAAAACCCGCGACATCGGTGATGACAGCTTCGCCAAGAAAGCCCAGCGTCGCCAGCGAGCGGTCGCGCGCTTCCTGGTTGCCGAAGCCGCAGGCGTCCCCGATCACCACCGCCACGAACCCATTGTCGGTCGCCTGTCGGACCGTAGGCTCGATGCCGATTTCCATCGCCACTCCGGCGAGTGCGACGGCGCGCACCCCGCAATCGTGCAAGGCGAAGCTGAGCGCGGTGGAATCGAAGGCCGACATGGTCAGCTTGTCGAACACGGCCTCATCGGCGCGCGGCGCGAGTTCGGGAATGATTTGCGTCGCTTCGGCATCGCGCGGGAACCACGGCTCGACCATGTCGGGGCTATCGCACCGCTGCCAGGCCATGGCGGTGCGCAGCTGGGTGGCGCCCATCCATTTGCCCGGCAGGGACAAATGGCATGTGAACGCCACCCGCATGCCCGCCGAGCGCGCCGCTTCGAGCGCGATGCCAGTGCGTTCGACGATCGCTGCCGCGCCGGCGATCTGGCGGCAGATGCCGACCTGCATGTCGTAGATCACCAGCGCCATGCGGCGCGGATCGCACCACTGCGCCAGGCCGGTCGGGATCTCGATGCCTTCGCTTGACCGGATCATGCGGCCGTCCGGTCCCAGGGTTGGGCGATGTCGACGGTGGCATCGAACAGATATTCGAGCGGTAAGGGTGCGGGATCGAAGGCGAGAAAATGCCATTCCAACAGCCCTGCCTTCGACAGCGGAAAGTCGTCGGTGTAGCGCCTGGCCGCCTCGACGCTGTCGAGTTCGAAGACGATGATCACACCACCGACATCGGCGCGTGCGTAGTTTTCGCGCACGATCCCCGCCTTCCAAAGTCGCCAGACATTCGAGACCTCGTCGCGCAGATAGGGTTTCAGATCGTCGATGGTGACGCCGGGCTTGAAATTGTCATAGGCGATAATCTTCATCGAAGGTTTCCCTGCTTTTGGCCCCCGACGCCATCAGCGCGACCGCATCGGGGCGCCTCATGCCTCCCGGCTAGCATGCGGAAATTGCGCCTCGCAACGAACGAGTTGGTGCGTCCAACGATCGGTGGCCGTGCCGAGGAAATCGTCTGTCAGGGCGGCGCCGCCAGATTGTGGAATGACATTCTCCATCTGGCCGGTTGATTGGCACGATCTATCTTCTTTCCGACTGCAAAGGGCTGGAAAAGAGGATACGCTGCCGCTCTGCCCGAGGCGGTCGCTTGATCATGGAGCATCGATATGAGCGAGCAGAAGATCGCCGCGGCTGGCAGTGCGCCCCCGGAAAGCGCAACATCCCGCCTGCGTCCGCCCTATGCGTCGGTTCTCGACCTGATCGGCCAGACGCCGGTGGTCGAGCTGACCAAGTTCGATACCGGCAAGTGCCGGCTGTTCATCAAGCTTGAAAGCCAGAACCCCGGCGGCTCGATCAAGGACCGCATCGCGCTTTCGATGATCGCCGCCGCCGAAAAACAGGGCAAGCTCAGGCCAGGCGGCACCATCGTCGAGGCGACCGCCGGCAATACCGGCCTCGGCCTCGCCCAGGTCGGCATCCCCAAGGGCTACCGCATCGTGCTGGTCGTGCCCGACAAGATGTCGCGCGAAAAGATCCAGCATCTGCGCGCGCTCGGCGCCGAAGTGCACATGACCCGCTCCGATGTCGGCAAGGGCCACCCCGAATATTACCAGGACATGGCCGAGAAGATCGCCGCCGAAGTGCCCGGCGCCTTCTATGCCAACCAGTTCGCCAACCCGGCCAACCCGCTGGCGCATGAGACGACCACCGGTCCGGAGATTTTTTCGCAGCTCAACGGTGATGTCGATGCGGTGGTCGTCGGCGTCGGTTCGGGCGGCACGCTGACGGGGCTTGGCCGCTACTTCGCCAAAGTGTCGCCGAAGACCGAGATGGTGCTCGCCGATCCGGTCGGCTCGGTGCTGGCGCCGCTGATCAAGACCGGCAAGATGGAAGTGGCCGGCAGCTGGACGGTGGAAGGCATCGGCGAGGATTTCGTGCCGCCCAATGCCGACCTGTCGCTGGTGAAAAAGGCCTACGCCATCCCGGACAAGCAAAGCATGCTGGCGGTGCGCGACCTCTTGTCGAAGGAAGGCATTCTCGCCGGCTCGTCGTCGGGCACGCTGCTGTCGGCCGCCCTGCGCTATTGCCGCGAGCAGACAGTCGCCAAGCGCGTCGTCACCTTCGTCTGCGACAGCGGCAACAAATATCTGTCGAAGGTCTTCGACGATTTCTGGCTGGCCGAACAGGGCCTGGCGGAGCATGAGCAGCATGGCGATCTGCGCGACCTGGTCATGCGCACCCACCGCACCGGCGACACCGTCTATGTCGGCCCGGACGAAAGCCTCCTCAACGCCTATGGCCGCATGCGCCGCTCCGATGTCTCGCAGCTGCCGGTGCTCGACGATGGCAAGCTCATCGGCATCGTCGACGAGAGCGACATCCTCGCCCATGTCGACGGTCCCTATGACGGCCGCTGGGAGCGCTTCAACGGCCCGGTGCGCACGGCGATGACCTCCAATTTGCACACCCTGCAGGCCAGCCAGACGCTCGACGCGCTGCTGCCGGTGTTCGACCGCAACGAGGTCGCCATCATCTTCGACGGCGACGAGTTCGTCGGCCTGATTACCCGCATTGACCTGATCAACCATTTGAGGCGCGCACGATGACCAGCCACACCCCACCCCCATCGGGCAAAAATCGCCTGGCCTTCTCGACGCGCACCATCCATGGCGGCCAGAGCCACGATCCGCTGACCGGCGCGGTGATGGTGCCGATCTACGCCACCTCGACCTATGGCCAGCAGTCGCCCGGCGTGCACAAGGGTTTCGAATATGCCCGCAGCCAGAACCCGACGCGCTTTGCCTTCGAGCGCGCGGTGGCCGACCTCGAAAGCGGCACGGCGGCTTTCGCCTTCGCCTCGGGCCTGGCGTCGATCGCCACCGTGCTCGAGCTGCTCGATGCCGGCGCCCATATCGTCGCCACCGACGACATCTATGGCGGCTCCTTCCGCCTGATGGAGCGGGTGCGCAAGCGCTCGGCCGATCTCAAGGTCAGCTTCGTCGACTTCACCGACCTTGCCGCCGTCGAGGCGGCAATCCGCCCCGAGACCAAACTGCTCTGGGTCGAGACGCCGACCAACCCGCTGCTGCGCATCGTCGACCTCGAAGGCGTCGCCGCCCTCGCCAAACGCAAGGGGGTCCTCACGGTCGCCGACAACACGTTCTGCAGCCCCTACATCCAGCGGCCGCTGGAGCTCGGCATCGACATCGTCGTCCACTCGACGACCAAATATCTCAACGGCCATTCCGACATGGTCGGCGGCGTTGCCGTGGTCGGCGACAACAAGGAACTCGCCGCTCAGCTGAAATTCCTGCAGAACGCCATCGGCGCCATTTCGGGCCCCTTCGACAGTTTTCTGGCGCTGCGCGGCCTGAAGACGCTGGCGCTCAGGATGGAGCGGCATTCCGCCAACGGCCTCAAGATCGCGCAATGGCTGGAGGCCCGCAAGGACGTGCGCCGCGTCATCTATCCCGGCCTCGCCAGCCATCCGCAGCATGCGATCGCCGTCCAGCAGATGCATGCCTTCGGCGGCATGATATCAGCCGTGCTCGACCGCGACCTCGCTGGCACCAAACGCTTCCTCGAACGCACGCAGCTGTTCACGCTGGCCGAAAGCCTCGGCGGGGTCGAGAGCCTGATCGAACACCCAGCGCTGATGACGCATGGTTCGATCCCGGCCGAGAAAAGGTCGGAGATCGGCATTTCGGATTCGCTGGTGCGGCTGTCGGCCGGCATCGAGGATGGCGATGACCTGATCGCGGATCTGGACCAGGCGCTGGGGGGCTGAGAGCCCTTCGGCTGATTCACGGCAGGAAATGTAGCTGAGAAGGATAGAACGCGTTCTGTAGCGATCCTTCCCACCCCCCTCTGTCCTGCCGGACATCTCCCCCGCAAGGGGGGAGATCAGACGTCACTTCGGCCTTCGCCAATTGCCAAACTTGAAAGCGTGAGCCAGCGTTTGAGCTGCCAATCTCCCTCCTTGCGGGGGAGATGGCCGGCAGGACAGTGCTGTCCCGCCGACATCACACAAACTTCTGCACCGTCCGGGCGGTCAACAGCAGACCGCGCTTCAAGCATCGTTCGCCAATTGCCGTTGACCCCGAACCCCATCTGCCCGAATTGTAGCGCCCCATGGCAGCGCACGCCCCTCAAAAACCCGCCGAAACGCCTCTCACCTTTGCCGTGTTGGTGTTTCCCGGCTTTCCGATGATGGCGTTCAGTTCGGTCATCGAGCCGTTGCGCGCCGCCAATGTGCTGGCCAAGCGGCAGTGCTATCGCTGGATCATCGTCGGGGCGACCCCGGGTCCGGTCGAGGCCTCGAACGGCGTCGTCATCCAGCCGGGCTTTTATGCCGGGGATGCACCTAAGGTCGACCGCATCGTCGTCTGCTCGGGCGGCGATGCCGATCACCTAGTCGCCGAGGACGCCGCGACCTGGATCCGCAAAAGCCTGCGCAACGGCGCTCATATCGGCGCGGTAGCGGACGCCGCGTTCTTTCTGGCGCGCGCGGGTCTGCTCGACGGCCATGCCTGCACATTGCACTGGACCAGCCAGGCCGCCTTCACCGAGGCGTTTCCCAACATCGAGCTCAGGCGCGACCTCTATGTTATCGACCGCAAGCGCTTCACCTCGGCCGGCGGCGTCGGCAGCCTCGACATGATGCTGGAGATCATCACCCGCGACTATGGCGCCGAGCTTGCCGCCGGCGTCGCGGAATGGTTCGTGCACAGCCAGCTGCGCTCCAGCATCGACCGCAAGATGATGCCGCTGCGCCTGCGCACCGGCGTCCAGAACGAGCTGGTGCTGTCGGCCATCGCCATCATGGAGGATGCGGTCGAGGAGCGCCTCGGCATGGCCGAGCTCACCGCCAGGCTCGGCGTCTCGTCCGACAAGCTCGAACGCTCCTTCCGCTCCGAACTGGCCATCTCGCCCAATGGCTATTACCGGCGCCTTAGGCTGAAACGCGCCGCCGATCTGCTGGCGCATTCGACGCTCGCCGTGCGCGACGTGGCACTGGCCTGCGGCTTTGCCTCGATGTCGAGCTTTGCAAGGGCTTTTCGCGAGGAGCATGGGCATCCGCCGAAACTGGCGAGGAGGCATTAGCTTTCGGATGCTGGCGGGACAGCGCCCCCCTCTGTCCTGCCGGACATCTCCCCCTCAAGGGGGGAGATCGGATGTCCCTTCTGCTTTCGCCAATTTTCAACGGCGAAGAAAAAAGCACCGAAGATAAAACCGCCAATCTCCCCCGTTGAGGGGGAGATGCCCGGCAGGGCAGAGGGGGGGGCGCGAAGGGTCGCGGCGCAACCGATTTGCCAGCGGCATCCCGCATAACCCCTGCGGTTTTCCGCACAATCCTTCTGCCCCTTCTGCGCCATGGTCAACCCTTGCAACCCAGCCAAGGCCGCACACCCATGAGCATCGTCGTATTCGACCCCGACAGCACGCAGGACGTCGACTTCAAGGATCGCATGCGCCACCCGGCGGCGGCTGATCCGGCCGGCGGCATGTGGCTGTCCGACACCGAGCCGTCCTTCATCGATGCCGATGCTTTGCGAAAAGGCCGGCTGGCCAAGCTGCGCGGCTGGATGCGCGAGGCCGGCTATGGCGGCGTGGTGCTGTTCGACCCCTACAACCAGCGCTACGCCACCGGCTCGCGCAACATGTTCGGCTATTTCCTGCGCAACTCGACCCGCTATTTCTTCATCCCCACCGTCGGGCCGATCGTGCTGTTCGAATACCCGCAGAGCTACCATGTCTCGATGGTGCTCGACACGATCGACGAGGCGCGTCCATCCAAGCTGGTCTGGTCGTCGGTCTCCGGCCGCGACGACGAAACCGCCGGCCCGTTCGCCGACGAGATCGCCGAGCTTTTGAAGCAGCATGGCGGCGGCTCGATGAAGCTTGGCCTTGACCGCTGCAGCCATCTGCAGGCGCTGGCGCTGGAAAAGCGCGGCTGTGAGGTCAGGGACTGCCAGGGCGAGATCCTCGCCGTGCGCGCGGTCAAGACGCCGGAGGAAGTCAAATGCCTGCAGGTGTCGATGGCCGGCGCCGAGGCCGCCGTCTATGCCGTGCGCGAGGCGATCAAGCCCGGCGTCTCGGAAAACGACCTGTTCGCCATCATGTATGGCGAGGTCATCCGCCAGGGCGGCGAGTTCATCGAGACCCGGCTTCTCACCTCCGGCCAGCGCACAAATCCGTGGTTCAACGAGGCCAGCGGCCGCAAGATCCGGCCCGGCGAATTGTTGGCGCTCGATACCGACACCATCGGCTGCTACGGCTATTATTCCGACTTCTCCCGCACCTTCCGCTGCGGGCCGGGCAAGCCGACGCCCTACCAGAAATCGCTCTATCGCATGGCGCACGACCAGGTTCAGCACAACATCGGGATCGTCAAGCCCGGCATGGCCTTCCGCGAGATCGCCGAAAAGGCCTGGAAGATCCCCGACCGCTTCGTCGACCAGCGCTACACCTCGGTCATGCACGGCGTCGGTATGCATGGCGAAACGCCGTTCATCGCCCACGCCATGGACTACGAGACCTATGGCCGCGACGGCCATATCGTGCCAGGCATGGTGGTGAGCGTGGAAAGCTATATTGGCGAGAAGGGCGGCCGCGAGGGCGTCAAGCTGGAGGACGAGATCCTGATCACCGACACCGGCACCGAACTCCTGTCGCGTTTTCCCTATGAGGATGAGTTTCTGGAGAAGCAGGTTTGATGGTGGCATCCAACGCTCACAACCAGCGCCTCATTCCCTCCCACCCCCCTCTGTCCTGCCGGACATCTCCCCCTCAAGGGGGGAGATTGGCAGCGTCGCCTGCAGCGCTTTTTCCTGCAATTCTGGCGATTGGTGAAGGCATTCGCGACGGCCGATCTCCCCCCTTGAGGGGGAGATGCCCGGCAGGGCAGAGGGGGGTGCTGTCCCACCGGTATAGGGAACAGTCTTGGACTGCTCCTCCCGTGGATGACGAAGGCCCATGAAAACCCCCATCTCCCTCAAACGCGGCGCGGTGGCCGCGGTCTTCATCGACCTGCAGGAAGAGCACCGGCAGGACCAGCGCTATCTGGTCGAGGGCTATGGCGAGATCCTCGCCAACGTTCAGCGCCTGCAGGCGGCGGCGCGGCAAAACCATGTGCCGCTCTACCACTGGGCCTATATCGTCGATCTCGACAAGCAGGACCGGCCGTTTCACCCGCTTGGTGCCGATGGCAAGTCGGCCTTTTCCGACAAGAGCGACCCGCTGACCGAAATCTGCCACGAGGTCGCGCCCGTCAACGGCGAGGCGCTGCTGATCAAGGCCGAGGCGAGCGCCTTCCGCACCGGCCCGGCGGCCCGCGACCTCAAGTCGGTCGGCATCGAATGGCTGGTCGTTGCCGGCGTTTGGACCGAGGCCTGCATCGACGCCACCGTGAAGGACGCCGTCGCCAAGGGCTTTCGCGTGTTGCTGGTCAAGGATGCCTGCGGCAGCGGCAGTGCCGCCATGCACCAGACCGGCATCCTCAACCTCGCCAACCGGCTCTATGGCGGCGCCGTCACCGACACCGACGGCGCCTGCCGGCTGCTGGCTGGCGAAAGCGTCACCGCCTGGCAGGTCGAGGGCTCGGTGCCGCTGCGCTTCACATTTGAAAACGCGGCAGATCTTTATAGCGAGCTTTGATGTGTCTTTGCCGGCAAAGACGGACATGACCAGCCGCGGCAAATACGAAACCCGGCTCGACCCGGCTTTGTGGGCCTATATCGACGCGGTCAACGCCTGGTATCCGCCCGAGATCATCGGCCTGCCGGTCGACAAGCAGCGCGCCGTCTACGACAGGATGTGCCGGGCCTTTCACCCGGGCCGCCCGCCAGGGGTCAAGGCCAGCGACGGCCTGATTGCCGCCACCGGCCGCGACATCCCGGTCCGCCGCTACCAGCTTGCCGGCAGGGCGGCGCCGGCGATGGTGGTCTATTTTCATGGCGGCGGCTTCATCCTCGGCGGGCTCCAAAGCCATGACGACATCTGCGCCGAAATCTGCGCCGGCACCGACTTCGACGTGCTGTCGGTCGACTACCGGCTGGCGCCGGAACATGTCCACCCCGCCGCCTTCGACGATGCCATGACCGCCTTCGAATGGGCGGCGGCGACCACCGGCCTGCCGCTCGTGCTGTGCGGCGAAAGCGCCGGCGGCAACCTCGCAGCAGGGGTGGCGCGGGCGACACGCCGCCACGCCACGATCGGCCAGGTGCTGATCTATCCCGAGCTTGGCGGCGACGAGCGCGCCGGCTCCTACATCGAGCACGCCGACGCGCCGCTGCTGTCGCTGCACGACATCGCCTTCTACCGCGATGTCCGCTCGACCAAGGCGCAATCATCTGACGATCCAACCTTCTCGCCGCTGCGCGGCCGCGACTTCTCCGGCCTGCCGCCAACGGTGATCGTGTCAGCCGAATGCGACCCGCTGTCGTCGGATGGCGAGACCTACCGCGACCGCATCCTGGCCGCCGGCGGCAAGGCGTTCTGGCACGAGGAGCCCCGCCTCGTGCACAGCTTCCTGCGCGCCCGCAAGACGGTGCCTGCGGCGGCGGAAGCGTTTGCGCGGATCATCGCGGCGGTCGCTGCGCTGGGCCGGGGCGAGTGGCCGTATTGAGCGACTGAGGAGACGAGGGGTGCCAGCGCTGCGGCGCTGATCTCCCCCCTTGAGGGGGAGATGCCCGGCAGGGCAGAGGGGGGCGCGAAGGATCGCCAAGCTTCTGTCCTCCTGGACACCTTGAATCCGTTGCGGGCGCAGCTGGAATTGGCGGAGAGGCAGGCGGGACAGCGCCCCCTCTGTCCTGCCGGACATCTCCCCCTCAAGGGGGGAGATTGGCTGTCGCGTTCGCTTTTGCCAATTTTCAGACTGCCTCCTCCTGCGGAGCACCGCACAATCACTGCGGAAAACCGAACACTCCCCAGCGGCACCCCGCTCTATCATTCGCCTGCTCAGGCAACGGCGTCCTGGCGGTCCGCCCACACCGCGTTGGATGTGTCCGCCAGGGCGCCCAACAACAGGGGAACGACGATGAAATTCATGCTCACCGGCAAGAAACTGCACCCGCAAGCCAAACCCGTTGCCGACGATTTCAAAAACGGCGGCATCAGCCG
This sequence comes from Mesorhizobium sp. P2_A12, assembly GCF_056405075.1. Classification (NCBI taxonomy): domain Bacteria; kingdom Pseudomonadati; phylum Pseudomonadota; class Alphaproteobacteria; order Hyphomicrobiales; family Phyllobacteriaceae; genus Mesorhizobium; species Mesorhizobium sp. P2_A12. The sequence goes on from NZ_JBFUCU010000001.1 coordinate 77,289, forward strand.
CCGCGAATATCTCGCCCTGATGGCCGGCCTTGGCGTCAGCGCCGCCGGCGCCCTGGCGCTGGGCGGCCTTGCCCCCACTCTTGGCGCCACCCCGGCCCGCGCCGCCGAACCCAAGCGCGGCGGCACCTTGCGCGTTGCCATGAACGTCAAGGGTTTCAAGGACCCGCGCACCTTCGACGGCGTCGAAATGTCCAACGTCGCCCGCCACTGCAACGAATACCTGGTGCGCTGGAACACCGACTTCTCCTTCGAGCCCTGGCTGCTCGAAAGCTGGGAAGCGAGCGACGACGCCAAGACCCTGACGCTGCATGTGCGCAAGGGCATCTCCTGGTCGAATGGCGATGCCTTCAACGCCGATGATGTCATCCACAATCTCACCCGCTGGTGCGACGCCTCGGTAGCAGGCAATTCGGTTGCCGCGCGCATGGGCGCGCTGGTCAATGCCGACACCAAGAAGTTGGTCGATGGCGGCATCCAGAAGGTCGACGACTTCACCATCAAGCTCAATCTGCCAAAACCCGACATCTCGCTGATCGCCGGCATGGCCGACTATCCGGCGCTGATCATGCACCGCTCCTACGAGGGCGACGGTGATCCCATGAAGGCGCTTTCCATCACCACCGGCCCGTGCGAGCTGGTCAGCTGGGATGCCGAGACCGGTGCCGAGGTGAAGCGCCGGGATAAGCCATGGTGGAAGGGCGAATTCTGGCTCGACGGCATCAAATGGGTCGACTACGGCTCCGACCCCAACGCCATGCTGTCGGCCTTCGAATCCGGCGAGATCGACACCGACCATGAAACCGCCTCCGATGCCGTCTCGCAGACCGGCAAGATGGGGCTGAAGAATTCCGAGATCGCCACCGGCTCCACCATCGTCGCCCGCTTCAACGTCGGCAACGCGCCCTATGACGACGCCAAAGTGCGCCGCGCCGCCCAGCTCGCCGTCGACAATTCGGCCGTGCTGAAGCTCGGCCTCGACGGCCGCGGCAAGCCCGCCGACAACCACCATGTCGGCCCCATGCATCCCGAATATGCCGATATCGGCCCGGCCAAGCGTGACGTGGAGGGGTCGAAGAAACTGCTCGCCGAGGCCCGCAAGGCCGACCATGAGTTCGACCTCATCTCCGTCGACGTCGAATGGCAAAAGAGCACCGGCGACGCCATCGCCGCGCAGATGCGTGAGGCGGGTCTGAAGATCAAGCGCACCGTGCTGCCCGCCGCCACCTTCTGGAACGACTGGAGCAAATACCCCTTCTCCTGCACCGAATGGCTCGGCCGCCCGCTCGGCGTCCAGGTGCTGGCGCTGGCCTATAAATCCGGCGCCGCCTGGAACGAGAGCGCCTACGCCAATTCGGAGTTCGACACGCTGCTCGACAAGGCGCTGGCGATGCCCGACGCCAAAGCACGCAAGGAGATCATGGCCAAGATCGAGCAGAATTTGCGCGAGTCCGGCATCATCATCCAACCCTACTGGCGCTCGGTCTACCGCACCTACCGCAAAGGCATCGAAGGCTGCGAACAGCACCAGGCGCTCGAGCAGCATTTTGAGAAGGTGTGGATTGAAAGCTGAGCCTTCGGGCGAGGCAATCACCAAAGCCGGCGCCGCCCCTCATTGCCCTGCCGGGCCTTTCTCCCCGTGAACGGGGAGAAAGGGGCTGGCCGCAACGCGGCGCCTTTTTCAGCAACGCCGACAATTGGCGAAACCCTCAATGACAGCGTCCTTCTCCCCGTCCCTATACGGGGAGAAGATGGCGGCAGCCAGATGTGGGGCGGCGCCAACGTTCGATCTTCCCTTCTCCCACAGGGGGAGAAGGCAGAGCGCGGCAAGCCGATCGGCTCACCGCCCAGGCCTCACCAAAGTCCAGATCCACCCAACGAAAGTCAGCACCAGGAACGGATAGCCGGCGGCGGGCAGTGGCGACGAGGTTGGCAGCAAGGGCGCGCCCCACAGGATCATGCCTGCTGAGGCGACAAACAGCACGGCGGCCACGACAGCGGTCAGCCGCATCCAGATCGCAAAAGTATTCTCTGCGCTGACCATGACAAGTCCGGCCGCCCAAAGCGAGATGCCCCCGGCATAGGAGGGAACACTGGCCTGCAGGCCCGCCGCATTGCCGGCCAGCAGTAGGCTCTCGCCGGCAAGGAAGGTCAGGAACCCGGCCGCGACGCAGTCATTGCCCAGCCGCTGATACTTCATCGTCAGCAGCGCGGTCGCCACCACGAGTGCCGTGCCGTCGATCGCCCACAGCGTTTCGCGCAGCGCGTCGCTCGCGACGAAGGTGCCGGCCATTCCCAAGGCGCCACCGATGGCGAGGCCGATCGCGGCGACGGTGTCCAGATTGGAACGCATTTTTATGTCTCCCCCAAGCCGTGCGGAGGATACGCCCACGCGGTGCATTCTCAAAGGGAGCTGTGCGAAAGCGAAGCAGAGTGTCGAGAGGTTGCCGTCTGCCTCTGGCGATCCAGCGGCGGGGCAAAATGGCCGGCGCGAATGCCGGTGAGGGCAGCTGCCTGAGCCCGCGCCGGCCACTGGCGAACTGATTAAGGTCCGCCGCCCGATTTTTCTACCGCTCCGGCGCTGCAGGATCAACCAACTCAGGGTTGGTGCGGACTCGTACCAACCTTCCCTGGCATCATTTCTTATTGCGCCATGAACAGCCCGAAGCCGACACAACCGAACGCCACCAGCCCCAGCATGAACACGTCGCCGCCCGACGCCGATGGCCAACCTCCTTTCCGGCGGTGCTGTTGCGGATTTCGACAGGAGCGGACATGGGGCTGGAGTGAAATTATGGAAGCAAAGGAGGTGTCGAGGGAGGTCATACTTTACAGTGGGGCGGCCACCGAGCAGTGCCTGCACTGACACCATGTTGTCAGGAGCATAGGTTTAGCGTGCCAATTCGCCAAAGCGTCATAGGTAACTAGGCCAGGGAGCCTGGAAACATCAGAACAAATTTTTCATGATGAATATCCTAGCTAAAACGCTATATCCTAGAATGGCCGTTCGCTGGCCATCTGGGGGGATGTTTTACGTGAATGTCTATAGTTCCAAGCCGGAGCGCTTTCTTGAGAGAATTGTCTTTGACGACATCGTCATTCCTCCGCGAAGCGCGTGCTGTGCTGGATTTGAGTTGCAGGCATGGAGATGCAAACCATTCGTCAATCATTTGATTGAATGGCTTCCCGACTACGCACTAGCAGAGAGTGAACTCGACGTAAGTCATGCTAACATCTACGTAAAACTTCAGCAGGCTGCCGCTCGTGTATATACGAGTGAGAAATATCAGAAGCGAGGAGAAGCGGGCGAAATTGCTTTGCACGCGATCTGTCGTGATTATTTCGATACAATCCCAATAGCACCGAGAGTGTTCTACAAGAACTCGTCAAATGATGTCGTGAAATCCTTTGATATGGTTCATGCTCGGTTTCCCTCTATTGGTGGGGTCGAGTTGTGGCTTGGCGAATCGAAACTTTACACGCATTCAATGGACGCTATCGCAGACGCCATTGCTTCAGTTCGAGCGCACCTAGATCAGGGCTTTCTCACCAATGAAAAGCTACTGCTCGGTCCGCAAATATCTCGAAGCACTCCTCATTACGAGGAAATCTTGCACATTTTTAAATCGCAAACTAGCCTCGATCAATTTCTGCGGACGTCCGTGTTTGTCATTGGTATAGCATCCAATAGTGATGCGTTATCGACGGCAACGGAACTAAACGATTCCTACAGATCAGCCATCTCCGCCGAGCTTGATGCTTTGGCCAGCAAAGTCTCGTCTTCGTCTCTACCCACCACCATTAGGGTGGTCCTGATCTATGTTCCTCTATTCAACAAAAAACATTTCTTGGACGAGTTCGACAAAAAGCTCAAAGGGCTACAGCTATGATTACTCAGCAGGGCTGGGAAGAACTGCAGTTGCTAAGCGGTAATGACCTAAAAACCCGTGTTTTCTCCCTTATTAGAGAGATCGCTGGAGCGATCCAGGAACGAGAGATTGACGACCCGGATGTGACCGGCTCTGTCCCTCGCTTGGCCAAATTAATACTCGAAAAAAAAGAGCTATCTTCATATCGGGAAATCTTCGGCACGCTCGCCCGTTCTGTGGGTTTGTGGAACTACATCGATACGGAGACCGCAGATACCCGCGACGAGATAATAGCAGAATCAGTGACCGTCCCGGAACTTGGAGGGATAACACTGCATCGCGAGCAGGTCGCCGCACTAAACACACTGCTATCCGGAAAGAACTTGATTCTGAGCGCGCCTACAAGTTTCGGGAAGAGTTTGCTGATTGACGCGCTAATCGCATCCGGCAGGTATCAGAGGCTTGCAATTGTTCTACCAACGATAGCGTTACTCGATGAGTTTCGACGACGCCTAGTCGGTCGTTTTTCGGCGCAGTACTCGATAGTTATGTACCATTCCGAGGTGGCGCCGGTAGGCAATGTTATTTTTCTGGGAACACAGGAGAGGTTGATCAACAGAAAGGACCTAGGGCGTCTGGACATTGCAATAGTGGACGAGTTTTACAAGCTTGATCCAAATCGCCAAGACGATCGCAGTATGACCTTGAACGCCGCCGTCTATCAACTTCTGCGTCGTGCGAATCAATTCTTCTTCCTCGGCCCCAATATCGAAGGTGTTCGTTTCTCCACGGATAGCCGTTGGCGGTTTGAATTCCTCAAGACCCGCTTTTCCACCGTCGCGGTTGATACGTTCGACTTGGCCGGCGTCGACAACAAAGAGGAACGGCTTACCCAAGAGGCTTTCGAAGAGCGAAATTGGCCGGTGCTGGTTTTTGTTTCATCGCCAGATCGAGCAAACTCGCTAGCTGATCAGTTGTCCGAGCATGGACAGGCAATTGGCGAGGGTAGTGAAATTTCGACTTGGTTCGATCAGAATTTTGGCATGGGCTGGGCATTGAGCCGATCGCTCGCAGCCGGAATTGGCGTACATCATGGACGGATACCAAGAGCCCTCGCGTCGCAGTTTGTAAGAATGTTTAATAACGGGGGGTTACCTATACTCATTTGTACATCGACCCTCATCGAAGGTGTTAATACCGCCGCCAAATCCGTGCTCATATATGACAAAACAATAAATAAACAGGATTATGATTTTTTTACTTTTTCTAATATTCGAGGCCGAGCCGGCCGCTTAGGCCAACATTTTGTCGGCTCGGTGTTTCTGTTCAATTCCCCACCACCCCGTCTAGATGTTGAAGTTGAGCCCCCTCTCTTTGGAGATCTGGATGAGGCGCCCGATGAACTTGTTGTTCACATTTCGGACGAAGATCTCTCCCCGCGCCTAACTGATCGATTGGACGGTATTGCGGAACGGCTGGACCTTACACCTGAAGAACTTCGGATCGCTTCCGTAGTCGGGCTGGACGAAGCTATTGCTCTACGACAGCACGTCGACGTAGCGGCCCGAAACGGTGCGGATATATTTTGGCATGGTTATCCAGACTACAATCAGATCGGTGCCGTTTGTGAGATCATTTGCAAAGTTCGACAGCCATCGAGTTTTGGAGTATTCACACACAAGCAACTAACATTTTACCTGAATGAATTAAGAAAAAATAGGCCGATTAGAGGGTTCTTTTTCTGGTATACAAAAAACTATAAAGGGGGGGACGCCAATCAGGATAACATATTTAAATTTCTTCGCTCCTGCGAATATGGGCTGCCCCAGCTCTTTTCCGTAGTCGAGATGTTTGCGCGACGTAAGAATGAGCGTACAAATTATGGGCTATTTACTGCAGAGATGCCAAGATGGTTTCGGCCAGAAGTGCTGAAGAATCTGGACGAACAAGGCATCCCGTTTCAAATTTCCGAGAGATTCTATTTGTTGGACGACACTGTCGCAAAATTGTCTAAGCGCATACGCGATGCGGCGCAGATTGGAGACAGCCGCCTGAACCAATTTGAGACTGGGTGGATATTAGCGGCGATCCCAATTTAGCGTCTATTAATCCCCCATCTTCAGCGCCTGGATAAACGCCTCCTGCGGTATATCCACCTTGCCGAACTGGCGCATCCGCTTCTTGCCTTCTTTCTGCTTGTCCAGCAGCTTGCGCTTGCGCGAGACGTCGCCGCCGTAGCATTTGGCGGTGACGTCCTTGCGCAGCGCCGAGATGGTTTCGCGGGCGATGACCTTGCCGCCGATGGCGGCCTGGATCGGGATCTTGAACAGATGGTGCGGGATCAGCTCCTTGAGCTTCTCGCACATCTGCCTGCCGCGCTTTTCCGCCGCCGTGCGGTGCACCAGCATGGAAAGAGCATCCACCGGCTCCTCATTGACCAGGATCGACATCTTGACGAGGTCGCCCTCCTTGTAGTCGGTCAGGTGGTAGTCGAACGAGGCATAGCCCTTGGAGATCGACTTCAGCCGGTCATAAAAATCGAAGACGACTTCGTTGAGCGGCAGATCGTAGGTCAGCATCGCGCGCTTGCCGACATAGGACAGGTCGGCCTGGATGCCGCGCCGGTCCTGGCAGAGTTTCAGGATGCCGCCGAGATAGTCGTCGGGGGTCAGGATGGTGGCGCGGATCCATGGCTCCTCGATCGCCGAGATCTTGACCACGTCGGGCATGTCGGCCGGGTTGTGCAGCTCCTTCATCGAGCCGTCGGTCAACAGCAGCCGGTAGACGACGCTCGGCGCGGTGGCGATCAGGTCGAGGTTGAACTCGCGCTCCAGCCGCTCCTGGATGATTTCCAGATGCAACAGGCCAAGGAAGCCGCAGCGATAGCCGAAGCCGAGCGCCGCACTCGTTTCCATTTCATAGGAGAAAGAAGCGTCGTTGAGGCGCAGTTTGCCGACCGCGGCGCGCAGATCCTCGAAATCGGCGGCGTCGACCGGGAACAGGCCGCAGAACACCACCGGCTGCGCCGGCTTGAAGCCGGGCAGCGCCTTGGCGGTGGCGCGCTTGTCCTCGGTGATGGTGTCGCCGACGCGGGTGTCGGCCACTTCCTTGATCGAGCCGGTGAAGAAGCCGAACTCACCGGGGCCGAGCTCGTCGACATTGATGCGGGCCGGCGTGAACACGCCGGTGCGTTCGACCAGGTATTTGGCGCCGGTGCCCATCATGCGGATGGTCTGGCCCTTTTTCAGCACGCCGTCGATGATGCGCACCAGCACGATGACGCCGAGATAGGCGTCATACCAGCTGTCGACCAGCATCGCCTTCAACGGGGCCGTGGCGTCGCCCTCGCGCGGCGGCGGCAGTTGGTGGACGATCGCTTCCAGCACGTCGGGAATGCCGAGCCCCGTCTTGGCCGAGATCAGCACCGCGTTGGAGGCGTCGATGCCGATCACCTCCTCGACCTGCTCGCGGATACGCTCGGGCTCGGCGGCCGGCAGGTCGACCTTGTTCAGCACCACGACGATCTCGTGGTTGTTGTCGATCGCCTGGTAGACATTGGCCAGCGTCTGCGCCTCGACGCCCTGCGAGGCGTCGACCACCAGCAGCGAGCCCTCGCAGGCGGCTAGCGAGCGCGACACTTCATAGGCGAAGTCGACATGGCCGGGCGTGTCGATCAGGTTGAGGATATAGTCCTCGCCATTGTTGGCGTGGTATTTCAGCCGCACCGTCTGCGCCTTGATGGTGATGCCGCGCTCGCGCTCGATGTCCATCGAGTCCAGCACCTGTTCCTTCATGTCGCGCAGCTCCAGCCCGCCGGTCAGCTGGATCAGCCGGTCGGCAAGCGTGGATTTGCCATGGTCGATATGGGCGACGATGGAGAAATTTCGGATGTGGTCGAGGGGCGTGCTCATGGCGGGCGCTTTAGCAGGGGCTCGTTGCTGCGGCAAGCGCTGTACCGCTGCGGAGGGCAAGGGTGGGGCGGCTGCCGGGCAAGCGCATTCAGACCTAGGACAGTTCGAACTTGCGGCGGAAACCGCCAATTGTCGAAAGTCGGCGCGGCGCCGACGCCTGGAGAACGGTGGTACCCGGGCCAGCGCGGGAACTTGTCGGCTTTATCGGGGGATGTCGCGGAAAGTCGATAAATTTTAACCAAGTGCGTTAGAGCAATATTCGTGACTGCCATGTTAGCCCGTGGAGATATTCGGTTGTAAGGATCACGGCATGCGGGGGTTAGCAGGTAGGTTTGTCAGGTCGAGGAGCGGCTCGTTCACGCCGATCCTCATCTTCGCCATGATGCCGATTATTGCGGCTATCGGCTTCTCGGTCGACTACACCTCGGCGGTCCAGACCAGGTCGGACATGCAGTCGGCGCTCGATGCCGGCATCCTGTCGATCACCACGATGGACACGAGCTCGACGCTGGCGCAGCGCCAGGTGGTGTTGCAGGATTCCTTCGCCGCCAATGGTGCACCGACGGGGGCCACCGCGACGCTGAACAGTTTCGTGGTCGGCACTGACGGCACCGCCACCGCGCAGGCCACGGCAAATTACTCGATGCCGACCGTTTTCATGCAGATCGCCAGGATCAACAACGTGTCGGTCGCCGTCGCCTCGGCGGTGAGCAAGTCGCCGGCGCTGGTGGGGACGACCTTCAAGGTCACCGGGGTGTCAGGCTACTGGAACAAGACGATGACGCTCTACGGCACGCAATTCGGTGCCACGGTGGCCAAGCCGCTGATGACGATCAACTATACCTATGGCAACACCAAGGACCCCAAAGGCTACGGCACCACCACCGTCAACACCATCACCAATTCGGGCGGCCAGGACGTCAGCACGACGGTCCAGAAGCAGGTCTGCACCGTAGGCAACAACCCACCCAGCGGGGTGACGCTCAAGACCGATGCAAGTGGCACGAAATATTACTGTGTCGATACGATGTATCCAGCCAATGGCTCCGGCGCGGTGATCGATGTCAGCCAGATGGGCGGCCTCTATCTGCAGATGGACGTGCCATCGGGCAACCCGTCAAAGCTGATGTCGAACGATCCGGCCACCTCCAACCGGCTCTATAACGGGCTTGCATCGGACGCATTGACCGAAATTCCGACCGGGCAGAAAGTCGACATCTTCAGCATCGTGCCGTGCGGCATACCCGGCTACCAGGCCTGGGAGGACGGCGGCAACTCGGTGCCGGCGCCGGTCTCCAACGCCGACTTCTTCTACACCGTCACCGGCAGGTGCGATTTCAACAAGCGGCCCTCCAACACGATGCTGACGCAATAGGCGGGGCGCGAGACTCACCCAGGGCGGTGGATCGGCGCGCGGCGCCGGGACGGATGCTGGACGGAACGCAACGGCCGGCTAATCTCGCGCTATGCCGCATCAACCCGTCTCCCCTGCCAAACGCAGCTTTGCCCGTTCGCTCCGACGCGAAATGACAGAGGCGGAAGACAGGCTGTGGCATCAACTGCGTGACCGCAGGCTCGATCGAATAAAATTTCGGCGCCAGGTCCCTTTCGGAAAATACATTGCCGATTTCGTTTGCGTCGAAGCTGGCCTGATCATCGAGGTCGATGGCAGCCAGCACGCGGAATCGGAGTCTGATCGGATCCGCAAGGCTGAGCTAATGGCACGAGGCTTTCGCATCCTGCGCTTTTGGAACGACGATGTTCTGAAGGACTTGAACGCCGTCTGCGATACGATCATCGCCTATGTGCGGGACACTAGTCTGCAGCCCTGGCGGTAAGGGCGCCGACTTCCCTTCTCCCCTTGTGGGAGAAGGTGTCGCCGCAGGCGACGGATGAGGGGTGTTCCAGCTTGGCACCGACGGCTCTCCGTCCAACACCCCTCAACCGTCTCGGCGCTGCGCGCCGATCCACCTTCTCCCACAGGGGGAGAAGGGAAGGCGCTAACGACAACGATCACAAACCGGTGAGCGCTGTAACAAAGCTTCGGCCGGCGGCGAAGTGCGGACATGAGCGGCGCATCGGAGCGCCGTCACCCACGGAGCCAGCCGATGTCGCGTTCCTGCAAGTCAATCGTCGTGTTCAGCCTCGGCGCGCTCGCGCTCGCCACGTCGCTCGGTGCGGCGCAAGCCCAGCCGCTCACCGTGGTCGAGCTGTTCACCAGCCAGGGCTGCTCGTCCTGCCCGCCGGCCAACGCCAATCTGATCAAGGTCAAGGACCAGCCCGATGTGCTGGCGCTGTCCTTCAACGTCACCTACTGGGACTATCTCGGTTGGAAGGACACGTTCGGCCGCCAGGAATTCACCCAGCGCCAGGTCACCTACGAGCCCTCCCTCGGCCATGACGGCCCGTTCACCCCGCAAGTGGTGGTCAATGGCCGTGCTGATGTCGTCGGCGCTGCGCCCGGCGAGATCCAGCAGCTGATCTCTAGCACCGGCCGCGCCAGCGGCCCGTCGCTGTCGCTCGACGGCGGCAAGGTCAGCATCGGCGCCGGCTCGGCGCCGGGCGGCGGGGCCGATGTCTGGCTGGTGCACTATGCCAAGGGTGTCGTCGAGGTGCCGGTGGCGCGCGGTGAAAACACCGGCCGCACCTTGCCGCACGCCAATGTCGTGCATTCGCTGAACAAGATTGGCAGCTGGACCGGCGACGCCACCGCACTCGATGTGCCGGCCGCCTCCGGCGGGCTCAGCACCGCGGTGCTCGTCCAGTCGCCGGGCGGCGGACCGATCCTGGCCGCCGCGACCAACTGAAATCCCCCTGCGCATGAGCCGGGCAAGGATCATGCGCAGACAACGACCCGCGCAACGCCGCAGCAGCGGCGCCGCGACAACCCGGCCCACCGAAAGAGGTGCGCCATCATTTCCAACCCCAAGGAGACCATCATGACGACTCTTTCCCGGACGACATTGTCGGCCCGCCTGACGCTGCCGGCGCTGGCTCTCGCTCTGTGCTCGACGGCGCTGTTTGCCGGCGGCATCGCCCGCGCCGACGACGCGACCAACGCCATGAAGCCCGCCGTCAACGCCATGAAGCCGGCGACCGACGCCATGAAACCGGCCGACGCCATGGCACCCGACGCGATGAGCACGAATGCCATGAAGCCCGCGGACAACGCCATGAAGCCAGCCGCCGATGCCATGAAGCCGGCAGCCGATGCGATGAAGCCGGCAACGGACGCCATGAAGCCGGCCAACTAGGGCTGACGCCGTTTCCGGCTCCGGTCCTGAGACCAGGACCGGATACGGGCGCACGTGAAAGTGAGGCTTCGGCCGAAACTCACCCGTCGCATGATCCCCTCTTATCCAATAGACTCCACATGATGGACGTCACAGGAGCTCAGCCATGACCGACATTCGAAAACCAGTCGCCAGACGACAGTCGAATTTTGCCAGGAGCGCGCTCGCCGCGTTGGCGCTTGCCGCCGTGGGCGCCGCCTTCTGGCTGACGCCGGCGGTTTCCGCCGAGGACGCGGTGGTCATCCCGCCGCCGTCGATCGACGAGAAGGCGGCCAGCGGCAGCGAGAAGGCGATCTTCGCCGGCGGCTGCTTTTGGGGCGTGCAAGGCGTCTTCCAGCACGTCAAGGGCGTCAGCAAGGCGGTCTCCGGCTACACCGGCGGCAGCAAGGACACCGCCGTCTACGAGACCGTCGGCTCAGGCAGCACCGGACACGCGGAATCCGTCGAGATCACCTATGATCCGTCTGTTGTCACCTATGGCCAGCTGCTGCAGGTCTATTTCTCGGTCGCCCACAACCCGACCCAGCTGAATTTCCAGGGTCCCGATAGCGGCACGCAGTACCGCTCGACGATCTTTGCCGAAACCGATGCGCAAAAGAAGATTGCGCAGAGCTACATCGCCCAGCTCGACCAGGCCAAGGTCTTCCCCAAGCCGATCGTCACCACGCTGGAAACCGGCAAGACCTTCTATCCGGCCGAGAACTACCACCAGGACTTTTTGACCCTGAACCCGACCTATCCCTACATCGTCTACAACGACCTGCCCAAGGTGGCGAACTTGAAGCAGTTGTTCCCGGCGCTGTATAGCGAGAAGCCGGTGCTGGTGCTGTCGGCCAGCAACTGAGGCAGCTTTGACGAAGAGGCGTCGGCGCGACAGCGCCCCCCTCTGCCCTGCCGGGCATCTCCCCCTCGAGGGGGGAGATTGGCGGCTCCGCTGTCCCGCTTACCTTATAGCCGTTGATAGTTGGCGAAAGCGGCTGAGCGCATGATCTCCCCCCTTGAGGGGGAGATGGCCGGCAGGCCAGAGGGGGGCCTCGCGCCTATGCACCTCTTGCGCCACGCAAACTCCAGCATTGGCGTCTGGTCGACTGCGGGCGGCCGGTCGTCAGCGATCCCACCGGTCGTAATCTCGCCAATCCCGCCGCGTCTGCCGCTCCGGCAAGCCGATATCGTGCCTCAGATGGTCGCTTTCCGGTGGCAAGCGGCGCTTGCCCAGCAGTTGCGCGGGCAGCTCCAACGCGATCCGCCATAGACGGCCGGGCAAGGAGGGCGCGCGGCCGCAGTTTGCCATGGCCGCGACACCGGCCGGCATGTCGCCATTGCCGCCTCGAGCGAACGGATCTTCATCAGCGATAAAAGTAGGGTTCAAGAACCCTCACCTCCGTGATCTTGTCGACCGGCAGCGAGTTCATCTGGGCGGTGCTGCGGATCGCCTCCGGCGAAGGGGCGTCGTAGACGCAGAAGGTGTGCTTCTTGTCGGGCGAAACGAACGACTGCACCCAGGTCACGCCTTTCTCCGCGTTGCGCATGATGACGCCGCCCAGCGCATCGGCGCCGGCTTCGTTCATCGGCACGTTGAGGCCATCCGGAAATGTACGTTCAATGAGGTAACGGGGCATGGGAGGCTTCCCTTTCCATTGCTTCACGCTCGATTTTGAGCGCGGTTGGACAAAGATCACGCTCGCAAAGGACGCGCATCGGAGCCTTTCCCTATGTTTGGCGGGACGATTCCCCATGTTAACGACGTTCAGTGCTGGAGCCACAAAGCAGATACCGAGTCTGGCTATCCTGGCGGGCGAGCTGGGGTGCGGCGGCGGCAACCGGGATCACTCATGAGCGAATGACCATGCTTCTGGAACGGCAGCCACAGCTGGCGCAACTGGACAGTCTTCTGGCGGAAGCCGCGCGCGGCCGTGGTCACGTGGCGGCTTTGTCGGGCGAGGCGGGTGCCGGCAAGTCGACGCTTGTCGATGCCTTCGTCGGCGGTGCCGGCCAGGAGGCGCGCATCTTCCGCAGCGCTTGTGAGGATCTGTCGATCCCCGATCCGCTCGGGCCGCTTTACGATCTTGCGCGCGAGGCGCAATGGGCGATGCCGCAGGCGGTCGACGCCCGGCAGGGACAGCGGCTGCCGCTGTTTTCCGACGCGCTGGATGTCTTCGAGGCGAGGACGGGCGCAACGCTGTTGGTGATCGAGGACCTGCACTGGGCCGATGACGCGACGCTCGACTTCGTCCGCTTTCTCGGCCGCCGCATTGCCAACACCCATATCCTGCTGCTGGTGACGGCGCGTACCGATCGCAGCGAGGGGCAGATGCGCGTGCGCCGCGCGCTGGGCGAAATCCCGTCGGGCAGCGTCGCGCGCATCGACGTGCCGCTTTTGAGCGAGGCAGCGGTGCTGTCGCTCGCCGATGCCGCCGGCCGCGACGGCGATGCCATCTACCGGGCCACGGCCGGCAACGCCTTTTTCGTCACTGAATTGTTGAGCGCCGAAAATGAAACGGCGCTGCCGGCCAGCGTGCGCGATGCGGTGCTGGCGCGCGCCGAACGCCTGTCGGCCGGCGCCCGCTCGATGCTCGACGCGGTGTCGGTGTTCCCAAGACGGGCCGACGCCTGGGCCCTGCAGGGCCTGTGCGGCGTGGCCAGTGCCGGCCAGCTTGCGGAATGCGTCTCGAATGGCCTGCTGGACGATCTGGGCGACGGCTATGCCTTCCGGCACGACATCGCCCGCCGCGCCATCGAGACGATGCTGACGACAAGCCACAGACGAGAGTTCAACCAGCGCGCGCTGACGGCGCTGCTCGAAAAGCGCGACATTGCCACCGCGCGCCTGGTGCACCACGCGGTCGAGGCGCAAAATCTGGAGGCGGTGCGCGAACTGGCGCCGGTCGCCGCCCGCGAGGCTTCCCGCATCGGCGCGCATCGCGATGCCGCCGGCTACTACGAGGTCGCCTTACGACAGGCTGACGGCATGCCCTCGGAAGAGCGCGCCGGCCTCTACGAGAACTATGCCTTCGAATGCCACCTGATCGGCCGGATCGCCGAGGCCATCGAGGCGCAGCAGAAGGCGCGCGCGCTGCAGCGCGCCCTGGGCAATACGCTGAAGGAAGGCGACAGCCTCAGATGCCTGTCGCGTTTCGCCTATCTGATGGGCGACCGCCAGGCCGCCGATCTGTTTGGCGCCCAGGCGGTCGGGTTGCTGGAGACCGCACCGGCCGGGCCGGAACTGGCCATGGCCTACTCCAACCTCTCGCAGCTGGCGATGCTGGCCGAACGGCTCGACGAGACTTTGTCGTTGGGCGACAAGGCGATCAGGCTCGCCGAACAGGTGGACCGGCCGGACATCGTCTGCCACGCGCTCAACAATGTCGGCGCTGCCGAACAATGGCTGGACCTGCCCAGCGCGCGGCGGCACCTTGCCCGCAGTCTTGAAATCGCGCTCGAGCAGAATTTCCAGGAACACGCGGCGCGTGCCTTCACCAATTGCGCCTGCAGCGAAATGAACCAGCTGGACTACAACCAGGCTCAGTCCTTTCTCGATCGCGGCATCGACTATTGCGTCGAGAACGACCTCGCGACCTGGCGTGACTACATGCGCGGCGTGCGGGCGCAGTTGCTGCTGCGTTACGGACGATGGGACGAGTCGGCTGCCGAGGCGCTCGAAGTCGTCACCAACGACCATGCAGCCGCGCTGGTGCGCTATCCCGCCTTGGTGGCTCTGGCGAAATTGCGCCTGCGCCGCGGCGATCCTTCAGCCGAGCCGCTTCTAGCGGAAATGAAGCGGTTTCTCGAAAAGGGTGCCGAGTTGCAGAGGCTGCTGCCCTATGCGGCGGTCGTCGCCGAACAGGCATGGCTGGGCGAGGCGGAAGAGGATGAGGCGCTGCGGCTGATAGACCTTGCCGAAAGCCTTTCGCCGAAGCGGGCGGTGTTTGCCGAGCTGGCCGGCTGGCGGCGCTTGCTGGTGCCGGCGATCGGCCCCGGCGACACGTCAGGCATGGCCGCGCCCTACCGGATGCTTCTGGCTGGCGACTGGCAGGGGGCGGCGGATTTGTGGGCCGCGATGGGAGCCCCCTTCGAACGCGGGCTTGCCCTGGTTCAGGGCGATGAGGCGGCGCAGCGCTCGGCGCTCGAGATATTCGAAAACCTCGGCGCCAGGCCGGTTGCCCAGCACGTGCGCGACCTCATGCGGCGAAACGGTGTCAATCACATCGCGCGGGGACCGCGCCGCACCACGCGCGCAAACAGCGCCGGGCTGACCCTGCGCCAGATGGAAGTGCTGCAGCTGATCGAGCGCGGCTTCTCCAACAAGCGGATTGCCGACCACCTCGCCATTTCGCCGAAGACGGTCGATCATCATGTCTCGGCGGTTCTGGGAAAACTGGACGCCATCTCCCGTGGCCAAGCGACGGCGGCGGCACGCGACTCGGGGCTGATCTGAAAGCACCGCAGGCTGCTTGATCTGCAGGATGGCGACTGGCGGCCGGTAAGGGCACTCAGTCGTAGGTCAAATCCGTCGCCTTGCCGCCGAACACCCGGTAGGCATAGAATGAATAGAAGATGATGACCGGCAGCACGACCACCGTGCCGGCCAGGATGATGGCCAGGCTTTCCGGTGCCGAAGCCGCTTGCCAGATGGTCAGACGATCGGGCACCACGAACGGGTAGAACGACCAGGCGAGACCGGCAAAGCCGAGCGCGAAGATGGCGGCCAGCGTCAGGAACGGCGTCAGCGAATGGCGGTCGTCGGGCCTGGGCAGATGAAAGGTCTGCCGCCACAGCCACAGGAACAACAGCGCCGACAGGATCGGCAGCGGGGACAAATAGAGCATCGCGGGAAAGACGAACCATTTGTCGAAGATGCGCGGGCTGGCGAACGGCGTTGCCAGCGACACCGCGGCCATGCCGAGCGCGGTCAGCACAAGGGCGGTGCGCAGCCAGCGCACGGCCTTCTTCTGCAGATCGCCCTCGGTCTTGTAGATCACCCAGGCGGCACCCATCGCCGCGTAAGCCGCGGCAAGGCAGAGCGCCACCAGCACGCCGAAGGCCACGCCGCCCGGGCCGACATCGAGGCCGAGCACATAGACGCCCAGCATATAGCCCTGCGCCAGCGAGGCGATGACCGAACCCAGGAAGAAAATACGGTTCCAGCGATGCTTCTTGCCGCTCGGCACCTTGGCGCGAAAATCGAAGGCGACGCCGCGCAGGATCAGCCCGATCAGCAACACGAACACCGGGATGTAGAGCGCGGTCAGGATGACTCCATGCGCCAGCGGGAAGGCGACCAGCAGCAGGCCGACGGCCAGCACCAGCCAGGTCTCGTTGGCGTCCCAGAACGGACCGATGGCCGCGACCATCGTGTCCCGCTCGGTGTCTTCGGCGGCGGCGAACAGGATGCCGATGCCGAGATCGAAGCCGTCGAGAATGACGTAGATCAGGATGGCGAGGCCCATCAGGCCGGCGAAGATCAGGGGCAGCAGGGTTGGCCAGTCGAAGGTCATTGTCTTCTCCTCACTCGCCGGCAGCCGGCTGCGACAGGGCTGCGTTCATCACGCCAGGCAGCGGCGATGAATCGCCGTCCTTCGCCGCCTTCAGCGCCAGGTGCACCAGCACGCCGAGATAGGCGATCAGCAAAAGCACATAGAGAATGAGGTAGATGGTCAGCGTCAGCGCGACATGGCTGCCGGCCACCGGGCCGACCGCGTCGGCGGTCTTCAGCACGCCGGTCACCAGCCAGGGCTGGCGGCCGATTTCGGTGGTGTACCAGCCGGCCAGCGTCGCCAGCCAGCCCGACAGCGCCATCGGCACCATCAGCATGGCGAGCGGCCTCGGCAGGCTGTGCCGGCGCTTGAGGAAGAAGGCTGCCGACCAGGACACCGCAAGCATCAGCAGTCCCGTGCCGACCATGATGCGGAAGCTCCAGAAGATCGGAAAGACCGGCGGATGGTTGCCGGGATAGTCGTTCAGCCCCGGCACCACACCGCTGGTGCGGTGCCGCAGCACAAGGCTGGCGCCGTCGGGAATGGCGATCTCGAACCTGTTTTCCTTCGCCGCCTCGTCGGGCAGCGCGAAGAGAACCAACGGCACGTTGGGGCCGGTGTTCCAGTTGGCCTCCATGGCGGCGATCTTCTGCGGCTGGTGCTCCAGCGTGTTCAGCCCGTGCTGGTCGCCGGCGAAAATCTGGATCGGGATCAGGATCGCCGCGGTGAAGACGCCGGTGCGCAGCGCCTTCCACATCGATTCGGAGCGGTCGCCATAGAGATAGCGCAGCGCCGACAGGCCGGCGATCAGGAACGACACCGTCAGGCCGGAGGCGAGCAGCATGTGGACCAGCCGGTAGGGCATCGACGGGTTGAAGACGATCGCCCACCAGTTGACGGCGTGCGCGACGCCATCGCGTATCTCGAAGCCGGCCGGCGTCTGCATCCAGGAATTGAGCGCGATGATCCAGAACGCCGAGAGGGTCGTGCCGCCTGCCACCAGCACCGTCGCCAGCGTGTGGATGCGGTTGGAGACGCGGCGGAAGCCGAACAGCATGATGCCGAGGAAGGCCGCTTCGAGGAAGAAGGCAGTGAGGATCTCGTAGGCCAGCAGCGGACCGGCGATGTTGCCGACCTTTTCCATGTAGCCCGGCCAGTTGGTGCCGAACTGGAAGCTCATGGTGACGCCCGACACCACGCCCATGGCGAAGGACAGCGCGAACACCTTCACCCAGGTGAAATAGGCGCGCACCCAGGCGGAATCGTTTGTCGCGTTGTAGCGAAGCTTGAAGAACAGCAGCACCCAGCCAAGCGCAATGGTGATCGTCGGAAACAGGATGTGGAACGAAATATTTGCGCCAAATTGCATGCGCGACAGGATGAGCGGGTCCATGGTGGGCTCCGGCTGCTTCTAATGTGGCAAGAATAAGCCCGTCGCGCCTGTCGGTCAAAGCGGCGTCCCGCCGCGAGGCGGAACGCCGCAGCGCCCGGGCAAGATGACGCATGCGTGCTGCTGCCGTGTCGGATTGCAACCGCCGCCGGCCTGGACCGGCCGGCCTGCGACGACTGTCGAGAACTGTCAGCAGCGGCGTCGACTTGCGGTTGCACGCACCGACATTCAGCCTATATCAGGGGACCTCTTTCAGGCAGCCGTTTTCAGCCATGCCCTCCATCCTGTCCATTTCCGGGGTCTCCAAGACCTACGCCACCGGCTTCACCGCGCTCAAGGAAGTCAACCTCGATATCGAGCGCGGCGAGATCTTCGCGCTGCTCGGCCCCAACGGCGCCGGCAAGACGACGCTGATCTCGATCGTCTGCGGCATCGTCAATCGGTCGTCGGGCACGGTCACCGTCGACGGTCACGACATCAACAGGGACTACCGCGCCGCGCGCAGCCTGATCGGCCTTGTGCCGCAGGAACTGACCATCGACGCCTTCGAGAGCGTCTGGGCGACCGTCAATTACAGCCGTGGCCTGTTCGGCAAGCCGGCCAACCCGGCCTTCGTCGAGAAGGTGCTGCGCGACCTCTCGCTATGGGACAAGAAGGACGCCAAGGCGATTACGCTGTCGGGCGGGATGAAGCGCCGGCTAATGATCGCCAAGGCGCTGTCGCATGAGCCCCGCGTCCTGTTCCTCGACGAGCCGACCGCCGGCGTCGACGTCGAACTGCGCCAGGACATGTGGGCGATGGTGCGCCGGCTGCGCGAGGACGGCGTCACCATCATCCTCACCACCCACTATATCGAGGAAGCCGAGGCGATGGCCGACCGCGTCGGCGTCATCAACCGCGGCGAGATCATCTTGGTCGAGAACAAGGCCGAACTGATGCACAAGCTCGGCCGCAAGCGGCTGGTGATGGAGCTGCGCAGTCCGCTGACGGCCATTCCCGACACCTTCTCGCGCTATGCGCTGGAGCTGTCGCCGAATGGCGGGCAGTTGACCTACACCTATGACAACCAGGCCGAGCGGCCGGGCGTCGCCTCGCTGATCCGCGATCTCGAGGCCGGCGGCATCCAGTTCCGCGACATCGACACGCAAAACAGTTCGCTCGAGGAGATCTTCGTCAATTTGGTGAGGAGAGAGCCATGAACCTGCGTGCGGTATGGGCAATCTACCGGATGGAAATGGCGCGTGCCTTCCGCACCGTGCTGCAGAGCATCGTCTCGCCGGTCATCTCCACGTCGCTCTATTTCGTCGTCTTCGGCTCTGCCATCGGCTCGCGCATAACCGAGATCGACGGCATCAGCTACGGCGCCTTCATCGTGCCGGGCCTGATCATGCTGTCGCTGCTGACGCAGTCGATCTCCAACGCCTCCTTTGCCATCTACTTCCCGAAGTTCGTCGGCTCGATCTACGAACTCCTGTCGGCGCCGGTGTCCTATCTGGAGATCGTCATCGCCTATGTCGGCGGTGCCGCGACCAAGTCGATCCTGCTTGGCCTGATCATCCTGGCCACCGCCTCGCTATTCGTCCCGCTGACCATCCAGCACCCGTTCTGGATGGTTGCCTTCCTGGTGCTGACGGCGGTGACCTTCAGCCTGTTCGGGTTCATCATCGGCATCTGGGCGAAGAGTTTCGAGCAATTGCAGCTGGTGCCGCTACTGATCATCACGCCGCTGACCTTCCTCGGGGGAAGCTTCTATTCGATCAACATGCTGCCCGGCATCTGGCGCACGGTGACGCTGTTCAACCCGGTCGTCTATTTGATCAGCGGCTTCCGCTGGAGCTTTTACGGCAAGTCCGATGTCTCGGTCGGCGTCAGTCTCGGCATGACGATCGTCTTCCTGCTGGCCTGCATAGCGATCGTCGCCTGGATCTTCAGGACAGGTTACCGGCTAAGGAACTGACGGATTGGTTGAATCCAAGTCCTGTCAGATCGCCTTGACCAGCCGCAGCAGCCCCAGCATCTCCACATATGTCCCCTTGCGGAAGGCGATGTAGACCGGCTCCTCGACACCGTGGAAGCGGCGCTTGAACGCCGCCTGTCCTTGCAGGTTGAACCTGCGGCGGTTGACCCATGGCGAAGAGTAGGCGCGCTGGAACGCATTGCGCCAGAAATCGCTTTCGGCAAACCCGCTTGGGCCCACATCGAGCATCGGCGACAGGCCGAGCGTGACCACCGAGATGGCTTGCTCGCGGAAACGGTCGACCGCGAATTTGGTCAGGCCGATCTCGGCGTGCGGCGAGGCGTCGATATGCTTGCGCTTGAACGCCGTGGTGTAGCCGATCACCTTGCCGTCGCGAAACAGCGGGTCGAAGTCGAGCAGTGCGACCAGTCCGCCATCGGGGCCGTGCAGGACGAAACGGCGCATGTCGGTACCGAGATGGTCGGCGAAAGGGCGGTTGAGAAAGCCCATCTCCCACCGCTTGACGATGCGGTCGCCGCGCCAGTTTTCGGAAAGCCGGGCGATTTCGTCGAGATGGACGGTCCGCTTGTCCTCGTCGAACCAAAATCCCTTCTTCAACAGCCAGCGCTCGGAATAGCGCACGGTCTCGTTGCGCTTTCCGGAAAAATCATGGTCGGGCAGGTTGAGGCGGGTGTCGATGCCGAGGCGATTGATCTTGTAGCCGAGCCCGGCCAGCACCCGCGCCGTCGCTTCGCCGATCTGCACGAACCACGGGCTGCCGGCGGTTTCGACGAAGCGTCTGATGTAATCGGGCCGCAGCATTGGAGCCACCACCGGATCGCCGAGCGCGAAATGGCGCCCCATCTTGGTGCCGAAGGCGATGTAGCCGTCGGTGTCGCCGAAATAAGAAAGCTTGCCTTGCACGGCGGTCGAATAGGCAAGCGAGAAGTCACCATGGCGGCGGACAAGCGCCAGGCGCTCGACATGGGTCAGCGTCTGCCGCGCCACCTTTGGCGCGACGTCCTCAAGGATTTTGTCGAAATAGATCCGCAAGGAGGGCATGGTCGAAATTCCGCGAGCCGCCTACAGCGCCGCGCCCAGGACGCGCAAAGGTGCTGTAACACTTTGATTCTGCGCATGACCCCGGAAATCGACTCGATTTCGGGCATGCACGTGGGGGAATAGCAGAGACCCGCCAGCCCCAGGGCCTCGAATCAATCACATTGCCGCGACCTGATTACCGCTGATATCGCGCATATGCCATATAGTGCGCAATCGCGGACGGCGCATGCTCGAAATTCGGGTTCGATTCGCGATATATAAGTCCACCGCAGGATCGAGCCGCCGCGGCCTCCCTTGGCGACCACGGGAAGCGTGGCGTCGGAAGGGTCGAATGGAGATCAGAGAAGGAATGGCTGAGACGACCATCAGACCGGTGACGAACGAGCCGGTCGAGCCGGCAATCGTCGTCGGCGCCGGTGCAGCCGGGCTGGCCGTCGCACATGCCTTGATGAACGCCGGCGTGCCCACGGCGATCTTGGAAAAGGAAAGCCGGCTGGCCGAGCCCTGGCACCGGCGGCACCGGCAGTTGCATCTCAACACCCATCGCGATCTGTCTTCACTGCCCGGTCTTGCCTATCCCCAGGGCACGCCTGCCTTTCCACACAAGACGGTCGTCATCCGCCATATGAATGATTTCAGGCAGGAGAACCGGCTGCCAGTGCAGTTTGGCGTAGATGTCGAAGAAATCGTCTTCAAGGGCGATCACTGGGCGCTGCTGACCAGCGCCGGACCGCGCCTGGCCCGCCATGTCGTCATCGCCACGGGCCGCGACAGGCAGCCCTTCATTCCCGAATGGAAAGGCATGAAGGGTTTTGCCGGCCGCATCATCCACGCGGCGGATTTCGGCGACGCGCGGGACTATGCCGGCAAGAAAGTGCTGGTCGTCGGCGCCGGCAATTCGGGCTTCGATACGCTCAATAATCTGGCCGGCATAAACACGGCCGCCATCTGGCTGTCGGCCCGCAACGGTCCCGCGCTGCTGCCCAAGCGGATCGGCAAGATCGCCGTGCATCGGCTTTCGCCGTTCATGGCGCGCTTGCCCTTGCGGGTCGCCGATGCGGTGATGGCGGCAACGCAGCGGCTGGTTTTTGGCGACCTGACCAAATTCGGCATGCCGCCCGCGCCTTCGGGTGGCGCCAGCCGGCTGACCTCGGACTACATTGCGATCGCCGCCGATGACGGCGCCGTCAGTGCCATCAAGGCCGGCAAGATCGTTGTGGTGCCGGCGATACGGGAATTCGCCCGCGATGGCGTGATCCTGGCCAATGGCAGCCTGATCCATCCCGACATCGTCATTGCCGCGACAGGCTACCGCACCGGCCTGGAGCCCATGGTCGGCAGGCTCGGCGTCCTCGACAAAAAGGGCGTTCCGCTTTTCAACGGCGGGCAAGCCGATCCGAAATTGCCCGGCCTGTGGTTCACCGGCATGCGGCCGAGCATTCGCGGCTGCTTCGCCAATGCCGGCATCATGGCCAAGGCGATCACCAAACGGATTGCCAACTCCGCTGGCGCCTCCCACGGCGCTTCACGCTGACTTCGGCTCGAGCCTCCGGAAGCCGACGGCCTGCATCAGCATGTCTTCCTCGACCATGCCGGCATTGTGCAGCGCCAGCAGGGTGAGAGCCAGTTCGCGCGCCTCGGCCGATTCGGGATGCGCTTCGCGGCGCCGGCAGGCTTCGTCGAACACACGTTGCAAGGTGGCGACTTCGGCAGGTTTGAGCAGGCCACGGTCATAAACGGACTTCGGCATGGCAATCTCCTGGTAATGACCTAGGGCGCCATGTGTAAATTTCCAATCTTTCCCGGGGCTTGAATGATTTGACGTAAAAGGGAGGGGCTTCGGCTCGCCGAAACCCCCCTGAGATTGCAGTGCCTGTTATCAAACAGCGATCTTGCCGCCGCCCTGTTTGGTGATGGCGACGACCGCCGGCCGCACTGGCATGTCGGGCTTGAAGTCGGGCCAGCGCGTCGACAGGTCCTCATAGTAGGATGGGCGGCCGAACGCTTCCCAGTCCTCGCCCCCGTCGCCCGGATGCTGGACGGCGACAAAGGCGGTCTGATCGTCAGGGGCGAACAGCGGGCCACACATTTCGGCGCCGATCGGCACGCGGAAGAACAGTTTCGAGGTTGCCCGCGCCGAGCCTTCGGTGTCGACCGCCCACAGCCCATCGGTGCGGCCGGTGGTCTTTGGGCTCTGGCCGTCGGTGGCGACCCACAGGCGTCCGGCTGAATCGACCGCGCAATTGTCGGGCATGCCGAACCAGCCATTGGCCGTCGTCGCCGTCGAAAAGGTGGCACCGACATCGGCCACCGCCGGATCGCCGCATTTCAGAAGCACTTCCCACTTGCCCTTGGTGGCAGTGAAATCGCCGCCGTCCTCGGCGATCTCGATGATGTGGCCGAAAGCGTTTTCGGCACGCGGGTTGGCGGCGTCGACCTGATCGGCCTTGCGCTTGGAATTGTTGGTCAGCATGACATAGACCTTGCCGTTGACGCCATTGGGCTGGATGTCCTCGGGGCGGTCCATCTTGGTGGCGCCGAGCAGGTCAGCGGCGCGTCGTGTCTCGATCAGCACGTCGGCCTGGCTGGCAAGGCCGTTTTCGGCAGTCAGCGGACCCTGGCCGAAGACGATCGGCAGCCATTCGACGGAGCCGTCTTCCGCGAACTTGGCGACATGCAGCGTGCCGTCGTCGAGCAGATCCTTGTTGGCCGCAAGGTCATTGGGATTGAACTTACCGTTGGTGACGAACTTGTAGGCATAGTCGAAGCGCTCGTCGTCGCCGAGATAGAAGACGACGCGCCCATCCTTGGCGACGATCGATTCGGCGCCCTCGTGCTTGAAGCGGCCCATGGCGGTGCGCTTTCGCGGCGTCGAGGTTGGATCGTTGACATCGACCTCGACGATCCAGCCGAAACGGTTGGCCTCGTTCGGCTCCTTGGCCAGGTCGAAGCGGTCATAGTGCGCCGCCCATTCATAGGCGCCTTCGGGAATGCCGAGGCGCTTGTAATTGGCGGCTTCCTTGTGGCCCTCGGGCAATTCGCCGGAGAAATAGCCGTGGATGTTCTCCTCGGCCATCACATAGGTGCCCCACGGCGTGACGCCGCCGGCGCAATTGTTGAAGGTGCCCAAAACCTTCGTGCCGGACGGGTCGGCATTGGTCTTGACGCGGTCATGGCCGGCCACCGGGCCGGACAGCGCCATTTCGGTGTTGGAAGTAATGCGGCGGTTGAGCTTGCCGTCGCGCACCACTTGCCATTTGCCGCCGTCCTTGCGGATCTCGACGATGGTGCCGCCATGCGCCGCCATCTCGACATCGACCTGTTCCTTGCTGAGCGGCGCGACGTCGGCCGATTTCTTGCCGTCCTTCTCGACGATCTTGACGATGCCCGGGAACATAAGATGCGGGTTGGTGTATTCGTGGTTGACGACCACCAGGCCGTGTTCGGCCGAGCCGTCGATCGCGATGTAGCCGACATAGTCGTTGTTGTAGCCGAACTGTTTTGCCTGCGCCTGCGCCGACTGCTTCGTCGGGTCGAACTCCGGCGAATCGGCAAAAAGCGGATCGCCCCAGCGCAACAGCACATCGGCATCGTAGCCCGGCGCGACATGGTGCTTGTCGTCGATGCCGGCCTCCAGTTCATCGAACGCGAAGGCGGAGCCTTCGGCAGCCCGGGCCTGGTCGGCGCTGACCAGCGCCAGCGGGCTGACGGTGGCGGCGATGGCCGAGACGGCCAGCGAGCCTTTCAGGAAACCACGGCGCGAGAACCGCGCGGCGATGATCTCGCCCATGGTGCGGTTGTCGGTGGGATTGGTGGCCGGGCCGGCGTTTTCCTCGAGCAGGCTGGTGCGGAATTTGGCGTCGGGGGAGCGGTGTTCGGTCATCTGGCTTGCCTCTGGCTTTGCGGGTGGCTGGAGCGTGTTGCCTCTTCAACCCCCTTATAGTCACCTGATCACATTTTCGTGACATCAAAAGCCTTTCAGCCGCGACAGCTTTCTGAGACGTCGGCTAAGCACTCTGCGATCAGCACTTAGCGCTAGGACAAAGGTCCCTTGTCAGGCCCGGCAAAGGTCCCTTGGCGGCACCGCATCGGTCGTGGGCCGGTTACGCTAGGCCGCCATATCGGCGATGGTGGTTCCCTTGCGAAAACGCTGGCGGTGAAATCCGCCTGCCTGATCGAAGAGGAGACCAGGATGCGCAGATCGATCGCGACCCGCTGTTGCTGGCTGGCGCTGAGGGCGACCTCGGCACTGGCGCTGGCCATCGCCCCCTATCAACTCGCTTTCCACGGCTCTGGTCCCGCCATCGTTGCCGCAAGTGCGCATGCCAAGGATGGCGGGCATGGCAGTGGCGGTGGCGGCGGCGGTGGAAACGGCAGCGGCGGGAGTGGCGGGAGCGGCAACAGCAGCAACGGAAACGGTAACTCCGGAAACGCTGGCGGAGACAATGGCGCCGGCGACGATCACGGCGCAGCCGGCAATTCAGGGGTCGGCAAAGGTCAAGACGATGATGGAGATCACGTCAATGCGAAAACCGGCGACAGGGTCGAAGTCGACGGCAACAAAATCGAGGTCCAGCATCCCGACGGCATCACGGAAGAGATCGAGAACGGCCGTTTCCAGATGAAGGATGCACTCGGCCGCACGATTGTCGAACGTCCGGCGACGGCAAACGACATCAGTCGTCTTCGGGCTTTGTGAAGCAGAACGCCCTGTGAAGCAGGTCAACCGGGGAACGACCAGTTTGACAAGTCACCTCCGCCGCCCCCGGCGGAGGTGACTTGATGTTCGGCGGCATCAGGTAAGCCAGCTTCCGTTCGGCGATGGCGGTCGCCGCCGTCCATACAAGACATATATTAGCACAAGCTTGGGACTTTAGTCCAATCTTGCGCTTGCAAAGGTCCTGGGTGACAAGCGCAACGGTCGGATACGGCTTTCGGGTATCTTTTCTTTCGGCGATGCTGGTGCAACTCCAACGTCGACGGTGGCACGCCGGCTCAATCGACGGAGATCACCATGCATAGATCGATCAAGACCCGTTGTTGCCGGCTGGCGCTCAGATCGGCGGCCGCGCTGGCGCTGACCATCGCTCCCTATCAGATTGACCTCCAGGGC
Organism: Mesorhizobium sp. P2_A12; assembly: GCF_056405075.1. Classification (NCBI taxonomy): domain Bacteria; kingdom Pseudomonadati; phylum Pseudomonadota; class Alphaproteobacteria; order Hyphomicrobiales; family Phyllobacteriaceae; genus Mesorhizobium; species Mesorhizobium sp. P2_A12. Next base: position 103,355 of record NZ_JBFUCU010000001.1, read on the forward strand.
TCCGCTCCTGGAATCCACGCCGCTAGCGCACAGGCCGGCAAGGGCGACGGTGGCGGCGGCAATGGCGGTGGCGGTGGTAATGGTGGTGGCGGCGGCGGAAACGGTGGCAACAGCGGCGGCAACGGCAACGGCGGCAACAGCGGCGGCAACGGAAACGGAAACAGCGGCAATAGCGGCGGCAACGGAAACGGCAAAGGAAATAGCGGAACCGCCAGCGGCAACTCCAAATCCAGCCAGGGGCAGAACGAAAATGGCAACGGTCGTCATGTCAACGCCAAGACCGGTGACGAAGTCGACGTGGAGGGCAAGACGATCACGGTCCAGCATCCCGACGGCATAATGGAAAAGATCGAGAATGGCCGTTTCAGGATGGAGGATTCGCTCGGGCGCACGATCATCGATCGCGGAGCCACGCCGGCGGATTTCAGCCGCCTCAAAGCGTTGTGAAGTTGGCCAACAGGCAACGGCCGGCTTCACACGTCACCTCCGCCGCCCCCGGCGGAGGTGACCTCTCTTTTGTCACCCGGTTTCCGGGTGATGCGTGTCGCCCAGAAGCAGAGGCAACGACATGCATAAAAGACTTAAAGCGCGTCACCAGATATAGCGGTTCGGCGTTTCCGTGAAACGGTGAGCCGCTCTCGGGATGGCCGAAGCCTCTACGAATGGTTCCGGTCCCGGTCGCGCGACTCACGCATCATCAAGGCTGCTTCGGTGCGGTTTCGCACATTGAGCTTCGACAGCACGCCGGTCATGTGATGCTTGACGGTCTTCTCCTGCAGCTCCAGCCGCAAGGCAACTTCCTTGTTGCTTAGGCCCTCAGCCACCAGTCGCAGAATTTCTGCCTGTCGCTCGGTGAGTTGCCGCAGCCGGTCCACTATGCCGTCGGTCGGCTGCAGGGACTGGAGATCCGAAAGCAGGCGGGCTGACAGCGTCGGCGAAAGATAGCTTTCCCCGGCCGCCACACTGTGCAGTATGTCGGCGAGCGCGCGCGACCCGACGCCCTTGAGGACATAGCCACGCACCCCGGCGTTCAGGGCCCTGGTCACGTCGGCATTGGCCTCCGAAACGGTCAGCATGACGATCTTCTGGGCGGGATGGCTGGCGAGGATGCTTGCAACCGCGGTCAGACCGCCGCCCGGCATGGAGATATCGAGCAGCAGAATGTCCGGCCGTACGGTCGAGACGATGCGTTCGGCATCCTGCGCCGTGGCGCCCTCGCCCACCATCTCGAAGCCTCCGATTTCCGTCAGGCTGCGCGTCACGCCCTCACGGAAGAGGGGATGGTCGTCGATAATGGCAATGCGAATGGCGCCGATCATGCTTGCTCCTCGACCGATAGGCGGATCACCAATCGCGTGCCGTGCGGCCCGGTCAAGGTTTCGAACTGGCCGCCAATGCTTTCGACCCGCTCTCTGAGCCCGGCGAGCCCGAGGCCCTCGACGCGTGCCGGATCGAAGCCTGGCCCGCCGTCCGAGACTTCAACGAAAAGCCTGCTGCCTTTCATCCCCGCACTCACCGCCTGATCCTTGCCTCGTCCGTGGCGATAGGCATTGTTCAACCCTTCCTGCACGAAACGGTAGATGCTGATCTTCTCGGAGGCGCCGGGCTCTGGCAAGTGTCCGGCCAGCGTGAGTGTAACCGACGTTCCCGTCCTCATCTCGTGTTCGTTGACGGCCAGGCGCAGGATGTCCGTTGTGGCAGCCGTCTCGATCTGCGGCAGGACGAGGCCGGTGCAGATACCGCGTATTTCGCGCATCGCATCCTCCAGCGTCTTGCGGATCATCGCAACCTCGGTCGAGCGGCTTTCGCTCGAATGGCCATCGCCGGAAAATACCGGACTGTCCATGCGCAGCGCCGCCAGCGCGACGAGTTGGGCCGGACCGTCATGGAGGTCAGCGCCGATGCGGCGCAGGTATCTTTCATTGAGCGCGGTGGCGCGGCGGGACGCCCGCTGCACGCGGACCCGCAAGGCGTTGTTTTGCGCCACCAGGCCCTGCAGCTCCGACACCTGGCGGCGCAGCGCCCCGCGCTGATCGTCGATGGTGCGGCTGCCGCGCAGCACGATGCCGGACAGGAGCACAAATGCCGCCAGGGTCGCGCCGGCCACGATCAGCCAGCTTGACAGCAGAGCGGAAGCCAGGGTGGTTTTGAAGTCGTCGGCGACCTCATAGAATTCTGTGACGGCCACCACTTCGCCGGACCACGGCTCGCGCACGGGATTGTAGATCTCAAGCAACGGCAAGCCGATCGCCTCCGCCTGGCTTTCGTTCTCGTCGAACGTATCGAACTGGGCGACGACATTGCCCTGGAAGGCGGAACGCAGCCCGGGGCTCAGATCGAAGCGGTGACCGATCAAACCCGCGTCCTTCGCATAGAGAACCATGCCGTCACGGCGCCAGAGCCTGAACGATACGATGCGCTTGCCGAGCGCGCCCTGGCCGAGCGTCTCATCGAGCGCTTGTTTGACGCTATCGCTGAGTTCCTGGCTCTTGCGCAGGTCGGGCAGCAGCGGCGCAATCACGCTGTCGACATAGAGCGCCGTCGTGGCAGCTGAATTGCGGATGACGCCGTCCCGGATCTGTGTCGTCACCCAGGCGCCCACCACCAGCATGACAGCCAGAAGGCCAAAGCCGCCGGCAACGAGGAATTGCAGTGCGAGAGAAAGCTCGCTCCAGCGTCGCAACAAGTTTTGCAGAATGCGAATCATGGCCCCCGACCGCCCTTCAATCGACAGGCTGGGCGATCCCGGCACTTTGAGCTTCCATCTTGCCGTTGCCAAGGCCTTCGTTTGATCAACGTCGCTTGACGTCCCGGCGCGCTTCGGAAACAAGTCCGCGATACACGCGGCTCGATCCGCTTCGAGAAGGGACAGGACGTTGAGTTTTTCGGGGTTGCTGCAGCTTGGTTTTTCGACGGTGATCTTCCTGCTGGCGGCGATGGCGGCCAAGCAATGGGGCATGGCGCCGAGCCTGGGCAAGATCCTGTTGACGCTGGCGCTCTATTCGCTGGGCAATCTGGTCATGCTGCGGCTGATCCGCGAATTCGGCATGTCGGTGTCGTTCAGCCTCTCGGCCGTCATCCAGCTGGTCTCGGTGAATGTCGTCGCCCTGATGTTCTTCGGCGAGCGCGTCAACACGTTGCAGGCGACCGGCATCGTGCTGGCGATCGCCGCCGTGGCGCTGATCACGCTCGGGCCCTATCTGCAAGGGCGGTTGTAACGGGCCAGTTGCCGATGAAGAACGCCGCGAATGCACTGCTGAACCGGGTCGAATTCCCGGTGCTGCTGGCTGGCCTGGTCATCGCTGGCTGCCTCTGGGGGTTCGAGGAGTTGATGGAGGTGGCGCGGGCCACCACGTCGCACGCTTTCGACACCGAAATCCTGCTCGCCTTCCGCCAGCCGGGCCAACCGGGTGTGCCGATCGGCCCGCTTTGGCTGGAAGGCGCCATGCGCGACATCACCAGCCTCGGCAGCTCGGCCGTGCTGGTGCTGATCACGGCGGCGACGATCGTCTATCTGCTGTTGATCCGCCGGCCGGCCACGGCGCTGCTTATCTTCGTCGCGGTTGCTGGTGGCCAGGTGCTGTCGAGCCTACTCAAACTCGGTGTCGACCGGCCGCGGCCCGAACTCGTTTCGCATCTGGTCAACGAAACCTCGCTGTCCTTTCCGAGCGGGCACGCCATGCTGTCGGCGGTGACCTATCTGACGCTCGGCTCGCTGGCGGCGAGTTTCCTGCCGGGAAGGGTGACGAAGATCTATGTGTTGTCGCTCGCCGTGCTGGTGACGCTGCTGGTCGGCGTCAGCCGCATCTATCTCGGCGTCCACTGGCCGTCGGATGTGCTGGCCGGCTGGTGCGCCGGCTTCGCCTGGGCAATGCTGTGCTGGTTGGCGGCCCGCGCGTTGCAGCGAGGCGCGGACGGCGCCTGAACGACGAAAGCGAAATTGCAGGTTGACGGCCCGAGCAGAAATCAAATCAGTCGGTTGATCAGCCCATGTCCGCAGCCGGAAAGCAGGAAAACCACCGACAGCAAGCATGCCGATGTCATGAAGGTCCTGAAAAGATTCAACCGCGTTACCCCCTGCCCCAGATGGGACACCCTAGCTCGAAGTCCCCAGGAAGTATCTGACAAAATGGACAAGCAGGCGATTACGTCTCAGACATTCATGTTGATGCTTGAAACATCACAATGATGGTATTATACGTTATAGCCGCAGACTCAGACGGGGATTTCGGCCGATGATCACTGCCGCGCAGATGCGCGCCGCAAGGGCGCTGGCCGGCATCGATCAGAAGACGCTCGCCGAACGCGCCGGCGTTTCGCTTCCGACCATCCAGCGCATGGAGGCGAGCGACGGTGTAGTCAGGGGCGTGGTCGATACGCTGATGAAGGTCATCCAGGCTCTCGATGAAGCCGGGGTGGAGCTGATCGGCGAGAACCAGACCAGCGAGCGCGGCGGCAGGGGCGTGCGCCTCAAGCCTGTCGTGCCGCCGGATTCAAAGGCTGAGCCGGCATAAAGTTGCGACGGCGACCGCCGACAGTCCTGCCGACGATCCCGCCGCCTTCTGGAGCGGAAACGAGTCCATGGATCAGGCGCAGCGGGCAGTGCATCAACCGGGCCAGAGGTCGGCCCAGAAGTCGGCCCAAGGGTCGGCAAAGCCGACATTTTCCGAATTGTTCACGCCGAAGCTGGTGACGGTCTGGCGCGAGGGCTACCATCTGCCGCAGTTCAAGGCCGACTTCATGTCCGGTCTGACCGTCGCCATCGTCGCGTTGCCGCTGTCGATGGCGATCGCGATTGGCTCGGGCGTGACGCCGGAGCGTGGCCTCTACACCTCGATCATCGGCGGTTTCATCATTTCGGCGCTCGGCGGCAGCCGCTTCCAGATCGGTGGGCCCGCCGGCGCCTTCATCGTGCTGGTGGCAGCAACGGTGGCCCGGGTCGGCGTCGACGGGCTGTTGCTGGCGACCATGATGGCCGGCGTTTTCCTGCTTGCCATCGGCTATCTCCGCCTCGGCACCTACATCAAGTTCATCCCCTATCCGGTGACGGTCGGCTTCACCGCCGGCATCGCCGTCATCATCTTTTCAGGCCAGATCGTTGAACTGTTCGGACTGAAACTTACCGGCAAGGAGCCGGGACCGCTGGTGCCGAAGCTGATGGCGATCGGTGAGGCGGCCGGCACCATAAACCTCGCCGCGACCTTCGTGGCGGTGTTGACCATCGTCACCATCGCCGGCCTGAAGCGCTGGCGGCCGACATGGCCCGCCATGCTCATCGCCATCGGCCTGGCGTCGCTGGTGGTGGCGCTGTTTGCGCTGCCGGCGGAGACGATAGGCACCCGCTTCGGCGGCATCCCGCGCAGCCTGCAAATGCCTGCCTTGCCGCCGGTCAGCCTGGGCAGGATGATTGAGGTGCTGCCGGATGCCATTGCCTTTGCCCTGCTCGGCGCGATCGAATCGCTGCTGTCGGCGGTCGTCGCCGACGGCATGACCGGGCGGCGGCACCGTTCCAACTGTGAGCTGGTGGCGCAAGGCTTCGCCAACATCGCCTCGGCCCTGTTTGGCGGCATCTGCGCCACCGGCACCATCGCCCGCACGGCGACCAACGTGCGGGCCGGCGCGCATGGACCGATTTCTGGCATAATCCACTCCGCCATCCTGCTTGCGCTGATGCTGGTGGCCGCGCCGCTCGCCAGCTACATTCCGCTTGCCGCCCTTGCCGGCGTGCTGGCGGTGGTGTGCTGGAACATGTTCGAGAAGCAGGCTTTCGCCACGCTGCTGCGCGCGTCGCGCGGCGACGCGCTGGTGCTGATGGTGACGTTCCTGCTCGTCGTCTTCCGTGACTTGACCGAAGGCATCGTCGTCGGCTTCGTGCTGGGGTCGATCCTGTTCATCGACCGCATGGCCAAGTCGATCGCGGTCGAGGCCGACTTGCCGCTGGTGCAGGAGGATGTCGCCGACAGCAGCGGCAGCGCCTATGATGCCAGCGAGGCAAGCGACGTCGACACCGTCGTCTACCGCATCTCCGGCGCCTTCTTCTTCGGCGCCGCGTCGACTGTCGGCACCGTGCTCGACCGCATCGCCGACCAGCGCAGGAATTTCATCCTCGACTGCTCGGCCGTGCCGTTCCTCGATTCGACCGCGGCCAATGTCATCGAGGGCGCCGCCTACAAGGCCAGGCGCGCCGGTGTCCGCTTCATCATATCGGGCGCCACGCCGCAGACACGGCGCATGCTGATCAACCACGGCGTCAAGCGGCCGCTGGTGACCTACGCCGCCTCGATCCGGGATGCGCGGGCGCAGCTGAACGGAAAATGAGAGACGCAGTAGTGGTCGTGATTTGCCGGCCGGGGGCCACTTGGTCAGGTGAAACTTGTCCGCTGTCAGCGCCGATCGCCAGGCCCCGTTTTTGACCCGAAGCGGCCACTGGCTCAATCCCCGATTTGGAAGATCCCACTGGACCGCAGCCGGGATCGACCGCAGAGTAGAACGACAGGGGAGGAGGGCTGTCGTGGCCGACGAGGTGGTTATTCGTGAACTCAATGGGCTCGATGAGATGCTCTCGATCTATCCGGTGTACCGGCTGAGCCACTCGCACCTGGACGAAGCAGCGTTTCGGAAACGGCTCTCGGCAATGCTCGCGCAGGGCAACTACCGCTGTATCGCGGCCTATGTCGGCGATCGGATGGTGGGTGTCTCCGGCTTCTGGACGGGCATTCAGCTCTGGTGTGGAAAGTACATCGAAGCCGACCATGTGGTGGTCGACACGACGCTGCGCCGCCTTGGCACGGGCAGCAGGCTGATGGCGTGGATCGAGGCGGAGGGCGAGCGGACTGGATGCGCTGTCTTTCGTATCGCCATGGTGCTTGGCAAGGAACCCACGCACCAGTTTTATGTTCGAAACGGCTTCTTTGATGACGGCCTTCTCATGGTGAAGGCCCTGAGCCGAGGCGCCGCGGAGTTTCCCGAGTATGTATCGCGACCTGCCGAGCCAGGCCTGGGAGGCTAGCGGTTCGCAACCATTGTCTTCGGGTGTCCGCTTCCGGCTTTTGACCATTGCCGACGTCGATCCCTGGCCCGGAAGCGGCCTGCGCGCCTTGCGCCTCAAGCGTCGAAGAAATTTGCGGGACGATGTCGATTTCCGTAGACCCCGTTCGTCGTTTCGATGCGAGGCCGATGAGGCAGGCTCAAAACAGGAGACAGACGATGCGTGTGATGGTGTTTGTGAAGGCGACCGAAGACAGCGAAAAGGGCTTTGTCCCCACGCCCGAGACGACGGCGATGATGGAGGCGATGGGCAAGTACAATGACGAGCTGCGCAATGCCGGCATCCTGCTCACCGCCGACGGCCTCAAGCCCTCTTCGGAGGGCAAGCGTATTGCGTTCGATGGTCCCGGCCGCAGGGTCATCGACGGGCCTTTCGCCGAGACCCGCGAGCTGGTCGCCGGTTTCTGGCTTTGGGAAGTCAAGGACATGGATGAGGCGGTGGCCTGGGTGAAGCGCTGCCCAAACCCCATGCCGGGACCGAGCGAGATCGAAATCCGGCCGCTATACGAGATGGCCGATTGGCAGGAGTAGCTGGCGCCGGAGGTCATGGAAATCCATGACCCGCGCGAAGCTCAGCGGCACCAGCGACTGTCGGCCGTAGCCTGCTTGCCTGCCTTGTGGCTTTGGCCGACAATGCGGCGGCATGACAGCAGGTGAGACGCACCAGGCGATCGAAGCAATTTTTCGCATTGAACGGGCCCGGCTCATCGCGGGTCTGGCCCGCGTCGTGCGCAATGTCGACCTTGCGGAGGAACTGGCGCAGGACGCCCTGGTCATTGCGCTGTCGCAATGGCCCGCAACCGGTGTTCCGGCCAATCCCGGCGCCTGGCTGATGACGGTGGCCAAGCGCCGCGCCATCGACGCGATCCGTCGCGACAAGATGCGCGCGCGCAAGCATGAGGAGATCGCGCGCGAGCTGGACGGCGAGGTCGACGACACGCCCGGGATGATCGAAGCGACCATGAACGACGATCTTGGCGACGAGCTGCTTGGCCTCATCTTCACCGCCTGCCACCCCGTGCTTTCGGCCGATGCCCGCGCGGCACTCACGCTGCGTGTCATCGGCGGTCTGACTACCGACGAGATCGCCCGTGCTTTCCTCTCGACTGAGGCGGCGATCGCCCAGCGCATCGTTCGCGCAAAGAGGACGATCGGCAAGGCAGGATTGAGTTTCGAGGTGCCGCGCGGCGCCGAACGAATAGCGCGGCTCTCCTCGGTGCTGGAGGTCATCTACCTCATCTTCAATGAAGGCTATGCCGCCACGGTGGGCGACGATCTTGTCCGGCCTGGCCTGTGCCGGGAAGCGCAACGGCTGGGCCGCATGCTGGCGGGGCTGATGCCCGAGGATGCCGAAGTGTTCGGCCTGCTGGCCCTGATGGAAATCCAGGCGTCGCGCCTGCCGGCACGCATCGGCCCGGACGGCTCCCTGATGCCGCTGACCGAGCAGGATCGCGCACGCTGGGACCAGTTGCTGATCCGCAGGGGCCTTGACACGCTGGCCCGGGCCGAGGCGATCGGGGGCGATGGCCCCTATGCATTGCAAGCCGCGCTTGCGGCCTGCCATGCGCGTGCACGCACTCCTGCCGATACCGACTGGCCCCGCATCGCGGCGCTCTATGACCGGCTGCGGGCCGTGATGCCCTCGCCGGTGGTCGATCTCAATCGGGCGGTCGCCCACAGCATGGCCTTCGGGCCCGAAGCCGGCTTGCGGCTGGTGGACGAGATCGCCGACGGAGCCGCGCTGCGCAATTATGCGCCATTGCCGGCGGCGAGGGGCGACTTCCTGTTTCGGGCCGGCCGGCTGGCCGAGGCCCGCTCCGAATTCGAGACCGCGGCCAGGCTGACCCGCAACATGCGGGAAGCGGCCTTTCTCCTCGCCCGCGCGGACGCTTGCGCTGGGAACGGCTAGGCCGAGAGAGACGGGTTGGTGTTGGGCGGCAGCGCCTCTTCCGCCTCATGATCGTCCGGAAGAATATCGCCGTTCACTGCCAGCGGCCGTCCGATCCAGATCGGATCGACCAGATGGTCGCGCAGCGGGTTGCTCGTATTCGGGTGGATGAGGATGCTGAGCCCCCTATGGTTCAGCATCAGCCACGGTACGAGTGAAGCGAAAACCTCGTTCGCAAATGAGACCTGGTACATTGCCTGATCATGCGGGCCAACCTTCTGCTCATGCCAATTGCCCAGGCGCACGCGGAAACGTTCTCCGATGCGAAGCCGCAGCCATTCGGCATGTTGTCGCTCGCTTTGCCCGTCGTAGTAGATATGGGCATGATAGCTGGCAATCTCGGCGAGCGGCCTTGGACTGGCGGTGTCTTCGTTCACCTCGATAGCCTCCTTCGATGATTGTCGCTTTCGGCGCAACTGTACCCGAAGCAGGGACGCCTTGTCTGCAACCGGTGCGGCACCCGCAACCGGTGCCGGTTCGTTCGAGTTCGGTCCGGTTGCCTGTCGCTCCCAGGATAGCACATCGGGCTTGGGATTTTTCCCCTAGGTGTTGACGGCACGCGGGACTAGCATGGGGCTGACTGGGGGTGTGCGATGACAGACGTCTCGATACGCCGCGCGGACTTCATGATGGTCCTGGCCTATGCTTCGGACCTCGCCACCGGTCATTCTCGCGACTTCGCGCTGAAATCCTGCGTACTTGCAATGCGGATCGCCGAGCTTGCCGGAGTTTCCGATGAGGTTCGTCGCAATGCCTACCACCAGTCGATGCTTCGCTATGTCGGCTGCAATGCCGACACGGACCTGCTGTCGGCCACCTTCGGCGACGAAATCGCACTCCGCCAGGATCTTGTCGGTCTCGACATGGGCAACCGTGCGGAACTGGGCAGGGTCTTCGTGCAGGCCTTCAAACGGTTCTACTACGATCTCGAACCTGACGCGCAGGCCAGGGCGATCGAGGCCGCGATGTCGCAGGCGCTCGCGGTGGCCCGCCCGGTGCTGACAGCGCATTGCGAGGTTGCGCAGCGGATCGGCGAGCGGCTCGGCCTGTCCGACGAGATCCGGCGCAATCTTGGACAGATCTACGAACGCTGGGACGGCAAGGGCCTGCCGCGCGGGCTGAGCGGCGAGGATGTCCTGCCGGCCGTGCGGCTGATCACATTGGCGCAGGATGCGATTGCGCTCAGCGATGCCGTCGGCATCGACGGGATGGCTGAGACCATCGCCAGTCGCGGCGATGGCCCATACGAACCGGAACTGGCCCGGCTCGTCGCGGCCAACGCGGCGGCGCTGATGGAGGGCATCGGCACGACGGTCGATCGCGAGACGATCCTGTCGCTCGAGCCCGATCCGCCGGTGACGCTGGATAAGGCGGCTTGCGATGAGGCTTTCCTCGCCATCGCCGACATGATCGACATGCGCATGCCGTTCACGCATGGGCATTCGCGGATGGTGGCGGAACTGGCGGAGGGCGCAGGACAAGGGATCGGGCTGCCCGCCGCTGACGTTCGCGCGCTGCGCTGGTCGGGCTGCATCCATGATATCGGCGAACTGGTGGTGCCGGTGGCGACCTGGATGCGCAACGGCCCGCTGTCGGTTCGCGAGCGCGACGCGGCACAGCTGCACGCCTATTACGGCGAACGGGCGCTGGCCTCGTTCGGTCGCGAGGGCGATGCGATGGGCGCCCTTGTGCTTCGCCATCACGAACGTCTGGATGGCTCGGGCTATCACCGCAAGGTCGGCGCTTCCGACCTGTCGCCTGCGGCAAGGATCCTGGCTGCTGCCGAAGCATTCCAGACATCGCGAGAGGAACGTCCGCACCGCAAGGCGCTGTCCAGTGAGGCGGCGGCGGCACAGTTGCGCGCAGCCGTTCGTGAGGGCTGCATCTGCCCCGACGCCGCCGAGGCCGTGTTGTCCTTCGCCGGGCAGCCGTCGCGCCGGGTGCCGCCGCGGGCGCTGGCCGGCATGACGCCTCGCGAGATCGAGGTTCTGCGCCTGATCGCCGCTGGCCTCACCGCGAAGGAGGCGGCACGCAGGCTCGACATCTCGCCCAAGACGGCGGACCACCATATCCAGAGCGTCTATTCAAAGATCGGCGTGACCACGCGCGCCGCCGCCGCGCTGTACGCGGTCGAGCACGGCCTCATACGACCGGGCGAAACGCAGGCATAGGGAATCCACCCCATGCGCGCCTGCTCCAGTGCGCGCATCGTGGATCCTGTCGACGGATCAATGGTGGCCGCGACTGATAGGAGGGTAAACCGATGCTTCTCGCAACGACCAAGGTGGCGGATGTCGACCGCTTCATCCGTATCTTTTCGACCAAGGGCGCCGACAAGCGCCGGCTGCACGGCTCGAACGGCGCAACCGTGTTCCGCGACCCCAGCGAGGCGGACCGCGTCTGGGCCATCTTCGACTGGGATGCCGAGGGCTGGAAGAATTTCGTGTCGGATCCGGAGGTGCCGGCGATCCTGCAGGAAGCCGGCCATGTCGGCAAGCCGCAGGCCGCACTGCTGCTCGGCCACTACGAGGCCTGAGGTCCCGCACTGCGCGCCGCCTGGCGTCCGGCGGCGCGCCCGACCAACCCCAGATTTGGAGAAAGCAAATGGATCCGAAACCCATCAAGATCGGCCTTATCGCCGAACTCACTGGCCCCTTGTCCTTCATGGGCATCGCCAACGCGAATCTGACGACAATGCTCGTCGACGACATCAACGCCAAGGGCGGCCTTCTCGGCCGGCCCGTGAAGCTCGTCATCGAGGATGGCGAAACCGTCGAAAGCGTTGCCAAGGCAAGGACCGCGAAACTGATCGACGTCGACAAGGTCGATGTGGTCGTCGGCGGCATCTACAGCTCGACCCGCCAGGCTATCAAGAGCGAGGCGGTAACCCGAGGCAGGACGCTCTATATCTACACCGAGCAGTACGAGGGACAGGAAAACGATCCCTTGATCTTCTGCACGGGTCCGGTGCCTGCGCAGCAGGTCGAACCGTTGATCCCATGGCTTATGAAAAGCACCGGGGCGAAGCGGTTCTATTTTCCGTCGGCCGACTACATCTGGCCTCATTTGCTGAACAAGGCGGCAAGCCGGGTGGTGCGCGCCAACGGCGGCGAGATCGTCGGCGAGGAGTATTTCCCGCTCGACACCGTCGATTTCCGGCGAACGGTGCAGCAGATCATGGCGAGCGGCGCCGACGTGGTCTTCAACACCATCGTCCCGCCAGGCCTGACGCCATTCCTTGACGAACTGCACAAGGCCGGTTTCGGCAAGCGGGGCGGCAAGATCGTCTGCACCTACTTCGACGAGAACTTCTTCAACCTTGTGCCGTCGGAGCAGATCGAGGGCCTCTACAGCTGTCTCGACTACTACCAGGAGCTCGAGGATCCGTTTGGCCGGGCGCTCTTGCGTCGCTACAGCGATCGATTCCCCGGCAGCGCGATGCTGACCGCCGGCAGCGGCTGCACCGGCCACTACCGGGCGATCAGAATGTGGGAAGCGGCTGTGAAGGAGGCCGGCACGGTGGAGCGCGAGGCGGTCATCCGGGCGCTCGATCACGCCCGCATAAGCGAGGGGCCCGGCGGCCCGGCCGAAATGGTTCCGGGCCAGCACCATGTTCGCATGAACATGTACATCGCGCAGGCGAAGGGCGGTCGATTCCGGGTGGTCAAGAACTTGGGTCCGATCGATCCCAACGAGCGCGTGCTTAGCGACGAATTCCAGCCAAGCAAGGCGGGGTGATTGGGCGGCGGCGGGGGGCGGCTTCCTTTTCGGGTCGGGCGACTGGACCGGAAGCCGCAAGTTCCCGGCCCTGGGCTGCCTGTCTGAAAAGCGCCTGTTCCAGACATATTGGGATCTAGTGCGAAGACTTGGAAGCGGACATTGGTCCCTGCATTCGCTAAAACCACCAAACGATGTACCCTTCATGCCGAGCTCGGCAGGACGAGAACTCATGATGCATGACGATCAGGTGGATATCGACATCGATATCGCCCGCCAGATGATCCGCGATCAGTTTCCCCAGTATCGTCATGAGGACATCACCCCAGTCAGATCGTCGGGAACCGTCAATGCCATCTTCCGCATTGGCTCGAAGAGCACTGCACGGTTCCCACTGCGAGCGATGAATACGACCGAATGCGCCGATATGCTTCGGTCGGAGGCCGCCGCTATGGTCGAGCTTGGAGAACATTGCCTGTTTCCGACGCCTCAACCGATTGGGCTCGGCGAGCCAGGTCCCCACTATCCAATGCCATGGGCATTGCAAACGTGGATCGAAGGCGAGGTCGCCACGCCGCACGGGCTACGTGGATCGACGACTTTCGCCCTGGACCTTGCGCACCTCGTGGCGTCGTTGCGCCAAGCGGACACGCGGGGCCGACGCTTCGACGGGCAAGGACGTGGTGGACGTCTCGCCGATCATGACGATTGGATGATTGTTTGCTTTGAAAACAGCGAGGGCCTTCTCGATGTGATCAGACTGCGCGATTTGTGGGCTCGCTTCCGCGAGTTGCCATCCGCTGGGCCTGTCGTGATGAGTCATAAGGACCTTATCCCAGCAAACCTTCTCGTGCAGGGTGAGCGTCTTGTCGGAGTGCTTGATGGCGGCAGTTTCGGACCAGCCGACCCGTCGCTGGATTTGGTCGTCGCGTGGCATCTTCTGGACCGCGAGCGAAGGACGACCTTTCGGTGCAGCCTTCAAGTTGAGGACCTTTGGTGGAAGCGTGGTGCTGCTTGGGCATTCCAGCAGGCAATGGGTCTCGTCTGGTATTACCATCGCACCAACCCTGCCATGAGTGCGCTTGGGCGCAGCACGCTCTCTCGCATTCTCGATGATCCCGACATCTGAACTCTGGTAGTCGGGGCGCGCGCCATTCCGGAACTCGCTCTGGCACAACCAGCTCCGGATTGACCGCCTCGGTCGCTTGGCGGAAGTTTCACCGGGTGTGTTACGCAGAGTGCAAGCGGAGACAGACAACGTGACCCTGACCAATCGTGACATCGTCGAGCTTACGGCGTGGCGGCGCCAGCTGCACCAGCGCCCGGAAATCTCGAATGAAGAGGAGAGAACGGCGAAAGAGGTCGTCGACTTCCTCGCCGATACGAGACCGGACGAAGTGCTGACCGGCTTGGGCGGGCACGGCGTCGCGGCGGTCTACGAAAGCGGCGAGGCGGGACCAACGCTGTTGTTCCGCTCGGAACTCGATGCGCTGCCGATCCACGAGCTTTCAGGCGCGCCACATGCATCGCTCGTGCCGGGCAAGTCGCATATGTGTGGCCATGACGGACATACCGCGATCCTGGCGGCGCTTGGCCGACAGCTGGGGCGCGAGAGGCCGGCTCGCGGCCGTGTCGTGCTGATGTTCCAGCCGGCCGAGGAAACCGGCAACGGCGCTGCCGGCGTCGTCGCCGATCCGCGCTTCGGCGCGATTGCGCCGGATTTCGCGTTCTCATTGCATAATCTGCCGGGCGTGCCGCTCGGGGAGGTCCGGCTCAAGACGGGCGTGGTGAACTGTGCCTCGCGCGGCATGCGCATCGTGCTGGAGGGGAAGACCGCGCATTCGTCGATGCCCGAGACCGGCATCTCGCCCATGACGGCAATCAGCCAGTTGATGCCGGCCCTACCGGCGCTCGGGCGCGGAACCTTTGCCGACGACGACTTCAGCATGGTCACCGTCACTCATGCCGAGATGGGCGAAGCCGTGTTCGGCATTGCGCCCGGCCAGGCCGAGATCTGGGCGACGCTGCGCACCCGACGCGACGACCGCATGGCCAATTTGTGCGCCGCCGCGGAAGCCCTGGTCACGCGAATTGCCGCCGAGCATCGTTTGTCGCCCCGGTGTGACTATCATGAGGTGTTTGTTGCCAGCGTCAACGCGCCGGAGGCGGTTGAGCATCTGTTGCGAGCGCTCGATGAGGAGGGCGTCCCGCACGGAGAGGAAAACCTGCCGATGCGCGCCTCGGAAGATTTCGGCGTGTTCGGCCACAAGGCGGCATCGGCGATGTTCTTCCTTGGCGCGGGCGAACGGCACCCGGCGCTGCACAATCCAGACTATGATTTTCCGGACGACCTGATCCCGATCGGTTCAAAAGTGTTCATGCGGACGTTGCGCAACCTTCTTGGCTAACGCCGGCCACGGTCAACTCGAATGCAGGAAACCCCCTCACAGGAACATCGTTTCGTGGGCGGAACATCCGATGGCATGAGCGCATTTCTGTGTTCGCACCGTCGAGGGCGACTGTGAATCGTCGCCGGGGTGCGTGGAAAACAGGGCCGTAATGGCTTCAAAAGGGGAAGGGACAAGCAATGGCAATTGCCAAGAACACGATCTGCCTGTGGTACGACAAGGATGCCGAGGTTGCAGCCCGCTTCTACGCCGAGACGTTTCCCGACAGCGCGGTGAGTGCTGTCCACCGTGCGCCCAGCGACTACCCGTCCGGCAAGGCGGGCGATGTGCTGACTGTCGAATTCACGGTCGTCGGCATCCCCTGCCTCGGCCTCAATGGCGGGCCGGTGTTCAAGCACAACGAAGCCTTCTCGTTCCAGATCGCCACCGACGATCAGCAAGAGACCGACCGCTACTGGAATGCCATCGTCGGCAATGGCGGCCAGGAAAGTGCGTGCGGCTGGTGCAAGGACAAATGGGGCGTCTCCTGGCAGATCACGCCGCGTGTGCTGACCGAGGCGATGGCTGCCGGTGGCGATGAAGCAAAACGCGCCTTTGATGCGATGATGGACATGAAGAAAATCGACGTCGCCGCGATCGAGGCGGCTCGGCGCGGCTGACGACAGGCCTCGTCATACTGTCGCCTCGATCGGCTCGGCCAGCTTCGGGTTTGCGCGCGCCGCGATCAGGCAGCCGGCGACGATCAGGCATGCTCCCGTCAGCGTGGTCCAGGCAACCTCCTCGTCGAAGAAGAACCAGCCAAGCGCGATGGCCCAGATGAAGGCCGAGTATTCCGTCGGGATCAGATATTGCGCCTCGGCGCGGGCGTAGGACCAGCTCATCAGGAACTGCCCGGCAAGCGACAGCATCGTCACCCCGGCCAGGGGAAGCCAAAGGTTGGTCGGCAGCGCCACCGCGAGCCACGGCGCGGCGAGGCCGAGGAGGATGGCCACGCAAAGGTTCTGGAACAACATGATCTCGATTGGCTTGGCCAACTGCGCCTGTTGACGCGCCAGGATCAGATTGTAGCCGTAGAACACCGTCGATACGAGCACCGCTGCCGTGCCCAGCATGGCATCCTGCGAATAGCTTTCCCGCCCGAACTGGCCGGCCATTATGATCGCGACGCCGGCAATGCCGGCCAGCGATGCCCAGATCGCCTGCCGCCGGATTCGTTCGCCCAGCAACAATGCGGCGAGGAAGAGGGCGAACAGGGGCGCGACGAAGCTGAGCCCGATCGCCTCCGCCAACGGCAGCCTGGCGAGACCCCAAAAGAAGCACATCAGAACGATGCCGACGACAGCGGCACGCAGCGCATGCAGCCGCAGCACCGCAAGGGTTGGCTTTGAGCGTGACCCGGCAGACCAGGCTGCACCGGCGACCACAGTCGCAACCATGCTGCGCCACAGCACCGTGTTGTAGACGCCGACGGCGATGACCAGGGTCTTCATCGCCGCGTCCATCCCCGACAGCAGGAAGATCGCGAACGCGCATACCAGCACCGGGGTCATCGGGGCAACGGCGCCGGCCAGGCCGGGGGTCTTCACGGCTTCACTCATGTGCAGCCGGATATCTCAGAGGAAACGGCAGGACCAGATGGCAGCCCCGTCGATATGGCGGTCCAATCCGCAGGGATGGGTGCGTTCGCTAACGCGAACGGGGGTTCGGATCCTGCCAGCCTTCAGGAGGCCGGTGTGGCCCCCTATTCGTTGAGCGATCTCGGCCCGCTGACGAACGGGCTCCCCCTGACATAGAACCGCAGCAGGCGGTTCGCATCCCGCGAAATACCGATCCTGGTGCTCTGCCCGATTTCGCCGGGCTCGTGGTCGTCACCATGTCCGAGCCACAGCGGGCCCCGCTGGCAAAGATCGAGCCCGTCGAGCGAACGATCGATCCGCAACGCCGTGGCAAGCCTTCCCGGGCCTCGCGCCAGGTCGCGCAAGCGCTCGATGCCGCGATTGAGCTGCATGATGGCGATGCCTTCGAGCGGCACGAGCGCCCGGATCAGGACGCCGGTTCCGATCCCGGGCACGTCGCTCGAGACATTCAGCATGTATGAGATGCCGTAGGCGAGATAGACATAGGCGTGGCCGGGCTCAAGAAACAGCGAATGGTTGCGCGGGGTCGTCCCCCGGTAGCCATGCCCGGCGGCATCGCCGACGACATAGGCCTCGGTCTCGACAATGCGGCCGCTGGCGATGCCTTCCGGCAACTCCCGCACCACCACCTTGCCAATGAGATAGCGGGCGAGAGCTGCCGTATCGTTCGGCAGCTCCGGGCGTGCGAGTGGGCGGCGGATGACCATCCTTACGGCGGCCAGGCTTCAGGGAATCCGCTCGACCCATTGCGCGCGCGAAGGCCCCGGCTCGAACGGATCGCCGAAATACTGCGTCTCGCGGGCCACCTTGCCATCGAGGAACTCCATGATGCTCACGGTGTAGGACGGCCGCCCGTCATAGGCCAGGACATATTCAGTGACCCAGAGGTCGCCCGCTCCGGTGATCCGCCGCACCGTGAAGCGCTTCCGGTTCGGCTGCGCGGCGCGAGACGATTGAATCTTGCGCCTTCCGCGGATGCGCTCCCCCGATTGCGGATAGTCGAGCACCGCATCCTCCCGGTAAATCTGGTGCTCCACCTCGAAATCGTTCGCATCGGAGGCGGCCCAGTGGCGAACCAGAGCCGCGCGGATGTCCCCGTCTTCCATATCGAAACTCCTTCGCCGCCGATGGAGCCGGCGTATCATACGCCGGCCCGGAGGTCGGGACGAGCCGGCTAACAATACCGCGAGACAGCTCTCAGTCGAGTGTCAGCGCAGCCACTTCGCCCTCGTTCATCAGCGGCACGAAAATGGTCGACTTGCCGTCGGTGCCGATGTCGGCGCTGCCCGGCTTGAAATGCGCCAGCGCTTCCGGCGCGGCGCCGGCACGGTAGCGGTAGAGCGTGCCGGTCATGTAGGCGGTGGCGTAGATGGTGTCTCCGATGGCGATGACGCCGTCGAGGTCGGCGAATTTCTGCGCGCCGGGCAGCGGCGAAACCGCCTTGCTGGCGAGATCGACCGACAGCAGCCCGCCCGGTTCGGCCGTGCTGAAATCGGGCTTGATGCCCTTGCCCCATGAGGCCACGATCAGCCGGTTGCCGTCGGCGAAGACGCCGTTGGGCGAACCCAGCGCCGCATCCTTGACGAACAGCTCCGGCCGGTCGCCGTCGATACGGTAGATGGCGTCGGCCAGCATGTCGGTGACGTAGACCTTGCCGGATTGGTCGGATGTCATGTCGTTGAGGAAGACGGCATTCGGCACCGTGATGCTGGAAACCAGTTTGCCGCTGGCGAGATCGACGACGCGGACCTTGGTGATGTCGGCGACATAGAGCTTGCCGCCCGATATCGCCATCCCCTTGGGCGCGTCCATGCCGTCGGTCCAGTGCTGGGTGATCGTCTTGCCGTCGGTGGACAGCACCGAGAGATAGCCGTTGCCGTCGGCATCGCCGGGATTGCCGACGATGTTGGAGACGATGATGCGGTTATTGGCGGCGTCGAACAGCACCGATTCCGGCTGTTCGAGGCCTGCCGCGCGCCAGAGCTCGCCAGCTTGGGCGGCGGGCGCCGCCACGATGCCGATGACTGCGAAAAGGGGGATGAAACGGTTCATGGGTGCTCTCCTGTGATGACGGGCAAGAGCTACGGTTTTCGATACTTTCCGAAAAGGCCGATTACCGCTAGTATCGTAAATCGATACGAAACTGCCGGCAAGAGGTGCATCCGATGAACGGTTTGATCTTCGAGGCGCTGAAGCGGACGCTGAAGGCCAAAGGCGTCACCTATCGCCAGCTTGCCGAACGCATGGGCGTTTCCGAGCCGACGGTGAAGCGCATCTTCCACGAGCGCAACTGCAAGCTCGACCGGCTGATGGAGATCTGCACGGCGGCCGGGGTCGAACTGGAAAACGTGCTCGGCTCGATGAACCGCGGGCCGGGACCGGTCAACCACATCGCGCCGGACATCGAGCGCAGGCTCGCCGGCCGGCCGGCGCTGCTGTTCATCTTCGTCATGCTGTCGGAGAAGTTCACCCCCGAAGGCATCATGCGCTCGCAAGGCCTGAGCGAGGCCTCGATGTTCCTCTATCTGCGCGATCTGGAGGAGCTCGGCCTGATCGCACTCGGCCGGGGTCTCACGGCAAGATTGCTGGTCGAGACGCCGATCCAGTGGAATTTCGAAGGGCCGCTGAGGCCACTGTTCGAGATGACCAACAAGAATTTCATCGGCTGGGCCATCACCCATATCGAGCGGGAAGCGACCTTCGTCAGTTTCAGCAGGCGGATGCGGCCGGAAACGGCTGAGATGGTGCGGCGCGAGGCGGAGGATCTGGCCAACCGCGCCAAATTGCTCGCCCATCACGACCAGCACACCACGCCCGAGGAGGGGCTGGTCGGCTACAAATGGACGTTCGCGTTTGGCGCGACGCCGTTTCAGGCGATCATGCCGATCGGTCCGCACCCGCGCGATGCCGGTGCAAGGCCGGACGGCCGAAGCGCCGTTGCTGCCAAAGGACGACGGCCACTGCCGGCATAAACAGAGAGATAGAGCCGTTTCTGTGAAACGCTCAAGGCGAGCCGCTATTCGGCAGCCTTCGTCTCGGGCTCTGCAGCCTTGTCGTCCCAGGTCACCGCCCGGTAGTCGAAACCATATTCCAGCGTCGGCTTGACGATGCGGAAATAGGGCGACAGGTCGAAGTCGCGCGGCGTGTACAGCGAGTGGTGACGGATGTGCAGGATTTCCCGGCGTGAATAATTGGACTGCGCCGAAGCGCGGCCGGGCGCGCGGGTGATCTCGGGCAGGATCGGATAGCGGATCTGGCCGTAGGCCTCGGCGATCAGCGAGGAACAGATGGCCCGTGTCGGGTCGCCGGAGCCGAACGCCAGCATGCGGCGGCGCCAGCGCACCGGCACCGGCGGCGCCGGCAGGAAATAACGCAGCATGTCGAGGATGTTCTTGAGATCGTATTTCAGCCCGAGCTTGCCGATCATGAAGGCGACGACCCTGTCGCGGTCCTCCGGTGCCAGGCCGCTCGCCCGGCAGATGCGGGTGTTGTAGGTCCGATAGCGCGACAGCGGCACGGCGACGCAGCCTTCGCCCATCGAGACTTCGATCAGCCGCGGCCTTTCCGTTCCGTCTTGCGGCTCGGGCAATGCATCGCCGACATAGAGGGCCGCATGCGACCAGGTCGACTGGGTCAGGTACTTGATCACCGCCGAGATCTTCTGGTTGCCTTCGATCAACAGGATGTCGCCGGGCTCCAGCGCACGGCGCAGCGTCTCGGCATCGGACGGGGTATAAGGTTCGTAGCCGGAAGACTCTTCCTGCAGCGCGCCGGCGAGCCGGCGGCCAAGTCGATCCAGAAGCGTGTCTCTGAGCTCGGTCATGCCAAATGCCGATTAGCACGGGCAGCCGCTGGGTGCCAGCGGGAGGGTGGTTGCGCCGACGTCGGCTCCCCCTCCGCAAGGAGAGAAGGGAGAGGACAGCTCCGTCAGCCGGCGGTCGCGATCAGATCGTCCTGGGCTGCTTCGGCCAGATCGCCGCGCGCTTTGCGGGCCAGTTTGCGTGTCGAGCGCTTGGGACTGTCGCCGAACAGCTCGGCCGCCTCGGCCAGGCAGGTCTTCTTCAGCTGCTTTTCCGACCGCTTCAGAAGCTTGCCCAGGAGCCTGGTGTCTTCGGCCGGTCCGAGCGGACGGTCATCGGCCTCGAGCAGGTCGCGCATGACGAACAGATCATGCAGGTCGCCCAGCCGCTCACCCAGTGCGTCGACCGCCTTGCGCCTTGCCTTGATCGGCGTCGGCCACAGCCTGCCGAGCAGCGACAGATGCATGCCGTGCGTCTTGGCCGCCTTGCGCAGATCGTGGAAATCATTGGCCGCGCCGCGCGATCCGGCCTTGTCGAGCGCTTTCCTGGCCCGGCGCAAGGTGGTGCGGGCGCCTTCGGCAAGCACGTCGGCCGCTTGTTCCGGCTGATCGGGCAGAGTGAGGGTTTCGATCCGGTGCAGGCCTTCCTCGCAAGCGGCGGTCGCAGCAGCGATCGCGGCATCGAGCCCCGCGCCCTCATGCAATTCATGCTGGCGTGCGATCAGCCTGTCGCGCACCGCAGCCAGCCCGTCGTCGGCGCTTTCCTTGGGAAAGCTTGCCGCCAGCCGGTCGATGGTCTCGATCAGCGCCGTCGCCTGGCGCGGCCCGGCAAGCAGGCCCGCCACGTTGCGATAGCATTGGTTTTCAGTCTCGCAGAATGTTTCGTCACCGGAACGAACAAGGCGCAATAAAGCGCGCGTGCTTTTCAGCCGCTTGCGGCATTTGTGCAGCCCCTGTTCCGGCCGGCTGCGCGCGGCGTCAAGATGGGCCAGTGCCTTGCCGATTTCCTCGGCAAGGATACGCCTGACCTCGCCGGTCAGTGGCAGGCGCGGATCGATGCGAAAACTCATGCGGCGATCTCCGGAATCCCCCCGAGGGCGAGCGACGCGTTGTAAAATTCAGGCTCGCCAGTGACCTCGCGGCCGAGCCAGTCAGGCAGCATTTCGGCCGGCACGTCCTCCGGCGTCTCAAGTTCGGCGACCACAAGTCCCGCAAGCGGGCCGCCAAAGACATCGACCTCATAGAGATAGCCGCGATGCCTAACATGGTGGCGTGTCTTCTCTATGACACGCCCAAGCGCGAAGGCCAGCATCTCCTTGGCCTCCGCCAGCGGGATCGGATATTCGAATTCGTCGCGCACGCGCGCCCTGCTGCCGAATTTGAGCGTCAGCTTGGCGGAAGCGTCGTCGCTGATGCGGATGCGCAGGGTTCGACCGGGGGTCGCGGCAAGATAGAACTGGCGAATGCGGATATCCGCCTCGACCAGATCCCGCCATGTTGTGCCGGAGACCAGGAATTTACGTTCGACTTCCTTGCCCATGGCCGCGCACTAAAGCGTTAACAGACGGCCGTGGCAAGATGGTCGCATACACAAGTTTGAGTCATTGATTGACTTTAATCAATCGATTGATTAAAGTGCGCTCATGATCAAGTTGCCCGACACCGGAAGTCCCCGTCGCGAGACGTCACCCGCCGAGATGACGCGCTCGGCTCTCGTCCATGCGGCGCTGAAACTGTTCGGACGGCAGGGTTTCGACGGCACCTCGACGCGCCAGATCGCGGCCGAGGCGCAAGCCAATATCGGCTCGATCGCCTATCATTTCGGCGGCAAGGAGGGCCTTCGCGCCGCCGCCGCCGACTTTATCGTCGAGACCATCCAGGCGGTTGCCGGCCAGGCGCTCGGCAATGTGCAGGCACCTGCGCCGGGACCGGCCAGTCCGGAGGCGGCGCAAGCGCTGCTCTTCGCGGCGCTGGAGCGAATGGTCGGCTTCGTCGTGGCCAGTCCGCAGGCCGGCGAGATCGTGCAGTTCGTGTTGCGCGAGCTTTCGCATCCGACGGCAGCGCTCGACCGCATCTATGACGGCGTGTTCGAGCCGACGCACCGCAGGCTGTGCCAGCTCTGGGAGCAGGCGACCGGGGAGCCGGCCGAAAGCGAGGCCACGAGGCTCACCGTGTTCACGCTGATCGGCCAGGTCATCTATTTCCGCATCGGCCGCGAGGCGGTGATGCGCCGCATGGGCTGGAACGACATTGGCGCCGCCGAGGCGGCCAAGGTGGTGGCGGTCACGTCGGGCAATCTCAGGGCCATATTGGCCGCCCGCAAGGTGCAGGGATGAAGGGGCAAAGACCATGAGCTTTCTGTGTTCGCTGCCGCTCGCCGCGCAGCTTTTCAGCGCCTGTGCACCGGCAGCGCCGCTGGCCGTCGGCTATGTCGAGGGCGACTATGTGCTGCTGGCGCCGATCGAGGTGGCGCAGGTCGAGACCGTCACCGTCAAGCGCGGCGATCGTGTCACACCCGGCACGACCGTGGTGACGCTGGAAAGCGCCGACGCCAAGATCGCGGTCGCCCAGGCCGAGGCCGGCCTTGCCCAGGCCCAGGCGCAATTGGCCGACCTGCAGATCGGCAAACGCCCGGAAGAGATCGCGGTGCTCAAGGCCGAGGTCGACATGGCCAGCGCGCAGGCCGCGGACGCCAAGCGCAAATACGACCGCGCCGCCGATCTGTTCAAGCGCGGCGCCGGCACGCAGGCCGATTTCGACACCGCCTCGGCGACGCTGGAGACAGCCAACGCCCAGGTCGGCCAGGCCAATGCCAATCTCGCTGTCGGCGGCCTGCCGGCGCGCCCGGAGACGATCAAGGCCGCCGACAACCAGGTCAAGCAGGCGCAGGCGACCCTGGAGCAGGCGCGGTGGCGCCTGTCGAAGCGGGTGCTGGCGGCGCCGTCGACGGGCCGCGTCAACGACGTCATCCGCAATCCGGGCGACACCGCCGGCCCGACCGCGCCGGTCATTTCGATCCTGCCCGACGGCGCGGTAAAACTCAGCGTCTACATCCCGGAAGCCGCCTTTTCCTCGGTCAAGGTCGGCACCTTGCTCGGCGTCCACTGCGACGGTTGCGGCCCGGACGTGAAGGCGCGGGTCAGCTACGTTTCGCCGGATCCCGAATTCACCCCGCCGGTGATCTATTCCTTGGAGAACCGGCAGAAGCTGGTCTATCTGGTCGAGGCACGGCCGGAGGGCGATGCCGGCCCGCTGCAGCCGGGCCAGATCGTCGATGTCGATCTGGCGGACGGCGGAAAATGAACGCCATCGACGTCCATGGCCTGGTCAAGCGGTTTGGCGACAAGACCGTCGTCGACCATGTGACGATGACGGTCGCCGAAGGCGAGATCGTCGGCTTCCTCGGCCCCAACGGTTCGGGCAAGACCACCACCATCCGCATCATGTGCGGCCTGCTGACGCCCGACGAGGGCGAAGGCACGGTGCTCGGCTTCAACATCCGCACCGAGAGCCTGCGCATCAAGCGCGAAGTCGGCTACATGACGCAGAAATTCTCGTTCTACGAGGATCTGACGATCGGCGAGAATCTCGAATTCGTGGCGCGGCTTTACCGGCTGAGGCCGGTCGAGGAGCATGTCGCCCGCACGCTCGAAGAACTCGGCCTGACGACGCGCCGCAACCAGCTGGCCGGCACCTTGTCGGGCGGCTGGAAGCAGCGGTTGGCGCTGGCCGCCTGCATCATGCACAAGCCGAAACTGCTGTTGCTGGACGAGCCGACGGCTGGCGTCGATCCGAAGGCGCGGCGCGAGTTCTGGGACGAGATCCATCGCCTCGCCGGCGGCGGGCTGACCGTGCTGGTCTCGACCCACTACATGGACGAGGCCGAGCGCTGCCACCGCATCAGCTACATTTCCTACGGCAAGATGCTGGCCACCGGCACCGTCGCCGAGGTGGTGAAAAATGCCGGGCTGACCACTTTCATCCTGCAGGGCCCGCGGCTCGGCCAGGTGGCTGTAGCGCTTCAGGGCCGCCCCGGCGTCGACCAGGTGGCGCCGTTCGGCGCGACGCTGCATGTCGTCGGTTCGGACAGGAAGAAGCTCGAAGCCGCGCTCGCCGATGTCGAGAAAGAGCACACAGGCGTGACGGTGGCGCCGGGCGAAACCAGCCTCGAGGACGTCTTCATCCAGTTCATGTCCGGCTCGAAGGACAACATGGCATGAACAGCGTCTTTTCCTTCGCCCGGCTTGGCGCGCTGCTGATCAAGGAGTTCATCCAGATGCGGCGCGACCGCATCACCTTCGCCATGATGCTCGGCGTGCCGCTGATGCAATTGGTGCTGTTCGGCTATGCCATCAACAACGACCCGAAGAGCCTGCCTGCCGCGCTTGTGGCGACGAGCAGCGACCCCTATACGCGCGCCATGGTCTCGGCCCTGCAGACAACCGGCTACTACCGTTTCGACCATGTCTCGCAAAGTGCGGCCGATGCGGAATTCCTGATGTCGCGCGGCGATGTCGCCTTCGTCGTCACTATCCCCGCGGATTTCGCCCGCCGGGTCGAGCGCGGCGACAGCCCGCAGATACTGATCGAGGCCGACGCCACCGACCCGGCCGTCGCCAGCGGCGCCATCTCGACGCTCGGCACCGTCGCCAGCCAGGCGCTGCTCAGGGCGCGCGGCATGCAGGAGGCGGCCGCCGAGGCAGCCCTTGGGCAGCTCGAAGTGGTGGTGCACCGGCGCTACAACCCGGAAGGCATCTCGCAGTACAACATCGTGCCCGGCCTGCTCGGCGTCATCCTTCAGATGACGATGGTGATGATGACGTCGATCGCGCTGACCCGCGAAACCGAGCGCGGCACCATGGAAAACCTGCTGGCGATGCCGTCCAGCCCGCTCGAGATCATGCTCGGCAAGGTGCTGCCCTATCTGGCGGTCGGCGGCGTGCAGGTGGTGGTAGTGCTAGCGGCTGCCAAGCTCTTGTTCGCCATCCCCTTCACCGGGTCGATGTCGCTGCTGTTGACCGCCGTTCTGATCTTCGTGCTGGCGCTGGTGCTGCTCGGCTACACGATCTCGACCATCGCGCGCACGCAGATGCAGGCGCTGCAACTCACCTTCTTCTTCTTCCTGCCGTCGATCATGCTGTCCGGCTTCATGTTTCCCTATCGCGGCATGCCCGGCTGGGCGCAGGCGTTCGGTGAGATCCTGCCGCTAACGCACTTCCTGCGCATCATCCGCGCCGTGATGCTGAAGGGCGCCGAACTGCCGGCGGTGGCGACGGAGATCGGCTGGCTGGTGGTGTTCGTGGCGCTGTTTGCCGGCGTCGCGCTGGTCCGGTTCAGGCGGACGCTGGATTAGACGCCGCGCCGGTGGCGTACGGGCTTTTGCGGAGGTTTTGGAGGCCGGCAGGACAGAGGGGGGTGGGAAGGATCACTGCGGCTGTCACCCTGCGCGGCCGCGTTCTTCGCCTACGCCGCCGCCATGATCTCGGCATAGGTGCCGAAATCGACGTTGCCGCCGGACAGCACCACGGCGACACATTTGCCGGTGAGCTCGATCTCGCCCGATGACAGTGCCGCCAGCGCGACGCAGCCGCCGGGTTCGACCACCAGCTTGAGGTAGGCCATGGCGTCGCGCATCGCCTGGCCTGTCGCCTTGTCGGAGACGGCGATGGCCCCGGCCAGGTTCCTGCGGTTGATCTCGAAGGTGATCACGCCGGGCTCGGCGGTCAGGATCGCATCGCAGATCGAATTGTGACCCGGCTCGTTCGAAACCCTGGCGCCGGCGGCCAGCGAACGGCGGGTGTCGTCGAAATGCTCGGGCTCCACCGCCCAGACCGAAGTGCTGGGCGAGGCGTCCTTGACGGCGACGGAAATGCCGCTCGACAGGCCACCGCCGCCGCAAGGAATGACCACCGCATCGAGGCTGACGCCAAGCGCTTTCGCCTGGCGCATCAATTCGAGGCCGATCGTGCCCTGGCCGGCGATGATGGCCGGGTCGTCGAAGGGCGGCACCAGCACCATGCCTTTCTCGATGTAGGGGCGCACCACGGTCATACGGTCGTCGCCAAAGCGGTCGAACGGCACCACTTCCGCCCCCATCTTGCGGACATTACCGACCTTCATCGCCGGCGCGTCGGCCGGCATGGCGATGACCGCCTTGACGCCGAACATCGCCGCCGACGCCGCGACGCCTTGCGCGTGGTTGCCTGACGAGAAGGCGACCACGCCACGGCTGCGCTCCTCCTCGCTGAGTGAGGAGAGCTTGTTGTAGGCGCCGCGGAACTTGAACGAGCCGGTGCGCTGCAGCGTCTCCGGCTTGAACAGGATACGGGCGCCGAAGCGCCTGTTCAGCTCCTGCGATTCGATCAACGGCGTTTCGACGATCAGGCCGGAAAGCCGGGCTGCCGCGCGGTGGATGTCTTCTATGCCGGGAGGGGTGGTCATGGCGGATCCTGCGAAAAGATGGTCCGGCCATGGTGCACGGAAACGGCCGCGCGACACCAACGAAAAAATGTGACGGTTACAAGGTTGGGGAGTCTTGCCGGTGTTTGTGCCTTGCGGCCACTTATCCCAGCAACGCCCGCTGCCGCCTGGTGCCACCCAGCTTGCGCCAGCTGTTAAACCGATGCGTGGCGGCGGCGAAGGAGATTTTCATCTGCTGGGCGACCGAATAGCGCGACTTGCCTTCGTCGAACATGCGGTAGCAGCACTCGACGCCCTCTTCTGTCAACTTGCCGTCCGGTGCCTTGTTGTGCGGATTGGCCGGATCGAATTTCTCGACCTGCTGCTCGACCAGGCTTTTCAGGCGCTGCAGATCGGCCTCGATGCTGGCGATGAGGTCGAGAACGGGCTTGGGATCATAGTGTTGCGAGGGCTGGTTTGCCGTCATCTGCGGAATCCTTTTGCTTGGCTTAGCGCCAAATATAGGTGAACATTCGCTGATAATGAAGGGGTGCGGCACGCGCGCGGGCTTCAACAATTGTTGACCGCGACCCAGGCGCGCATTGACCTGGGGCACATCAAACCATAGTTTAGAACCATTCTAAACTAGGGTGAATTCCTCATGCTTTCCCGTGTTTTCGGTTTCGGCCGCCGTCCCTTCGAATCGCTCTCCGAACAGGAGATCCTGGCACTGGCCATTTCGTCCGAAGAAGATGACGGGCGCATCTACCGGGCCTACGCCGACGGACTGGCGGAAAGCTTTCCGCAATCGGCAAAGGTGTTCGAGGAGATGGCCGAGGAAGAGGATGGCCATCGCGACTCGCTGATCGAGCTTTTCCGCAAGCGTTTCGGCGATCGCATTCCGCTGATCCGGCGCGAACATGTGAAAGGCTACTTCGAGCGCAAGCCTGACTGGCTGGTGAGACCGCTCGGCATCGAGCATGTGCGCAGCCAGGCCGAGGCGATGGAGCGGCGCGCCTATCTGTTCTACGTCGAGGCGGCCAAGCGCACCACCGATGCCTCGACCCGGAAACTGCTCGACGATCTGGCGGTGGCCGAGCAGGGCCACGAAACGCTGGCGCAGCGTCTGGAACAAAAGCACGTGCCAGGCGAAGTGAAGGACGAAGAGGCCGTTGCCGAGCAGCGCCAGTTCATCCTCACGTATGTGCAGCCGGGACTGGCCGGTCTGATGGACGGATCGGTGTCGACGCTGGCGCCGATCTTCGCCGCGGCTTTTGCCACGCATGACACCTGGCAGACGCTCCTGGTCGGCCTCGCCGCCTCGATTGGCGCCGGCATTTCGATGGGCTTCACCGAGGTCGCGTCCGACGACGGCAAGCTGTCGGGCCGCGGCTCGCCGATCAAGCGCGGCCTGACCGTCGGCATCATGACGACGCTCGGCGGGCTCGGCCATGCGCTGCCCTATCTCATCCCGCAATTCTGGACGGCGACGGCGGTCGCCGCGGTGGTGGTGTTCTTCGAATTGTGGGCGATTGCCTTCGTCCAGAACCGCTACATGCAGACGCCCTTCCTGCGTGCCGCCTTCCAGGTAGTGCTGGGCGGCGCGCTGGTGTTCGCTGCCGGCGTGCTGATCGGGAATGCTTAATTTGAGACAGGGTCGGCGCCGCCCCTCACCCTTAGCGTTGGAGCGCTTCCCTTCTCCCCGTCCCCTACGGGGAGAAGGTGCCGGCAGGCGGATGAGGGGCAACGCCGACACCTACCCGCTAACCCTCATCCATTCACTGCGCGGCTATCCGCCGGCGCCTCGGCCCTCTCCGTCAGCCCGTAGTCACGCACGACATGAGCGATGCGCAGACGGTAGCCGGCAAAGATACCGCCACGGCCGGCCTTCTGCGCCTGCCGGTGCTCCTCGGTGTTGCGCCAGGCCTTGACCGCCTCCTCGTCGCGCCAGAACGACAAGGACAGGATGCGGTTCGGGTCGGAGAGACTCTGGAAGCGCTCGATCGAGACAAACCCGTCGATGCCGTCGAGCAGAGGGCGCAGGTCGGCAGCGATGCCGAGATAGGCATCGCGTCTGCCTGCCGCCGGTTGGACCTCGAAGATGACGGCGATCACGGCAGCACCAGTTTCGCGTGGGGGCCGGAAGCCAGTTTCAGGAACATGCGATCCTCCCTATGGATGAACTTTTCACGGCGGGCGAACTCATAGTTTGCCTTTCCGGCAGGGTCGGCGGCAAGCCGGGCGCGATAGGCCTCGTAGGCCGCCAGGCTGTCGATGTTGTAGGCGGCGTAGGCCGTCGTCGCCGAACCCTCATGCGGCGCGAAATAGCCGATCAGGTCGGCGCCGCAGCGCGGAATGACTTGGCCCCAGTTGCGGGCATACTCCTCGAAGGCCGCCTTG
The DNA here is from genome assembly GCF_056405075.1 of Mesorhizobium sp. P2_A12. Taxonomy (NCBI): domain Bacteria; kingdom Pseudomonadati; phylum Pseudomonadota; class Alphaproteobacteria; order Hyphomicrobiales; family Phyllobacteriaceae; genus Mesorhizobium; species Mesorhizobium sp. P2_A12. Next base: position 132,710 of record NZ_JBFUCU010000001.1, read on the forward strand.
CCGAACGGGTCGATCTCATAACGGATGAAGCAGGTGATGGTCATGGCGGTCTCCTTGGCGGGTTGATGTCTTCTTGCGGCGACATTTCGAGCGGGGTCGAAGCATCCCCAGGGTCGATGTGCTAGGCAATTCCCTTGCGGGTCATGCCTGCCAGAAGGATTTCGCGCATTCGCGGCGCACGTCTTCCGACGTCAGGCCGAGGTCGCGCAGCAGGTGGTCGTCGATCTCGGCGAGGTCGAGGCGCTGCACATGGCGGTCATGCCACCGGGCCAGCAGCCGCGAACGGAACCAGGTGCCGAGTGGGAAGGATCGGCGGCTGGGGAGCGGTGCGGAAGTGGAAGCGGTTGTCATCGTCGTCTCCTTGATCTGCTCGGAGAATAATGCTTATCTGACAAGAATGCTTCGATGAGGAACGAACTATGCGTGAAGGACCTGACATCGCCCGCATCGCCAGCCTGGTCGGCGATCCGGCGCGGGCAAACATGCTCAACGCGCTGATGGGCGGCACGGCCTTGACGGCGAGCGAACTGGCGCTCGAGGCCGGCGTGTCGCTGCCGACGGCCAGCTCGCATCTGTCCAAGCTGATGGAGGGCGGACTGCTGACGCTGGCGAGCCAGGGAAGGCATCGTTATTACGGCCTCGCCGGACCGCAGGTGGCGGGCATGATCGAGGCCATCACCGGTGTCGCGGAAGCCGTTGGCCCAAAGCGCGTCCGGCCGGGCCCGCGTGACGGCGCCATGCGCGTGGCGCGCGTCTGTTACGACCACCTCGCCGGCGAGCAGGCGGTGGCGATGCTCGATCGTTTTGTCGAGAAGGAAATCCTGCTGCGCGACGACAAGGAGATCAGGCTCGGGCCGTCGGCGGCACCGCATTTCGCAGCCATCGGCATCGATGTCGATGCCAAGCCGCGCCGGCCGGTCTGCCGCGCCTGCCTCGACTGGAGCGTGCGCCGTTCGCACCTCGCCGGCACGCTGGGCGCCGCTATCCTCGACAAGATCCTCGCCGAAAAATGGGCGCGCCGCGAGAAGGACAGCCGTGCGGTGATCTTCTCACCGCCGGGCAAGCAGGCTTTCGAGAGGGTGTTTTTGGGCTGAGATGTGGTCTGCGCTCCGCTTTGCGTTCGCTCTGCCCTAGGATGACGAACGGATGGAGATATCAACCCCGCCTCAGCACCTTCCCCTGCCCGAAGAAATCCGCCCACGGATCGACTTCGGCCAGCTGCTTCAGCGTCGTCTTGTCGCCGACCGGGAAAGCGTTCGGCGCCAGTCCCGCCTCGATCTCGGCCCAGGTCACCGGCATCGACACGGTGGCGCCCTTCTTGGCGCGTGATGAATAGGGCGCGACCGTGGTCGAGCCCCGGCCATTGCGCAGATAGTCGACGAAGATCTTTCCCATGCGCGCCTTTTTCGACAGCGTCGCCGTGTAGCGGTCGGGCGAGGCCTGTTCCAGCGCCTTGGCAAAATCATGGGAAAAGGTCTTCACCGCTTCCCAATCGGCCGATGGTTTCAGCGGCATCACGACGTGGTAGCCCTTACCGCCCGACGTCTTGACGAAATTCGGCAGCGACAGCTCGTCGAGCTTGCCTCTGATATCGAGTGCGGCCTCGCGCACCGCCTTGACTTCGACGCCTTCATCGGGATCGAGATCGAAGATGATCTGGTCCGGCTGTTCGAGCGCATCGACGGTGCAGCCCCAGATGTGGATCTCGACCACGCCGTACTGGACGAGCGCTGCGACGCCGTCGAAATCGCGGATGAACAGGATCTCCTCGCCGTCCGTCGGGTCCTTCATCCGGGCAATCTTGTCGCTCATGCCGGCCGAAGCATGTTTCTGGAAGAAGCGCGGGCCGCCGACGCCGTCCGGCGCCCTGACCAGGCTGAGCGGTCGGTTGACGATGAACTGTTCCATGCGCGGCCACACCAACGCGTAGTGGTCGAGCAGGCCCTGCTTGGAAATCTTTTCCTCGGGCCACAGCAGCTTGTCGGGGTGGGAAAGCTTTACGCTGGTCGTCATCGCTCCGGCAGGTTTGCCAGCGCTGCCTGGCACCGGCTTCGCCTTGGCCGGGCTCTTGCCTGCCTTGCCTGTCGAAGCCTCCCCGGTCGAAGACTTCCCTGTCGAAGGCTGGGGCTTTTCCTGCACGACTTCCTCCGCCGGCTTGTCCTCGCGCAATCCCTGGAACGATGCATGGCGTATTATACGGTCGGATGTCCAGCTACGGAACTCCACTTCGCCGACCAGTTCGGGCTTCACCCAGACCAGGCCCTTGCCTTTCGGCACGGCCTTGTCGAAGGGCGAATGCTCCGCCTTCAGCGTATCGAGTTTTGTCTTCAGGTCGGTGGCCATCTTGGCCGAGAAGCCGGTGCCGACGCGGCCGGCATAGTGCAGTTCGCCATTCTCGTGATAGCCGACCAGCAGCGAGCGCAGCCCCCGCCCGGTCTTGTCCGACGGCAAATAGCCGCCAATGACGAATTCCTGCCGCGCCGTGCATTTCGACTTCACCCAGGACGGACCACGCCCGCTGCGATAGGGCGCATCGGCGCGCTTGGAGACGACGCCTTCCAGCCCCATGCGGCAGGCATGTTCCAGCATGATTTTGCCGGGCTCGGCGAAATGGTCGCTGAAACGGACGGCCGAGTTCTCCGGCTGCTTGCCAAGCAGGTCCTGCAGGGCCTGCTTGCGCTCGACCAGCGGCTCGCCGCGCAAATCCTTGCCATCGAGCCGCATCAGGTCGAACACATAGTAGATGAAGCGATCTGTCCGTTTCGCGGAGAGGTCGGCCTGCAGCAGCGCGAAGGACGACACGCCACTGTCGGCCAGCACGACAATCTCACCATCGATGATGGCGTCGCTGCATTTCAGTCCGGCGAGTTCCGCGGCAATTTCGTCGCCGAACTTTTCCGTCCAGTCGAGGCCGGTGCGGGTGAGCAGCCGCACCTCCGTGCCGGCAATCTGCGCCTGCATGCGATAGCCGTCGAACTTGACCTCGTGCAGCCAGTCCTTGCCCGGCGGTGCGTCCCGCTCCAGCGTCGCAAGCTGCGGTTCGACAAAGTCCAGGCGCCTGCCGGTCTTTGCCTTGCCTGCGGCCCGCTTGTTGGAATGCCAGACATCAGGCTTCTTGCCCTTGGCCGCCTTGCCTTGGCCGACTTCCTCGATCGTCAGGCCCGACTTCACCGATTCCGGCGCCTCTTTCAGAATGTCCTCGCCAGGGCGCGCCGCGGCATCGTCCGATTTGATCAGCAGCCAGTTCTCGCGCTTTTCGCCCGCGCGCGGCTTCAGCCGCACCAGATGCCAGAGACCATGCAGCTTGTGGCCTTTCAGTTCGAAACTGATATGGCCCTTCTTCATCGCCTTGGCCGCGTCGATTTCGGGAACCCAGGTACCCTCGTCCCAGACGATCACCGACCCGCCGCCATATTCGCCCTTGGGAATGGTGCCCTCGAATGGTGCATAGTCGATCGGATGGTCCTCGACATGCACGGCCAGCCGCTTCTCATGCGGGTCGAGGCTCGGGCCGCGCGTCACCGCCCAGCTCCACAGCACGCCGTCATGCTCCAGGCGAAGGTCGTAATGCAGCCGTGTCGCCGCATGCTTATGGATGACGAAAATGCCGCCCGCCTTGCCGTTCTCGCCGCGCGCGACCTTGCCGGCCGGCTCGGACGTCTTCTTGAAATCGCGCTTGGAATGATACTGTTCGAGGCTGGCCATCTGTCTCTGATCCTCAGGCCGATTTGCGCTTGGACGCGCCGGCTTTCGGCTTGCTGCGTTTGGCCGCCGGTTTTGCTTTTGCCGGCGCGGAAGCCTCCGAAGCGCCGGCATCCGAAGACAGGCTCTTCTTCAGCGCGTCGAACAGATTGACGACGTTGGAGGGCTTGGGCTCCGCCTTGGCCTTTGGCGCCTTCCTGCCGGCCTTCCTGGCGCGGATCAGCTCCAGCAGCGCGTTCTCGTATTTGTCCTCGAACTGCGAGGGATCGAACTTCGCCTTCTTCTTGTCGATGATCCGTTCGGCCAGATCGGTCATCTCCTGGTCGCTCTTCGCGTCCTTGATGTCGCCGAAGACAGTGTCCGGTTCGCGCACCGTGTCGTCGTAGCGCAGCGTCGTCAGCACCATGCCCATGCCGCGCGGTTCGATCACCACCGGGTGTTCGCGGCTGTAGAGCACGATGCGCGCCAGCCCCGCCATCTTCTTGTCCGCCATCGCATCGCGGATGACGGCAAATGCCTCTTCCGACACCTTGTCGGCCGGCGTCACATAGTAGGGGGTGTCGAGATAGATCTGCTGGATCGAGGATTTGTCGACGAAACCGTCGAGCGCCATCGTGTGCGACGACTCGATCTGCACCGCCTCGATCTCGTCTTCCTCGATGCGGACGAAGTCGCCGTCGTCGACTTCGTAGCCCTTGATCTCGTCCCCCTCCCGCAACGGCTTGCCGCTTTCCGCATCGACATAGATGCGTTTTACCGTGTTGCCAGTCTTGCGGTTCAGCACCCGGAACGAGACCTTCTCGGCGTGAGTGACGACGTTGGTCAATTCGACGGCACAGGTGACCAGCGATAGCTTCAGATAGCCCTTCCAGGCTGGACGCGGCGCCATGACAATTCCCTTCGCAACAGGTCTCGAAATCCAGAACGACTGGAGCCTGTTCCAGTTCCGTCACCGATCCCTGTCAGCATGCCAGGCTGGGATTTCCGGCGCAGCGTCGCCCAGCATGAAAATTTCGCTCGCGCGGCAAGATTTGAAACAGAACCGCGCGCAGGCGACATTCAAACGAAACATATGTGATGCAAAAGTCACATTAGCAGAAATGTCGACGGACCACACGGAAAGACCCCGAATCAGCCGCATTCCGGCCACGAACTAAGGCCTTTTCGACCAGAGATTAACATCGTGTTCACCGACTATTCACGCCTCGACGCTATGATGCCCGCAATTCGGAAGGGACATCCGAAAATTGGGACAGGGACAGGTAAAATGAACTTCCTCACGCACCTCATCGGCTATGCCGCCGCCATTCGCGAATTCGTTGCGCCGACCTATCGGCCGGAGCGCTACTACATGCGCGGCCCCGGCCCGGCCAGCGCCCGTCGCGGCAATTCGTTGAGCGCGCGCTGACCATGACCTTCGAGAGCCGCCACGACAGCCGGATCTGCCGGCCGGCCGCCGAATCCCGCGCCACCACCTATCGCGCCGAGCGCCCCGCTCTGACCGACAGGCGGCGTGCGATATCGCCTCGGCTTTGATACCGCCTCCGGCTGGCTTAATGTCCTAGGGCATAAGCAGTCGAGGCCCGCGTGACCGACCTTCCCAATCCAAGTCGTCCCCATTCAAGTCGACCCAAGTCCGTCCGTCCCTCCGACCCCCTCGATCGCAGCCATCCGCTGATCGTCTTCGACGGCGTCTGCGTGCTGTGCTCCGGCTTCGTGCGCATGGTGGTCAGGCTCGACCGTCAAAGCCGCTTCCGCTTCGCCACCGCGCAGTCGCCGTTCGGCGAAGCGTTGTTCAGGCAACACGCGCTGCGCACGGATACCTACGAGACCAATCTCGTACTGATAGACGGCATCGCTTTCACGCATCTCGACAGCCTCGTTGCCGTCATGGCGGAGCTCGGCTGGCCGTGGCGGGCGGCCAAGGTCCTGTTGCTGCTGCCGCGCCCGCTGCGCAACTGGCTTTACGACCGCATCGCCGAAAATCGCTACGCCCTGTTCGGCAGGAAAGACAGTTGCGGCATTCCTCCTGCCGAACTGCGCGAGCGGTTCCTGGGCTGAAAGCGCGGCTCTGGGAGCAGCGAATGAGGCGTCTCATTGTCGGCTACGGCACCTCTATGGGTGCGGGCGATCACAAAACAGTTGGCGGCTTGCGAAAAAAGCCGCCGCAGCCGAAAGTTTTTTCCGCAGCCTGTCGAAATCGGGCGATGCCGCGCGACATACGTCCGGCTCGCAATGACGCGGCCTCGAAACCACGGGAGAAGACCATGCAGTATCTGCTTCTTATCTATTCCAGCGAAGCCGGAATGGCGGCCGCGCCCAAGGAGGCGATCACCCAGATGAGCGCCGCTTATGGCGCCTATACCGAAGCGATGAAGAAGGCCGGTGTGTTCGTGGCCGGTGAGCGATTGAAACCAACGAAGATAGCAACCACCGTACGGGTGGCCAACGGCAAGACCAATGTGATTGACGGCCCCTATGCCGATACCAAGGAGCAACTCGGCGGCTACTATTTGATCGAGGTGCCCGACATGGACGCGGCTATTTCTTGGGCGGCACGCTGTCCCGGTGCCAGCGCCGGCACAATGGAAGTGCGGCCGATCTGGCCGATGGCCGAATACATGACAACATACACTGCATGAAGGCTGTCGGGTCAGATGCCGCCAGGGCGGTCGCCGAGGCCGCCGCCCGGCAGAGCTACGGCAAGCTGGTCGCCTGGCTCGCGGCGCGCACGCGCGATGTGGCTGCTGCCGAGGATGCGCTGGCCGATGCCTTTGCCGAGGCGCTCGAACGCTGGCCGCGGACCGGCGTGCCTGAAAGGCCGGAAGCCTGGCTGCTGGCCGTGGCAAGGCGCCGGCGCGTCGATGCGGTGCGGCGCCGGCTGACCAGCGAGGCCGGCCGCGATCATCTCAAGCTGATTGCCGAGGAGGCGGAGGCGCGCATGACCGACGAAGAGCTGCCCGACGAACGGCTGCGGCTGATGTTTGCTTGCGCGCATCCGGCGATCGAATCGGGTGTGCGCGCACCGCTGATCCTGCAGACGGTCCTGGGGTTGGACGCCGCTACCATCGCCTCTGCCTTCCTGGTCTCGCCGGCAACCATGGGCCAACGCCTGGTGCGTGCCAAGACCCGCATCCGGGAAACCGGCATTCCATTCCGAGTGCCTGAACGGGCCGAACTCGGCGAGCGGCTGGACGCGGTGCTGGAAGCGATCTACGCCGCCTTCGCCGAAGGTTGGTCCGATCCGGCCGGCACCGAGACGCAGCGCCGCAATCTGGCGACCGAAGGCATTTGGCTCGGCCGGCTGGTGGCTTCGCTGATGCCGGATGAGCCGGAGGCGCTCGGCCTGCTTTCGCTGATGCTGTTTGCCGAGGCACGCCGCGCGGCGCGGCGCGATGCGGTCGGAGAGTATGTGCCGCTCGCCGAGCAGAAGTGCGCTGAATGGGACGCCGTCTTGATCGAGGAAGCGGAATCCCTGCTGCGCCGCGCCGCCGCCATGGGCGTCATAGGCCGTTACCAGCTCGAAGCGGCCGTACAATCCGTCCATGCTGCGCGACGGCTGACCGGCCTGACCGACTGGGCCGCGATCCGCAATTTCTACGATGCGCTGTCAGTCATCGCCGGATCGCCGGTGGTGGCGATCAACCGCGCGGTGGCGATCGCGGAGGCTGAAGGCGCTGTGGCGGGGCTGGCGGCTCTGTATGTGCTGGGCGACGACAAGCGGCTCAACGACTATCAGCCTTATTGGGCGGCGCGTGCCGGTCTCCTGGCTAGGCTCGGTCAGGTGCCGCAGGCGATCGAGGCCTATGACCGGGCGATCGGCCTTGAGCGCGACCCGGCGGTGCGCCGGTTCCTGCAGGGAAAACGGGCAGCCCTCAGACACTAAGCCTCGCCGTCGGCAGTCGTTCAGGCCGGCCACATCTCATGTGCCGTGTTTAGCGTCTTGATCAGCGGATGTTCGCGCAGCCCGGCCCACAAGCGTTCCACATTCGGCCACGCCGTTCGCGCCTTGTCGGCGTCGGGATGCCAGGCCACCAGCATGACGAGGTAGATGTCGGCCACCGACATGCGGTCGCCGACCAGCCAGTCGCGGCCCTTGAGCGCCGCATCGAGGACGGCGAAGCCGCGATCCATTTCGGCGATGGCCGCTTGCTTGACGGCCTTCGTGCCTTCGGCATCGGTCGTGTAGCGATGGGCGTAGTAGAGCCGCAGGATTGCCGGATAGAGCACGGACGACATGAAGGCCATCCAGCGCAGGAAGTCAGCGCGGGCCGGCGCGTCGACCGCCGGCGCCAGGCCGGCATCGGGGTGACGCTCGGCAAGCAGGATGCAGATCGCCGCCGATTCGGTCATCGAGCGGCCGTCCGGCAAGGTCAGCACCGGAACCTGGTTCAGGGGACTGATGTCGACAAATGCCGGATCGGGCCGGTCCGTCTTCGGCATGTCGATCTGCTCGAACGGCGCGTTCGCCAGCGCCAGCGCGGCCTCGACGACGAAGCCGCCGCTGCCCGGACGGGTATAGAGCTTGTACATGAAATTTCTCACCGGCCTGCGTAAAGCAGGCCGGTGACGATTTGCACGGGAAGCAGGTTCTGCTCAAGTCGGTGCCTGCCGCCACGGGCGGTTTTTTCGGGGGCCAGCGAGCTGCGACCGCTCGTTGAAGCGTCGTCAACCGAGCTGCGAGATTGTTGATTAGCCCTCGCTTCGTCATCCACGGAACAAGGAGCGAAGCGACGCAGCGCAGACCCGAGGATCCATGCCATGACGTTTCAGCGTCGCGACGGTGCGGATGGCCCTCATCCTTGCACCGCCGCATTCCCCGGCCGCCGTCGCGGCATGGATCCCAGGGTCTGCGCGCCGCTTCGCGTCGCTCCGCCCTAGGATGACGAAGGGAGGAGTGCGGCGGTCAACCTCCGCCGTCGAGACCCTAAGCCCCCAACCCCTCGAACAGGATGGTCGATAGATAGCGTTCGGCGAAGGACGGGATGACCACCACCAGGTTCTTGCCCTTGTTCTCCGGCCGCGAGCCGACCACGATTGCCGCCTGCAAGGCGGCGCCCGACGAGATGCCGACCGGCACGCCTTCGAGGCGGGCGACGAGGCGGGCATTGGCGACCGAATCCTCGTTCGAGACCTTGACGATCTCGTCATAGATCGTGGTGTCGAGGATCTTTGGCGCAAATCCGGCGCCGATGCCCTGGATCTTGTGCGGGCCGGGCTGGCCACCCGACAGCACCGGTGAGGATTCCGGCTCGACGGCAACGACATGCACCGAGGGCTTGCGCTTCTTCAGCACCTGGCCAACGCCGGTGATGGTGCCGCCGGTGCCGATGCCGGCGACGAAGATATCGACCTCGCCATGCGTATCGTTCCAGATTTCCTCGGCCGTCGTCGTGCGATGGATCTCCGGGTTGGCGGGGTTTTCGAACTGCTGCGGGATGATCGCATTGGGGATCGTCGCCGCCAGCTCATCGGCCTTGGCGATGGCGCCCTTCATGCCTTTGGGACCTTCGGTCAGCACCAGCTCGGCGCCGAGCAGCGCCAGCATTTTCCTGCGCTCGATCGACATCGTCTCCGGCATCGTCAGGATCAGCTTGTAGCCCTTGGCGGCCGCGGCGAAAGCTAGTGCGATGCCGGTGTTGCCGGAGGTCGGCTCGATCAGCGTGGTCTTCCCGGGAGAAATCTTGCCGGCGGCCTCCAGCGCCTCGATCATCGCCACGCCGATGCGATCCTTGACCGAGGCGATCGGATTGAAGAATTCGAGCTTGGCGATGAGATTGGCGACGATGCCCTTTTCCTTGGCGAATTTGTCGAGCCGCACCAGCGGCGTGTCACCGATCGTGTCGGTGATGGAATCGTAGACGCGGCCGCGACCGGGCACGCGGGCAGGGGTGACGGGCTTGTTCATTGGTCTCGCTCCCAGAACTTCAGGCAAATGGAGGGCTTCAGGCAAGTGGCAATGCAACCGGCAAGATAGGACCTTCGGTCGCGCAAGATAGACTGTCGGTCGAAAATATCGAGTGGGACCCATGTCTAAAACATCGGGCTCCCGGAAAAGCGTTCCCCGGAAGAGCCTGTCCCTGGAATGATTTGGCCGAAAGGGGCCTACTGACGGGTGGCAATCGCCGCCGCGGCGCCGACCATGAAGCCGGCGGCGGTGCGGTTCAGCGCCTTGAGCGCGCGCGGCGATTTCAGGAACCAGCGCGCCTTGGCCGCCAGCGCCAGATAGGGCACCAGCACCACCAAAAGCACGACGATCGTCAGCGCGACCAGTATGCCGTAGTCGACCAGCGTGATGGTCTTCAGGTCGACGATGGTCGGCGTGATCGCGAGGTAGAAGATCATCGTCTTCGGATTGCCGAGCGTGACGGTGAGGCCGGCGAGGAAGCTCGAAACCAGCCCGCCCTTGCCCTTCTTCGCCTCGACCGTCTCGGGCGTGATGCCGCTGGTCCAGAAGCGCCAGCCGAGGAAGGCAAGGTAGGCGACGCCAAGCCATTTGATGACCAGAAACACCATGCCGAAGGTCTGCGCGACGAAGGCGAGGCCCAGCACCACGGCGGTCAGATAGGTGAGGTCGCCAAGCATCAGGCCAAAGGACATGGCCAGCGACGAGCGGAAGCCGGAGCCGAGCGCCCGCGCGACGAGCGCCGTGACGCCGGGGCCGGGAATGGCGGCGGCGATTCCGAGGGCGGCACTGTAGGCGAGGAAGCCGGTAAGGGTCATGGTTGCGGCCTTTCGCGCGACGCTGTTGTGTCGGGTACCTATGGCACAGGGCTAGGCGAACGGAATTCCCTGAAGCCGGATTCGATTGCACCACGCCGGCGTGCGACCACGCCGTCAGGAACGGCCGCCACTATAGGTGACGCGCCAGATGGTGCCGTTGCCGTCCTCGGTCACGATCAGCGCACCGTCGCGGGCCACCGCGACGCCGACCGGTCGTCCCCACACCTCGCCGTTGGAGACGACGAAGCCGGTGATGAAGTCCTCGTACTCGCCGGTCGGCTTGCCGTCTTTGAACAGCAATCTCACCACCTTGTATCCGGTTCGGTTGCCGCGATTCCATGAACCGTGCAGGGCCACGAAAGCATCGCCTCTGTACTCGGCCGGAAAACCGGACTCGGCGGGCAAGGCCTTTCCATCGTAGAAGGTAATGTTGAGCGGCGCCGAGTGCGCCTGCATCAGCACATCGGGAATGGTCACCTTGCCGGCAAGATCGGGGCGCTCGCCCTTGTGGCGCGGATCCGCGTTGTTGCCGATGTAGTACCAGGGCCAGCCATAGAAGGCGCCGTCCTTGACCACAGTCGCGTATTCGGACGGCACATTATCGCCAAGCGCATCGCGCTCGTTGACGACGCACCACAGCGCCCCGGTCGTCGGCTGGACCGTCATGCCCGAACAGTTGCGCAAGCCGGTGGCGACGATGCGGCCATTCTTGCCGTCGGGGTCGAAGGCCAGCACGTCGGCACGGCCGTCCTCGGACCCCCAAGCAGCACCCAGCGGCTGCGACTTCGTCCAGGCGTCGAGGCCGCCATCCGGCTCCTTTGCCATGTTCTCGGCGACGTTCGATCCCGAGCCGACCGACAGATAGAGCGTCTTGCCGTCCGGCGAGAAGACGATGTCGCGGGTCCAGTGATGATTGGCAGGGATGTTGTCGACGATGGTTTCCGGATCACTGGCCGCCTTCAGGTCACCATTGTGGTAGGCAAAGCGCACGATGCTGTCGCTGTTGGCGACATAGACCCATTGCGGGTCGTTGCCTGGCGGGTAGAAGGCGATGCCGTATGGCTGGCTGAGATCGCCGGCAAAGATGCTGTCCTTCGCCGGCTTCGCGCTGCCCTCGGCAAGGCGATAGACGCGAATCTGGTTGGCTTCGCTGTCGGCGACGAACAGGTCACCATTCGGCGCGGTGCGCACGACGCGCGGATTGTCGATGCCCGACGCGATCAACTCGGCCGAAAAGCCCGGCGGCAATTTCGGCTCGGCGTCTGCCGGCCTGTCGGCGAGACCGGCGCCGTTCGAGGCGGATTTGGTGACGTAAGGCCTAGGGAGGTCTTGCGGCTTGATCAGGCGGCGCACCCCAGGCCTGTCGGCACGCCAGTCGCCGAAGGCGGCCGCACCCCTCAGCACCGGCTGCTCCGCCTGCTGGGCCAATACCGCGGTCGTGAGAAACAGTGCGGCGGGAAACGCCAGTCCGGCCAATCGGATCATTTTGCCCTCCACCTTGTCGCGAAGGAATCAACGGCCTGTTTGTTCCTCGGTTCCGCCTCACACGATGAGGTGAGGTGAAACGGTCTCCAGCCTCAGGTGCCAGCAGCGTAGAAATCGTCGTCGAGGCGTTTTTCCAGTGCGACGAGATCGGCCGGCAGCGGCAGGCCCATGGCGCGCATTTCCTGCAGTTTCTCACGCAACTGCTCCTGGATTTCGTGCTGGTCCTCGGGCTGGTTGACCATTTCCTCGAGCAACAGGCTGATCCGGGCCTTGAATTCTTCGAGCGCCATGGTCGTCTCCTCGGTTACCCAGTTCAACGCAGCATGCGGGAAATAAGCTGCGCCGTATAGTCGACCATCGGGACGATGCGGGCATAATTGAGCCGGGTCGGGCCGATGACGCCGAGTGCGCCGACGACGCGGGCATCCTTGTCGCGATAGGGCGCGACGACCAGCGACGAGCCCGACAGCGAAAACAACTTGTTTTCCGAACCGATGAAGATGCGCACGCCCGATCCCTGTTCGGCAAGGTCAAGCAGCTGGATCAGCCCGTCCTGCGTCTCCATGTCCTCGAACAGATGGCGCAACAGTTCGATGTCGGCCTGGGCGGTGACGTTTTCGAGCAGGTTGGCGCGGCCACGCACGATCAGCCGCGCCGGCAGGCCGCTCTCGGCCCCGGCCCACACCGCCAGCCCCTTCTCGACAAGGTCTTGCGACAGCGTGTCGAGCGCGGCCTTGGTCTCTTCCTTGATGCGGGCAATCTCGATCCGCGCCTCGGCCAGCGTGCGGCCGCGAATATGGGCGTTGAGGAAGTTCGAGGCTTCGTGCAACTGCGAGACGGTAATGCCGGCCGGCAACTCGACGACGCGGTTTTCGACGTCGCCGTTTTGCGACACCAGCACCGCCAGCGCCTTAGTCGGCTCGAGCTGGATGAATTCGATGTGCTTCAGCGCCACCTCGTTCTTGGCGGCAAGCACCAGGCCGGCGCCTCGCGACATGCCCGACAGCATCTGGCTGGCCTCGGTCAGCATGTGTTCCAGCGTCGCACCCGAGCCGGACGCGCGCACCTGCGCCTCGATGGTGCGGCGCTCCTCGTCGGAGAGGTCGCCGAGTTCCATGAAGGCATCGACGAAGAAGCGCAGACCGGCCTGCGTCGGCAACCGGCCGGCGGAAATGTGGGGGGCATAGATCAGGCCGAGATGCTCGAGGTCGCTCATCACGTTGCGGATGGTGGCGGGCGACAGTGAGGACGGCAGGATGCGCGACAGGCTGCGTGATCCCACGGGTTCGCCGTCCTTCAGGTAGGAATCGACGATGCGCCGGAAGATGTCGCGCGAACGCATGTCGAGCGACTGTAGCGCAGGCGACAGCAAACTGGGTTCGGCAACTGCCTTGGTCATTAGGCCAAAAACCTCCGGCCCAAGGATATAGACTTCACCATGGTCCGCGCAACCCGGTGTCTGTATCAGATCACCCGGCTGTCTGAAGTCAGATCACCGGCCATTTTCCTTTGCGCCACGCGCCCCATGTGGTTACAAGCCGGCCAAGAATCCGAAAAATGACGGGAAAGAAGCCTGAATGCGCCCCTCCAAACGCCAATTCGACGAAATGCGCGCCATCTCCTTTGAGCGCGGCGTCTCCAAGCATGCCGAAGGCTCATGCCTGGTGAAGTTCGGCGACACCCATGTCCTGTGCACCGCCAGCCTCGAGGAGAAGGTGCCGGGCTGGATGCGCAATTCCGGCAAGGGCTGGGTCACGGCGGAATACGGCATGCTGCCGCGCTCGACGGGCGAGCGCATGCGCCGCGAGGCTTCCGCCGGCAAGCAGGGCGGCCGCACGCTGGAAATACAGCGGCTGATCGGCCGCTCCTTGCGCGCCGTGGTCGACCTGCAGGCGCTGGGCGAGCAGCAGATCACCGTCGACTGCGACGTCATCCAGGCCGATGGCGGCACCCGCACGGCCTCGATCACCGGCGGCTGGGTGGCGCTGTATGATTGCCTGCGCTGGATGGAAGCCCGCCAGATGGCCAGCGTCGCCAAGGTGCTGAAGGACCATGTCGCGGCGATTTCCTGCGGCATCCATGACGGCCAGCCGGTCATCGACCTCGATTATCTCGAGGATTCCTCGGCCGGCACCGACGCCAACTTCGTCATGACCGGCAAGGGCGGCATCGTCGAGATCCAGGGCACCGCCGAGGGCGAGCCCTTTTCCGAGGACCAGTTCGCCGACCTGATGGGCCTGGCCAAGAAAGGCATCCAGCGCCTGGTCAGCCTGCAGCAGATGGCGGTGGTTTAGGCCTGGTTTGTATTGATGAGGTTGGCGATCCTTCCCACCCCCCTCTGGCCTGCCGGCCATCTCCCCCGCAAGGGGGGAGATCGGCTGTGGCCTTGGGTTTCGCCAACCACCAACGTTGCAAGCTGTGAGCCGGCGTTCACGCTTCCAATCTCCCCCCTTGCGGGGGAGATGCCCGGTAGGGCAGAGGGGGGTGCCTCGTGATTCCTTCCACCATCCTTGAATCAGCCCTCTACGTCACCGACCTCGGCGCCGCCGAAACCTTCTACACCGATATCCTCGGCCTCGACCTGCTTGGCAAGGTTGATGGCAGGCACCTCTTCTTCCGCTGCGGACCCGGCGTGTTGCTCATCTTCAACGCCGAGGCGACAAAAGTGCCGCCCGCGCCCGATGCGAGACTGAAAGTGCCGCCGCACGGTGCGGTCGGCGAGGGTCATCTCTGTTTTGCGGCCAGCGCCGACGAGATCGAGCGCTGGAAAGCGCATCTCGAGGCGAAGAAGATAGCCATCGAAAGCGAATTTGAATGGCCGCAAGGCGGCCGTTCGATCTATATACGCGACCCCTCGGGCAATTCGATCGAATTCGCCGAGCCACGGATCTGGGGCCTTTGATGCATTCGCCAACCATTCACTCGCTTGATGGAAAAAAGATCGTCGTTGCCAGCCACAATGCCGGCAAGCTGCGCGAATTCGCCGATCTGATGGGGCCGTTCGGCTTCGAAGCGAAATCGGCCAAGGACTATGGCCTGCCGGAGCCTGACGAGACCGGCACCACCTTCGAGGAGAACGCCTACATCAAGGCATTTGCCGCCGCCCAGGCCACCGGCCTGCCGGCGCTGTCCGATGATTCCGGCCTGTGCGTCGACGCGCTCGACGGCGCGCCCGGCGTCTACACCGCCAACTGGGCCGAAACCCCTGACGGTTCGCGCGATTTCGCCATGGCCATGCAACGCACCGAAGTGGCGCTGCAGGAAGTCGGTGCCGCCTTACCGGAACAGCGCAAGGGGTGCTTTGTCGCCGTCATCTGCCTGGCCTTTCCCGACGGTGACGCCGAATATTATCGCGGCGAGGCTGAAGGCACGCTGGTCTGGCCGCCGCGCGGCGACCTAGGCTTCGGCTACGACCCGGTGTTCCTGCCCAACGGCTTCGACAAGACCTTCGGCGAGATGAGCGCCGAGGAAAAACATGGCTGGAAGCCCGGCCAGCCGACGGCGCTGTCGCACCGCGCCCGCGCTTTCCAGAAATTCGCCAAAGCGAGATTGGGCTCGGCATGAGCATGCTGCTCGACCGGGCGCCCGGTTTTGGCGTCTACATCCATTGGCCGTTCTGCGCGGCCAAATGCCCCTATTGCGACTTTAACAGCCACGTCCGCCACCAGCCGGTCGACCAGGAACGCTTTGCCAGCGCTTTCGAGGCGGAGCTCGAGACCATGCGTCGGCGCAGCGGGCCGCGCGAGGTGACTAGCATTTTTCTCGGCGGCGGCACGCCGTCGCTGATGAAGCCGGAAACCGTGGCCAGGGTTCTGGACGCCGTGGCGAAGAACTGGACCGTTCCTGATGGCATCGAGGTGACGTTGGAGGCCAATCCATCCTCGGTCGAGGCCGAACGGTTTCGCGGCTATCGGGCAGCAGGCGTCAACCGCGTCTCGCTTGGCGTGCAGGCGTTGAACGACAAGGATTTGCGCTTCCTCGGCCGGCTGCACAATGTCGAGGAAGCGCTGCACGCCATCGGGCTCGCGCGGGAAATATTCCCCCGCCTCTCCTTCGACCTGATCTATGCCCGGCCCGGCCAGACACCGGAGGCCTGGCAGGCCGAGCTCGAACAGGCGATCGGCCATGCCGCCGATCATCTGTCGCTCTACCAGCTGACCATCGAGGAAGGCACGCCCTTCCACGCGCTGCATGCGGCAAAGAAATTCATTATTCCCGACAATGACCAGGCCGCCGACCTCTATGCGCTGACGCAGGAGATCACCACGGCGCACGGCCTGCCAGCCTACGAGATTTCAAACCACGCCAGGCCGGGCGCCGAAAGCCGGCACAATCTGACCTACTGGCGCTATGGCGAATATGTCGGCGTCGGGCCCGGCGCGCATGGCCGCTTCGTCGAAAACGGCCGCCGCACAGTCACGATCGCCGAGCGGATGCCGGAAACCTGGGCCAATCTGGTCGAGGCCAAGGGCCATGGCGTCACCGGCGGCGAGATCCTGACGCGCTCCGAAGAGGCCGACGAGTTCCTGCTGATGGGCCTGCGGCTGGCCGAGGGCATCGACCTTTCCCGCTACGAGGCATTCTCCGGACGTAGCCTGTCGAGCGCGCGGCTGTCGGTGCTGCAGGGCGAGGGTCTGGTGGCGCCGATCGGCAACGCCCGGCTCCGCGCCACGCCGGCCGGCATGATCGTGCTCGACGCGGTGGTGGCGGATCTGGCGCGCTAACCCTTGAAGAACGTTCTCTTCGTCTGCAGCCAGAACCGCTTGAGCAGCCCGACCGCAGAGCAGGTGTTTTCGAAACGCAGGGATATCGAGGTTGCGTCGGCGGGAACAAACCACGATGCCGACACGTCGCTGACGCATGAACTGGTCGCCTGGGCCGACGTCATCTTCGTCATGGAAAAGGCGCATCGCGCCAAATTGCAGAAGAAATTCAAGGCCAGCCTGAAGAAGGCTCGGATTATCTGCCTCGGCATTCCCGACGACTATGAATTCATGGATCCGGTGTTGATACGCCTCCTGGAGGCGCGCGTTTCACGATATCTGGGGTGAATGACCTGGCAGAGTGTTCGCAACCATGCGTTCGTCATCCTGGGCTTGACCCGAGGATCCATGCCGCGACACCTGCCGAGGTATGCGACGGCAGAATTCTCAACCCGTCGCTACCTATTGCGCTAGGCGTCGTGCTTGTGGCGGTGTTTGGCTCGATCCTTCTCGGCGTGCGACTCTCCGGAGCGGAGCGGCTTGGCGTCGTCCTTGTCGCGGCGGGCGCGGTGCTGGTCGCCTACTTGGGATAGCGGCACACCATTGCGGGCGTTTTTCGTTTCAAGACGGGTGATGAAGATATCGAAGCGATTGGGCATCGTTCGGTCAGTGCTCCGTCGTGCTGTCTGGTTTGTTGTCGGAAAGCCTGACATTCGTCGGCAAGGCGCTTGTGGTCCGCTTGGTCAGGCTGGTGTCGGTCTTGGCAGGGAGGCGCTTGTCCCTGGCTGCGGCAACGCGCTTGCGGCCGGCATAGTAGGGTTCGAAAGCGTCTTGTATTTTTAGGCTGTCCATCCTGTCCTCCTCCTCCGGAATCAGGGGGTAAATCTGCCGAACCCGGTTTCGTTCCCTACTGTGGCAAAGGAATGGCAGGCGGACGCGGCGTCAGCTTTTGCAAGCCGGCGTCAGCCGTGCCAAACAGGGTTTGAACGGAGATGCATCGGTGACCGGCGAAACGGGCAAGCGCAGCTATGTGGTCGGGCAGACCGAGATCGCGGCCCGGCCGCTGGAGGCGGCGCTCTATCTGGTGGCGACGCCGATCGGCAATCTCGCCGACATCACGCTGCGCGCGCTGGAAACGCTGGCCGCCGCCGACATCGTCGCCTGCGAGGACACACGGGTGTCGCGCGTGCTGCTCGACCGCTACGGCATCCGCCGACGCACCACGGCCTATCATGAGCACAATGCCGGCGAGGCCGGACCGAAGCTGATCGCGGCACTTCAAGCCGGACAGAGCGTGGCGCTGATTTCCGATGCCGGCACGCCGCTCGTCTCCGATCCCGGCTATCGGCTGGTCGGCGAGGCGCTCGACCATGGCATTCGCGTCGTGCCGATCCCCGGCCCGTCGGCGCCGCTTGCCGCGCTGACCGCATCCGGCCTGCCGTCGGACGCCTTCCTGTTCGCCGGCTTCCTGCCCGTGAAGACGGGGCAGCGGCTGACACGGCTCGAAGCCTTGAAAGCCGTGCCGGCGACGCTGATTTTCTTCGAATCGCCGCGCCGGCTGGCCGAATCCCTCGGCGCCATGGTCGACGCGCTCGGCGGCGAGCGAAAGGCTGCCATCGGCAGGGAATTGACCAAGACCTTCGAGGAAATGCGCACCGGCACACTGCAAGTGCTGGCCGACCATTATGCGGCGGCCGATACGCCGAAGGGCGAGATCGTCGTCTGCGTCGGTCCCGCCGAGGCCAAGGTCAACGAGCCTGAAGACATCGACCGCCTGCTGTTGTCGCTCGCTGCCGAAATGCCGGCCTCCAAGGCGGCGTCCGAAGCCGCGAAAATGAGCGGCGGCCAGAAACAGGCGCTCTATCGGCGATTGCTGGAGCTTAAGGGTGCCACTGGAGGAGGTGGTGGCTGAGCGCCCGAGCGCCAGCCGCCAAAAAGCCTATCGGCGCGGCCATCGCGGCGAATGGCTGGCGGCGGCAGCGCTGATGCTCAAGGGCTACCGGATTCTGGCGCGCCGCCACCGTACCCGCTTCGGCGAGATCGACCTGATCGCGCGGCGCGGCGATCTGGTCCTGTTCGTCGAGGTCAAGGCGCGCCGCACGCTGATCGAAGCCATGGACGCGATCGGCCATGAATCGGAGCGCCGCATCGAGGCGGCCGCCGACATCTGGCTGTCGCGCCAGTCCGACTATGGCAGACTGTCGATGCGCTTCGACATGGTCGCGGTGCTGCCCTGGCGCTGGCCGGTGCATGTCGAGAATGCGTTTTACGGAAGGAACTGAGGAGAGCGGTGCTCGCCCTTCGCAGGCTCAGGGCGTTCGTCGTTCGGAAAGCCAAGCAATTGGCTTTCCGTCCGCTTCGCGGACCACGCCTCACCCCCAGATCATCAGCGCCACCAGCCCGACGCCGCCAACCACCAGCCGCCACCAGCCAAACAGCGAATAGCCGTTGCGCGAGACGTAATCGAGCAGGAAGCGCACGACGATGAGCGCCGTGACAAAGGCGGCGACGAAGCCGATGGCGATGATCGGCAGGTCGGCACTGCTCAGCACGTTGCGGTTCTTGAACAGGTCGAAGGCGAAGGCGCCGACCATGGTCGGGATGGCAAGGAAGAAAGAAAATTCCGCCGCCGCCCGCTTGTCGACGCCTAGAAGCAGCGCGCCGACGATCGTCGACCCCGAGCGCGACGTGCCGGGGATCAGCGACAGGCACTGGAAAAGCCCGATCTGCAGGTAAAGCCGGGTTGGGAAGCGCTCAACGTCACGGTAGACCGGCTTGAGGTTCATGCGGTCTACCGCCAGCAGCACGACGCCGCCGATGATCAGCATGATGCAGATCAGCCTTGGCGATTCGAACAGCACCGTCTTGATGAAATCATGCGCCAGCGCGCCGATGATGGCCGCCGGCAGGAAGGCTATCAGGATGCCGATGACGAAATGCCGTGTCAGCCGGTCATGCGGCAGGTCGAGCAGCATTTGCCACAGGCGGCGGAAATAGACGCTCAGGATCGCCAGGATGGCGCCGAGTTGGATCAGGATCTCGAAGGCCTTGCCGGTCGAATGGAAGCCGAGGAAATGGCCGGCGAGCAGGATATGGCCGGTCGAGGAGACCGGTATAAACTCGGTCAGCCCCTCCAGCAGACCGAGCAGCAGGGCTTCGACGATGGTCTGGCTTTCCATGGCTACCTCGGCATTGGCGTGACGGCTAACAGAACGGCTTGCTTGTCATGGCCTGCAAGTCCCCCTATAGGTCGCAACACCCTGACGGCCCGCTAACCGGGCGGCCAAGACTTACCGGTGCGACCGGCGATTCGCCAGTGCGCTTTATCATCGCGGAACCATGCTGACGCTTTTCCACCACCCCATGTTCGCCACCTGTCGCTTCGTCCGCCTCGCTTTCGGCGAGTACGGCGAGGAGCTGGCCCTGATCGAGGAAAAGCCGTGGACGCGGCGCAAGGAGTTCCTGGCGCTGAATCCGGCCGGCACGCTGCCGATCCTTTTGGCCGAAGGCGACGTGCCGATCGTCGGCGCGACCGTCATCGCCGAATATCTTGATGAGACGCGCGGCGTCTTGAAGCGCGACAAGCGGCTGCTCGCCGAGGACCCGATGCAGCGCGCCGAAATCCGCCGGCTGATCGACTGGTACCTCAACAAGGCCGAAAGCGAGGTCACCCGCCATCTGGTGCGCGAACGCGTGCTGAAGCCGGTGATGCCGGAAACGGCGGGCGGCGGCTCTCCCGATTCCGGAGCTATCCGCGCCGCCCGCGCCAACATCCGCCAGCACATGAAATACACCAACTGGCTCGCCGGCACCCGCCATTGGCTGGCCGGCAGCAGAGTCACCTATGCCGATCTCGCGGCCGCCGCGACGCTGTCGGTGCTCGACTATCTCGGCGAGATCGACTGGCGCGAACACGCCGCGGCGCGCGAATGGTACACGCGGGTGAAATCGCGGCCCTCCTTCCGGCCGCTTTTGACCGATCGGGTGCGCGGCCTGTCGCCGGTGTCGCATTATGCGGACCTCGACTTCTGACGCCGCAAAACTGCGCGCGCTGATCGACGCGGAGGCGCATCGCGCCGGCTTCGATGCAGTCGCCGTCACCACCCCCGATGCGATTCCGTTGGCGCCGGCCCGCTTGGCCGAATTTGTCGCCGACGGCTTTCACGGTTCGATGGGCTGGATCGCCGAGACGCTTGAGCGCCGCAGCGAACCGACGGCACTGTGGCCGCAGGTGCGCTCGATCATCGTGCTGGCGATGAATTACGGTCCCGACCATGATCCGCGCGAGGTGCTGGCCAAGCAAGACCGTGGCGCCATCTCGGCCTATGCGCAGAACCGCGACTATCACGAGGTGATGAAGGGCCGGCTGAAGGAAATCGCCGGTAAGCTCGTGGCGCGCGCCGGCGGTGACGTGAAGGTCTTCGTCGACACCGCACCGGTGATGGAGAAGCCGTTGGCTGAGGCCGCCGGGCTCGGCTGGCAAGGCAAGCACACCAACCTGGTCAGCCGCGAGCACGGCTCCTGGCTGTTCCTCGGCACTATCTTCACCACAGCCGAACTCGTGCCCGACCGGGCCGAGATCGACCATTGCGGTTCCTGCCGCGCCTGCCTCGACGTCTGCCCGACCGATGCATTTCCGGCGCCCTACCGGCTCGACGCGCGGCGCTGCATCTCCTATCTCACCATCGAGAACAAGGGGCCGATCCCGCATGAATTCCGCGAGAAGGTCGGCAACCGCATCTATGGCTGTGACGATTGCCTCGCCGCTTGTCCGTGGAACAAGTTCGCGCGGGCGGCTTCCGAGGCAAAACTCGCGGCGCGCGACGATTTGCGCGAGCCGCCGCTTGGCCAGCTGCTCGAACTGGATGACGCAGCCTTCCGCGCCTTCTTTTCCGGGTCGCCGATAAAACGCATCGGCCGCGATCGTTTTGTCCGCAATGTGCTAATCGCCGCCGGCAATTCCGGCGATGCGGCGCTTGCCGACCCCGTGCGCGCCTTGCTGGACGACCCCTCGCCACTGGTGCGGGGCGCGGCAATATGGGCGCTGGCGCGGCTTGTGCCTGATGCCGAATATGCCGAACGGGCCGCTGCCGGCCTGAAAACCGAGAGCGATGACGCCGTGCGCGACGAATGGCGTCTGGCGCGGTCAACCAGGGCACATGCATGAGCGACAAGCAGATCTTCATCTTCGGCGCCGGCTATTCCGGCCAGGCTTTTGCGCGCGCCAGCAAGGCTGCCGCCACGATCTTCGGGACGACGCGTTCGGTCGACAAATTCGAGGCGCTGCGGCAGGCCGGCATCGCGCCGCTGCTGTTCGACAGCGCGCTGACCGGCGAAATCGGCGATGCGCTGGGAAAGACAACGCATCTGGTGGTTTCGGTCGCCCCGGATGAGGCCGGCGATCCCGTGCTCAATGCCGCCCGCGCGGCGACCGTGGCGCGGACGCCTGCACTTGAATGGATCGGCTATCTCTCGACAGTCGGCGTCTACGGCAATTATGACGGGGCCTGGGTCGATGAAACAGCCGAGTGCCGCCCGGTCTCGAAGCGCTCGGTGATGCGGGTGGCTGCCGAACGGGGCTGGCTGGAATTGGGCCGGGAGATCGGCCGGCCGGTGGCGATCCTGCGCCTGTCGGGCATCTACGGCCCCGGCCGCAACGCCCTGGTCAATCTGGAAAACGGCACCGCGCGGCGGCTGGTCAAGCCCAACCAGGTGTTCAACCGCATTCATTGCGACGACATTGCCGGCGCCCTCTGGCAACTTATCGAAGGCAATACCGGCGGCATCTTCAACGTCACCGATGATGAGCCGGCGCCGCCGCAGGATGTCGTCGCCTATGCCGCCGAGTTGATGGGCGTCGAGCCGCCGCCCGAGATTCCCTTCGACGCCGCCCAACTTTCACCCATGGCGCGGTCCTTCTATGGCGAGAACAAGCGTGTCGCCAACGCGGCGATCAAGGCGGCGGGCTATTCCCTGCGCTTTCCGGATTTCCGCGCCGCCTTCAACCATATGTGGACTGATGGCAACTGGCGCGATGGCGAGCCGCGCAGCCCGATGAAGCGCTAATCATCGAAGCGCTAATCATCGAAGCGCCGCGCGTTGCGTGCTATGATTCGGCCTTGGATTGCGGTGGGGATCCGGTTTCATGAAAACAGCGACGCGGCGATCTCTCGGCAGGAAATCACTGCTGGCCACAGCGCTCGGCCTGTTCGCGCTGGCCGGGCTCGCCGCGCAGCCGGCAGCGGCCGAGGAACGGGCGAAGGATCTGTTCGGCGCCAAGAAGCTGCCGGCGGCGACCGCAGCGCAATCCATTGGCTTCTATTCCAAGGGCTGTTTTGCCGGCGGCGTCGCCATTCCCATGGATGGCCCGACCTGGGAGGTGATGCGGCCGTCGCGCAACCGTCGTTGGGGTCATCCGGCGATGATCGCGGTGATCGAGAAACTGTCGCGAGACGCCGCGGCCGATGGTTGGCCGGGCCTGCTGATCGGCGACATTTCGCAGCCGCGCGGCGGCCCGATGATGACCGGCCACGCCTCGCACCAGATCGGCCTCGATGCCGACATCTGGCTGACGCCGATGCCCAGCTCTCCCCTGTCGATAGCACAACGCGAAAGCATCAGCGCCACCTTGATGGTCGACGAGAAGACCCATCTGGTGAAGGACGCGTTGTGGACGCCGGCACATACAAGGCTTTTGAAGCGGGCGGCGAGCTATCCCGAGGTCGAACGCATCCTGGTCAATCCCGGCATCAAGAAAAAGCTCTGCGACACCGTCAAGGGCGATCGTGACTGGCTGCGCAAGATCAGGCCGTTCTGGGGCCACGACTATCATTTCCACATGCGCATCGGCTGCCAGCCGGGCTCGCCCAACTGCAAGGCGCAGGAAGCGACGCCGGCCGATGACGGCTGCGGCAAGCCGCTCGCCTGGTGGTTCACGCAGGAGCCCTGGCGGCCCAACAAGAACCCGGATGCGCCGAAGGCCCGCGACCTGATGACGATGGCGAACTTGCCGAAGGAATGCCGCGCCGTGCTCGACGCGCCGGGGCCGACGTCTGCCGAGGCGGCAACCTATTATGGCGGCGCTGTGCCGGTCGCGGCTGCGGCGCCCGAGCCCGAAGCGCCTTCGCTGCCCGCCACCACTACCAGTGGTGCAGCCGGCTTGCCGGCTGCGGTGAACGCATTCACCGCGACTCCGGAGATCGGCATCCCGCTGCCGCGGCCACGGCCGGGAAACTGACCGCTGAGGCGCTTATCCAGGGTTGAACCGGTTTAGCCGTGCCGTTTTTGCGAAATAGTGGCCGTTTGGCCGCAGAACCTGTCTCACCGTGACACTGGCCTCGAAAACCGTTTCCCTTTTCAAACTCATGCGCTAGTCAACGGGAGAACGGCGTTGCGCCGTCGGGGGCGCCGGGGACGGACGAGAGCATGCCAAGCACGGGCGATGATGATACTTTGTTGCGGTTTCCGATCCTGATCGGCGACATTGGCGGCACCAATGCGCGCTTCTCGATCGTGCTCGACGCCAATTCCGAGGCCGGCGAGCCGACCATCGTCCAGACCGCCAATTACAACACCATCGACGAGGCGATCCAGGCGGCCGTGCTCGACCGCTCGTCGGTCCGCCCCAATTCGGCTGTGCTGGCGGTGGCCGGACCGGTCGACGGCGACGAGATCGAGCTCACCAACTGCCCGTGGATCGTCAAGCCCAGGCAGATGTTCGCCAGCCTCGGCTTGAGCGACATCGTCGTGCTCAATGATTTCGAGGCGCAGGCGCTGGCCGTCGTCGCGCTCGGCGAGGAGCACATGGAAAAGATCGGCGGCGGCACGCCGGAGCCCAATGCCGGGCGCGTCGTGCTCGGCCCCGGAACCGGGCTCGGCGTCGCGGGGCTGGTCTATGCGCTTCGCCACTGGATACCGGTGCCCGGCGAGGGCGGCCACATGGACATCGGCCCGCGCACGCCGCGCGATTTCGAGGTTTTCCCGCATATCGAGAAGCTCGAGGGCCGCATTTCGGGCGAGCAGATCCTGTGCGGACGCGGCCTCGTCAACGTCTACCGGGCGGTGGCCAAGGCGGACGGCAAGCCTGCCCCCTTCACCACGCCGGCGGAAGTCACCGCCGCGGCACTGGCCAAGACCGATCCGGTTGCCGAAGAGGCGGTGGAGACCTTCGTCACCTGCCTCGGGCGCACCGCCGGCGATCTCGCGCTGGTGTTCATGAGCCGAGGCGGCGTGTTCCTCACCGGTGGTATTGCGCAGAAGATCGTGCCGGCGCTGAAGGCCGGCAATTTCCGTGCCGCCTTCGAGGACAAGGCGCCGCACAGCGCGCTGATGCGCACCATGCCGGTCTATGTCATCACCCACCCGCTGGCAGCGCTTTTGGGCCTTGCCGCCTATGCCAGAAACCCCTCGCTGTTCGGGGTCCAGACCGCGGACCGCCGCTGGCGCGACGAAGTTAGTCACCCCAAGGCATAGGCAAGTCCGCCCCTTGGCGTTAAGAGAAGTGCCGAATCGCAACCCGGCCACGGGAAGCAGGAACCTGTGAAGCGCTCCGATTTGACATTTCAGATACCCAACAAGCCGAAAGTCACGCCCCGTGCGGTCACGGCGGTGCTCCGCCGCATTATCGCTGAAAACGGCCGTGATTACCGCTGGTCCTATGCTTTTGCCGCTGCCTGCCTGATCGCGGTGTCCGCGACGACCGCCTTCACCGCCTGGGTCATGAGCCCCGTCGTCAACTCGATATTCTATGAACGACGCGGCGATCTGATCGTGTGGATTTGCGCCGCCATCATGGCGGCCTTCCTCGTGCGCGGTTTCGCCGGTTACGGCCAGGCGGTGACGCTGGCCAAGGTCGGCAACAATCTGGTGGCGCGCTACCAGAAACGCCTCTTCGACCATCTGATGAAGCTCGGCGTCGGCTTTTTCAGCGACACGCGTTCGGGCCGGCTGGCTGCCCAGATGAACGAGAACGTCAACGGCATCCGCGACCTCCTGTCGATGACGCTCACGTCGATCGCGCGCGATGGCGTGACGTTGCTCGGTCTTCTTGGGGTCATGATCTACCAGGATCCCGTTCTCTCCCTGAGCTCCCTGCTGATCGGACCGCCGCTGATCTGGACTGTCACCTATCTGATGCGCCGGGTGCGCCGCATCACCCGCGAATCGGTGCAGATCAATTCGCGGCTGATCGGCGCCGTGCAGGAGGCCACGCAAGGCATTGCCATCGTCAAGGCCTTCACCATGGAAGAGGAGCTGTCGCGCCGCATCGGCGCGCTCGCCGACAGCGCCGAGCAGCGCGGAAACAAGATCGCCCGCGTCTCGGAACGGCTGGCGCCGATCTCCGACATGCTGGCCGGTCTTGCCGTCACCGGTGTCATCGCCTATTCCGGCTACCGGGCGATCGTTCTTGGACAGCCGCCGGGTGCGGTCTTTTCCTTCATCACCGCGCTGTTGCTCGCCTATGATCCGGCACGGCGGCTGGCGCGCATGCAGGTCGGCATGGAACGCGCGCTGGTCAATGCGCGCATGATCTACGAACTTCTCGATCTCGAGCCGCAGCAGGGCGACACGCCGGGAGCCGCCGAGGCAAGGTTCTCCACCGGCGAAGTGCGTTTCAACAACGTGTCCTTCCGCTACGTCGAGGAGGCACCGGTGCTGCAGGACCTGAGCTTCGTCGCCGCAGCCGGCAAGATGACCGCCATCGTCGGCGCCTCCGGCGCCGGCAAGACGACGCTGGTGGCACTGCTGCAGCGCTTCTACGACGTCGAGGCGGGAACGATCGAGATCGACGGCCAGGACATTTCCAAGGTCACCAAGCACTCGCTGCGCAGCTCCATCGCCTATGTCTCGCAGCAGCCCTATCTGTTCGAAGGCACTATCCGCGACAACATCCGCTATGGCCGGTTGAATGCCACCAACGCCGAAATCGAACAGGCCGCGCTGCAGGCCGAGGCCGACGGCTTCATCCGCCAGCAGCCGCAGGGCTACGACACGCCCGTCGGCGAAAACGGCGTGACCTTGTCGGGCGGCCAGCGCCAGCGCGTGTCGATCGCCCGCGCCATCGTGCGGCAGGCGCCGATCCTTCTGCTCGACGAGGCGACTTCGGCACTCGACAACGAGGCCGAGGCGCGGGTCCAGGAAGCGTTGATCCAGGTCATGGAAGGGCGCACCACCATCGTCATCGCGCACCGGCTGTCGACTGTGGTCAATGCCGACCACATTATCGTGCTGGAACAGGGCCATCTGGTCGAACAGGGAACGCATGCTTCGCTGATGGCCGATCCGCACAGCGTCTATGCCCGCTTCCACCGGGTGCAGGGCAAAAAAGGGCTGGGGCTTGTCGATGATGCCAAGCCAATCCAAACTCCGCCGCCGCGCAGCCGCGCGAAAAAGGCGGTCGGGAGACCTTCATGAGCGATATAGGCCTGGTCGTGGTGGGTGCTGCCGGCCGCATGGGGCAGACGCTGATCCGCGCCATCCACACCATTCCCGGCGTCCGCGTGATCGGCGCCGTCGAGCGTGCCGGCTCACCCTATCTGGGCAAGGATGCCGGCGAACTTGCCGGTATCGGCCGCATCGACGTGCCGATCGGCGACGATCCGCTGCCGGTCTTCGCCAGAGCCGACGGCGTGCTCGATTTCACCACGCCGGCCTCGAGCGTCGAATTCGCCGGCTACGCGGCGCAGGCGCGCATCGCCCATGTCATCGGCACCACGGGCTGCTCGGCCGATGATGACGCCAAGATCGCGGCGGCGGCGCGCCATGCGATGATCGTCAAGTCGGGCAATATGAGCCTCGGCGTCAATCTTCTGGCGGTGCTGGTCGAACAGGCGGCGCGCGCGCTCGACGCCGACGATTTCGACATCGAGATCCTCGAAATGCACCACAAGCACAAGGTCGACGCGCCGTCGGGCACGGCGCTGCTGCTCGGCGAGGCCGCCGCCGCCGGGCGCGGTATCGCGCTCGCCGGCAACGATGTGCGCGTCCGCGACGGCCATACCGGCGTACGCAAGACCGGCTCGATCGGCTTTGCCTCGCTGCGCGGCGGCTCGGTGGTCGGCGACCACAGCGTGATGCTGGCCGGCACCGGCGAGCGCATCACCCTGTCCCACCACGCCGAGGACCGCGCCATCTTCGCCCGCGGAGCCGTCAAAGCCGCCTTGTGGGCGCGCGGCCGCAAGCCGGGACTGTATTCGATGCGGGACGTGCTCGGCCTCAGCTGAGCGGCCAATCTGCCAACCTGCCTATCTGGCAATTTGAAGGAGCAAACATGTCGAGAACCCTCGTGCTCGTGCGCCACGGCCAGAGCGAATGGAACCTGAAGAACCTGTTCACCGGCTGGCGCGATGTCGACCTGACCGAGCAGGGCCACGCCGAGGCCAAGGCCGCAGGCCAAAAACTCAAGGCGCGCGGCCTGAAATTCGACATTGCCTTCACCTCGGCGCTGGTCCGGGCGCAAAAAACCTGCCAGCACATTCTTGACGCGGTCGGCCAGAGCGATCTGACGACCATCCGCGACCAGGCGCTGAACGAGCGCGACTATGGCGATCTCTCCGGCCTCAACAAGGACGATGCACGCAAGAAATGGGGCGAGGAGCAGGTGCATGTCTGGCGCCGCTCCTACGACGTGCCGCCGCCCGCCGGCGAAAGCCTGAAGGATACCGGCGCGCGCGTCTGGCCCTACTACCTGCACGACCTGCAGCCGCACGTGCTGCGCGGCGGCACCGTGCTGGTCGCCGCCCATGGCAACTCGCTGCGCGCGCTGATCATGGCGCTGGACGGCAAGTCGGGCGAGGAGATCGTCAAGCTGGAGCTCGGCACCGGCGTGCCGGTCATCTACACGCTCAACGCCGATTCCACGGTGGCTTCCAAGGAAGTGCTGGAGAGCTAAGCCGGCAAGCAGCAAGCCATTCTTGGTCGGGCATGATCTCTTCCGAAAACCGGTTCCCACTTTTCGGGATCATGCTTTGAAAAAAGCGCGTTGACACACATCGCTTGCCCGCTTACATGAGCCCGCACCAGCCCAGATGGCGGAATTGGTAGACGCGCACGGTTCAGGTCCGTGTTCCGCAAGGAGTGGAGGTTCGAGTCCTCTTCTGGGCACCAAATTCCCGTTTCGAACCATTCGACGGTTCAGAGACCCAAAGAAAAAGCCCGGTTCGTCCGGGCTTTTTCTTTGCCGCCAACCTCTCCTCCCGGCTAGGCGCTGAACAAACCGCTTCAAACTGCGCCGCCGGTTCGGTACGGTCGAAACTATGTCTCAATCGACCACCAACCCGATCTTCGGCGCCCGTCGGGATCAGGCGTTTCCCACGTTGGCTGAAGCCGACATCGATCGCATGCGCCGGTTCGGCGAGGCCAGCGCCTACGCCACCGGCGAGTACATCGTCACGGCCGGCGATGTGGCGCCCGGCCTGATCGTCGTCCTGTCGGGCAGGGTCGACATTATCCAGGACGGCGGGCTCGGCCGGCGCGAAACGATCGTGACGCATGGTCCGGGCAGCTTTGTCGGCGAACTGGCCCAGCTTTCGGCCCGCCCCTCGCTGGTGGATGCGCGGGCCGCCGAGCCGGTGAAGGCGTTCGTCATCGCCTCGCAGAGGCTGCGCGACCTGATGGTGCAGGAGGCCAATCTCGGCGAGCGCATCATGCGGGCGCTGATCCTGCGCCGTGTCGGGCTGCTGGAAAGCGCAACCAGCGGGCCGATCATCATCGGACCCGTCAACAATGCCGACGTCTTGCGATTGCAGGGATTCCTGGCCCGCAGCGGCCAGCCGCACCGCGTGCTCGATTCTGACAGCGACCCCTGCGCCAAAACCCTGGTCGAGCGCTTCGATGTCGACCTCCACCATCTGCCGATCGTGCTGTGTCCGAGCGGCCGGCTGCTGCTCAATCCCGGCGAGAAGGATCTCGCCCGCTGCATCGGCCTGCTGCGGCCGATCGATGCCGACAAATTATACGACGTCGCCATAGTCGGCGCCGGGCCGGCGGGGCTGGCAGCGGCCGTTTATGCGGCGTCCGAAGGTCTGTCTACCATCGTCCTCGATTGCCGGGCCTTCGGTGGGCAGGCCGGCGCCTCCTCGCGCATCGAGAACTATCTCGGTTTCCCCACCGGCATTTCGGGCATGGCGCTGATGGCGCGCGCCTACAACCAGGCGCAGAAATTCGGAGTTGAAATGGTGATTCCCGACGAGGCGAAGCTGCTGAGCGCTGGGACCGACGGTGCCCGTTACACGCTTGACGTCGGCGACGGCGAGACCGTTCGGACGCGCACCGTGGTGATCGCCAGCGGCGCGCGCTACCGCCGCCTCGATGTCGCCAATCTGGCGCAGTTCGAGGGGACGTGCGTGCACTATTGGGCCTCGCCGATCGAAGCGCGGCTTTGCCAGGGCCAGGAGGTGGCGCTGGTCGGTGCCGGCAATTCGGCCGGACAGGCGGCTGTCTACCTGGCCAGCCACGTGCACAAGGTGGCGCTGCTGGCGCGCGGCGGCAGCCTCGATGCCAGCATGTCGCGCTATCTCGTCGAGCGCATCAGGGCGCAGCCGAACATCGAGGTGCTGACCGGGACCGAGGTCGAAGCGCTGGAAGGCGACGAAGGCAATCTCAACACGGTGCGGTGGCGCAACCGCGCCAGCGGCGTGGAAACGACGCGCCCGATCCGCCATCTCTTCCTGTTCATCGGCGCCGACCCGAATACGGACTGGCTGGCTCACTGCAACGTGGCGCTGGATGCCAACGGCTTCGTGCGCACCGGATCAGACCTGGGATCGGCGCATAGGGTGATGGAGACGAGCCGCAGCGGTGTGTTTGCCATCGGCGACGTCCGTGCCGGCTCGGTCAAGCGCGTCGCGGCGGCCGTCGGCGAGGGTGCCCAGGTGGTGGCGGCGTTGCACGGCTATCTAGCGCAAGATGGCAGCCACGCCGTCGCGCCTCAATTGATCGGGAGAGTGTGATGGCGGATGAATGCAGACATGCGGGTGATATCAAGGACGTGACGCCGAGCGCGCTCGGCTGCGAGGAATGCCTGAAAAGCGGTTCGCAATGGGTGCATCTGCGGCTCTGCCGCACCTGCGGCCATGTCGGCTGCTGCGACGACTCGCCTAACCGTCACGCCACCAAGCATTTTCACGCCACCCGCCATCCGATCATCGAGGGCTACGATCCGCCGGAAGGCTGGGGCTGGTGCTACATCGACGAGGCCTTTCTCGATCTCGGGGACCGCACGACGCCGCAGAACGGTCCGATCCCGCGCTTTTATTGAGCCCGACGTTATCGGGACGCGACCTCAAAATCTGCCAGCGAAATATCGATACCCCAGCCATCCCGCCAGCGCGACCGAAGCGACCCAGATACAAGCGATGATCACGGCGGCGCTGCGGCTCACGGGCCTGTCAACGGCAAGGGCGGCGGTCTCCCTGTGTTCCGCCATTACCTCAGGCGGGATCATCTTGACCACGGCAAGGACGCCCAAGGGGACCAGGATCGCATCGTCGAGGTAGCCAATCACCGGGATGAAATCGGGTATCAGGTCGATTGGGGATAAGGCGTATCCCGTGACACACACGGCAAGCGCCTTGGCATACCATGGCGTTCGGGGATCGCGCGCGGCGAGGTAGAGCGCATGCACGTCGCGCTTGATTGTTCGTGCCCATTCCTTCAGTGCCATGGGGCGACTTTAGCGCCAAATGGCAACGCGCCGATAGTGCACGCCACGCGCCTGGCCCTTCCTCGTCGCCGGCCGCCCCGAAGAGGGACGACCGCCGCTCTATCGCACGGAGCCTGTGACGGTCGGGTCGATCGTGCTGGGAACGGATTTGCGTTCGTTGCCGGCAAGCGCGGCTATGATCAGCAGGCTGGCCACAACCGGCACGAACAGGATGGCAACGCGGGCTTGCACGTAGAAGATGGCGCGCCATTCGTTGCGCTTGTCGGGGCTGTTGCTCATCATACTCACTTTGTCAGACCTCCCGGGCGTGACATAGCCGGGAACCGTTAAGCAACTCCTTCCGACTTTGTTAACCCGGCGGAATTGAGGCGAAGTTCCGGGTCCTGATCCTCGGTTTCAGCCCAGCCCGAGCCGTCTGGCGCCTTGCCGGAACAGTGCCGCGGCATCCGGCTCGAAGCGGAAGGTGCCGATGAAATCGTCGCTTGAATAGTTCGGCAATGTCTTGCGGATGGCGGCGGCAAAGCCCTGCGCCTCGTCGAGCCGGCCCGCCAGCGCCAGGCAGTGTGCGGCGATCGCCAGGATGATGGCGTGGGCGTTGGGCCGCGCCGCTGCCTTCAGCGCCCATTCGGCCGCCTCCTCGAACTGGCCGAGCCGGACATGCGCCATCGCCCGCGCCCCCAGCATGCCGAACAGCAGCGGGTCGAACGGGCTGAGATGGCGCGAATGGTCGGACGAGCCGATCGCCGCCTGCGGGTCGCCCGACTGCGAGTGGACGAAGGACAGCGCATAGTGGCCAAGCGCGAAGTTAGGGCTGAGGTCCACCGCCCGTTCCAGTTCGAGCAGCGAACCGTCCTGTTCGCCGCGCAGCCACAGCGCCCGGCCCATCGCCCAGTGCGCGGCCGGATTGTGGTCGTCGACCAGCAGGCTGTGGCCGGCGCTCTCGAAGGCCAGCGCGCTTTCCCGGTCGCGGTCGCCCCAGCGCTGGAAGGCGTTCTGCCAATGAGTGAAGGACAGGCCGGCATAGGCGCGGGCGAAAGTCGGATCGAGCCGCAAGGCCATGTCGAAGAAATGCCGCGCCTGCTCGTTTTCGACCTGGGTGAAGCGGTACATGTGCCAGAGGCCGCGGTGATAGGCCTCCCAGGCGTTGAGCGAATTGGGCGCCTTGAGCATGGCGCGGTTGCGCTCGACCGTTTCGATCTCGGCCGAGATCGACGACACGATGCTGTTGCCGATATCGTCAAGCAAGCCGAAGATGTCGTCGGACCGGCGCTCGAACGTCTCGGCCCAGACGATCCTGGCCGTGCGCACCTCGATGAGTTCGACGCTGACAATCAGACGGCCGGGCCGGCTGCGCACCGTGCCGGTGGCGACATAGTCGACATTCAGCCGCCGGCCGGCATCCTCGGGTGCGATGTTCTTCTCGGCCAGTGCAAACACCGATCCGCGCGCGATGACGAAGAAATCCCTGAGCTTCGCCAGGCGCGTGATGATGTCGTGGGTAAAACCGTCGGCAAGCCCACCGCGCGAGCCGCCGGTCTCCTCGACAAACGGCATGACGGCCAGCGAGGCGTGGCTCGGTTCGACCGGGCCGGTATGGCCGGGTGTGGCGACCAATTGCGATACCGCGGACAGGCCGGCCGGCGGCGCCCGCTGCGAGACGGCTGGCCGTTGCTCACGCATCGCCCGCCAGGCGGCACTGACCGGTCCGAAATCGATCGCCTCCGACTGAAACAACTGTTCTGCCGCCGCCAGATGCTGCTCGGCCGCGCCAATCTCACCGTGCTCCGCCAGATTGGCCAGCAACGCCAGATGCGCGCGCGTGTCGAACGGCGCCAGCTCGACCCATTTGTCGAGATGCGCGGACACATCCGGGGTGTCAGCCGGATGGTTTGCGACAAGATGCTCCAGCACGGCGACGTGGCATGAGTGAAAACGGCGGCGTTGAGCGACCAGCCAGCTGTTGAAATGCGGGCTGCGTTCGAGCTCCAGCCCGTCGAGGAAATCGCCGGCGAACAGTTTGGCCAGCGCCCCTAGCCGCTCCGCATCGAGGGTGCCGATCCCTTGCTCCGCAGCGTGGCTGACCTCCAGCGCATCGACCAGGCAATCGCTGAGGTCAAGCGCGACCGTGTCGCCTTGCGTGGAGACACGGCGCCGATCCGGCTCGTCGAGCGCGCCGCGCAGTTTGCTGAGGCACCAGCGCAGCTCGCCGCGGGGATCGTTGGGCACGTCCCACAACAGCTCGCACAGGCGACTGCGGCCAACGGCGTGCGGCGCCAGCGCCAGATAGGCAAACAGCGCGCGCAGCTTGCGTGAGGCCGGCAGCGCCACCGCAACGCCGTTGCGGGAGATCGTCAGCGTTCCAAGCAGGCGCACGGACGGGCCGGTCACTTGGCTGTCCAGTCTCGATCGGGTGGATTCCACGTGCGTTTCCACGCCTGCTCCCACGCTGGCCTGTCGGCCCTTGCTGTATCACCGAAACCGACAAAGCGCATCTGGCGGCGAAGTTCCGCGCCGGATGCCGCCATTGCCGCAATGCCGGCATGTCTGTCCTAGCGCGGCAAGGTCTCGAAACCTCGCCGCCCAACCCGCCGGTTTGTAACCGGCTTGTGATGGCAAACGATCGAGGAGATCAAAGATGTTGCAGAAGCAGAAAATCAGGACCACCGCCGGGCGCGGCCGCCTGTTCGACAGCATTCTCGACACAGTCGGCGACACGCCGGTGGTGCGTATCAACAATCTCTCGCCGGCCCATGCAACGATCTATGTGAAGGCTGAGTTCTTCAATCCGGGAGCCTCGGTGAAGGACCGCCTGGCGCTCAACATCATCGAGGCGGGCGAGCGCAGCGGCTCACTGAAGCCGGGCCAGACGGTGGTCGAGGCGACCAGCGGCAACACCGGCATCGGGCTGGCCATGGTCTGTGCGCAGAAGGGCTATCCGCTGGTCGTCACCATGGCCGACAGTTTTTCGGTCGAGCGCCGCAAGCTGATGCGCATGCTGGGCGCCAAGGTGGTGCTGACGCCGCGCGCCGAGAAGGGCTTTGGCATGCACAAGAAGGCGGTGGAACTGGCTGAGGCCAATGGCTGGTTCCTCGCCCGCCAGTTCGAGACGGCGGCCAATGCCGCCATCCACGAGGCGACGACGGCGCGCGAGATCATCAATGATTTTGCCGGTTCGCGGCTCGACGGCTTTGTCACCGGCTATGGCACGGGCGGCACGGTCGTCGGCGTGGCGCGCGTGCTGCGGCGGGAACGGCCGGAGACACGCATCGTGCTCTCCGAGCCGGCCAACGCGCAACTCATCGGCAGCGGCAAGGCGCAGCAGCGCGCTGCCGACGGCGCTCCTGCCGCCACCCACCCGGCCTTCGAGCCGCACCCGATCCAGGGCTGGACGCCGGACTTCATCCCCAACGTGCTGCAGGAAGCGATCGACGCCAGCCTTTATGACGAGGTGATGCCGGTTGCCGGGCTCGAGGGCATCAAATGGGCCAAGGCGCTGGCACGCCAGGAAGGCATCTTCACCGGCATTTCCGGCGGCGCCACCTTCGCGGTGGCGCGGCAGGTCGCCGAACGGGCGCCGGCCGGCGCGGTCATCCTGTGCATGCTGCCCGACACCGGCGAACGCTACATGTCGACGCCGCTGTTCGACGGCATCGAGGCCGAGATGGATGCCGACGAGATCGCCCTGTCGCGCTCGACGCCCGGCTGCCAGTTTCCGGCGGCTTGACGGAGACCCATCATGGACATGGTGCAAGAAACCCTTGGCACGACCGAGGAAACGCTTGACCCCCAGGAC
Source organism: Mesorhizobium sp. P2_A12 (assembly GCF_056405075.1). Lineage (NCBI taxonomy): Bacteria > Pseudomonadati > Pseudomonadota > Alphaproteobacteria > Hyphomicrobiales > Phyllobacteriaceae > Mesorhizobium > Mesorhizobium sp. P2_A12. The sequence goes on from NZ_JBFUCU010000001.1 coordinate 167,778, forward strand.
TGGGCCGATGTGCAGGTCCTGTCGCACCGGGTCATCGACGATGCGGTCGATTATCTGCGCGACGTGCGCGACCGCCCGGTATGGCGGGAGATGCCGGCGGATGTAAGAGATGTCTTCGCGGCACCCCTGCCGCGATCGCCGTCGCCCCTAGCCGCTGTCTATGACGAGGTCTCCCGGACTGTGATGTCCTATCCAATGGGCAACATCCATCCGCGCTTCTGGTCCTGGTACATGGGGTCTAGCAATTTTGCTGGCGCGCTCGGCGACTTCCTGGCGGCAATCCAGGGCTCTAATCTTGGCGGCGGCAACCACGCCGCCGGGCTGATGGACAGCCAGGTGGTGAACTGGTGCAAGCAGATGCTGGGTTTTCCCGCTTCTGCCGGCGGCACGCTGGTCAGCGGAGGCTCGATGGCCAACATCATCGGGCTGACCGTGGCGCGCAACGTCAAGGCCGGCATCGACGTGCGCGAGCATGGCGTTGCCGCCATCGAGAAGCCGTTGCGTTTCTATGGCTCGGACCAGATCCACTCCTGCCACCGCAAGGCGATGGAAGCGCTCGGCCTCGGCAACCGGGCGCTGCGCCGCATCCCGACCGATGCCGGCATGCGCATGGACATCGCCGCCTTGCGCGCAGCAATCGCCGAGGACCGCGCGGCCGGATTCAAGCCGGCCTGCGTCATCGGCACGGCCGGCACGGTCAACACCGGGGCGATCGACGACCTGCGGGCGCTAGCCAAACTGGCGCATGAGGAAGACCTCTGGTTCCATGTCGACGGCTGCATCGGCGCGCTGATCGCCATTGCACCCGAAAATGCCCATCGCGTCGCCGGCATCGAATGGGCCGATTCGGTCGCGCTCGACCCGCACAAATGGCTGCACGCACCATTCGAGGTCGGCTGCGCCCTGGTCAGGGACGCCGTCGCACATCGCAAGACCTTCGCGGTGACGCCGGAATACCTGGAATCGACCCCGCGCGGTCTCGCCTCCGGCGAATGGCTGCACGACTACGGCCTGCAGACGTCGCGCGGCTTTCGCGCACTCAAGGTGTGGATGGCGCTGAAGGAGCATGGCGCCGACAAGTTCGGACGTCTGATCGACCAGAATATTGCGCAGGCGGGTTACCTCGCCGGGCTGATCGAGGCCGAGCCTGAACTGGAGCTGGCAGCATTGCCGACCATCAACATCGTCTGCTTCCGCTATCAGCCGGGCCTCGCCGGCGAGGCGCCGAAGGCGCTCAACACCGAAATCATGCTGCGGCTGCAGGAAGAGGGCATTGCAGCACTCTCCGACACCACGGTGCATGGCCAGCATTGGCTGCGGGTGGCGATCACCAACCACCGCACCCGGCGCGAGGATCTCGACCTTCTGGTGGGTCAAGTGACGAGGCTGGGGCGGCAGATCGCGGCGGAGCATCCTGCGTCTTTCTAGTTCCCGGCAGGCATGCGATTCTGGCGCCATGATTCGGGAGATCGAGACCGTGACGCTGTTTCGCATGGCTGCATTTGCTGCCTTGGTCTTCACCACCTCGGCCGAGGCTGCCGAGATGGCCTTTTTCGTCAAGAACCTGCGCAAGGAAGCGGTTGCGGTCGAGCTGTTCAGCCGCGACCGCGAAACGGTCTGGCCGGGCAACGGTCAGGTGTTCCTGATCGATCCGGCCTCGCAGAAATCGGTGCCGCTCTCCTGCAATCAGGGCGAACACATCTGCTACGGCGCCTGGGTCAACGGCAACGACAGCATCTCCGCCGGCGTCGGGCCGGATAACGACCAGCCCTGCGACACCTGCTGCTTCATCTGCGTGGAACACACGACAGAGACGATCGACCTGGTGCCCTAAGGTGTCGATATTCAGGTGATGCCGGCCTGCAAATGGCGGGTTCCTGCGCTTCCGGTGCTCACGTACTTTAAGTACGCTCCGCTCCGGTTCTCGGAACCCACCATTTTCGGCTCGGCCTGACCTGAATCTCAACACACCTCAATGCATGTCTTCCAAAGCATGCCCTCGCGCTTGACCCGGGGATGCTCGGCGGTTTTGAGAGGACGACATGCGTAAAAACAAAGGCCTGGGGCAGTCGGACCCAAATTTAGTCAGGGATCGATTCAGCCGACCCACTTCCGCGATTCAATGCAGCGTGCGATGGTCGCCCCGCGGCCGGGTAGGCCGTGTCTTTCCAGGGGGTTACCATGTTTCATGCCTATGCGCGCCGCACGCTGGCCGCGCTGTCTCTCGCCATGCTGGTCGTGCCGTCGGCACATGCCGGCGACGTTACCTTTGCCATCAAGAACAGCCACCCCAATGCCATGCGCCTCGAGCTTTACAGCCAGGACCGCGACTATGTCTGGCCGGGCAACAACCAGGATTTCTACCTCAATGACGGCGAGACCAAGTCTTTGCCGATAACCTGCAACGAAGGGGAATCGATCTGTTACGGCGCCTGGGTCGATGGTGACGAGGAGACCTATTGGGGCGTCGGCCCCGGCAACAAGGAAAAATGCGAGGACTGTTGCTATACCTGCAGCGGCGGCGAGACCGAGGAAATCGATCTGGTCCCCTGACCGGTTTGCCAGCTTGACGGTTTTCCTGCTGGAGCCGTACAGCAATTCCAGGAAAAGTGTGAAGCGGTTCCGACGGGAATTGCGTTAGAACATAGCCTGGACAAATACCCAAAGCGCGCCGCGTCTGTCCGTCTGGATGTGACGCGCTTCAGGCAACAGGAGCGTAGCCATGGCCGGTATGGTCGAAAGCGACAAGATCGACGTCGGGTTCTCGGGCAAGCGCTGCATTCATTCGCGCAACTGCGTGCTCGGCGACCCGCATGTCTTCGTGCCCAACGCGCCGGGGCAGTGGATCCATCCCGAGGCGGCCAGCGTCGAGAAGATCGTCGCCATCGCCGAAAGCTGCCCCTCCGGCGCCATCACCTACATCAGGAAGGATGGCGGCCCGCAGGAACAGCCACCGGTGGTCAACACCGTGCGCCTGCGGGAAAACGGTCCGCTGGCCGTGCATGCCGAGATCGTGCTCGACGGTGAGACGTTTTATCGCGCTACGCTCTGCCGCTGTGGCGCTTCGGAAAACAAGCCGTTCTGCGACGGCAGCCACAACAAATCAGGGTTCACCGCCACCGGCGAGCCGCCGCTGAAGGACACGCCGGCGCTGGAAATGCGGGACGGTCCGCTCAACGTCACCCCGACGAAAAACGGCCCGCTCAAGCTAGAGGGCAATCTCGAGATCGTCACCGGCACCGGCCACACGGTGGATCGCACGCAACGCACCTTCCTCTGCCGTTGCGGCCACTCGGCCAACAAGCCGTTTTGCGATGGGACACACAAGAAGGTTGGGTTTGTGGGCTAAGGTGTCGAGATTTCAGGTGAGGCCGGCCTGCAAACGGCGGCTTCCGCTTCCTGTGCTCACGTACTTTAAGTACGCTCCGCTCCGGTTCTCGGAAGCCACCATTTCCGGCTGGCCTGACCTGAATCTCGACACCTTAGCGGAGCTGCCAATCCCCCTTGTGGCGAGAGATGGAACTCCTACGTGGCCCAGCGCTCGCGGCTTTATCGGCCGCTCCGTATCGGCTAAGGGCAGGGACAAACAATTTCGCCAGCCGGACCGCCATCAGAAATGACCGCCAAGACCAAGCCAAAGCCGCTGTTCCTCGGGATCGACACCGGCGGTACCTACACCGATGCCGTGCTGTGGTCTGAAACGGAAGGCAAGCAAGAGGGGCCGAACAAGGGCAAGGTGCTGGCCAAGGCCAAGGCGCTGACCACGCGGCATGACCTGGCCGTCGGAATTTCCGGCGCGGTCGACGCGGTGCTGCAGAAGGCGGGCACCGATCCGGCCGCCATCAAGCTGGTCTCAATGTCGACGACGCTTGCCACCAACGCGCTGGTCGAGGGCCAGGGCGGCCGCGTGGCGCTGGTGATGATCGGCTTCTCCGAAGCTGACCTCGCTCGCGATGGGCTGAAGGCCGCGCTCGGGACCGACGCGGTGGTGTTCTGCCCCGGCGGCCATGACGTGCATGGCAACGCCGCCAAGCTCGACCTGTCCGGACTGGAGGCAGCGCTGCCGGAACTCGGCGCGTCGGTCTCCGGCTTTGCCGTCTGCGCCTATTTTGCCACTCGCAATCCGGCGCACGAGATCGCCACTCGCGAGCTGATCCGCGAAAAGACCGGCCTGCCGGTCACATCAAGCCATGAACTGTCGGCCAAGCTTGGCGGTCCGCGCCGCGCGCTGACCACTCTGCTCAACGCCCGGCTGATCTCGATGATCGACCGGCTGGTGGCGGCAACCGAAGGCTTTCTCGAACAGCGCAACATCGCCGCACCCCTGATGGTGGTGCGCGGCGACGGTGCGCTCGTGTCGGCGGCGTTTGCCCGCCAGCGGCCGATCGAGACCATCCTGTCCGGCCCCGCCGCCAGCCTGGTCGGCGCCCGTCACATGACCGGGCTCGACAATGCCATGGTCTCCGACATCGGCGGCACCACCACCGACGTCGCCGTGCTCGACAAGGGCCGGCCGCGCCTCGATCCGGAAGGCGCCACCGTCGGCGGCTTCCGCACCATGGTCGAGGCGGTGGCCATGCGCACCTTCGGCCTTGGCGGCGATTCCGAAGTGGCGCTGGAGGATGGCGCACTCAACCCGAAAATCCTGCTCGGACCGCGCCGCCTGGTGCCCTTGGCGCTGGCGGGGATGGCCCACGGCGCCGCCGTCACGGCGGAACTCGAACGGCAATTGCGGGCGCCCAATCCTGGTCGCATGGACGGCCGCTTTGCGGTGCGCACCGGCGTGCCGGATCGGCTTGCCGCTGGACTGACCGGCGCCGAAGCGCGGCTCTACGAGGCGATCGGGGCCGTGCCGCTCGCCGTAGACAGGCTTTTGACCTCTAACGCGCAGAACGCGACCTTGAACCGGCTGGTGTCGCGCGGGCTGGTGCATGTCGCCGGCTTCACGCCGTCGGACGCCGCCCATGTGCTGGGCAAGCAGGCGAACTGGGATCCGGTCGGCGCTCGCCTCGGCGCTGAGCTGTTCGCGCGCAAGCGTGACGGCCGCGGCCAGCCCATCGCCGTGTCGCCGGAGGTGATCTCGGAGCGCGTCCTGGTGACGCTGACGCGCTGGTCGGCGGAATACATCCTCGAAACCGCCTTTGCCGAGGACGGCCTTGATGGCGCGTCGACGGTGGCGCATGCGCTGGTGCAGCGCGCCGTCGACTCGCACCCCGGCATCGCCCGGCTGAGCGTCGCGCTCGACCGCCCGGTCATCGGCCTCGGCGCTTCCGCACCCCTGCACTATGCCGGCCTGCCGCCGCTGATCGGCAATGAATGCGTGGTGCCGGAGGATACCGACGTCGCCAACGCGCTCGGCGCCGTCGTCGGCCAGGTCAGGGTTTCTGCCGAGGCGCGGGTCAGCCAGCCCAAGGAAGGCCTGTTTCGACTTGCCTCGGGTGAAACCGTGAGCGATTTCCTCGACGAAGCGGCGGCCATCGCGGCGGCCGAGGCCGATGTCCGCGCCATCGTCGCCCAGCGCGCCAGGGATGCCGGCACCGACAGTGCCGAAATCGAGGTCGCGACCGAATTCCGCGTCTCGACCGTCGAAGCCCAGCGCATGTTCATCGAGGCGCATGTGGTGGCGGTGGCCTCGGGAAGGCCAAGGATTGCTGTTTAGCCCCTTCTCCCCGTTCACGGGGAGAAGGTCCCGGCAGGGGGATGAGGGGCAGCGCCGACGATCGAAAGAGTGGCGCCATCTTTGTAGATCCTAGCGCCGCCCCTCATCTGGCTGCCGCCATCTTCTCCCCGTGAACGGGACAAGGACGCTCTCATCGCCGGTTTCGGCGACCTTGCCTAAAAGTTCCCTTCACCTTAAGCCGAATTGACCCTGCAAACCTGACATGCCAAACGCCCGACCGAGCCTTTCGTCTGGAGACCAGCTTATGACCGATCGTATCGAGATCGCCGGATTGCGGATTGCCCGCGAGCTGCATGATTTTGTGGCTGGCGAGGCGTTGCCCGGCACCGGCGTCGAAGCGGCCGATTTCTGGAACGGCTTCTCGGTCATCGTCCGTGACCTCGGCACCAAGAACCGGGCGCTGCTGGCAAAACGCGACGCTATCCAGGAGAAGCTCGACGGCTGGTATCGCGACCATGGCGCGCCCATCGACATGGAGGCCTACAAGATCTTCCTGAAGGAGATCGGCTATCTCGTCCCCGAGGGGCCGGCCTTCAGCGTGTCCACCGACAATGTCGACCCGGAAATTGCAGTCGTTGCCGGCCCGCAGCTGGTCGTGCCGGTGATGAATGCCCGCTACGCGCTCAACGCCGCCAATGCGCGCTGGGGTTCGCTCTACGATGCGCTCTATGGCACCGACGCCATTCCCGAAACCGACGGCGCCGGGAAAGGCAAGACCTTCAATCCGGCGCGCGGCGCCAAGGTCGTTGCCTGGACGAAAAATTTTCTCGATGAAGCTGCCCCGCTCACCTCTGGCAAATGGGCCGGGGTGAACGGCCTGTCGCTGGCGCAAGGGGCGTTGCGGCTGAGCGCCGGCGCCGGCTCGACCACGCTGGCCAACCCCACGCAATTCGTCGGTTATTGCGGCGATGCCGCCAATCCGGATGCCGTGCTGCTGGTCAGGAACGGCCTGCACATCGAGATCGTGATCGACCGCGGCAACCAGATCGGCAGGACCGATCCGGCGGGGATCGCCGATGTCATCCTGGAATCGGCGCTGACCACCATCCAGGACTGCGAGGACTCGGTCGCGGCGGTGGATGCGCAGGACAAGGTCGTCGTCTACCGCAACTGGCTCGGCCTGATGAAGGGCGATCTGGCGGAGGAGATCACCAAGGGCGGCAAGAGTTTTGTCCGCAACCTCAACCCCGACCGCACCTACACCGCGCCCGCCGGCGGCACGCTGACCGTGCCAGGCCGCTCGCTGATGCTGGTCCGCAATGTCGGCCACCTGATGACCAATCCGGCGATCCTTGATCGCGACGGCAACGAGGTGCCGGAAGGCATCATGGATGCGGCGATGACGGCGCTGATCGCGCTGCACGATGTCGGGCGGAACGGACGGCGCGCCAACTCCCGCGCCGGCTCGATGTATGTCGTGAAGCCCAAGATGCACGGGCCGGAGGAAGTCGCCTTCGCCGTCGAGATCTTCGACCGCGTCGAGGCACTGCTCGGCATGGCCAGAAATACCATCAAGATGGGCATCATGGACGAGGAGCGGCGCACCACCGTCAACCTCAAGGAAGCGATCCGCGCGGCACAAGAACGCGTGGTGTTCATCAACACGGGCTTCCTCGACCGCACCGGCGACGAGATCCACACCTCGATGGAAGCCGGCCCGATGATCCGCAAGGGCGACATGAAGCAGGCCGCCTGGATTTCTGCCTACGAGGCCTGGAATGTCGACACCGGGCTCGAATGCGGGCTGGCCGACCATGCCCAGATCGGCAAGGGCATGTGGGCGATGCCGGATTTGATGGCGGCGATGCTGGAGCAGAAGATCGCGCATCCCAGGGCCGGCGCCAACACCGCCTGGGTGCCGTCGCCGACGGCGGCGACGCTGCATGCCACGCACTACCACAAGGTCGATGTCCACGCCGTGCAGGCGGCGCTGAAGAACCGGCCCAAGGCCAAGCTCGACGATATCCTGTCGGTGCCGGTCGCGGTGCGCCCGAACTGGACTCCCGACGAGATCCAGCGCGAGCTCGACAACAACGCGCAGGGCATCCTGGGCTATGTCGTGCGCTGGATCGATCAGGGCGTCGGCTGTTCGAAAGTGCCAGATATCAACGATGTCGGCCTGATGGAGGATCGCGCAACGCTGCGCATCTCCTCGCAGCACATCGCCAACTGGCTGCACCACGACGTCTGCTCGCGCATCCAGGTGATGGATTCCCTGCGGCGCATGGCGGCCATCGTCGACCTGCAGAATGTCGGCGACCCGCTCTACCGCCCGATGGCCGCCGACTTCGACAACTCGATCGCCTTCAAGGCCGCCTGCGACCTGGTGTTCAAGGGCCGCATCCAGCCCAATGGCTACACCGAGCCGGTGCTTCACGCGCGGCGGCTGGAGCTGAAGGCGCGCGCCTCGGTCTGAGCCGAAGATTCATGGAGCCAAGGGCAAGGTGCCGCCGCTTGCGTTTCCAGCCCTTGAAGGGCAGGGGGCGTCACGCCGCCTGCGCCACGCGCTCCGAACTCATGCGGTAGGAAATCGCTTCGGCCAGGTGGATGCGGCCGACCGTTTCGCTGGCGTCGAGATCGGCCAGTGTGCGCGCCACTTTCAGCACGCGATGATAGGCCCGCGCTGAAAAGGCGAGCTTTTCGCTGGCGTCCTTAAGCAGCGACAGGCCGGCGGCATCCGGCATGGCGATCTCCTCGATGACCGCCGGCGCGCAATGCGCGTTGGTGGTGGAGCCGACTCCGAGCCGCTCGAAACGCTCGCGCTGGATTGTGCGGGCGCGCGCCACCCGCAGCGCCACCGAGGCACTTTTCTCCGCCCGGTCGGGCCGGATCAGGTCACTGGCCGAGACCGCCGGTACCTCGATCCTGAGATCGATGCGGTCGAGCAGCGGGCCTGAGATGCGCGCCTGATAATCGGTGCGGCAGCGCTCGCCGCGCAGGCAGCGATAGCCCGGCTCGCCGGCCATGCCGCAGCGGCACGGGTTCATCGCCGCGACCAGCTGGATGCGCGCCGGATAGGTGACGCGATGGTTGGCGCGTGCGATCATGCAGTCGCCGGTCTCCAGCGGCTGGCGCAGTGCATCGAGCGTCTGCGGCGTGAATTCGGGAAACTCGTCGAGGAACAGCACGCCGTGATGGGCGAGCGACACTTCGCCCGGCCGGGCGCGGATGCCGCCGCCGACCATCGCCGCCATCGAGGCCGAATGGTGCGGCGCGCGGAACGGCCGCCGGTCGGTCAGTTTGCCTTCGCCGAGTTCGCCGGCCACCGAGGCGATCATCGACACTTCGAGCAATTCCTTCGGCGCCAGCGGCGGCAGAATCGACGGCAGCCGCTGCGCCAGCATCGACTTGCCCGATCCCGGCGGCCCGATCATCAAAAGGTTGTGCCCACCGGCGGCCGCCACTTCCAGCGCCCGCTTGGCGGTCTCCTGGCCCTTGATATCGGCGAGGTCGGGCAGGTCGCGCGCCGCAGCGTGGATGCCGGCCTCCGGTCGCGACAGCACCTGCGTGCCGCGAAAATGATTGGCGATCGCAATCAGGCTGCGCGGCGCCAGAATGTCGAAATCCTTGCCGGCCCAGGCTGCTTCCGGGCCGCAGGCGAACGGGCAGATCAGGCCCTTGCCCTCGGCGTTGGCGCCGATTGCCGCCGGCAAGGCGCCGGCGACTGCGGCAATTGTGCCGTCGAGCGACAATTCGCCAAGCACGACATAGCCGGCAAGCATGTCGCCCGGAATGGCGCCCAATGCCGCCATCAGGCCAAGCGCGATCGGCAGATCGTAATGGCTGCCCTCCTTGGGCAGGTCGGCCGGGGCCAGATTGACGGTGACCTTCTTCGACGGCATCGACAGGCCGGAGGCATGCAGTGCCGCCTGCACCCGCTCGCGGCTTTCGGCCACCGCCTTGTCGGCCAGGCCGACGATATGCATGTTGACCTTGCCGGGCGAGATCATCACCTGCACGTCGACCGGCACGGCCTCGATGCCCTGGAAAGCGACCGTGCGAACCCGCGCCACCATTTTATGCCCCCGGATAGTGGTTCGCTTATGCCTTGGCGATCAGGGCGCGAGCGAGATCGGAGAAGACAACCACAGATTTCGGAGTTAGGCAAGAACATTACAAGAACATGCGGTTGCCTCACGTAAGCTGAAGAATTCACCGGCAAGGACGCGCCGTTCATGAGTCGGCTTCGATCGGAAGCTTGGGCGATTAGCTGTCGCGCAACCAATGGGAAACAGCAAGGTCAGTGGTTGGGAAGAAAGCCCATGGCCAGTGTCGATCCGCAGCGGGCTGATATGCCCGACTGATCAAATCAGGAACATTGCAGGAATACCCAGCCCCGCCGGTCGCGGCCGGGTTGTGCCCGGTTGAAAAAACGGAACATGGTTAAGACAAAATGAAAACGGTCTATTTCCGCTTGTCCTCGACCGCGTCCCAGAACAGGCTGGCGATGTCGGAGCCGCCAAAGCGCCTGACTTCGCGCACGCCGGTTGGCGACGTTACGTTGATCTCGGTCATGTAGTCGCCGATGACATCGATGCCGACCAGGATGAAGCCGCGCGCTTTCAGCGCAGGGCCGATGCGGGCGCAGATTTCGCGCTCGCGCGTCGTCAACTCGGTCTTTTCGGCACGGCCGCCGACATGCATGTTGGAGCGGGAATCGTGCTCGGCCGGCACCCGGTTGATGGCGCCGACCGGCTCGCCATCGATCAGGATGATGCGCTTGTCGCCCTTGCGCACATCCTTCAAATAGCGCTGCACGATATAGGGCTCGCGGAACATCTGGCCGAACATTTCGAGCAGCGAGGCAAGGTTGCGGTCGGCCTCCAGCATGTGGAAGATGCCGGCGCCGCCATTGCCGTAGAGCGGCTTGATGATGATGTCGCCGAACTCCTTGCGGAAGGCGGCGACTTCGAGCGGATCCTTGGTGATCAGCGTGTCCGGCATCAGGTCGGAAAACTCGGTGACGAAGATCTTTTCCGGGCTGTTGCGCACCCAGGCCGGGTCGTTGACCACCAGCGTCTTCGGGTGGATGCGTTCGAGGATATGCGTGGTGGTGATGTAGTTCATGTCGAAGGGCGGGTCCTGGCGCAGCAGGACGACATCCATTTCCTCCAGATCGGTGCGCACCCTCTCGCCCAGCGAATAATGGTTGCCCTTCTCGTCGCGCACCTGCATCTCCTCGATGCGGGCAAACACCTTGCCCTCGCGCAGCGATAGCCGGTCGGGCGTGTAGTGGAACAGCTGATGGCCGCGCCGCTGCGCCTCCAGCGATAGCGCGAAGGACGTGTCGCCGGCGATCGACACGGTGGAGATGTGGTCCATCTGGACGGCGATTTTCAGCTTCATGGCAGGTCTCCGGCGGCTCGGATGGGCGACTGTCTTGCCTGTACAGGCTCACTGCCCGTCTGCCAATCGCGACATATTGAAGATTGGCATCAGACAACCGCGAGCCCGCCCTGCCGACCGATTGGAGACAAGGCGAGGCTGCGCGTCATCGCTTTCTTAAGCCTTGCCGTGCAACGGTAAGTCCGATTACGCCCGGCCGAACTGACGCGCGCCGGGCACTCGATGGAACAACGACCAATGAACGCCGTCACCGCCATCCGCGCCACCGCAACCAAACAGCTCGAACTCACCATCCTCATGCCGTGCCTCAACGAGGCCGAGACGCTCGCCGCATGCATCGGCAAGGCGAAAACCTTCCTCGACAAGGCGGGCATCTCCGGCGAGGTGCTGATCGCGGACAATGGCAGCACCGACGGATCGCTGGCGATTGCAGCGGCGGGAGGCGCCCGTGTCGTCCCGGTGGCCCAAAAAGGCTATGGCGCGGCCCTTTTGGGCGGCATCGCGGCTGCCAAGGGCCGCTTCATCATCATGGGCGATGCCGACGACAGCTATGATTTCGGCGCGCTGGAAGCCTTCGTCGCGCGGCTGCGCGACGGCGCCGACCTGGTCATGGGCAATCGCTTCCAGGGCGGCATCGAGGCCGGCGCCATGCCGCCGCTGCACCGCTACCTCGGCAATCCGGTGCTCAGCTTTGTCGGCCGCCTGTTCTTCCGCATCAAGACCGGTGATTTCCACTGCGGCCTGCGCGGCTTCAATGCCGACAGCATCAGGAAGCTCGACCTGCAGACCACCGGCATGGAATTCGCCAGCGAGATGGTGGTGCGCGGCGCCCTAGCCGGCCTGCGCATCGAGGAAGTGCCGACCACGCTCAAGCCCGACGGCCGCAGCCGGCCGCCGCATCTGAGAACCTGGCGCGATGGCTGGCGACACCTGAAGTTCCTGCTGGTCTACAACCCGCGCTGGATGTTCTTCATCCCGGGCACGGTGCTCGGCGGCCTTGGCATACTGTTCGCGGCGCTGCTGGTGTTCGGGCCGCTGCGCGTGATCGACAATCTGTCACTCGACCTCAACACCTTCGTCGCCGCCTGTTTCATGGTCGTCACCGGCGTCCAGCTCATCACTTTCGGCGCCATTTCGCGATACTATGCCGAGATAACCGGTATCCTGCCGCCAAGCCGCCGTTCAGACTGGCTGACCAGAACCATCAGCACCGATCGTCTCGCCGCCAATGCTGGCATCTGCTTTGCCGGCGGCGTCTTGTTCTTCGGCTACGCCGTGGCGCGCTGGGCGCATCTCGGCTTCGGCCCGCTGAACGATTCCGAAATCCCGCGCATCGTCGTGCTGGGCCTGAGCCTGATCGTCATTTCCTTCCAGGTCTTCTTCTCGGCTTTTCTGCTCGGTGTCCTGGAAATACCGGTCAAGCGGCTGAAGTCTGGGCGGACCGGTCAATCGGGTGAACTGCCGGCCAATGAGTTGCCGGCCAGTGAATCGCCGGCTAACCAACTGCCGGCGCGCGACGCATGAGCGAAGCATTGCCGGTCTTTGTCCGGACGCGCCTGTTCCGGTTCCTGACGGTCGGCGTCGGCGCCGCATTGCTGCTGTTCCTCCTCTCGTGGCTCCTGGTGTCGCTGGGCTTTTCGCCCTTCATAGGCAGTGTCGTCGCCTATGCGATCACTTTCGTTGTCGCCTATAGCGCGCAGCGCGGCTGGACATTCGGCGGCCAGCACGATCATGCCAGCGCCATGCCGCGCTATCTCGCGCTGCAGGTGGGATGCGCGCTGTTTTCGGGCCTGGTGTCGCATCTGGCGGTCACCCGTTTCGGCATGTCGGCGCTTGCCATGTCGGCGCTGATGACGGTTGCCGCAAGCACGGTGAGCTACGTTTTGTCGTCGCTGTGGGTGTTTCCCGCGCGCGACTGATGCATGGCGCCCAAAAGCGGCGCAAATCGCGCCGCTTTACGCTTTGTGAAGCGGCGGGCGCTAGCGTGCGCCGACAGACACAGGCTGAAAGCCCACTCCATGACCACCGCTCATACCGCGATGCTTTCCAAAGACGGGGCACGCGCCTCCTGGCGAGCGGACCTCATGCTGGCGCTGCTTGCCACGCTCGGCTTCCTTGTCGTCAACGCCTGCGCCGGATTCCCGGCGCTGACCAATGCCGGCGGCGACAATGACAATCTGCTGCGGCTGGTCGAGGTGCGCGACCTCTTGGCCGGCCAGGGCTGGTTCGACCTGCATCAATACCGCATGGGCCTCGAAGGCGGCTTCGTCATGCATTGGTCGCGGCTGGTCGATGCGCCGATCGCCGCCATCGTGCTCGCCGCATCGAGCCTGACCGGCAACACCACGCTTGCCGAGAACGTCGCGCAGGTGGCGTGGCCGGCTCTGCTCTTCGGCCTGACCATGGTCTTCATCATTCGCGCCGCGCGCGGCTTTGCCGGCGATGGCGCGGTGCTGCCCGCCGTCATCGTCGGCGCGGCAGCACTGTATTTCATCGGCATCTTCGAGCCCGGCGCGCTCGATCATCACAATGTCCAGCTGATGCTGACCGTCGCCAGCCTGAATTTCCTGCTCGAAGCGCGTATGCGCCGGCCGGCGGCGTTCCTTGCCGGCCTGTGCGCCGCGCTGACGCTGGCCGTCGGCATGGAAACCGCCCCCTACGTCGCTGCCATCGGCATCTGCGTGGCGATCCTGTTTGCCTTTGACGCATCGGGCGAAAGGCTGATCGCCAGGGATTTCGGCCTTGGCTTTGCCGGCGTCGCAGCGCTTGTCTTTGTCGCCACCATCCCGCTGTCGGCCTGGGGCCAGGCGCAATGCGATGCCTTCTCGACGATGCAGTTCGTCGTCGCTGCCCTTGCTGGAACCGGCCTTGCGGCGATCGCCTCGATCGAAGCGGCCGGGCGCTCGCGCGGGCAGCGTCTGCTGTCGGTTGGCGTGCTTGCGCTCGTGCTCGGCGCGGTCCTCCTTTTGCTGTACCCGCAATGCCTGGCCTCTCCCTATGCCGGGCTCGATCCGCGCCTGAAGACGCTATGGCTCGATCATATCGACGAGGCGCAGTCGCTGTTCCAGCTCACCGCCCACAATCCCGCCGAGCTGGCGGCGCGATATGCCACGCCGCTGGTGGCGCTCGTGCTGATGGCGTTGCGCCTGCGCCGAGGCGGCTGGCGGCGCCAGGACAGTCTTGTCGCCATGCTGCTGGTCGTGGCGTTCCTGGTCAGTGTCTGGCAAGTGCGCGGCTCGACATTCTCCATCGCCTTCGCGGTGATCCCATTGTCGGCCTGGATCGCCAAATGGCGGCGGCGGGCCGAAACAAACCCGTCGCGCGGCTCGGTGCTGCGAATGGCGGCGGCGTGGCTGATCTCGGTGAACTCGATCTGGTCGGGCGCCGCCCAGGCGGCGTCGGCGGCGCTCGCCACCGGTGTAAAAATCACCAGCGACGCCAGTGTCGGCGCGAGCGTCGACCCGTCCTGCCAGGCCAAGGCCACTTTCGCCACACTCGGCAGGCTGCCCGATACCACCGTGCTTGCCGTCTCCAATATCGGATCGCCGATCCTGGTGTACTCCGGGCATCGCGTGTTCGCCGGGCCCTACCACCGCAACGTCGCGGGAGACCTGCTTGCACTCGACGCTTTCCTCGGCACAGATGCGCAGGCCAGGTCGATCGTCGGCGATCATCACGTCGGCCTTGTCGCGCTGTGCCGCGGCAACTCGGAAAGCCAGCTTCTGGCCACCACCGCGCCGGACGGTTTTCTTGCCGGGCTGATGCGCGGCAACGTGCCGGAATGGCTGGAGCCGATCGCGGACACGAAGGGCGCCTCGCTCGAACTCTACCGTGTCCGGCCCAGGGGCTGAAGGTGGCCTGAAACAAGGGCTGGACGCACCTCGCACCTCCGTACACGACGCGCTTTACCCGCGAATAATCGATTTGGCGATACCTTTCCTAAAGGGTTTGCTGCCAGTCTGAAGCTAAATTCCGAAGTCACAAAACAGGGACACCGATGCAAACTTCGTTTGGCACCGGTCAGGCAAACAGGGAGAGCACGGATCTGGCGTTTACCGATCCGTTGACCGGGCTTGGCAACCATCGCCGCTTCTTCGACAAGGTCGATCGCCTGATCAGCGACCGAGCCGACGACCCGGCGCCGTTTACCGTCGGCATTCTCGACCTCGACGGCTTCAAGCCGATCAACGACCTGTTCGGCCACAAGGCCGGTGACGATATCCTGATCCAGGTCGCGATGCGGCTGCGCGCCTCGATGGACGGCCATTCCACCGTCTGCCGCATCGGCGCCGACGAATTCGCCTATCTCTACCCGATGGTGTTCAGCGAGGAGGCGGCGGCCGAGAAATCCCGCATGCTGATCGAGATTCTTTCGGCGCCCTATGATGTCGGCGAACGCACCGCCAGGCTTTCGGCCTCGGTCGGCTGTTCGCTGTTCTATTCGGGCGACGAGACCACCGAGATCCTCATCAACAAGGCAGAGACGGCGCTCTACCACGCCAAGCGCTCCGGCCGTGGCCGCGTCGTCGTCTACACCCGCGAAATGGAAGAGGCGGCCAAGCGCGTCACCCGCATCGAACAGGCGCTGCGCCGCGCCGTCTCGGCCGGCGAGGTGGAGCCGCATTTCCAGCCCATCGTCGACCTCAGCACGCGCCGCACCATCGGTTTCGAGACGCTGGCGCGCTGGACCGATCGCGACCTCGGCTCGGTGCCGCCAACGGTGTTCATTCCCATTGCCGAGGAGCGTGGCATCATCGGCCCGCTGTCGCAGCTGGTGCTGCGCAAGGCGACCGAAGCGGCCAGGAGCTGGCCGAAGGAATTGTTCCTGTCGTTCAACCTGTCGCCCTCGCAGCTCGTCGACCAGAACACCGGCCTGCACATACTGGCCATCCTTGAGCGCACCGGCTTCGATCCGCGCCGGCTGGAGATCGAGATCACCGAGACCGGCCTGATGAACGATCCTGCCTCGGCCGAGAAGATCGTCGAGGATCTGCGCCGCGTCGGCATCCGCGTTTCGCTCGACGATTTCGGCACTGGCCAGTCCTCGCTCGGCCGCTTGCGCGAATTCCATTTCGACAAGCTCAAGATCGACCGCGCCTTCGTCTCCTCCATTCTCGACGACCGCCCGTCCGAACACATCATCCGCGCCATTCTTGCCATGTGCGAGGGGCTCGGCATGGATGTGGTCGCCGAAGGCATCGAAGAGGAGGCGCAGGCCGACCGCCTGGTCCAGTTCGGCTGTGCCGGCGGGCAGGGCTATCTGTTCGGCAAACCGGTCGACGCCGATGCCACGCTCGGCTACCTCCGCGATTCCTTCCGCGGCGCTTTGCACGCCAAGGCGGTCTGACCGGCGATCTCGAAGCGGTCCGCGATCCCGATGATGCCGCCGTGCACGTCCAGTGCGGCGCATTGTCGTTTTGTCTGACATAAGCCAGCAAATCCGCCTTTTCGCCCTTGCCCGCACGACGTGTCTGGCTAGGATGCGCGCCGGCCTGACTACAGCGCCGCGCGTCCTTCAGGACGCGCAAAGGACGCTGTAGCACTTTGTATTTGCGCATGATCCTTTCCGAAAATCGGTCCGATTTTCGGGGTCATGCGCTGGGAGACAACAGATATGATGCCATCGGCGCATTTTGCCGACCTCGAGGGAGCCTCGGTGCTGATCACCGGCGGCGGTTCCGGTATTGGTGCGGCACTGACCGAGGGGTTTGTGCGCCAGGGCGCCAATGTCGCCTTCATCGACATCGCCGACGGCCCCAGCACTGCCCTTGCCGATCGCATCGAGAAAGCGTTCGGCCGCCGCCCGCTGTATCTCAAGACCGACCTGCGCGACGTCGAGGCCTTGCGGACCTCGGCAGCCAGGGCGGCCGATGCGCATGGCGATGTCACCGTGCTGGTCAACAATGCAGCGCTTGACGAGCGCCACGCCGTCGAAGACGTGACGGTGGAATTCTGGGACAACAACCAGGCGATCAATCTCAGACCGCATTTCTTCACCGCTCAAGCGGTGGCGCCGGGCATGAAGCGGGCCGGCGGCGGCTCGATCATCAACTTCACCTCGACGTCCTATCTGATCAACCACCCCGACATGCCGGCCTACACCGCCGCCAAGGCCGGTATCCTGGGCCTGACCAAGGGGCTTGCCGGCAAGCTCGGCGTCGACGGCATCCGCGTCAACGCCATTGCGCCCGGCTGGGTGATCACCGAGCGGCAAAAGGAGCTCTGGGTGACCGAACAGGCGCTTGCCGCCCATGTCGCCAAGCAGTGCATCAAGCAGGTGATGCAGCCCGACGACATCGTGGGCACGGTGCTGTTCCTCGCCTCGGATGCCTCGCGCATGCTGACCGCGCAGATGCTGATCGTCGATGGAGGTTTCCTGTGAGCCCAGGGTTTGCCGGCAACGCGCCAGCGGTAGCCGCCGTCGACTGGGGCACGACCCGCATGCGGGTCTGGCTGATCGGCAAAGACGGCAAGGTTCTTGCCGAACGCCGTGGCGACGATGGCCTGATCACCGCCCAGCAAAAGGGCTTTTCGACCATTCTCGAAGGGCATCTGGTGGCGATGGCCGCGCCGCAGGCGCTGCCTGTCATCGTCTGCGGCATGGCCGGCTCTCGCCAGGGCTGGCTCGAGGCACCCTATGTCACCGTTCCGGCGCCGCTCAGTGCCGTCCTGGGGGGTGCCGCGCGGGTACCCGGCCAGCACCGCGACGTCCGCATCGTGCCTGGCCTCGCTCAGCGCCAGATCGATGCGCCCGACGTCATGCGCGGCGAGGAGACCCAGCTTGCCGGGGCCGGCCTGCCGGCCAAGGGGCGCCAGCTGGTCTGCATGCCCGGCACCCATTCGAAATGGGTGCTGGTCGAGGACGGCGCCGTTGCGGGTTTCGGTACCTGGCCGACCGGCGAGCTGTTTTCGGTGCTTGCCGCCCACTCGATCCTGCGCCATTCGCTCGGCGAACATCCCAAGCCGGTCACCTCGGACAATCCATTCTTCCGCAGCTGGTGCGAAACCGCACTGGCCGAGGCCGGCGATGTCACCTCGAGGCTGTTTTCCATCCGCGCCGCCGGCCTGCTGCAGGATCTAAAAGCCGATGATGCCGCCGCTTGCCTGTCCGGCCTGCTGATCGGTGGCGAGATCGCCTCGGCCAGCCGCCGCCATGGCGCCGGCGCCGAACCTGTCGTGCTGGTGGCGTCCGGTGCGCTTGCAGCACTTTACCAGGCCGCCCTCGGCCTTGCCGGACTTAAGGTCCGCACCGTCGATGCCGACGAGGCGGTGCGTGCAGGTCTCATCGAAGCGGCACGCGAGAACGGCATGATCGCCAGAACCGGAGCAGCCCCATGAGCCTGACCGCACCTTTCCCGAAGCTCAAGCGCGGCCTGGTCGCCATCCTGCGCGGGCTCAAGCCGGTCGAATCGATCGCGATCGGCCAGGCGCTGTTCGACGCCGGCATCGAGGCCATCGAAGTGCCGCTCAACTCGCCGGAGCCGTTTTCGTCGATCGCCCGCATTGTCGAAGTGCTGCCGAAAACGGCACTGGTCGGTGCCGGCACGGTGCTGACGCCTGCCGATGTCGATGGCTTGCACAAGGCCGGCGGCCGGCTGCTGGTCAGCCCCAACATCGATGCCGAAGTGATGGCGAGAGCGATGCACTACGGCATGGTGACGATGCCCGGCGTGTTCACGCCCACCGAAGCCTTCCAGGCGATCCGGCTCGGCGCTTCGGCGTTGAAATTCTTTCCGGCGAGCGTGCTCGGAGCGGCAGGCATTTCCGCGATCCGGGCGGTGCTGCCGGCACAGACATTGGTCGGTGCGGTCGGTGGCGTTTCGGAAAAGGACTTTGCCGGCTACAAGGCTGTGGGCGTGACGGTCTTTGGACTTGGCTCCAGCCTGTTCAAGCCTGGCATGAGCGTCGACGACGTAGCGGCACGCGCACACGCCGCCGTCGCGGCCTGGGATGCAGTGTTCGGAGAAGCATGATGAGCGAGGTTTCGGTTTTTTCCGACCACATCTGCCAGCTCGGCGAAGGGCCGAGCTACGATCCCGCCACCGATGCGCTATTCTGGTTCGACATCGTCAACGGCCAGCTTCTGGAAAAGCCGGTGGCCGGCGGCGCATTGAAAATCCACGAGCTTGGCCAGATGGCAAGCGCCATCGCCATCATCGACGACCAGCGCCAGCTGATCGCCACCGAGACCGGCCTCCATGTCCGCGACGTCGCGACCGGCACCATGACGCTGCACACGCCGATCGAGGCCGACAATCCGCTGACGCGTTCCAATGATTCCCGCGTCCATCCCTGCGGTGCCTTTTGGGTCGGCACGATGGCCAAGGACGAGGGCAAGGGCGCGGGCTCGATCTACTGGTTCTTCAAGGGCGAGCTGCGCAAACTGTTTTCCGGCATCACCGTGTCGAACTCGATCTGCTTTTCCGAGGACGGGACGATCGCCTATTACACCGACACCGCGACCGGCCTTTTGATGCGCGTCGCCTGCGATCCGGCGACTGGCCTACCGGTTGGCGAATCGAATGTGTTCGTCGACCACCGCTCGTCGAAGGGCTACGTCGACGGCTCGGTCGTCGACCGTGACGGCGTGCTGTGGAATGCGGTCTGGGGCGGTAAGGTGGTGAAGGCCTATTCGCCCAGTGGCACATTGCTGCGCGAAATTCCCATGCCGGTGACGCAGGCGTCCTGCCCGGCCTTTGTCGGCGCCAAAGCCGACCGGCTGGCGGTGACCTCGGCCTGGAAGGGCAAGGACGACAAGCAGCGCAAGCTCGATCCGCAGGCGGGCATGACTTTCCTGCTCGACGTCAAGGTCAACGGCCGCTTCGAGCCGCGCGTGCTGATCGCCTGATTGAACCGCGGTCGGCCGGTGCGTTATCACGCAACCGTCCGACCCGGTCGGTTTCGCGGCAGCCGATTGCGCCTCCCATGCGATGTTAGGCGATGCCATCGCTGGAAAACCATGCAAATCCATGACGAGCCAAAAGCCAAAACTGATCCTCGTCCATGAGCCGGAAAAAGCCTGCCACGACCGTCTCGTCGCCGACGGTCATGCACCGGAGCGTGCCGCCGAAATCGCCTCCTATCTGGCGCAGTCGACCGATCTCGCCCATGAATTCGATGCGCTTGCCGCTGCCTGCCAGGCGCGCGGCCTGTCGTTCACGCCGGTGGCGCTCGACGATGCCGCAGGCGTGCTCGCCGGCGAGCATCCCAGCACGACACTAGTGTGGACGCTGACCGACGGCATCGCTTATTTCCGGGGCGGTGCCGCACCCGCCTTGGCGAGGCTCGGCGGGTTCAAGACGATCGGCGCCGACGATGCGCTGTTTGCGCTTTGCCAGGACAAGTTCCGTTCCGGCGCGGTGCTTGGCGCGCTCGGTCTGCCGGTGCCGCAAGCCGGTCTTGCGCGCGACGGCAAATGGCTGGTGGAGCCGCCTGCGTCGGCCGCCGGCTGGTTCGTCAAGCCCAACCAGCTAGGTGCCAAGATCGGCATCTGGGCGGATTCGCGCATCAGCGATCTCGGCCACGCACTGGAGCTTAGCCGGCGTGTCTTTGCGGCCTATCGCGACGATGTCGTCGTCCAGCCCTATGTTGCCGGCCGCAACGTGCGCGCCAGTTTCCTCGGCCTGGTGCCGGGCGCCGGGGTCGAAGCGCTTGGCGTGGCCTTTGTCGATTCGGGCACAGATTTCCAGACCATGGCGGACAGCCGGGCGCTTTACGGCGACACTGGCGAGGCGGCGAAGGCGGCCGGACACTATGCCGAACCGGAGCTCGTTGCGGTCGCCGACAGCCAGCCGATCGCCGACGCCAGGGTTCGCGCGATAGCCGAGCGGCTGATGAGCGGGCTTGGGCTGCGCGACGTGTTTTCCATCGACCTTCGCATCGAGGCCGACGACACGGTTCACCTCATCGAGTTCGAGGTCTGCCCCGGCCTGCCTTGCTTCGATTTCCGCGCCTACTGCCGCCAGCAATGGGATCTCGAGCTTGCCGACGCCATGGCCGAAACCGCTGCCAGCCGGCTACTCGGCCAAAACCACCATATTTGAACGCGCGGCGGCGCATCCGGAAATGCTCGGAGCCCCGCCACCGGGCGCAAGCGCCCGCGACGAGCGCCCGACATGACATGACAGCCCAAGGCGACCCGCTATCCCGGCATTCGCTCGAATTTCTGCAACGCGGGGTCGATCGTGTCCCATGCATGGCCGCGGATGGCGTATGTGACCACCTGCGGGTCGAATTGGCCGGGGTCGTCAAGGCTGGTCGCGTTGACCGCAATCAGGTCCGGCATGGCGATGAATGTCAGGTAGACCGGCGTTCCACAGGTCGGGCAGAAGGCGTGGATCTTTTCGTTGCCGCTGTCGCCTCTCACGCGCCAGGTGGTCGCCTCGCCTGCGATTTTCATGTCGGCGCGCCGTCCGAAGGTCAGATAGGATCCGTGGCCGGTGCCTGCGCGCTTCTGGCAGTCGAGGCACTGGCAGTGGTTCTGGAAGATCGGCTCGCCGCTGGTTTCATAGCGGATCGCGCCGCATGCACAGCCACCGATATAGCGCTTGGTCATTGTCGTTCTCCACTGGCCTGGTTCTGCATGATATCGCAGGGCATCAGGCCGATTTCGGCTTGGCGAAAAGGTCGATGCCGCTGCCGGTTTCGAGGAAGGATTTCATGCTGGACAGCACGGCCGGCCATCCCTGGCTGACGCCTTTCGCCATGCCGCTGCCGGCTTCGAGTTCGTCATGGGTGACGGTCAGTCGCACCATGGTGTCGTATTCCTCGATGCCGAACGTCACCCGGCTGTATTGTGAGGGATCGTTGGCTTGCGAAGCGTTCGCCCAGGTGATGACGAGACGGGTCGGCGGCGAGATCTCGACGACCTTGCCGACGAGTTCGACGGTCCGCTCGTCATTGGCGCGGATATGCTCCCATGTCGATCCCGGCTGCCAGTCGGAGACGTTCTCATGGCCCCAGTAGCGTTTCGCTATGTCAGGCCGGGTTATGGCCTCGAACACTTTTTGCGGCGTCGATTTGATGTAGGTCACGTAGACAAAGCTGGTCGTCTCTCTGGTCATTGGTCCTCTCCTTCGAGTTCTTGCTTCAGATCGTGCAGCAGACTGAGCCGCTGCCGTTCGAACTTCCGCACCCACCGCTCGTAGACTTCGTGCAGCGGCACGGGGTTGATAAAATGCAGTTTTTCCCGGCCGCGCTTGACCGTGCTCACCAGGTTCGCCGCTTCCAGCAGGTCGATGTGCTGGGTGGCTGATTGCCTCGCCATGTCCAGGTTTTCGCAAAGCTGACTGAGCGTCTGCCCGTTCTTCTCGCAAAGAAGGTCAAGCAGCCTTCTGCGTGTCGGGTCGCCCAGTGCCTTGAAAACCTTGTCAGCGTCCATCAGCCTCACTCGTTGGTTTGTGAGGTGTAATATGCAGGTAAATACCTGCATGTCAATGGGCAACCAACCCAGTCGCATTCACCTTGGACGAAAGCGACTTTAGCTCGGCAGTCGATTGTTGGATGCGCCGGCCGCGTGGCGGTCGCTGTCGAACGGCTCCGCCCGGCTGTCGGCCAGGGCATAGCGAAACTGCCTAGCCTTCAAGCATTAGCTGACTGGAAGCTCGGCTTAGCGGGGCGGAGCCAAGGGAACGGGGCCGTCAGGACTTCGTCTGACGCGCCGCCAGGCTCTGGTCGATGGCCTCAGATGCCTTCGACGAGAACGATCTCGCCGTCGGCGACCTTCTGGCGGATGGCGACCGCGCGCTGGTATTCCGGCGAGTGGTAGCAGTCGTGCGCCACGGCGAGCGATTCGAACTCGATGATGACGTTGCGGGCGCGCCCGACACCCTCGGCCAGCTCATGCGCACCGCCGCGCGCCAGGAATTTCGCGCCAAAGCGGTCGAAGGCCAGTTTCGAGGCGGCGACATACTCCTTGTAGCCTTCGGCATCGCGCACATCGACGCGGGCGATCCAGTATCCCTTGGGCATTCCTCTTCTCCCTGTTCCTTACGCTGAGCGCATTTCGGCGATGATCGCTTCGGCTGCTTCTCGCCTGTTGGCCGACGCGACGATCGGCCGGCCGACGACGAGATGGCTGGCGCCGTTGCGGATCGCTTGTGCCGGCGTCACCACGCGCTTCTGGTCGCCATGGTCGCTGCCCGCCGGCCGGATGCCGGGCGTCACCACCGCCATGTCGGGCCCGACGATGCGGCGCACCGCTTCCGCTTCCGCGGCCGAGCAGACGATGCCGCCCATGCCGGCATGCAGCGCCTGTTCAGAGCGCCGCAGCACCAGCGTATGCGGGTCGTATTCATAGCCGACGTCGATCATGTCCTGCTCGTCCATCGAGGTCAGCACGCTGACCGCCAGCAGGCAAAGGCCGCTACCCCTGGCCGCCTCCACCGCCGCCGCCATCGCCTTTGGATAGGCGTGGATGGTCAGCATGGTCACGCCCATCTTGACGATGTTCTCGACGCCCTTGGCCACCGTGTGGTCGATGTCGAGCAGCTTCATGTCGAGGAAGATCTTCGTTCCGCCGCTGGCCAGTTCCCTGGCAAGGTCGAGCCCGCCGGCAAAGGCCAGCTGGTAGCCTATCTTGTAGAAGGAGACGACGCCGTCGAGTTCGCGCACCGCCCGTTCGGCCTCCCGCACGGTCGGCACGTCGAGGCCGACGATCAGTCTTTCCTGCATGGATTTGGCCTGTATCGATGGGACCATGGATTTTGCCCGCATGGAATCGGCGATCACGCCTCGATCCGGGTCGACAGCATGCGCGAGGTTTCGATCAGCGTGCGGCATAGGTGCTCCATCGATTTGTACAGTCTTTCGTCGCGGAAATTGCCGCCCTCGTCGAAGGCGCTGCCGCCCTCCGGCACCGAGCATTCCGGCGTCACTACCTCCATCTGGCAACGCACCAGCACGGCGCGCAGATGGTTGATGCAGCGGATTCCGGCAAAATGCCCGTTGGAGGACGAGCAGAGGCCGGCCACCTTGCCGGCCAGTGGCCTGACCGTCCGGCTGCCATCCCTGCGCACCCGGCTCACCCAGTCGATCGTATTCTTGAGCAGCGGCGGGATCGAGCCGTTATATTCGGGGGTGGCGATCAGCAACCCGTCATGGGCGATGACCAGACGGCCGAGTTTCAGGGCGTTTACGGGAACGCCCTTTTCCTTTTCCAGATCCTCGTCGAGGATCGGCAGGGGATAGTCGGCGAGCGAGATGCGGGTCACCTCCGCGCCTTGCATGGCGAGCTCCTTCTGCGCCACGTCGGCGGTCCTGCCGCTGTAGGCGCCGCTGCGCACCGAGCCGGCGAAGACGAGGATTTTCGGGATCACTGCCATTGGCCAACCTTGTTCCCGGACAGGTACAGCCAGAGGCGGCTCAAATCAACGCACCTGCCCAAAAATCAAGGTCGAAATGCAGGTCGCCCTAATGCGCCTCGCGCCGGTAGATCCACAGCTGCGTCGGCGGGATGTTGCGGAAGATGAAATCGAAATGCTTAACCGTGTAGTCGCCACGGCCGGCCGGGATCGGCGACATCGGGCCATAGGTCAGCTGCACGATCGGCCGTCCGGCCGGAATACGGTCGAGCAGGCTCTCGATATAGGCGATGCGCTGGGCCACCGGAAAATTGAGCAGCGGCACGCCGGAAACCACGGAATCGAAGATCATCCCGCTCTTCTCGCCAAGCGTGGCGTTGAGGTTGAAGGCATCGCCCTCGATGACGTTGACGCCGGGATAGAGTTGCCGCAGGTGGCGGACAAAGTCGGTGGAGTATTCCACAGCGTAGAGATTTTCGGGCCGCACCCCCTGGGCCAGGATGGCGCGGGTGATGACGCCGGTACCGGGACCGACCTCGAGCACCGGCAGGCCGGATTTCGGATTGACGATCGAGGCCATCTTGCGGGCGGTGATCGAGCTGGTCGGCACGATCGAGCCGACCGTCTTCGGCTTGTCGATCCAGCCCTTGAAGAATTTGAGCTCGTCATCGAACTTTTCGGCAAGCGCCTTGCGCAGTCCGGGACGTGTCATGCAAGCTCTCCTCAGCACTCCCCCCAAATTACTTAACATCTGAGCAGCGCAAGGCAAGGCGTGGTCAGACGCATGTCGTGGATAAGATAAGTTTCGTCGCGTCTCAAGACGCGACGCATTTCACGAAATCACGCGGCTTGCCTTGAATTCCCATCAGCGCTCGCCGAAGGATTCGAAGAAATCCTTCATGCGGGTGAAAAAGCCACTCGATTGGGGCGAATTGTCCTGCGAGGAGAGCTGTTCGAACTCCTCCAGCAACTCGCGCTGGCGGCGGGTGAGGTTCTGCGGCGTCTCGACCGCTGTCTGGATGTAGAGGTCGCCGACATTGGGCTGGCGCAGCACCGGCATGCCCTTGCCCTTGAGCCGGAACTGGCGGCCGTTCTGTGTGCCTTCCGGCACTTTCACCTTGGTCTGCGTGCCATCCAGCGTCGTCACCTCGAAGGAGCCGCCAAGGGCGGCCGTCGTCATCGAGATCGGCACCTTGCAATAGAGATCGGCGCCGTCGCGCTGGAAGAATTCGTGTGGCTTGACCGCCAGGAAAATATAGAGGTCGCCCGACGGCCCGCCGCGCAGGCCGGCCTCGCCCTCATTGGCAAGGCGGATGCGGGTACCGTCCTCGATGCCGGCCGGGATGTTGACCGACAGCGAACGCTCTTCGGTGACGCGGCCCTGGCCGGCGCATTTCGGGCACGGGTCCTTGATGGTCTGGCCGCGGCCTTGGCATTGCGGGCAGGTCCGTTCGATCGAGAAGAAGCCTTGCGTGGCGCGCACCTTGCCGTGGCCGTTGCACATCGAGCAGGTGACAGGCTGGGTGCCCGGCTTGGCGCCGCTGCCCGAGCATTCCGAGCAGGAGATCGATGCCGGCACGCGGATCTGCGCGGTCTTTCCCGCGTAGGCTTCCTCCAGCGAGATTTCCATATTGTAGCGCAGGTCGGCGCCGCGCTCGCGGCCGCCCGACGAGCGGCGCTGGCGCCCGCCCATCATGTCGCCGAAAATATCCTCGAAAATGTCGGCGAAGCCGCCGGCGCCGAAGCCTTGCGCGCCGCCATTCATGCCACCCTGCTCGAAGGCCGCGTGGCCGAAACGGTCATAGGCCGCGCGCTTTTGTGGGTCCTTCAGCGTCTCGTAGGCTTCGTTGATTTCCTTGAACTTGTGCTCGCAGGAATGATCGCCGGGATTGCGATCGGGATGGAACTGCATGGCGAGCTTGCGGAAAGCGCTCTTGAGCTCCTTCTCGTCGGCGCCTTTCTGGACGCCCAGCGTTTCGTAGAAATCAGCTTTCATTTTTTCCCGCAGTCCGGATGTTCAACGTCTTGATGCACTTGTTGCGTCGTTTGCCGGCACGTTGTCTCGATTTAGGAGCGGTGCTGCCCGGATGCTAGGGCCGGCGCGGTTCTGTCCGTGTTTTTCAGCGATTTTTTCCGCCAGGGTTGCAAAAAAGCCCGGCCTGCGCCGGGCTTTTCGCTTTATCTTGCCGTCAAACGGTTCAGGCCGACTTCTTCTTGTCGTCGTCCTCGTCGATTTCCTCGAAATCGGCATCGACCACGTCACTGTCCTTGGCGGCATCCGCCTTGGCGTCGGCTTCCGCCGCTTCCTTCTGCGAAGCCTCGTACATGGCCTGGCCCAGCTTCATCGAAGCCTCGGCAAGCGCCTGCGACTTGGCCTCGATGTCGGCCGCGTCATCGCCTTCGGCCGCGGCCTTCAGCGCCGTGATCGCATCGGCAATCGCCGTGCGGTCGGCTTCCGAGACGTTGTCGCCATATTCCTTCAGCGACTTCTCGGACGAATGCACCAGCGCCTCGGCCTGGTTGCGGGCCTCGACCACCGCACGCCGCTTCTTGTCGCTCTCGGCATTGGCCTCGGCGTCCTTGACCATTTTCTCGATGTCGGCGTCCGAAAGGCCACCCGATGCCTGGATGCGGATCTGGTGCTCCTTGCCGGTGCCCTTGTCCTTGGCCGAAACGTTGACGATGCCGTTGGCGTCGATGTCGAAGGTGACCTCGATCTGCGGCACGCCGCGCGGCGCCGGCGGGATGCCGACCAGGTCGAACTGGCCAAGCGCCTTGTTGTCGGCGGCCATTTCACGCTCGCCCTGGAAGACGCGGATGGTCACGGCGGACTGGCTGTCCTCGGCCGTCGAGAACACCTGGCTCTTCTTGGTCGGGATCGTCGTGTTGCGTTCGATCAGCCGCGTGAACACGCCACCCAGCGTCTCGATGCCGAGCGACAGCGGCGTCACGTCGAGCAACAGCACGTCCTTGACGTCGCCCTGCAGCACGCCGGCCTGGATGGCGGCACCGAGAGCGACGACCTCATCCGGGTTGACGCCTTTGTGCGGCTCCTTGCCGAAGAACTGCTTCACGATCTCCTGGATCTTGGGCATGCGGGTCATGCCGCCGACCAGGACGACTTCGTCGATTTCGCCAGCCTTCAGGCCGGCATCCTTGAGCGCCGCCTTGCAGGGGTCGATGGTGCGCTGGACGAGGTCGTCGACCAGCTGCTCGAACTTGGCGCGCGTCAGCTTCAGCGTCAGGTGCTTCGGCCCGGTCGCATCGGCGGTGATGAAGGGCAGGTTGATCTCGGTCTGCGTCGTCGACGACAGCTCGATCTTGGCCTTTTCAGCCGCCTCCTTGAGGCGCTGCAGGGCCAGCTTGTCGTTCTTCAGGTCGATGCCCTGTTCCTTCTTGAACTCGGCCGCCAGGTACTCGACCAGGCGCATGTCGAAATCCTCGCCGCCGAGGAAGGTGTCGCCATTGGTCGACTTCACCTCGAACACGCCGTCGCCGATCTCGAGCACCGAAATGTCGAACGTGCCGCCGCCAAGGTCATAGACGGCAATGGTCTTGCCATCCTTCTTGTCGAGGCCGTAGGCGAGCGCGGCCGCGGTCGGCTCGTTGATGATGCGCAGCACTTCCAGCCCGGCGATCTTGCCGGCGTCCTTGGTTGCCTGGCGCTGGGCGTCGTTGAAATAGGCCGGAACGGTGATGACCGCCTTCTCGACCTTCTCGCCGAGATAGGCTTCCGCCGTTTCCTTCATCTTCTGCAGGATCATGGCCGAGATCTGGCTGGGCGACTGCTTCTTGTCGCCGGCCTCGACCCAGGCATCGCCGTTGTCGCCCTTGACGATCTTGTAGGGGACAAGCTTCTTGTCCTTCTCCGTCACCGGATCGTCATAGCGGCGGCCGATTAGGCGCTTGACCGCGAAGATGGTGTTTTCAGGATTGGTGACCGCCTGGCGCTTGGCCGGCTGGCCGACGAGACGTTCGCCGTCGCCACTGAAGGCGACGATGGAAGGCGTCGTGCGCGCGCCTTCCGCATTCTCGATCACCTTCGGCTCTTTGCCATCCATGATGGCGATACAGGAGTTGGTGGTGCCGAGATCGATACCGATTACTTTTGCCATTTTTCTAGTCTCTCCGCTAAGCAGGCTCTCAGGACCCGTACAGGCGTTCCGACGAAAGCCCCTGTTCACAAGAAATTCCGTTCCGGCAACCGGCATTCCGGCGCCGAACGGCTTGGCGCGTATATAAGAACAGGCAGCATCGCGCGCAAGCATTCTGCGCAAGGCTTCCATGAACCTTTCCACCTCAGCCTGCGACTGACGTCCAGGTGCCGCATGGTGCGGCCCGGAAAGGAAGCCCCCATGACCACTAACCCAGAGGCTCTGCGGTCTCCGGGAACAACAGGAGCTCGGCGCGACCACCGCCTTCGGGACGAGGTCGACGCGCTGGGCTTCCCGTTGATTCCGTTGACCCTGCGTAAGAGCAGGCGTATCGTCAAGATGAGGAAAGCAGACAATTCGATCAGGGAAGAACGTGCCGGACCACCGCGCCTTGCCTTGGTTTGCGCGGTAACGCCGGATGTTTCTCCCGTGGCTAACGGGGGTAGCTTCATGTCTCGCGTCCGCGGCACGTTCGTGTCTTCTCTCAACAGCGGCCTGCGCCGCGCCATGCATCCGGGCGGATTGCTGGCGCTGGCACTCACTACCGGCCTTTGCCTGGGTGGCGCAGCACGGGCGCAGGACACCCAGATCATCTATCCCGGCTCGATGGCGGTAACCGGATTTTCCGGCACCATCATTCCCCATTTCGACGAAGGCCTGCCGCCCGGCGTCGATCCGGTCGACGAAACCTTCATCGACACCACGCGCGCCACCTTGCGCGTGTTCGACGTCTCGCATCTCGGCGGGCCGGCCGCCGGCCAGCTCGCCTCCACGCCGCCGCCTTTCGAGGTGACGGCCGAACAGATCGGCCAGGTGTTCGGCCTCACCTATGATGACGGCGTGCGCGACGGCGTTCCGTCGGGCGTTCCCAATCTCTATGCCGGCGCCACCTCGCTGCACGGCATCCGCATCGTCACCCCGGATGCCGACGGCGATGGAAGGCCGGAGCGGCAGCGCCGCGGCGCGGCCGGCGCCACCTTCATGGATGGCCAGTTCGGCACTGAAAACGGTGGCGGCCCGGGCACCGTCTGGAAGATCGACGGCATCACCGGCCAGGTCTCCAAGTTTGCCGACATCGACACCAACAGCGGTCCCGGCATAGGCAATCTCACCTTCGATCCCATCCACCGCCAGTTCTTCGCCTCCGACCTCGACACCGGCCTGATCCATCGCATCGACGCCGAAGGCAGGTTGATCGACAGCTTCGACCATGGCGTTGCCGGGCGTCCGGCGCACGGACTGGCTCCGGTCGCCGACGATGGTTCGGTGATGGACATACAGGGCGCGGCCTTCGATAGCGAAGACCCCGACAGCTGGGGCTACACGCAGGACGAGCGCCGCGTCTGGGGCGTCTCCTATCATGGCGGCCGGCTCTATTATTCGGTCGGCGAAAAGTCGGAAATCTGGTCGGTGGGCATTGCCCGCGACGGCACCTTTGCCGGCGACCCGCGCTGGGAACTGACGGCCAAGGCCGACAAGGACTACGCCGTCACCGACATCGCCTTCGACAATAGCGGCTTCATGTATCTGGCGCAGCGCGGCCCGGTCGAAAACCGTTACGATTACAGTCAGTTCGCCGATTCCGGCAAGGGCGAGGTCATCCGCTACTGGCGCGAGAATCCGGACGATCCGGCGACGGAATCGGTCTGGGTCGAGGTGCCGCAGGAATATGCCGTCGGCTTCCCGCAAGGCAACCGGCAGTCGGCCGGCGGTCTCGATCTGCAATATGGCTATGATGCCGACGGCAATCTCGACACCTCGGTCTGCACGCAGACGCTGGTCAACACCGGCGACAAGCTGCGCGACAATCCGGCGCTCGCCGAGCAGCTCGCCGCCGGTGGGCCGACGGCCGTGCACGGCGTGCAGATCACGCCGAAGGAGCTGGTCAAGCCGGCCAACGTGCCGCCCTTCGGCTCCTGGTTCGTCGACTTCGATGGCTATTTCGAAGATCCCGAAGTGGAAGGCCATGTCGGCGACGTCGCGGTCTGGCATCCCTGTGAAGGCCGCGCCGGCTATTATGAAGAAATCCCGGGCGGCTACCTGCCCCCCTTCTACCCGCCGGACTTCCCACCGCCCGGCAATCTGCCTCCCTGCATCGATGTCGAGGACGTCCAGTATTACTGCACGCCTTCCGGCCTCGAGGCCGATCTCTATCTCCATGACCATGCCGGCTTCGGCGGCGATTCGATCAAGGCCCAGTCCAGGACGCCAGGCGTCGGGGTGACGTCCCCCATGTCGCATGCGCCCGGCACGCCATACACGATCGGCATCACCGGCCACTATCCGGGCGACACAGTCGATGTTGGGCTCTGCTTCTACAGGAAGTCCGACAAGGACAAGGGTGGCTACTACCCTTGCTGCAAGATGACTTTGCCGCTCAGAACCCCAGCCGTCAGCTGCGAACGTTGAGGAGGGGAATATGAAAAATCTCGCACTTTCCCCGCTCGCAACGAGCAACCAGTCAAAGCAGTCAACCGTCTTGGAGACGATCATGAAACCCCTGTCACTCGCCAGGCGCGGCGCGCGCTGGCTTATGGCGGCCGGTATCGCGGTCGCCACCCTGACCCCGGTGCAAGGTTTCGCCGAAGAGGTCTACACCGTCATTACGGAGCCCAGACTCGACCTCGACAATCCGCGCATCATCAATCCGGAACCGGGCCGGGTCGTGCCTTTCTTCACCAAGAAGGGCACCCAGAGAGGCTGCGACTATGTCGTCTATTCCCTGAGCTTCGGCTTGCGCGGCGACCCGCAGGGTTTTGCCGACCCAGGCTTCGCGGCCAGACTGAAAAAGGCCCGGCTCGACTTCAAGGACCAGCTTCCGCACGGCCTTGAGATCGTCAACGTCAATGTGGCCGGCGACGGCACGGATGCGGCCGGCGGACCACTGCCGGGTGCAACGATCAGCACATCGGCAAATCCCAACGACACGGCGACGGTTTCCGATTTCCGGATTTCCGCCTCCGATCTCGACGGCGTCGGCGCTACCAACGAGCGCGTCATCACCTTCCAGATCACGGCCAAGATCGACCATGCGGCATTTCCTTCGCCGACCATCGTCGACAACCAGGGCATGATCAAGGTGACGCCGGAAGCCGGCACGGGGACCATCATACCGTCGCATGATCCGAGCAAGCCCGACGACGGCGACTTCAAGACCGGCGAGAAGACCTCGATCAAGATCGACGTCACCAAGTGCAATCCGCCGCCGCCACCTCCCGGCAAGGAATGCTTCAAGGTGGAACGCGGCACGGTTGATTGCGTGCCCGGTGGCGGCGCCTTCATCTACCACATGCCGGTCGGCCCGGAGATGGGCGGCAAATGGGTGCAGGTGTCGACGACGACACCCGGCATCACCATCATCCCCGACACCCAGCTGGTGCCGGCGGGCGGCGGCGTGCTCAACTGGAAGATCGTCGGCGCGTCGCCTGGCGACGTCATCCACCTCATCGTCACCGGCATCGAAACCTATGCCGGCCCGGAGGAAGGCTGGGGCCTGTGCTGCACGCAGACCATCGACATCGTCATTCCGCGCGACCAGAGATGCCCGCCCAAGGACAAGGAACCGGACCTCAAGGTTGAAAAGCGTGCCGAAGTCCAGCGTTGCACGATGGGCGGCGGCTGCGACTTCACCATCAGGGTCACCAATGTCGGCACCGGTGCCTACCACGGCAAGATCGTGCTCGACGAGGTGACGCTGCCGGCCGGCTCGACGCTCGATTCAGGGCCCAATCCGCCCTGGGTCTGCGTGCCTGGCACCACCCCGATGACGTGCACCTATCCGGTGACCACGCTCAATCCGGGGGCCTTCGTTGACCTCAAGCTCGGCTTCAAGCCGGCTGGCGGTTGGCAAGGCAGCGTGCTGCGCAACTGCGCCGCCTACAATTATGCGGCCAGCGGCAAGCCGCTGTTCGGCAGCCAGTCGAACGATCGCGGCTGCGCCTCGATCCCGATCTGCCGGCGTGGCGATCGTGATCGCGACTGCCAGCCACCGGTCGAAAAGAAGGTCGACCTGATCCTGAAGAAGCGTGCCCGCACCGAGGTCTGTACGGCCGACGGGATCTGCACCTTCGTGATCGATATCATCAACAACGGCACCCTCACCTACAATGGGCCGCTGACGGTGATCGACAGCTATCCGGGCGGCGCGCCGGCCTCCTCGACCTTTGGCCCGACCCCGCCATGGACCTGCGGCCCGACCGGCCCCGGCCTGTTCCGCTGCGACAATGCGGGCATCTCGCTCGCACCGGGCGCCTCGACGCCGATCTTCGTCAAGGCGGTCATGCCGGCCGGCTATCAGTCCGACACGGTGGAGAACTGCGCCGAGGTGAGGGCTATCCCTGGTGAAACCGACCTCACCAACAACAAGGCCTGCGCCAAGGAACGCATCCGTCATCCAAATGGCGGCAAGCCGGCTCTGCGCATCACCAAGGTGTGCAATGGCTCGCTCGCCGGTGCCGCGGTCGTCTCTTGCCGCATCACCGTCGTCAATGCCGGGACGGCCGCCCCCACCGGTCCGGTCCGGGTCAACGACGCCGCCACGCTGGTGGCGGGCGGTGCGCCCGTCCAGATCCAGACCGTCACCCCCGACGGCGCTGAATGGGCGTGCGGACCGGTTCCGGCCAATGCGCTGTCGTGCCAGATTCCCGGTGCCGTCATGACGCCTGGAACCAGCCGCCACTTCGACGTGACGGTTTCGGCGAACGGCGAGTTCGAGAACTGCGCGCGGGGTTCATATGGTCCGGCCCCCGGCGACGACATCGTCTATCCGATCGGCCAGGCCTGCGCCAAGGGCGGCGGCTCTTCGATCATCCGCGTCGAAAAGACCGGCGACCGCGAATGCAAGCTCGGCCAACCCTGCTCGTTCGAGATCACCATCACGAACGATGGGACGAGCCCCTTCTCCGGTCCGGTTCGCATCGGTGATGCGATCGGCGTCGAAGGGCTGGGCAGGCTGGACGGCGTTGCGATCACCTCGATCGATCCGCCTTTCGGCTGCTCGCCGGAACCGGCGACCTTGCCACTGTCCTGCATTGCCAACCTGACGCTCGGCGCCGGGGAGAGCCAGGTGCACCAAGTCACCGTGGTCATTCCCGACGACGGCCGCCTGGCCAATCTGCAGGGCAACGTCAGCGGCCAGAACTGCGTCGGCGTCCTGTCTCCCGACACACGGGTGCAAGGCGGCGACATGCTCCCCGGCGACCAGGCCAATGTCCAGGGCGACCGTGGCAAGGCCTATGCGTGCCACCCCTTCACCATCACGCATGAGGTGAAGAAGGAGTGCTCGCCAGGTTTCGTCATGAACGACGCCGGCAGATGTGTCTGCCCACAAGGCACCACCTTCCGCAACGGCCAGTGCTCGCCCGACGGTGGTGTCATCGTCGAGCCAAAGCCGCGGCCCTGCGTGCTGCTCGAAGGCCAGATCCGCACCGAGGACGGACGCTGTGTCTGCCCACGCGGAACCGGGCTTCAAAACGGAAAGTGCGTCAAGACCGACAAGCCTGAGCAGTGCACCATCCGCGGTCAGGTCCACAATTCGGACGGCGATTGCGTCTGCCCGAAGGGTACGGAAGTCAGGGGCAATGCCTGCCGTCCGATCCGGCCGAAGCCTGAGCAGTGCACCATCCGTGGCCAGGTCCACAATGCCGATGGCGATTGTGTCTGCCCGAAAGGTACGGAAGTCCGGGGCAATGCCTGCCGACCGATCCGGCCGCAGCCCGAGCAGTGCACCATCCGTGGCCAGGTCCACAATGCCGATGGCGATTGCGTCTGCCCGAAGGGTACGGAAGTCAGGGGCAATGCCTGCCGTCCGATCCGGCCGCAACCCGAGCAATGCACCATCCGTGGCCAGGTCCACGACGCCAACGGCAATTGTGTCTGCCCGAGGGGTACCGAGGTGCAAGGCAATGCCTGCCGGCGCAAACAGCCGCCGGTGGAGCAGTGCGACATACGCGGCCAGGTCCATAACAAGCGCGGCGAGTGTGTCTGTCCGCGCGGGACCGAGGTGATCGACGGCGCATGCCGCAGGTCCAGGCCGCAGGTGGAGGAGTGCGCACCGGGCTCGCAGATGATCAATGGCCAGTGCCAGCCGATCATCAGGCGGCATTGCCCGGAAGGCACGATAGGGCGCTATCCGAACTGTAGGCCGATCCGTGGGCAATTGGAACCAGGCCTGCTGAACCCGAACGTCCTGCAGCAGCTGCTTCCGCGGCGCAGGACGCAAACTGACCAGCAACAGCAGGGCGATCCGGCTGGAAACATCCAGAACTTGAAGCCGTAATCGTCCGCGACACAGGCAAGAAACCCGCCGGAGCAATCCGGCGGGTTTTTGTTTGGACCGGGGGCACCGGCAGCCGACGTCGGCGGGACGTAGCCTGTGCAGCCAGCCGCCTGCGCACTCGACAAGTCACCTTCGGCGCATTAGGCAGTCGATAGAGTGACCGGATCAGAAGGGCGCTCGGAAAGGCCGCGCCCATGAGCAAAAAAACCTTGATTGCACCCTCGGTGCTGGCATCGGATTTTTCCAGGCTCGGCGATGAAGTCGAAGCGGTGGTGGCTGCCGGCGCCGACTGGATTCACCTTGATGTCATGGACGGACATTTCGTCCCCAACATCACCTTTGGCCCGCCGGTGATCAAGGCGATCCGCAACCGCACCAAGGCCTTCTTCGACTGCCATCTGATGATCGCGCCGGCCGACCCCTATCTGGCCGCCTTCGCCGAGGCCGGCTGCGACGGCATGACGGTGCATGCCGAGGCCGGGCCACATCTCGACCGCTCGCTACAGACCATCAGGAACCTTGGCAAGAAGGCCGGCGTGTCGCTCAATCCGGCAACACCGGAAAGTGCGGTCGAGTATGTGCTCGACCGGCTCGATCTGATCCTGATCATGACCGTCAATCCGGGCTTCGGCGGCCAGGCTTTCATTCCGGCGATCGTCGACAAGGTGAAGCGGGTCAAGGCGCTGATCGGCGACCGGCCGATCCGCATCGAGATCGACGGCGGTGTGTCAGCCGAAACCGCGCCACTGGTTACTGCCGCAGGCGCCGACGTGCTGGTGGCAGGCGCCGCGATCTTCCAGGGCGGCAGCGTCGACGCCTACCGGCAAAACATCCAGGCGATCAGGACGGCCGCCGACAAGGCAGCCGGCTGATCCACGACGCCCATCCTGTCTTCAAGTCCAATTGGCCGCCAACGGCTCTCATGCCCGGCAGGGTCCGTCAGGGTCTGATTCGCGAAGCATCGAGCCTGGACGAGTGGCTTGATTCGGTCCGTCTTTTGCGCGCGGCAGAAAAGACGATCGCGCGTGCTGACAAGAACAGATGATCCTGCGTGCATACAAAACACGTTAAGTTTCCGAAGGTTGTAGAAATACGCGACTTTGCATCGCTGAACGGCAAAATGCCGTATATTCCTTTGTGCTTAAGTACAATAGCGTGATCTTCTGCTTGAGCCTCTGAGGCCAGACGCGATATGGTATGTGTACGAAGGGGGATGCTTCGGACTCGAATTGCCCAAACATAATTTGGGGACAAGGAGTCGCTTTGACATACGGAGCTGCCAATCTGAACGACGACGGCGCAGGGCCCAAGAGCACGCTTGCCAGTACGGTCTATCACCAATTGCGGGATGACCTTCTCGGTGGAGTTCTTGAAGCCGAAAGCAAGCTGCGGGTCGAATGGGTGGTTTCCAAATATGGGGCTGGCGCCTCCCCTGTTCGCGAGGCTCTCAATCGCCTCGCCTCGGAAGGGCTTCTCGGCCGGCACGACCAGCGCGGCTTCTTCATCATGCCGGTCAGCGCGGCGGAGCTCGAAGAGCTGACGCGCACCCGTTGCTGGCTCGAGGAGCGGACGATTCGCGAATCGATCGCCCACCGCACCGCCGAATGGGAAGAACAACTCGTACTGGCGCTGCATCGCCTGGGGCGTGCATCACGTCTTTCGCCGCAGAATCTCTCGTCGCTCAATCCGGATTGGGAGAAGTTGCATCGCGTCTTCCATCGGGTCCTGATTTCGGCCTGCCGGTCGCAATGGCTGGTGGGGTTCTGCGAGCAGCTTTCCGATCACGCCTACCGCTACCGGCAAATGGCGAGTGACAGCGAAAGCGCCCATCGCGACGATTTCGGCGAGCATCGCCGGATCGCAGAATGTGCGCTGGACGGCAATGCCGACGGCGCCGTCGAAGCGCTGATCAATCACTACCAGCTGACCGCTGCCATGTGCATGGAACGCATCAGGCAAAGTGAAAGTCTGAAGTCGGCCGGCAAGGCCGCACGCGCCCGACGATAGCGTCGGTTCCGGCGGTCTTTTGCAGCCATCCCTGCAACCCATCGGCGCCACGGGCAAACCCTTGTCCGCGGGTCTTGACGGCGCGGTCAAGAACCGCGAACTCTTTGCCGCCCATGCATGCCGAAGCATGCCCGGCGCCGCCGTTTCCACCATCCCCGGGAAGACTTCATGAGCAACCATCTGTTCGACGCGTTCCGTTCCCGGATGTCGGCGCCCGATCGCCTGTTGATGGAAACCGATGATGGCCGCTCGCTGACCTATGGCGATATGCTGGCGCGGTCGGCGCAGCTGGCGCATGCGCTCTTGCAATTGGATGTCGAGCCCGGCGATCGCGTCGCCGTGCAGGTCGAGAAGAGTCCCGAAGCCGTCCTGCTCTATCTCGCCTGCTTGCGTGCCGGCGCCGTCTTCCTACCGCTCAACACAGCCTACACGCTGGCCGAGCTCGAGTACTTCTTCGGCGACGCGGCGCCACGCTTGGTCGTCTGCGATCCGGCAAGGGCGGCCGACATCGGCGCACTGGCGGAAAAGTCGGGAGCCGCCACCGTCACGCTCGGCCGCAATGGCGAGGGATCCCTGACGGATCAGGCCTCGCGGCTGCCGGCGGACTTCTACGATGTGGTGCGGGCCAAGGACGATCTCGCGGCGATCCTCTACACCTCGGGAACGACGGGCCGCTCGAAGGGCGCCATGCTCAGCCACGAGAACCTTGTCTCGAACGCGCGGGTGCTGGTCGACCACTGGCGCTTCACGGCCGACGATGTACTGATCCACGCGCTGCCGATCTTCCACACGCATGGTCTGTTCGTCGCCACCAACGTCGTCCTCATGGCCGGCGCCTCGATGCTGTTCGAGCAGAAATTCGACCCGGCCCGCATCGTTTCGCTTATGCCGCGCGCCACCGCCCTGATGGGCGTGCCGACCTTTTACGTGCGCCTGCTGCAGCAGGACGGGCTGGACCGCCAGGCGGCAAAGACCATCCGCCTGTTCATTTCCGGTTCGGCGCCGCTGCTGGCCGAGATTCACAAGGCCTGGCGCGCACGCACCGGCCACGCGATCCTCGAACGCTACGGCATGACCGAGACCAACATGAACACCTCGAACCCCTAT
Source organism: Mesorhizobium sp. P2_A12 (assembly GCF_056405075.1). NCBI lineage: Bacteria > Pseudomonadati > Pseudomonadota > Alphaproteobacteria > Hyphomicrobiales > Phyllobacteriaceae > Mesorhizobium > Mesorhizobium sp. P2_A12. The sequence continues at coordinate 205,650 of NZ_JBFUCU010000001.1, forward strand.
GACGGTGAGCGACGCGCCGGCACGGTCGGCTTCCCCCTGCCGGGTGTGGCGCTTCGCATCGCCGATCCCGACACTGGCCGTCCGCTTGTCCAGGGCCAGGTCGGCATGATCGAGGTCAAGGGTCCGAACGTCTTCGGCGGTTATTGGCGCATGCCGGAAAAGACCAAGGCGGAATTCCGCGCCGATGGCTTCTTCATCACCGGCGATCTCGGCATCGTCGACGCCGACGGCTACGTCCACATCGTCGGCCGCGGCAAGGACCTGATCATTTCCGGCGGCTACAATATCTATCCAAAGGAACTCGAAAGCGAGATCGATGCGCTTGACGGGGTGAGCGAAAGCGCCGTCATCGGCGTCGCCCATCCGGATTTCGGCGAAGGCGTCACCGCTGTCGTCGTGCGATCGCCGGCATCGAATATCACCGGGGCTGAAATTCTCGGCGCCATCGCTGAACGCGTCGCAAAATACAAGCACCCGAAGCAGGTGATCTTCGTCGACGAATTGCCGCGCAACACCATGGGCAAGGTGCAGAAGAATCTTTTGCGCGACACTTACAAGGGTCTCTACACATCTTAAAGGCTGGACATGCGCAGGCTGTTCGTCAGCCGGGGTACAAAAGCTCGCAAACATGCTCGGCGATCGCCAGGCTTGCCGTCAGGCCGGGGCTCTCGATGCCGAACAGATTGACGATCGGCCCTGTGCCATGCTCGGCCGGACCCTGGATCGTGAAGTCGGCCGCAGGCTGGCCCGGGCCGGACAGTTTTGGCCGGACGCCGGCATAGGCCGGCTGCAAGGCGCCGTCGGCAAGATCGGGCCAATAGCGCCTGATCTCGCCGTAGAAGGCCGCACCACGAGCAGGGTCGACCGTATAATCCACGCTGTCGATCCATCCGACATCCGGACCAAAGCGCGCGCTGCCGCCCAGATCGAGGGTGAGATGGACGCCGAGGCCGCCATTGACCGGCACCGGATAGATCAGCCGCGAGAAGGGTGACCGGCCCGAGAGTGAAAAATAATTGCCGCGCGCCAGCCATCGCTGCGGAACAAGGTGTTGCGGAAAACCTTCGATACGACCGGCGAGAGCCTGCGCATCGAGGCCCGCGGCGTTGACGAAGGCGCCAGCCTTCAGGGCGAAGCCCTCGCCCTCGGCATCGCGAGTGTCGACCCGGATACCATCGGCTTCGATCGCCGCTCCGGTAACGGACGTGAGCAATGCCAAGGATGCACCGGCGGCCTCGGCATCGCCGCGCAGCGACAGCATCAGTGCTTGGCTGTCGATGATGCCGGTCGATGGCGACAGCAACGCGCCGGCGCATTCCAGCGCGGGTTCGAGGCTCTCGGCTTGTGCCTGTGTCAAGATTTCGAGATCGCCAACGCCGCAACTCTGCGCGTTGGCCCTGATCGCGTCCAGCCTGTCCAACTGGCCCGGTTCGACGGCGACGATCAGCTTGCCGGTGCGCGCATGGGCAACATTGTGCTCGCGGCAATACGCGTAGAGCCGTTCACGCCCTTCGACGCAGAGCCGGGCTTTCAGGCTGCCCGGCGCATAGTAGAGCCCGGCATGGATGACTTCGGAATTGCGCGAACTTGTGCCGGTGCCGATCGCGCCGGCCTGCTCGACCACCAGCACCTCGCGGCCCGACAGGGCAAGCGCCCTGGCGATGGCGAGCCCGACGACACCTGCTCCCGCAATGACGCAATCGATGTCATGCATGGCCTGATATCACCCAGCGCTGTTGGAGCCGGCTGCAAAGACCTTGTCGCCGCCGATCCAGACGCTTGCAACATCGAGGTCGTCCGACAGCGCAACGATATCGGCAGCCGTGCCGTTGGCGAAGCGCCCGAGCCGATGCGACTGGCCGATCGCTTGCGCGGGATAGAGTGAGGCCATGCGCAAGGCCTCGGAAAGCTCGACCCCGACGACGCGGTGGATGAACCGAATAGCCGAGATCATGTCGAGATCGGCACCCGCAAGCGTCCCGTCGGCAAGCCGCAGGCTGCCATCCCTGCGGTAGATGGTGCGGCCGTTGAGCGTGAATGAGGTCATGTCGGTGCCGATCGGCGCCATGGCGTCGGTGACCAGCACGATTTTGGCCGGTCCCTGCTTGGCGCGCAGCGCGATCTTGATGGTGGCAGGATCGACATGGATGCCGTCGGCGATGAGGCCGGCCGACAGGGAGCCGATATCGATGGCCGCACCAGCCAGTCCGGGCTCGCGGTTGCCGATCTGGCTCATCGCGTTGAACAGATGCGTGACCATCGAGGCGCCGGCCGCGGCAAAGGTGCTGGCCATGGCGTAGCCGGTGTCGGAATGGCCGAGACTGACGATGACGCCGGCCCTGGCCAGTGCCGAGACGCGCACCGGTTCGACGGATTCTGGTGCGATGGTGGTCAAAAGCACCGGCAGTCTCTGCCGCGCCGCGATCAGCTTCGCCTGGTCGACGTCAAGCATCGGCCGGATCAGCGCCGGATCATGCGCGCCCTTGCGGGCGATCGACAGATGCGGGCCTTCGAGATGCAGGCCGAGGAAACCCGGCAGTTTCCGTAGCGTTGCAGCTTCGCCGGCGGCGACGGCGGCAGCGGTGATGTCGGACGTATCGGTGATCAGCGTCACCAGCAACGCCGTGGTGCCGAAGGGCGCATGCGCCCGGCAGATGGTTTCGAGCGAGGCGACATCGGGGTGGTCGTTGAGCATGACGCCGCCGCCGCCATTGACCTGCAGGTCGACGAAGCCGGGCGCCAGCATGCCGCCGCCGGTCTCGACGATGCGGATGTCGGAGGCAATGGCGCCGGCGGGCAGGATGGCCTCGACAAGGCCGTCGCGCACGACGAGTGCTGCGCCATCGTGCCAGTCGTCGCCGTCGAAAATGCGGGCGCCAGTCAGGGCAAAGCGGTCGTTCATACGGTCTCCGTCACCTTGCGAAGATTGCGCGGCGTGTCCGGATCGAGGCCGCGATGGCGGGCAAAGGCCTCGACGAACATGTAGAAGGAGACGATCAGCGTCAGCGGATCGGTCAGCGGATGGCCCGTGGCGACATGTGGCAGGCGCACGGCGCGCTGGGCAAGTGCCGAGGTGACGAACACCGGCGCACCCTTGGCCGCCAGGCTGTCGGCGGCCTCGGCGACGGACGGTTCGGATGCGTCACGCGCGGCCAGCGCCAGCACCGGAAAGTCCGGGCCGATCAGCGCCAGCGGGCCATGCATGACTTCGGCCGCACTGTAGGCCTCGGCATGCATGCCGCAGGTCTCCTTGAACTTCAGCGCCGCCTCGTTGGCCATCGCCGCCGACGGGCCGCGGCCAAGGATGAACAGCGACTTCTGCTTCTCGATCGTTTCGGCCAGCACCGTCATCCAGTCGCAGGCGATCGCCTTGCGGAAATGCTCGGGCAATTCGAAAAGTGCTGCCAGCAACGCCTCGTCGCCGGTGGCATGCGCCATCAGGCCAAGGCCGGCGACGGCGGAATTGATGAAGGTCTTGGTCGCCGCGACGCTGCGCTCCGGCCCGGCCAGGATATCGATGGCATAGTCCGAGGCCCGCGCCAGCGGCGAATCGGCGGTGTTGGTGATGGCGATGGTCAGCGCGCCGCCGGCTCGCGCCGTTTCGGCCATGGCGACGATGTCGGGGCTCTTGCCCGACTGCGAGATCGCCAGGCAGGCCGAACCGCCGAGCCTGAGCTCGGCTCCATAGATCGAGGCGATCGACGGACCGACCGATGCGACGGCAAGGCCCGCGGTCAGCTCGACGGCATATTTCATGAAGGTGGCGGCATGGTCGGATGAACCGCGCGCCACGGTGACGACAAACTGCGGGTCGCGTTCGCGGATGCCGCGCCCTGCTTCGGTCAGCACGGCGCCGGAGCCGTCGAGCAGGCGGGCGACAGCCAGCGGGATCTCTTCGATCTCACGCCGCATATGGGTCATTCCAGCCGACTTGGTCGGCTCAGTCGGCATTGTCGGCTCTGTGGTCATGGTCGGCCCTCTTCGCTCGGCCCTGTCAGCCGCAGTTCGGCGACGAAATCATAGGCGTCACCCCTGTAGATGGAACGGGTGAATTCGATCACCTTGCCGCTCGCCAGATAGGAAATGCGTTCGATGTGCAGGCCGGCAATGCCCGGCGGCACCTCGAGCAGACGCGCGTCTCCGTCGCCGAGGTTGGCGGCGGAGATGCGCTGCACAGCCCGCACCGGCCGGTTGCCGGTCAATTCCAGCGCCGCATAGAGCGAGGACCCTATTCCCGCCGGGTCGGGTAGCACGCTGGCCGACAGCGAAGCGCGTTCGATCGCCAGCGGCGTGTCGTTGGCGATGCGCAGGCGCGCCACCCGCGCCACCAGTTCGTTCGACGACAGGCCGAGCACCATCATCTCGTCGGGCGAGGGCGCGTAAAGGCCGCGGTCGAGCCAGGCCGAACGCACCGCCATGCCGCGCCGCGCCATATCCTCGGTAAACGAGGTCAGCCGCGACAGCGACTGCTCGACGCGCTCCATGCGCGGCGCCACGAACGTGCCGGAGCCATGGCGTTGCACCAGGATACCGCCCTTGACCAGGTCCTGTACCGCCTTGCGCACAGTGACGCGCGAAATGTCGGCCTTGGTGGCGATGTCGCGCTCGGAGGGCAATGCGTCGCCCGGTCCGATCAGGCCGCGATTGACGGCGTCCTCGATGCTCTTCCTGAGTTGCAGATAGAGCGGGGCACCGCTTTGCGACGACTGTTTCAGCGTGGCGAAGATCTGGTCGGCGGCATCGCTCATAGAGCCGCCTCCGCTGGCTTGGCGAAAAGGCGGGCCGCCATCTGCACCGCGCCGCCCAGTGCATCGTCGAGGGGCGGCTTCAGCAGCGCCCGGTAGCGGGCCGACAGGCGCGGCGCATAAAGCGGCGCCAGCCCGCCGAGCAGGCAGAGCGGCGCGTCATCCGCAAGGTCGAGCGCGCCAAGCGCGGCTTCGACATCGGCGACCACCCTGTCCAGGATCCAGTTGGCGACGCTGTCGCCCTTTTCGGCATGCTCGAACACCTTGGGCGCGAAGCCGCCGAAATCGCCGGGCTTGGCGTTGGTGGTGAATTCGACCACGTCCTGCGGATTGTTGCGGAAGACCGCCAGCATGCTCTGCGTCAGCGGCGAACCCTCACGGACGCCGTCATAGGCAAGCAGCGTCTGTTCGAGCAGGTCGCGGCCGATGCGGGCGCCGCTGCCCTGGTCGCCGACCTGAAAGCCCCAGCCACCGATGGCGCGCGACTTGCCGTTCTTGCGCGCCATATACGCGGTGCCGGTGCCGAGGATCGCCATGGCGCCGTCACCGGCGCCGACGGCCCCTTCCAGCGCGATCTCGGCGTCGGTCTCGACACGGCTGATGCTGAACGGCAGGATCGCTTCGAGCTGCTGCCGGTAGGTGCCGACATTGGCGCCGGCAAGGCCGAGAATGGCCGGTGTCTGCGGGATCACCTCCGGATCCTGTCCGGCGGCGATGAACGCCTGCCTCGCCGCTTCGACGATGTTCGACCGGGCGCCGGTGAGATCGGTGCGGATGTTTGCGGCGCCGCTCTTGGCGCGGCCAATGACGGCGCCATCCGCAGTTGCCAGGGCGGCCCTGCAGCTGGTGCCGCCGCCATCGATGCCGAGCACGAAATTCACGCGATTTCTCCTCCGGGCGGATAATACCAATAAAATACCAATAGCCAAGGGTTAATTTCCGTTTCAAAAAGATTAAGCTGTATTTTATTGAAAAACCTAGGCATTTCGTCGGCTCAGCGATTTCCGAGCGTCGAATTCGTTAATGCATGTGGACAAGTGGTATTTTTTTGGTATTGTTCCCGCATTGGAGGAACCGGGATGGCCGAAACGCGCACCGAAGCGCTTCACCAAAATGCCGAGGGGCTGGATATCCAGGCCCCGGACGCCATCCTTTCTTCTTTGGCCGATGCGCAGATCGAAGCCGCAAAGGTCGTGCGCAATGCCATTTCCTCAATCGCCAGGGCGGCCGAGATCATCGCCGGCAGGTTGAGCGGCGGCGGCAAGCTTGCCTACGCCGCGGCCGGCAGTTCCGGCCTGATGGCGCTGGCCGACGCGCTTGAGTTGCCCGGTACGTTCGGCATTCACCGCGACCGCATCGCCATCCTGATCGCCGGCGGCGACGAAGCCTTCCGGACATTGGCCGGCGGGCCAGAGGACGACACCGAGGAGGCGGCAGCAGCCGTCATCAACGCCGGCATCGGCAAGGGCGATTGCCTGATTGCCATTTCGGCCAGCGGCACGACGCCCTATGCGGTCCGGGCCATCCAGGAAGCCGCCCGTCGCGGGGCTGCCACCATCGGCATCGCCAACAACCGGGACTCGGCCCTGCTGCGGCAGGCCGAAACCGCGATCCTGCTCGAAACGCCGCCGGAACTGATTGCCGGTTCGACGCGCATGGGCGCGGGCACCGCCCAGAAGATCGCGCTGAACATGCTGTCCACGCTGACCGCCGTCCATCTCGGCCATGTGCATGACGGCTACATGGTCAACCTGATGGCCGACAACATCAAGCTGCGCGACCGCGCGGCGCGCATCGTCGCCGCCGTCAGCGGGCGCGGCAGGGACGAAGCCGTCCACCTGCTCGAGAAGAGCGGCGGCGCGGTCAAGACCGCCATTCTGCTCGCCGCCGGCGCCGACAGCGCCGATGCGGCGGAGAAACTGCTGGAAGGAACCGGCCAGAAGCTGAGGCCGGCGCTTTCCGCGATCGAGGGGAGCAAGGGGCGCGCAGCCTCTGTTCTCATCAAAACCGAACCTGAAAAAGGTCAACAGGGAGACTGAGCATGACAACGAAACTACTGACGGCACTGCTTCTGGGCACCAGCATTCTCGGCTCGGCCGGGGTGGCTTATGCCGGCGACGTAACGCTCAACATCGAAAGCTGGCGCGGCGACGACCTTGCCATCTGGAAGGACAAGCTGATCCCGGCCTTCGAAGCCAAGAACCCGGGCATCAAGGTGGTGTTCGCACCGTCGGCGCCGACCGAGTATGACGCGGCGCTGGGCGCCAAGCTTGCTGCCGGCTCGGCGGGCGACCTGATCACCTGCCGCCCGTTCGACAAGTCGCTTGAACTGTTCAAGAAGGGCAACCTTGCCGACCTCTCGGCGCTGCCCGGCATGGAGAACTTCTCGCCGGTGGCCAAGTCCGCCTGGCAGACCGACGACGGCAAGGCGAGCTTCTGCGTGCCGATGGCCTCGGTCATCCACGGCTTCATCTACAACAAGGACGCCTTCGACAAGCTCGGCATCAAGGTGCCGCAGACCCGCGACGAGTTCTTCGCCGCACTCGACAAGATCAAGGCCGACGGCACCTACATCCCGATGGCGATGGGCACCAAGGATCTCTGGGAAGCCGCGACCATGGGCTACCAGAACATCGGCCCCAACTACTGGAAGGGCGAGGACGGCCGCGCCGCCCTCATCAAGGGCGACCAGAAGCTGACCGACAAGGACTGGGTCGCGCCGTATGAGGAACTGGCCAAGTGGAAGCCGTATCTCGGCGACGGCTTCGAGGCACAGACCTATCCGGACAGCCAGAACCTGTTCACGCTTGGCCGCGCCGCCATTTACCCGGCCGGCTCGTGGGAAATCGGCCTGTTCAACACCCAGGCCCAGTTCAAGATGGGCGCCTTCCCGCCGCCGGTCGAGAAAGCCGGCGACACCTGCTACATCTCCGACCATACCGATATCGGCATGGGCCTGAATGCGGCTTCGAAAAACGCCGATGCGGCCAAGACCTTCCTGTCCTGGGTCGCCTCGCCGGATTTCGCCACCATCTACGCCAACGCGCTGCCGGGCTTCTTCAGCCTGAACTCCTCGCCGGTGAAGATGGCAGACCCGCTGGCCCAGGAATTCGTCTCCTGGCGTGGCAAGTGCAAGTCGACGATCCGCTCGACCTACCAGATCCTGTCGCGTGGCACGCCGAACCTCGAAAACGAGACGTGGGTTGAATCGGCCAACGTCATCAACGGCACCGACACCCCGGAAGCTGCGGCCAAGAAGCTGCAGACCGGCCTCGACAGCTGGTACAAGCCGGCGAAGTAAGAGCTCAGGCAACGAGATCGGCCGGGCGTATGCCTGGCCGGTCTCGGACTACCCTGGTTTTTCAGATTGCGCCCGTTCAGATAGCGATTGTCGGCACCGCCTCTCGGCCTTACCCTCCCATTGTGGGGAAAGGCTAGCTGATCAGTCGCGGGCCTTTGTTCTTGCCGCACCGGGCAAGAATATTCGGCCGTGCATTGAGGCATCATCTAGCATCACACCATTTGCAACCGAGAGACGGCGGGAACCGAACTCATGGCCGCAGAAATACGACCGAAAAGACCGTTCCGTTGGCACATTGGCGTCTTCCTGGCGCCGGCGGTGCTTGTCTATACGGCGATCATGATCCTGCCGCTGGCCGGCACACTGCAGCTGTCGCTGTTCCGCAACATCGAGCAGCATCAGGTCTTCGTCGGGCTGGAGAACTTCCGCACGCTGTTCGGCGACCCCAACTGGTCGGTGAATTTCTGGAACGCGCTGAGAAACAATGTCTGGTTCTTCATCATCCATATGCTGGTGCAGAACCCGATCGGCGTCATGCTGGCTGCCCTTCTGTCCAGCCCGAGGCTGAGATTTGCCGCCTTCTACCGCACGGCGATCTTCGTGCCGACCATCCTGTCCTTCGTCATCGTCGGCTTCGCCTGGAAGCTGATCCTGTCGCCGCTGTGGGGCGTGGCGCCGCATCTGCTCGATCTCGTCGGCCTGAAAAGCCTGTTCACGCCGTGGCTGGGCAAGGAAGAATACGCGCTGACGGCGCTCAGCCTGATCTCGGTGTGGCAGTTCGTCGGCATCCCGATGATGCTGATCTATGCCGCCCTGCTGTCTATCCCCGAAGAGGTGATCGAGGCCGCCGAATGCGACGGCATCACCGGCATGTCGCAGTTCTGGAAGATCAAGCTGCCGCTGATCCTGCCGTCGATAGGCATCATCTCGATCCTCACCTTCGTCGGCAATTTCAACGCCTTCGACCTGATCTACACCGCGCAAGGCGCGCTCGCCGGGCCGAACTATTCGACCGACATTCTCGGCACCTTCCTCTACCGCGCCTTCTTCGGCTTCCAGTTGCAGGTCGGCGACCCCAACATGGGCGCGGCGATCGCCACGATGATGTTCCTGATCATCCTCGGCGGCGTCTGCGTCTATCTCTTCCTCGTGCAGACGCGCCTGCGTCGCTACCAGTTCTGAGGGGCAAGAGATGAGCACCGCCACCCGATCCCTGCCCCGCACCATCGGCGCCCACGCGATCCTGCTGACCTATACGGCGATCGCGCTGTTTCCGGTGATCCTCGTCATCATGAATTCGTTCAAGTCCCGCGCCGGCATCTTCGGCGCGCCGCTGACGCCGCCGACGCCAAAAACTTTCGACCTGATCGGCTACACCACCGTCATCGGCCAGGGCGATTTCATCCACTATTTCCAGAACAGCCTCGTCGTCACCGTCGCTTCGCTGTTCTTCGTGCTTCTGTTCGGCGCCATGGCTGCCTTTGCGCTGTCGGAATACCGGTTTCGCGGCAACTCGCTGATGGGGCTCTATCTGGCGCTCGGCATCATGATCCCGATCCGCCTCGGCACCGTCGCCATCCTGCAGCTGATGGTGGCGAGCGGCCTGGTCAACACGTTGACGGCGCTGATCCTGGTCTACACCGCCCAAGGCCTGCCGCTCGCCATCTTCATCCTGTCGGAATTCATGAAGCAGGTGTCCGACGACCTGAAGAACGCCGGCCGCATCGACGGCTTGTCCGAATACACCATCTTCTTCCGCTTGGTGCTGCCGCTGGTCAGGCCATCGATGGCGACCGTCGCCGTCTTCACCATGATCCCGATCTGGAACGATCTGTGGTTCCCGCTGATCCTGGCCCCGTCGGAAGAGACCAAGACGGTGACGCTCGGCGCGCAGCTGTTCCTCGGCCAGTTCGTCACCAACTGGAACGCGATCCTGGCAGCTCTCTCGCTGGCGATCATGCCGGTGCTGATCCTCTACGTCATCTTCTCGCGGCAGCTGATCCGCGGCATCACCTCGGGAGCCGTCAAGTGAGTTCGCAAGCACCCCTTCGTGTCGTCGTCGCCGGCCTCGGCAATATGGGCCGCAGCCACGCGCTGGCTTATCACACCAATCCGGGCTTCGAGATTGCGGCACTGGTCAACCGCTCCGACGTGCCGCTACCGGACGGGCTTTCCTCCTATGGCATCAGGCGCTCCTTCGACGAGGCTTTGCGCGACGAAAAGCCCGATGTCGCCTGCATCGCCACCTATTCCGACAGCCATGCCGACTATGCGGTGAAGGCGTTCGAGGCCGGCTGCCATGTCTTTGTCGAAAAGCCGTTGGCAACGACGGTGGCCGATGCCAGGCGCGTCGTTGCGGCGGCAAAGGCCAACGGCAGGAAGCTGGTGATCGGCTACATCCTGCGCCATCACCCGTCCTGGATCAGGCTGATCGCCGAAGCGCGCAAGCTCGGCGGCCCCTATGTCTTCCGCATGAACCTCAACCAGCAATCCTCCGGCCATACCTGGGACACGCACAAGCAGTTGATGCAGACGACGTCGCCGATCGTCGACTGCGGCGTGCACTATCTCGACGTGATGCTGCAGATCACCGACGCCAGGCCGGTCGAGGTGCGCGGCATGGGGTTGCGGCTGAGCGAGGAGATCGCGCCCTCGATGTACAATTACGGCCATCTGCAGGTGCTGTTCGATGACGGTTCGGTCGGCTGGTACGAAGCCGGCTGGGGTCCGATGATTTCGGAAACGGCCTTCTTCGTGAAGGACGTCATTTCGCCCAATGGCTGCGTGTCGATCGTCATGAAAGAGGGTGTGAAGTCCGATGACATCGATACCCACACCAAGACCTCGACCATTCGCCTGCACAGTGCGGCGACCGGCCCGGACGGCAAGTTCGCCAAGCCTGACGAAATGCTGTCGATGGCGGGCGAGCCCGGCCATCAGGACCTCTGCGATCTCGAACAGGCCTTCGTGCTGAAGGCGATCCGCGAGGATATGGATCTCACCAGGCATATGGACGATGCGGTGAAATCGCTCGCCGTCTGCCTTGCCGCAGACGCGAGCGTGCGCAGCGGCGCAGCCGTCAAACTCTAGAATAGGGACGAAGCCGTGGGCTCGCTGAACATCGAGAACGTGAAGAAGGCCTTCGGGCCGGTCGAGGTGCTGAAGGGCATCAACCTTGAGGTGACGGACGGCGAATTCGTCGTCTTCGTCGGCCCGTCGGGCTGCGGCAAGTCGACCTTGCTCCGGGTCATTGCCGGGCTGGAGGATTCGACCTCGGGCCGGGTCGTAATCGACGGCCAGGACGTGTCCGTCACGCCGCCGGCCAAGCGCGGCATCGCCATGGTGTTCCAGACCTATGCGCTCTACCCGCATCTGACGGTGAAGAACAATATGGGCCTCGGGCTGAAGCAGGCGAGCACGCCGGCGGCCGAGATCGACCGCCGCATCGGGATTGCCTCGTCGATGCTGTCGCTGGAGCCCTATCTCGAAAGGCGGCCGGCCGAACTCTCCGGCGGCCAGCGCCAGCGCGTCGCCATCGGCCGCGCCGTGGTGCGCGAGCCCAAGCTGTTCCTCTTCGACGAACCCTTATCGAATCTTGATGCCGCATTGCGCGTCAACACGCGGCTGGAGATCGCTCAGCTGCACCGCCGGCTGAAGGCAACGATGATCTACGTCACCCACGACCAGGTCGAGGCGATGACGCTGGCTGACAAGATCGTGGTGCTGAATGCCGGCCGGATCGAGCAGATCGGCGGCCCGATGGAGCTTTACAATTCGCCGGCGAATGAGTTCGTCGCCGGTTTCATCGGCTCGCCGAAGATGAACTTCGTGGACGGCGCCAGGCTTGGTGAAACTGCCAAGACCATCGGCGTGCGGCCGGAGCATCTGACCGTCGATCCGAAATCCGGTGCCTGGAAAGGCACGGTCGTCCACGCCGAGCATCTCGGCGCCGACACCAATCTTTATCTCGACTGCGAGAAGGCCGGCCTGATCACCGTGCGCATCTTCGGCGTCTACGACGCCGAGCCGGGCGCCACGCTCTATGCGACGCCGGACCCGGCCAAGACGTATAGGTTTGGGGCGGATGGGAAGGTGCTGAAGTAGCTGGCGCTGCGGCGGGACCTGCCTTCTCCCCTTGTGGGAGAAGGTGGCCGAGCGAGGCTCGGTCGGATGAGGGGTGTTGGAAGGATCACTACCTTAAAGGTGTAGGCGCCTAAAATCCTTCGATGTTTTAACGTCGCGTTTTGTCCAGCACCCCTCATCCGTCTTGTCGCTGCGCGACAATCCACCTTCTCCCACAAGGGGAGAAGGAAGAGCGGTATGCGCCTAAACGTCAGCCTTGAACGTCTGCTTCTGCTGGCCAAGGCCCTCTATGCCGAGCTCGACGACATCACCGGCCTTCAGGAACACCGGCGGCTTCATGCCCAGCCCGACGCCGGGTGGCGTGCCGGTCGAGATGATGTCACCGGGGTGTAGGGACATGAACTGGCTGAGGTAGGAAACAAGGTATGCCACGCCATAGACCATGGTCTTGGTCGAGCCGTTCTGCATCGTCTTGCCGTTGACGGTCAGCCACATTTTGATGTTCTGCGGGTCGGTGACCTCGTCCTTGGTCACCAGCCACGGGCCGATCGGGCCGAAAGTGTCGCAGGACTTGCCCTTGGTCCACTGGCCCTGCCGCTCGGCCTGGAAGGCGCGTTCGGAGACATCGTGGGCGACGCAATAGCCGGCGACATAGTCGAGCGCGTCGGCTTCGCTGACATATTTCGCCGTCTTGCCGATGACCACGGCCAGTTCGACTTCCCAGTCGGTCTTCACCGAGCCGCGTGGGATCAGCACGTCGTCGTCCGGCCCGACGATAGCCGAGCTTGCCTTCATGAAAATGATCGGCTCCGGCGGCACGGTGGCGCCGGTTTCGGCGGCGTGGTCGGAATAGTTGAGGCCGATGCAGATGAACTTGCCGGTGCCGGTAACGCAGGCGCCGATGCGGGGCTTGCCGGAAACCGCCGGCAGCGACTTCGGATCGAGCTTGGCCAGCGTCGCCAGCGATGCCGGATCGAGTGCCTTACCGCCGATGTCGGCGACATGGCCGGTGAGATCACGGATCGTTCCATCCGCATCGAGCAGGCCGGGGCGCTCGCTCCCCGCCTCGCCATAGCGCAGCAGCTTCATGGTATGTCTCCTCAGTCGTTTGGTTCAGATCGACCAGCCGCCGTCGATATTATAGGCCTGTCCGGACGTATAGGTAGCGCCGGCCAGATAGACGGCGAGATCGGCGATTTCCTCCGGCGTGCCGAGCCGGCCCATCGGCTGGCGGGCGATGAAGGCGGCGCGGGCGGCTTTGTAGTCGCCCTGCGCATGCATGCGGTCCTGCAGCGACGGGCTCTCGACCGTGCCGGGGCAAATGGCATTGCAGCGAATGCCTTTGGCAACATAGTCAGCGGCGATTGCCTTGGTCAGGCCGATGACCGCGGCCTTGGTGACGCCATAGGCGAAGCGGTTCGGCACGCCTTTGCCGGCGCCAGCAACCGACGACATATTGATGATCGATCCGTCGCCGCGCTCGAGCATGCCGGGCAGCACCGCTTTGATGGTGCGTATCATGGCGCGGACATTGAGGTTGAAGGCGAAATCGAGATCGGCGTCCTTCATCTCGAGGATCGAGCCGGAATGGACGAAGCCGGCACAATTGAACAGCACGTCGACCTTGCCGATCTCGGCGAAGGCGGCGTTGACGGCATCGTCGTTGAGCACATCGAGCTTGCGGGTCTTGATGTCGGATGTCTTGGCGAGCTCCGCCAGCAGCGCCTCGTTGATGTCGGTGGCGTAGACGACGGCACCTGCCTTGGCGAAGGCCAGCGCGCTCGCCTTGCCGATGCCTTGCGCCGCTGCCGTGATGACAACGACCTTGCCTGCCAGATCCGCCATGCTCTTCTCCTCGTCCGCTTGGGATCGTCCGGGTCTACCGGTGGTCGGCCACGGCGTCATGGGCCAGTCGGACGCCATCATGCGGCCTGCGCGCCTGTCAGCCCACAGATAAAGATGTTTTTTCTCGTTAAAGAACATGCATCCGGGCGTCAAGTCCGAACACGATCACCATCGCGGCAATCGCCTCAGACCAACGACAAGTTCGACTTGTGCGGAGACCACCAATTGCCGAAGTCGGCGCCGCCCCTCATCGCCCTGCCGGGCACTTCTCCCCGTATAGTGACGGGGAGAAGGGGCTGACCGCAACGCCGGCGCCGATCTTGCGCCGCTGGCGATTGGCGAAATCGTCGATGGCAGCGCCCCTCTCCCCGTCACTATACGGGGAGAGGATGCCGGCAGGCAGGTGAGGGGCGGCGCCAGCGCCCGGAAAAGGCTGGTGGAGCGAAATCAAACCTGACTCGATTGCCCTGCGCTCACCATCGCGGCAGCGTCGCAACTGCTCAGTCGCCGTAAGGCACCCAGACGTTCTTGACCTCGACGGCGCGGCGCAGGAAGGCATCGCCGGCCGCCTCGTCGGACGCCCAGTCGAGACCGCGGCCATTGCCGCTCCAGACGCGCTTGAGGTTGCCGATCGACTCGGCCTCCGCCTTGGCGCAGGTGTCGGCATCGGCGAACACCCAGAGCCCGTCGACATCGTCGTGCTTGGCCAGCACCCCGGCAAGTTCCGCCGTGCGGCCGGTGACGATGTTGATGGCGCCGGGCGGAACGTCGGAATATTCGATGACCTGATAGAGGTCGGTGGCGAGCAGCGGGTACCGCTCGGACGGCACCGCGACCACGGTGTTGCCCATGGCGAGCGCCGGTGCGACCAGCGAGATCAGGCCCAGCAACGGTGACGCGTCGGGTGCGACGACGCCGACAACGCCGACCGGTTCGTGCAGCGCCAGCGTCACGGCACGCGCCGGCGGCTGGTGCACGCGGCCTTCGAACTTGTCGGCAAGGCCGGCATAGAGGAACAGCCGCTCGACCGACTGGTCGACCTCGTCGCGCGCCGCCTTGGGCGTGGCGCCGGTCAGTTCGGTGAGGCGGGCGGCAAATTCGCCGGCGCGGCCGGAAAGATTTTCGGCCAGATAGTATAGCACCTGGGAGCGGTTGTAGGCCGTCGCCTCGGGCCAGGCTTTGCAGGCCCGCGCCGCCGAAACGGCATCGCGGATATCCTTGCGGCTGCCGAGACCGACCTCGCCGGCGAGCTTGCCTTTGGCGGTGGCGACAGCCAGCGAATAGTTGCCGTCCGGCCGCACCTGCTTGCCGCCGATGAACAGCTTTGCCGTGCGGTCGATCGTATCGCCGTCGGATTGCTCGGCAGGTGGCGCAGAGGCAGCCGCCGGCTTGATCACCGGGCCAAGCGGCAATTTGGCCGCCAGGTATTCGAACATGCCTTCGCGCCCGCCCTCGCGGCCGAAACCGCTCTCTCGGTAGCCGCCGAAACCGCAGGCGGCGTCGAACATGTTGGTGCCGTTGACCCAGACGACGCCGGCCTTCAATTGCGGCGCGACATGCAAGGCGAGGTTGACGTTCTCGCTCCACACCGAGGCGGCCAGCCCATAGCGCGTGTTGTTGGCAAGCTCGATCGCTTCCTCCGTGTTGCGGAAGGTCATGGTCGCCAAAACCGGCCCGAACACTTCCTCTTGCGCCAGGATGTTAGCCGGCGAAACACCGGTGGCGAGCGTCGGCAGGTGGTAGTAACCCGACGTTGGCAGTGCGGCGTCCGGCTGCCAGCACACGGCGCCCTGTCTGGCGCCCTCGGCAACCAAGCCCTTGACCCGGTCGAGCTGTGTGGCGTCGACCAGCGGGCCGATATCGGTGTTCTTGTCGAGCGGGCTGCCGACCCGCAGCCGGCTCATGCGTGTCTTGACCTTGGCTATCAAGGCATCGGCGATGCCTTCCTGCACCAGCAGCCGGGAACCGGCGCAGCAGACCTGGCCCTGGTTGAACCAGATGCCGTCGACCAACCCTTCGACGGCGCTGTCGAGATCGGCGTCCTCGAAGACGATGAAGGCCGACTTGCCGCCAAGCTCCAGCGACAGTTTTTTCCCTGAGCCAGCCGTGGCTTTCCTGATGATCTTGCCGACTTCCGACGAACCGGTGAAGGCGATCTTCTGGATGCCAGGGTGGTTGACGATGGCCGCACCCGCCTCCGGGCCGCCCTGGACGATGTTGATGACACCTTTCGGCACGCCGGCCCGTTCGCAGATTTCGGCAAACAGGATGGCGGTCAGCGGCGTGAATTCGGCCGGCTTCAGCACCACGGTGCAGCCCGCGGCAAGTGCCGGCGCGATCTTCCAGGCCAGCATCAGCAGCGGAAAATTCCACGGGATGATCTGGCCGACGACGCCGACACCCTTGTGGCCGGGAAAATCCCTGTCCAGCGCCTGCGCCCAGCCGGCATGGTGGATGAAATGGCGGATGGCCAGCGGCACGTCGATATCGCGGCTTTCGCGGATCGGCTTCCCGTTGTCGATCGATTCCAGCACCGCGAACAGGCGCTGGTGGCGCTGCATGGCGCGGCCGATGGCATAGAGCACTTTCGCCCTGATATAGCCTGAAGACGCCGACCATTTCGGCAGCGCCTTGGCTGCGGCCGAAACCGCCGCGTCGATATCGGCGGCATTGGCGTCCGACACTTTGGCCAGCAGCTTGCCGGCGGAGGGCTCGCTGGTCTCGAAGGTCTTGCCGCCGGAAGCGGCTTTCCAGTCGCCGCCGATGAACAGCGCCTTGCCGAAATCGCGCGCCGCAAGCCAGGCGTCGGCCTCGTTGCGGGCTTCCGGCGCCGGGCCGTATTCCATGGCGTGATAGCGGTCGAGAATGTTCATGGGGTTCCTCCTTCACTCCCTTGTGGGGAGGGTCGATCGGCTAGGCTGATCGGGGTGGGGCGCTCAAGCCATGGCGTGGCGATGGTTGGCCGAATAGTGCCCGGTCAGATGGTGTTCGAGCTGGCGCTCGATGTCGGTCAAGAGGCTCGAGGCGCCGAAGCGGAACAGCTCGGGCTCCAGCCACGGCCGGCCGAGTTCTTCCTTCATCAGCACCAGCCAGTCGAGCGAGGCTTTTGCCGTGGAGATGCCGCCAGCCGGCTTGAAGCCGATGAGATAGCCGGTCTCTTCGAAATAGGCGCGGATGGCGCGCACCATGGCAAGGCCGACGGGCAGCGTTGCGTTGACGCTTTCCTTGCCGGTCGAGGTCTTGATGAAATCCGCGCCCGCCATCATCGCCACCATTGAGGCCAGCATGACATTGCGCAGCGTGGCGAGGTCGCCGGTGCCGAGAATGACCTTCAGATGCGCGTCACCGCAGGCGGCGCGCATCGAGACGATCTCATTGTAGAGTTCCCGCCACTTGGCGCCGAACACCAGCCCGCGTGGAATGACAACGTCGATCTCGTCGGCGCCGTCCTTCACCGAGGCTTCTATCTCCTGCAGGCGGGTGGAAAGTGGGGCAAGGCCGTGCGGGAACGCGGTGGAAACAGCGGCGACGTGGATGCCGGTGCCGCGCACGGCATCGACCGCGGTGGCGACGAAGGGATGGTAGACGCAGACGGCAGCCGGGCGAATGACCTCGCCCGCAATACCGAGACCCTCGACGATGTCGCGGCGGAACGGATTGATCGCCTTGGCGCACAGCCGGCGCACGCGCTCTTCGGTGTCGTTGGAATTCAGCGTCGTCAGGTCCATGCACGCGACGGCGCGCAGCAGCCAGGCGGCCTGATTGTCGGCCTTGATCGACCGCCGCTTGGTCAGGCTGGCGACGCGGCGTTCCAGCGCCGAGCGGTTGACGCTGCGTACCGATTCCATGAAGCCGAGGTCAAGCTTCATGCCGGGGTTGCGCGCAATGCGATGGTCCAGCGGGACGGGGGTGTTGGCGGCGGCCCGCGCCGGCAGCGGCGTCACCTTGGGCGAGCCAAGATCGGCTTCGCGGATTGTGCTGCTCATCTCCTGCCCTTTCATTCATCGACTTGCGCCGAAGATAGCCCGTGAAGTCGTAGTTCACGAGTCCTTCAGCGGGTCATAGCTGAAAAAGGCTGCGAAAGCAGCTAGTTTTTGACCGAAAGGTCAAAACTCGATTCTTGAGCGAGTTGACCGGCTCAGCCGACGAAGGCGCGTTCGACAACGAAACTCGCCGGATGATGCAGCGAGCCCTCCTCGAAGCCAAGGCTTTCGGCCAGTTCCTTGACGTCCTTCAGCATGTGCATCGAACCGCAGATCATGATGCGGTCGGTTTCCGGATTGAGCTTGTCGATGCCGAGATCAGTGTAGAACTTGCCGGACCCGATCAGCGCGGTGATGCGGCCCATGCGCGCCGATTCTTCGCGGGTCGTCGAATTGTAGAGGGTGACACGGCCGCCGGTCAGCTCGCCGATCAGCGGATCGCTTTCGAGCCCGGCGACCAGCTCCTGGCCATAGATGAGCTCGGCAGTGTCGCGGCAGGTGTGGGTCAGGACGACCTGTTCGAACTTCTCATAGGTGTCGGGGTCGCGCAGCAGGCTGGCGAAGGGCGCGATGCCGGTGCCGGTCGAGATCATGAACAGGCGTTTGGCGGGCGTCAGCGCGTCGACGACCAGCGTGCCGGTCGACTTCTGGCGCATGATGACGGTGTCGCCGACCTGGATCTTCTGCAGTTCCGAGGTCAGCGGGCCGTCCGGCACCTTGATCGAGAAGAATTCCAGCTCGTCGTCCCAGGCTGGGCTCGCCACCGAATAGGCACGGAACACCGGCTTCTCGGCATTGGGCAGGCCGATCATGACGAACTCGCCGGAACGGAAGCGCAGCGACTGCGGCCGGGTGATGCGGAACGAGAACAGCCGGTCCGTATAATGCTTCACCGAGACGACGGTCTCGGCATAGACATTGGCCGGAATCGGAAACTGCAGCGGGCGGGCGCCGGCGGTATTGAATGCGGATGTGGTGTTCATCAAATCCAACCTTCTGGCCCAACTGCGAACGCGGGCGCCAAACCTTCACCTGCGCGCCCGAACCATTCAGGTTCCGGCGTGCTGTCTGCACACTCCGAGGCGGTAAGCTCTTGTGTCCGGAATTTATTAGTATACAAACGATATTTGCGTCAAGATACCGCCGCGAAACACCTTTCCAAACTGTGACATATCCGTAGTCCGCGCATTTCGGGTTTCGACAATGAAAGAGAATTTTTCGGTGCAGCCGCCGGATTCCCTGGGCAGCGTCGTCGCCGGTATCGATGTCGGCGGGACCTTTACCGACCTGCTTCTGATCGATGGACGCGACGGTGGCCGGGTGCATATAGCCAAGACCCCGACCACGGTCGACAACCAGGCTTTCGGGGTCGTTTCGGCGCTTGGCGCCACCGGATTTCCGATCGACGGCATCGACCTCATCGTGCATGGCACGACCACCACCACCAATGCCGTGCTCGAACGCCGGCTGGCGAAAACCGGCATGATCACGACGCGCGGTTTTCGCGACGTGATCGAGCTCGGCCGGCGCACGCGACCGCAGGCCTATGGCATGACTGGCAGCTTCGTGCCGATCATTCCGCGCAATCTGAGGCTCGAAGTCTCGGAGCGTGTCGAGGCGTCGGGCACTGTGCGCACGCCGCTCGACGAGGCTGAAATGCGCGACGCGGTGAAGGCGCTGATCGAGGCCGGTTGCGAATCCCTCGTCATCCACTTCCTGCATTCCTACGCCAACCCGGCGCATGAACGGCGCGCCGCGGAAATCGCCGCCGAGCTCTGGCCGAACGGCTACATCACGTCGGGCCACGCGCTGCTGTCGGAGGCGCGCGAATTCGAGCGCGGCGTCACCGCTTCGGTCAACGCCTCGGTGCAGCCGATCCTCGAGCGCTATGTCGAGCGGTTGCGCAAGGAATTGGGCGCAAAAGGCTATGCCCGCGACTTCCTGATCATGAACGGCAATGGCGGCATGATCTCGGCCCGCTTCGTCACACGTGAATCGGCCAAGACCGTCATGTCCGGCCCGGCCTCGGGCGTCATCGCCGCCGCCTATACGGGAAAACGCGCCGGCTACGAAAACCTCGTCACCTACGACATGGGGGGCACCTCGACCGACGTGGCGCTGATCCGCAACGCGGAGCCGGCGGTCTCGAACGAGATCGAGATCGAGTATGCGATGCCGATCCACGTGCCGATGGTGGCCGTGCACACGGTCGGCGCCGGCGGCGGCTCGATCGCCCGCGTCGACGCCGCCGGCCTGATCCAGATCGGCCCGGAAAGCGCCGGCGCCAATCCCGGCCCGATCTGCTACGGGCGCGGCGGCCTGGAGCCAACCATCACCGACGCCAATCTGGTGCTCGGCCGGCTGGCGCCGAAGAAGCTGCTGGCGGTCGAAAACCCGGTCACCGTCGAGCGCGTCACCGGCATCTTCGAGGAGAAGATCGGCAAGGCGACCGGCCTGTCCGGCGTCGAGGCGGCGGGCGCGGTGCTGCGGCTCGGCAACATGAAAATGGCCGGCGCCATCCGCATGGTTTCGGTGTCACGCGGCCATGATCCGCGCGATTTCGCGCTGTTCGCCTTTGGCGGCGCCGGACCATTGCATGCGACGGCCCTGGCGCGCGAACTCGGCCTGCCCAAGGTGCTGGTGCCGGCGCGGCCAGGCATCACCAACGCGCTCGGCTGCGTCGTCGCCGATCTGCGCCACGACTTCGTCAACACCGTAAACCAGCCGGTGGCCGTTCTCAATGAAACTCAGCTCCAAGCGGTATTGGAACGGCACCGAAACGAAGGCGAGGAGCTGATCGGCAAGGAAGCGGTGAAGCCGGAGACGATCCGCGTCACCCACTCCGCCGACATGCAGTTCGTCGGCCAGACCCACATCATCAACGTGCCGTTGCCGTCCTCGTCGGTGACCCGGCACGAGCTGCAATCTCTGTTCGAAAAAGCCTATTTCGCCCGCTTCAAGGTCGAGCTGCCGGAAATCCGCGCCAACCTCGTCAACCTCAACACTTCGGTGACGGGTGTGCGGCCGGCGATCGACCTGTCGCGCTTGATCGACCCGGCGGGGCGCGCAAAAAAGCTCGACGAGGCGCGGCGCGAGATCCGGCCGGTCTGGTATGGTGGACGCTGGCACGACACGCCGGTCTACGCACGCGAAAAGTTACCGCTCGACGCGGTCATCGAAGGCCCGGCGATCCTCGAGCAGATGGATGCGACCACCGTGCTCGAACCCGGCGACCGCGCGCGCTCGGACGCCGACGGCAACATCATCATCGACATTGGCGAGGCCTGAGATGCCTGACATTGATATGGCAAAGCTCGACGCCATCACCCTTTCGGTCCTCCAGGCGGCCTTGCAGCAGGTCTGCGACGAGATGGACCTGACCTTCTCCCGCGCCGCCTTCTCGCCGGTCATCGCCGAGGCCAACGACCGCTCCGACGGCATCTATTCGGCCGTCGACGGCTCGCTGATCGCGCAAGGCAGCCAAGGCCTGCCGGTGTTCGTCGGCGTCATGCAATATTCGACCAAAACGGTGATCGAGATGATCGCCGATGGCCGCTGCCTGCCGCCGGAGCCCGGCGACATCTACATCGTCAACGATCCTTATCTCGGCGGCACCCATCTGATGGACGTGCGCTTTGCCATGCCGGTCTACCGGGCAGGAAAAATCTTTTGCTGGCTGTCCAACACCGGCCACTGGCCTGACATTGGCGGCTCGGTGCCGGGCGGCTTCTCGGCTTCCGCGACCGCGGTCGAACAGGAAGGCCTGCGGCTGCCACCGGTGAAACTGTTCAAGAAGGGCGTGCTTGATCCGGAAATCTACGCCATCATCTGCTCCAACATCCGCGTTGCCGACCAGCGCATCGGCGACATCCGCGCCCAGGCTGCTGCACTGCTGATCGGCCAGGACCGGCTCAACGGAATCCTGGATCGTTACGGAGACGAAACTGTTGTCGAGGCGATCGCCGAACTGCGTCGGCGGGCCGCCGAGCAGATGCGCGCCAACATATCCGCCATCCCGGACGGCACCTACCATTCCAAGGCCTTTGTCGATTCCGACGGGGTGGTCAACGAGCCGCTGACGATCGCGCTGGCCGTCGAGAAACGGGGCGACACGCTGACCTTCGATTTTGCCGGCTCATCAAAGCCCTGCGCCGGGCCGATGAACAGCGTGCTGGCGACGACCTTGTCCTCGGTCTACCTCGCCATGCGCCACATTTTCCCGGACGTGCCGATCAGCGCCGGCGCTTTCGAGCCGCTTGAAGTCAAGCGTCCGGAAGGCACCTTCCTCGACGCCAAATATCCGCGCCCGGTCTCGGGCTGCGCCGCCGAGGTGTCGCAGCGCATCGCCGAGGCCGTGTTCGCGGCCATGGTGCAGGCGCTGCCCGACAAGGTGACGGCGGCCCCGGCTGGCTCCAGCGGCAATTTCGCGCTCGGCGGCAACGACCCGGCACGCGGCCGCGACTACGTCATGTACCAGATCTCCGGCGGCGGCTATGGCGGCAATTCAGGCCATGACGGCCTGACCAATGGCTGCTCGACCATCGGCATCTCCAAGTCGCCGCCGGTCGAGATCATGGAACAGGCCTTTCCGGTGCTCTACCGCCACTATGCCTTGCGCGAAGGCTCGGGCGGCGCCGGCAAGCAGCGCGGCGGTTTCGGCCTCGCCTACGAGGTCGAGATCCTGCGCGGCGACGCCCGCGCCTCCTTCGTCATGGATCATGGCCGTTTCGGCCCGCAGGGCGCGCTCGGCGGCAGCGACGGCGCCGTCAACACCGTGACCGTTTTCCGCAATGGCGAGGAGCACGTGCCGCCGCATCTCTCCAAGGAGCAGGACATCGCCCTGAAGGCCGGCGACCGCGTGCGCGTCGGCACGCCGGGCGGCGGCGGCTATGGCGATCCGCTAGAGCGCGATGCCGATCTGGTGCTGCGCGATGTGGCGCTGGGATACTACACGTCAGCGGAGGCCAGCGAAAAATTCGGCGTTGTCCTCTCGGCAGGCGAGTTCGCCGTCGACCGCAAGGCGACGGACAAGCAGCGCGCCGGCTAACACTGACGGCGGCCGGGATCGTCCGCCGCGCCGTGATCGCCGCAGCACATGTCGTTTCCGTCTCCGCCGGGGTCACGAAAGCCCGTAGACTTATCCAGTCAACGGAGATCTCGGACATGCGTCTTTTCGGTCGTTTCGTGCTTGCCGCCTCGGTCGCCCTGGTTCTCGCCACGGGGGCTGCTTCCGCCCAGGACAAGAAACTCAGGATCGGCACCGAGGGCGCCTATCCGCCCTTCAACTACGCCAATGCCGACGGCACGCTGGGCGGCTTCGACATCGACCTCGGCAAGGCGCTGTGCGCCGAAATGAAGGCCGAGTGCGAGTTCACCGTGCAGGATTTCGACGGTTCTATCCCAGCGCTGCAGGCCGGCAAGTTCGATGCGATCATCAACATCACCATCACACCGGAGCGGGCCGAGAAGGTCGAGTTCACCCACAAATACTACCAGACGCCGCCGGCCATCGCGGTGCCGAAGGATTCGACCATCGCCGGCACATCGCCCGAGGACCTGAAAGGCAAGGCGCTCGGCGTGCAGACCGCGACCATCCACCAGAAATTCGCCGAGCAGAAATACTCAGGCTCGACCGTCAAGGCCTATCCGACCGGCGATGACGCCCGCACCGACATGGCCAATGGCCGCCTCGACGCGATGATGGACGGCTCGATCATCCTGACCGAATGGCTGAAGAAACCGGATGGCGCCTGCTGCAAGCTGCTTGGCACCTTGACGGCCGATCCGGCCATTCACGGCCCCGGCGTCGGCATCGCGCTGCAGAAGGGCAACAAGGAGCTGGCCGACAAGTTCAATGCGGCAATAGACGCGCTGCGCGCCAACGGAAAATACAAGGAAATCAACGATAAATACTTTTCCTTCGACGTTTACGGCAGCTGATCCCGGCAGCAATTCCCTTCGGCAGCGCTATCCGGCGCTGCCGTTTTTCATGAATAATGGAGACTTCCTTGGCTGAGCGGCGCTCCCCCTTCTACAGCAGCATCGTCGGGCTGGGCGCAACCATGGGTCGGGTCGGTGGCGATTTCATTTCGGCCAAGACTTATTCCGGCATTGCCGACGAGCACCTGAACACGCGCAAGAATGTCGGCGTGCAGGATCTCAGCACCATGGGCAAGATGGACATCAAGGGGCCGGACGCCGAGGCGCTGGTCAACCATGTCATCGTCAACGACGCCGCGGCGATGAAGCCCGGCCAGGTCCGCTATTCCACGGTCTGCCGCGAGGATGGCGGCATCATGGATGATCTCACCGTGTTCCGTCTTGCGCCCGAGCATTTCATGCTGGTGACCGGCTCGGTCAATCGCCTGAAGATGCTGCCGTGGCTGCTGCATCATGCGCAGGGGCGCAAGGCCTATGTCACCGACATCACCGCGGCCATCGCCTTCCCGACCATCCAGGGGCCGCGCTCGCGCGACCTGCTGAAGGCGTTGATCGCGGATGCCGATCTGGACGGGCTCAAGCGCTGGTCGTTCGCCTCGGGGCGCATTGGTGAGACGAAGATACTGATCTCGCGCACCGGGGTGACCGGCGAGCTAGGCTTCGAACTGTTCGTGCCGGCCGACGAGGCGGCTTCGGTCTGGAACGTGCTGATGACGGCCGGCCGTGACTTCGGCCTGAAACCCTATGGCGTGCTGGCGATGTTCACGCTCGGACTGGAAAAGGCCTATCCGGCGCATGGCATCGACATGGACGAGACCCGCACGCCGTTCCATGTCGGCCTCGACCGCTGGATCAAATTCGACAAGGGCGATTTCGTCGGCCGCGAAGCCTTGCTCAAGGTCCGCGACAAGGGCATCGACGAGCAATGGGTCGGGCTGATCCTCGACGGCGACAGGCCGGCCGCGACCGACGCCAGGGTGCTGGCCGATGGCGAGGACGCCGGCATCGTTACCTACAGCGACCACGGCTATTCCCTCGGCAAGGTGCTGGCGACCGCGCATCTGCGGCTGCCATTCACCGCCATCGGCACCGAACTCGGCATGGACATCGACGGCAAGCCGACCCGCGCGGTCGTCGCGCCAATCCCGTTCTTCGACCCTGAGGGGGTGAGGCTGAGGGGCTAGCGCGGCTTGTTCCGGAAATCGCTTTGGGCTTTCGGAAGGCGACATTCATCCATCGGGTATGCCGACAGCAAGCAGGTCTCTCCGAAGGTCCTCCAGGATTTTTGGGTTACGATACGGATCGATCAAGATGGTGCTTACAGTCGCACCGGGCCTTGCCGCCAGACACTGTCTGGCTGCGTGAGCGGCGAGTTGCTCGTCGCCCATTCTCAAATGACAGACCGCCAGAAACGCATAGGCCCAAAATGCATAGGCATTGAGATTCCGGTAGGAGGCTATCGCCTCAGGATACCGTCCGAGAACCAGAAGAACTTGTCCGCGTAGATCCCAGAACCAATCGTAATTTAGGGGATCACGGGCGATACAGACGTCCAGATCGGACAAAGCTTCTTCATGTCGACCGAGATAGCTCCAGCACAAGCCCCGTATCGCCCTTGCCCGGGTTTCGTTCGGGTTGAGGTTCACACCCTGCTCGAGATGCAGCAGCGCCTCCTCTAACTGTCCCATGAAGATCAGCGTGTGACCCACCGCAATATGGCTCCATGCCTCCTTCGGCCCAAGCTTTAGAGCGCGGCGAGCATGGACAAGCGCGATCTTGAGCGTGTTCCCGTCCCCCTCAAGCAGCCATTTGCTTGTGAGTACAGTCGCCATCATCGCATGGATGGTAGCGACATTCGGGTCGAGCTCAATCGCCCTGGCAAGATAAGGCTCTGCTTCAAGAGTGGTGTCATAGCGAACCATCCGAACGCGAGCCTGAAGATACAGATCGTAGGCATCGAGCTGGGTGATCGGAAGGCGTCGTATCTTCTCCACGCCCGAAGTTCGGATTGTGCCGACGACAGTGATAGCGACACTTCTGGCGATCTCCTCCTGGAGCTCAAAAATATCTGTCAGCTCCCGATCGAATCGATCGGCCCAGATTTGATTGCCGGATCTGGCCTCTATGAGTTGCGATGAGATCCTGACCCTGTCGCCGGCACGGCGAATGCTACCCCGAAGCAGGTAATCGACGGACAACTGCTTCGCGATGGTGACGGCGTCGACAGTCCTTCCCTTGAACACAAAGGAGGAATTGCGGGCTATGAGATGAAGTTCACCGAATCGCCCCAGTTCGGTGATGATGTCCTCGGTGACCCCGTCGCTGAAATATTCCTGGCTGGCGTCGCTGCTCATATTCTCGAATGCAAGAACTGCAACGACTGGTCCGCGGCTTGATGCGCCACCGATTTGCGGTCTGGGCGTCTCGTCCATGCTCCTGCGCAATAGCCGAAGCTCGTCACCTGGCTCCAGGTTCAACTCGCGCTTCAGCAACAGCTTGCACGCCTCGTAATGCTTGATGGCGAGCGCGGCCTGACCCAGGGCGATATGCGCCCGCATCAACGCGACATGTGACGGCTCCCGAAGCGGATCAAGAGCAACCAGCCGTTCGCAAATAGCAACGCGCTCGGTACCGGTCACCGATTCAGCCAAGACTTGGAACACATCGATTGCCCGCGAGGACAGGTCGGCACGGACTTCGCGCAGCCAATCCTCGAAAGCGTTGTCAAACGTGCTCAACCCATCAAGAAAAGGTCCGGCATAGAGGGTGGCTGCCCGCCGAAGCTCGGCCGCATTACGGCTCGCGGATGCAGCGACGAATTCAGTTACGTCGATGGTGAACAATTTCGGATTGAGCGCGACGCGATCCCCGACCAGGACCAAGGCATCCGCTCCCAACTCGGCAAAGTCCTTGCGGATAGCCGCCAGGGCCTGCCGCAGACTGTCCCTTGCCTGCTCCTCACCTCGATGGCTCCATAGAAGAGCAGCCAGCTTGTGACGCGTCGCCTCCTGGCTCGGGGCTACGGCGAGAATGCCCAGAAGCGCTCTATTCTTCTTGGCAGCCACCTCCAAGGGTTTCCCCTGCGGCGACGTCAGGTGAAAACCACCCAGGAGATCGAGCCGCGCCGGGCTCATCGCGATATACTCTGAATTTCTGCTTTTTCCGCGATATTCACGAGCTTTTCACAGGCATCTCACGCCCCGCATTCGATGTTGCCTCTCGCAACTAACAACATCCGAGAGGAAACTCCAATGTCCATCGTCACCGAGGTTTTGGGAAAGGCAAGTGAAACGCTCGCGAACGAACTGCCGAAGTGGCGCAAGGTCCACCTTGGCCGATTTTTGTACAGCATAGCAGCTGCATATGCCTCCGCGACCTGGAAGGCCTACGGGGCGGCTACTGGCCTTGGTGCGAATAGTCCCGGACGTCGACCTGACGACGACGTCGGCAACTACTGAACTTCTTCGTCCCAACGCAGCGACGCAGACCTCGTCCAAGCCATGATCGGCGGGCCTTGTGGTTCAGAAGCATCGCTATAGGTTCGTATGGAAGACAACGTCACCCAGATCGTCGGCCCCGTGCTCACCCCCGCCGATCCAGCCTCGCCACCAGCCGGTCACCGGCCCACTGGATGCCGCAGACCAGGATGATCAGCACGATCACCACGGCGATCATGACGCTGGTCTCGAAACGCTGATAGCCGTAGCGGATGGCGAGATCGCCGAGCCCACCGGCGCCGATGGCGCCGGCCATCGCCGAGGCGCCGATCAGCGTTACCAGCGTCACCGTGAAACCGGCGACGATGCCGGGCAGGGCTTCGGGCACCAGCACCTCGCGGATGATCGTCCAGCGATTGCCTCCCATGGCGCGCGCCGCTTCGATCAGCCCGCGGTCGACTTCGCGCAGCGACACTTCGGCGATGCGCGCATAATAGGGCGTGGCGGCGATCGATAGCGGCACGATGGCCGCCCAGGTGCCGATCGAGGTGCCGACGATCAGCCGCGTCACCGGGATCAGCGCCACCAGAAGGATGATGAAGGGCACCGAACGGAAGCCGTTGATCACGGCGGCGAGCGCGCGGTTCACCCATGGGCTTTCGGCGATGCCGCCGCGTTCGGTGGCGATCAGCGCCAGCCCCAGCGGCAGGCCGAAGACCAGCGAGATCAGGCCGGACGCGGCCGTCATCAGCACGGTCTCCCAGATCGAACGCAGCAGAAGCTCAAACAGGATTGGCGACATGGCCAAGCACCTCCACCCGCGCCTGGCGGGCCTTCAGGAATGTGATGACGGCGGCGAGATGGCTTGCATCGCTGCCAGGGACGGAAACGAACAGCGTCCCGACGGGCTGCTGCTGGATGTGGTCGATGCCGCCGTGGATGAGACGGAAGGGGCCTGGAACGGCGGTGGCGAGATCGGACAACAATGGGCCACGCGCCGCCTCGCCGGCCACGTCCACGCGCAGGACCGTCTCCGCGCCGGCTAACGGCAGCAGCCGGGCGGCCAGTTCGGCGGGCAGCTGCGGCCGGATGGCGCCGAGCAGGCTGCGTGTGATCTCAGAGCGCGGCTCGGCAAACACCGACCAGACCGGCCCTTCCTCGACGATGCGGCCGGCATCGATCACCGCCACCCGGTCGGCGATCGAGCGGATCACCTCCATCTCATGGGTGATCAGCAGGATGGTCAGCCCAAGCTGCCGGTTGATGTCTTTCAGCAGGGCGAGGATGGAGCGTGTCGTCTCCGGGTCGAGCGCCGAAGTGGCTTCGTCCGACAGCAGCAGCGCCGGCCGCGCCGCAAGCGCCCGGGCGATGCCGACGCGCTGCTTCTGGCCGCCCGACAGCGATGCCGGATAGGCCTTGGCCTTCTCCGACAGGCCGACAAGGTCAAGCAGTTCCGCGGCGCGCTGCAGCCGCTCGGCCTTCGGCCGGCCCTCGATCTTCAGGGGCAGCGCCACATTGTCCTCGACCGTCTTGGCGGACAAAAGGTTGAAGTGCTGGAAGATCATGCCGATGCGCCGCCGCAGCGGCTGCAGATCGCGCTCGCCGAGCCGGCTGATCTCGCGGCCTTCGATGAACACCTCGCCGGAATCGGGCCGCTCCAGCCCGTTCAGGCAGCGGATCAGCGTCGATTTGCCTGCGCCGCTGCGGCCGATGATGCCGAGGATCTCGCCCTTGCGCACCGTCAGCGAGACGCCATCAAGCGCCGCCGTGACGCCAAAGCGGCGCTTCAGGTCGACAAGACGCACCACGTCCTGCGGTGTTGCGCCCGGCTGGTCCGTGGTCTCGGCGGTTGCGGTAAAATGCTGGTTCATGCGCGGATCCCTAGAAATACAATTGCGGCCCGCGCGTTGCGCGGACCGCTTTCCCGGTAAAAGCAGGCACGTCAGCGCCCGCATATCCCTAGTAGGCGCTGAGGCCGGTGCCCTTGTAGACCTTGTCGAACTCGGCCTTCACCGCCTCGTTCTGATAGGACGCCACCAGCGTCTTCACCCAGGCCTCGTTCTCATTGCCGACCTTCACCGCGATGAAGTTGCGGTAGGGATTGTCGGCGATGGGCTCCTGCGCAATGCGGTTTTCCGGCGTCAGGCCGCTTTTCAGCGCCCAATCGGTGTTGACGACGGCGGCGTCAAGGTCCTCGACCGAACGGCCGACGATGCCGGCATCGAGCTCCTTGATCACCACCTTCTTGGCATTCTCGGCGATGTCGGCGGTGGTGGCCAGAATACCGGTGCCGTCCTTCAGCTTGATAACGCCCTCGTTCTGCAGCACGCGCAGCGCCCGGCCTTCGTTGGACGGATCGTTAGGCACGCCGATAACCGCGCCTTCGGGCAGGTCGACGACCTTGGTGTACTTCTTCGAGTAGAGGCCGATCGGCCACACGCCGGTATAGCCGACGCGGACGATGTGGTAGCCCTGTGTCTTGATCTGATTGTCGAGATAGGGCTGGTGCTGGAAGGCGTTGGCATCGATTTCGCCACGCTCGAGCGCCTCGTTGGGCTGGGTATAGTCGTTGAACACCACGGTCTCGATGGTGAGGCCCTTTTCGGCCGCCTGCGCGACAACGACGCGCCAGACATCCTCGTCCTCACCGCTGATGATGCCGACCTTGATCGCCTTCTTGTCCTCGGCGAACGACGCATGAGGCGCCATCAGGCTGCCGATCGCGACAGCCGACGCGAACAGCAGAGCAAGGCCACTGCGCCGGTTGAGGGTTGACCAAAGGGAAGATGGCAAAGTGCTTTTGAAGTCAGTCATGATTGATCTCTGCGGTTGTGAAGTCATGGCAGCCGGGCGGATTGCCGAGCCTTGAACACATCGTCAGAAATTCTATCGATTTTATCAAAGAACGCGTTTCGCCGTTCTCGTCAAAGCCGGGAATATTCTCTCAAAAATTTCAGGAGACTGAGCAAAAGACGCCGCCGGACCGACCGCAGGGGGGCCGCAGTCGATCCCGGTGCGCCCTGAGAGTGAGGCAGAATCCAAGAGAACCGGCGCTGCCGTTGGTCTTAGAAAGCGATCCAGGCAGTCTTGAGGTCGAGATATTTGTCCAGCGCGTGCAGCGACTTGTCGCGGCCGAAGCCGGATTGCTTAACGCCGCCAAGTGGCACGGTGATGTCGGCGCCACCATAGGTGTTGACGTGGACGACGCCGGCATTGATGGCGCGCACCATGCGATGCGCGGTGGAGAGGTTGGCGGTCCACACCGCCGAGGCCAGTCCATAGACGGTCGAATTGGCAAGGCGCACCGCCTCCTCCTCGGTCTCGAAGCGCATGACGCCGAGCACCGGCCCGAACACCTCCTCGCGGGCCAGCTGCATGTCCTGCGTCACGTTTTCGAAGATCGTCGGCGCCATGTAGCTGCCGCCGGTCTCGGCGAGAATTCGTTCACCGCCGGTGAGCAGCCGGGCGCCTTCGGCTTGCGCCCGCTCGACGAAGCCGAGATTCTTGTCCAGCTGTTCGGAGCTCGACACCGCGCCGACGTCGCTAGAGAGATCGAGCGGATCGCCGACCTTCAGCCGCGTGGTCGCCGAGAGCAGCTCGTCCATGAAGCGGTCATAGACCGACGCCTGGACGAGCAGGCGCGAGCCGGCGACGCAGACCTGGCCGGAATTGCGGAAGATGCCGTTGGCCGAGACGACCGCCGCCTGCTTCAGGTCCGGAGCGTCGGCAAAGACGATGTTGGGCGACTTGCCGCCGAGTTCGAGGAAGACCCGCTTCAAATTGGAACGCGCTGAATATTCGAGCAGCCGCCGACCGACAGGCCCCGAACCGGTGAAGGCGATGGCGTCGACATCCATATGCAGGCCGAGCGCTTCGCCGGTGACCGCGCCGCGCCCGGTGACGACGTTGAGCACACCGGCGGGAAGTCCGGCCTCGATTGCCAATTCGGCCAGCCGCAGCAGCGTCAGCGAAGCGATCTCCGGCGGCTTGACCACCACGCAATTGCCGGCGGCGAGCGCGGGCGCAATCTTCCAGGCGCCGATCATCAGCGGAAAGTTCCACGGCACGATGACGCCGACGACGCCGAGCGGCTCCTTGTGGATCAGCCCGAGCACGTTCTCGGCCGTCGGCGCGATCTCGCCATAGGTCTTGTCGATCGCCTCGGCATAGTAGCGGATGGTGCCTACCGCCGAGAGCGGTTCGGCCTTGTAGGCCATGCCGATTTCGGTGCCGTTGTCGCGTACGCCAAGCACGGCCAGTTCGTCGGCATGCTCTTCGACCAGCTCGGCGAGTCTTGTCAGCACCTTCTTGCGGAAGGCGGGTGCCGAGCGCGACCACGAACCTTTCTCGAAGGCCTTGCGCGCCGACATGACGGCGCGGTCGATGTCGGCGGCATTGCCGTCGGCGATGTTGGCGAAGGGCCGGCCGTCGACCGGCGATGTCACCGGTAGGCTCGCGCCGCTCATGCCATCGATCTGCAGGCCATCGATGAACAGGCGCCGTGCGCCGATTTCCGTCTTGCGCAGGGCGTCGATGGCATTTTGGCTGATCATTGGTAACGGACTCCCAGGAAACATGCGCTAGAGGGCGACGCGATACGCCGCCCTCTAGCTTCGCTCAATCCTTCAACGGCTGGCCGAGATTTTCGAAGGCGACCGGATCGCGGCTCTTCAGTGCGCTTGCCAGCAGCAGCCCGACAACAGCGGCAATCAGCACCAGCCCGGGCAGGAACACGCCGAGGAAGCCGCTGGCCCCGGACAGGCCGCCGAAATTGACGACGATCAGGTAGATGATGACGACGAAGGCGATGAAGGTCAGCCCGGGCAGGATGGTGGTCTTCAACGCGTTCTCCTGCGCAGCCGGATTGGCCCGGAAGAACATCACCACGGCCAGTGAGGCCACCGCCATCATGACGATGACGCCGAGCGTCGCGACATTGGTCAGCCACGAGAACAATGCCAGCACTGGATCGAGGCCGAGCACGGCGAACAGCCCGACGACGATTGCCGCCAGCACGCTCTGGATGACCGAAGCGACATGCGGGCTCTGGTGCAGCGAATGCGTCACGCCGATCGTCTGCGGCAGAAGCTTCTCGCGGCCCGAGACGTAGATGTAGCGGGCAACCGCATTGTGGAATGCCAGCACGCCGGCAAACAGGCTCGAAACGAACAGGATGCTCATCGCGTGCGACAGCATCGTTCCGGCGTAGCGATCGGACAGGCCGAACAGGAAGGTCGTCGGATCCTGCAGCCCCTGCAGCGCCGGCAGCAGCTTGTCGACGCCGGCGCCGACGGCCATCAGCCATGCCGTGACCATGTAGAAGACGCCGATCAGCAGGACGGAGAAATAGGTAGCACGCGGAATGGTGACCTCGGGGTCGCGGGCTTCCTCGGCATAGATGGTCGTCGCCTCGAAACCGATGAAGGCGGCAAAGCAGAACAGGATGGCGATGGCCGGTGCACCTGATGTGATCTGGCTCCAGCTGAACGGCGCCGCCGACAGTCCGCTATCGCCGCCGGTCTTGAGGATGGCGATGTCGAGGACAAGCACCACCAGATATTCGCACAGCACCAGCACGGTCAGGATCTTGGCCGACAGGTCGACCTGGCGATAGCCGAGCACGGCGACCAGCGCGATGGCGATGAAGCTCCATACCCACCAGGGCAAATTGATGCCCCAGCCGGCAAACAATCCGGCTGTCGCTGCGCCGAGCAGGCCCATGACGCCGATCTGCATGGCATTGTAGGACAGGATCGCGATTAGCGCCGTGGCGCCGCCGGCCAGGCCGCCAAGGCCGCGCGCCGCATAGGCGTAGAAGGCGCCGGCATTGCCGACATGGCGCGACATCGTCACATAGCCGACCGCGAACAGCAGCAGCAGGATGGTCACGATGAGATAGGTCCCGGCAAAGCCGGCACCGTTGCCCATCAGCATGCCGAGCGGCGTGCCGCCTGCCACCGCCGTAAGGGGGGCCGCCGCCGAAATCACCATGAAGGTGATGGCGCCGACGCCAAGACTGTTCTTGCGCAGCCTGTTGGCCGGCGCCTGCTCCGTAACTGCTGACATTGGTCCCTCCTGTGTGCGAACCCTTGGGTCCGCCGGCCAATCGGCCTGTTCCATCTGCTCTGGATGCCGGTTCATTATGTGAACCCTTATTTTGAATATAGACTTGCAAACAAAGCCGATGCCTGTCAAGTTAATTCACACGTTAAATGATTAGTCGAAGGAGGCGAAGTTGGGTACGGTCGGCAAGGCGATCTCACTTCTGGAGCTGTTCACCGTCGACGAGCCCGAACTCGGGCTGTCGGATCTGGCGCGCCGGTCGGGCTTCGACAAGGCGACGACGCGACGGCTGCTGGTGGCGTTGACCGGCCATGGCTTCGTCGAACAGGATGCCGCCACCCGGCACTATCGCCTCGGCGCCGGCCTGTCGCGTCTGGCCCGCGTCCGCGAGGCGCGCTTTCCCTTCCTGCAGACAGCGGTTCCCCTGGTGCGGGACCTCGCGGCGTCCACGGCCGAGACCGTGCATCTGTCGGAATTCGGCGTCGATGCGTTGGTCACCGTCCATGTCGAACATCCGGCCTGGGCAAACCGGGTCAATATCGATATCGGCCAGCTTCTGCCGCTGCACTCCACCGCCTCCGGCATCGCCTATCTGGCCTTCGCCCGCGACGAGACCGTCAAGGCATGCCTGACGGGCTCCCTCAAGGCCTTCACGACGCATACGCTGATCGAGCCGGCCGCCATTTCCAGCTCCATCGAGGAGACGCGCGACCGCGGCTATTCGATCTGCGACCAAGGTTTCGAGGAAGGCGTGATCAGCGTCGCGGCGGCAATCCGCGCGGCGGACGGCTTTGCGCTTGGCACCATCGCGGTGGCCGCGCCGAAGGCCAGGACGACGGCGGCGGCGATCGCGGAACGGGGGCTTGCGGTGATGGCCGCGGCACGGGAGATTTCGATGCGCCTCAACGGCGAAAACCTGCAAACCCTGAGGAGGCAGGCGTGATGTCCGCAGAGACGGCAACAGTGCCCCGCATCCTGGTCATCGGCACCGGTGACACCAAGGCCGACGAGCTCCAGTTCATGAAGCAGTGCATCGAGGCATCGGGTGGCCGCGCCGTGATGATGGATGTCAGCGTGCTGGGCGACCCGCCCTACAGCCCCGATCACGACAAGCATGCCGTTGCGCGCGCCGTGGATGTGACGATCGCCGAGATCGTTTCGAGCGGTGACGAGAACACCGCCATGACGCTGATGGCCGGTGGCGCCGTGCAACTGGCGCGCAAGCTTTATCAAAGCGGCGAGATCGATGGCTTCATCGCCATCGGCGGCTCGATGGGAACCGACCTTGCGCTCGACGTGGCGCTTTGCCTGCCGCTCGGCGTGCCGAAATTCGTCGTCTCGACCATAGCCTATTCGCATCTCATCCCACCCGAACGCGTCGCGCCCGACCTGATGATGATCCTCTGGGCGGGTGGGCTTTATGGCCTCAACACCATCTGCAAGGCGGTTCTCTCGCAGGCCTGCGGCGCGGTTGTCGGTGCGGCCAGGATCATGCTGGCGTCGCGCGCCACGGCTCCCGCCACCGGCCCAACCATCGGCATGACCTCGCTCGGCAGCAGCTGCCTGCGCTACATGAAGACGCTGAAGCCTGCGCTGGAGCAGCGTGGCTATGATGTCGCCGTCTTCCACACCACCGGAATGGGCGGCCGCGCCTTCGAATCGATTGCAGGGCAAGGCCATTTCTGCGCGGTGTTCGACTTCAGCCTGCAGGAAATCACCAACCATCTCGCCGGCTCCGTCGTCAGTTCCGGCATCGACCGGCTGGAGAACGCCGGCGCCCGCGGCATTCCGCAGATCGCGGCGCCCGGAGCCGTCGACATGGTCGATCTGCCGACCTGGCAGGATTTGCCGGCTAAATTTGCGCAACGCCCGTTCCACGCTCATAACAGGCTGATCGGTTCGGTCACCGTCGATGCCGACGATCGCCGCCAGGTCGCCAGGACCATCGCCGCCAAGCTCGGCGCGGCGAAAGGGCGCTCCGCCTTCATCCTGCCCTCCGGAGGCATCCAGGAATGGGACATGCAGGGCGAGCCGCTCCACGAGCCAGAAGCTCTCGCCGCCTTCGTCGACGAAATGCGCAAGGCCATGCCTGTTGGCGTAGAGTTCCACGAGATCGACGCCCACATCAACAGCGACGACTTCGTCGGCAAGGCGCTCGAGATCTTCGACCGATGGGTCGAGGAAGGCATCGTTCCGCGCGGCATGCCTGTCAATGGAGTGGCCGCGTGAGCGTTCCTTCGGCCCAGGCGCTGGTCCTGGATTTCGGCGGTGTCGTCACCCGGACACTGTTCGAGACGCATGCCTTGACGGAACAGGCGCTCGGCCTCGAGCCGGGAACGCTGCACTGGCGCGGCCCGTTCGATCCGGACAGCGATCCGCTCTGGCGCGCGATGCAGGCCGACGAGATCAGCGAGCGCGACTATTGGCGTACGCGCACAGGCGAGGTTGGCCGGCTCGTCGGCGAAGATTGGCAGGTGATGGAAACCTTCGTCCGCCGTGCGCGCGGGGCGGAGCCGGAAAAGGTGGTGCGGCCGGAGGCCGACAGCGCCATCCGCGCTGTGCATGCGGCGGGGATTCGCCTGGCGATCCTGTCCAACGAGCTCGACCTCTTCTACGGGGCCGACTTCCGCCGGCGGCTGCCGCTGCTCGGCCTGTTCGACACAATAATCGACGCCACCTATACAGGCATCCTTAAGCCCGACCCTCGCGCCTATACCTTCGTTACCGAGGCGCTTGGTCTGCCCGCTAGCGCCTGTGTCTTCGTCGACGACCAGCAGCGCAATGTCGATGGCGGCCGCACTGCCGGCATGCGCACCGTTCATTTCGATGTTGCCCGGCCAGCACTTTCCTACGCCGAAGCCCTCGGCCATTTCGACCTCGTCCCAGCCGTCTGAGACCATTTGCGGAGCCTGCCATGCGCGACATCAATTTCCTCACCGAAAAGAACGCCAAGCCGATCTGGCATCCGATGGCGCATCCGGCCGAGATGCGGGCCAATCCGCCGAAGATCATCATGAAGGGCGAGGGCGTCACCGTCACCGACATTGACGGCAAGAGCGTGCTCGACGCGGTCGGCGGCCTGTGGAACGTCAATCTCGGCTACAGCTGCGATCCGATCAAAAAGGCGATCGCCGACCAGCTCGGCGCGCTGCCCTACTATTCCGGCTTTCGGGGCACCTCGACCGGGCCGTCGATCGAGCTCGCCTACGAGCTCAGCGAATGGTTCGAGCCGGAAGGCATGGTGCGGACGTTCTTCACCTCGGGCGGCTCGGATTCGGTCGAAACCGCGCTGCGGCTGGCCCGGCAATACTGGAAGATCCGCGGCCAGGGTGATCGCACCAAGTTCCTCGCCCTGAAGAAGGGCTATCACGGCACGCATTTCGGTGGCGCATCGGTCAACGGCAATGCCAATTTCCGCCGCAACTACGAGCCGCTGCTCCCCGGCGTCTTTCATATCCCGGCGCCGTGGACCTTCCGCAACCCGTTCGACGAGACAGATCCGGCGCGGCTGGCGAGACTCTGCGCCAAGGCGCTGGAGGACGAGATCGCCTTCCAGGGCGGCGACACCATCGCCGCTTTCATCATGGAGCCGATTCTGGGTGCCGGCGGTGTGATCGTCCCGCATGAGAGCTTCATGCCGCTGATACGCGAGATCTGCGATCGCCACGAGATTCTGCTGATCGCCGACGAGGTGGTCACCGGCTTCGGCCGTACGGGCGCATGGTCGGGCTCGCGGCTGTCAGGTGTGAAGCCGGATTTCATGACCATCGCCAAGGCGATCACCTCAGGCTATTTCCCGCTCGGCGCCACGCTGATCGGCTCCAGGGTTGCAGACGTCTTCGAAGCTGACAAGACCAGCTTCGGCTCGATCGGCCACGGCTATACCTATTCCGGCCACCCGGTCGGCTGCGCCGCGGGGCTGGCGGCACTTGCCGAGACCAGACGGCTTCGCCTGAACGAGAACGCGGCCGCGCGCGGTATCGAACTCGCAGCCGTGCTGGAGGGGCTGAAGGCCAGGCACGCCATCGTCGGCGATGTCAGGTACAAGGGCCTGATGGCGGCACTCGAACTGGTCTCGGATCGCGCTACCAAGAAGCCTACGGACAAGAAGACCATGGCCGTGGTTTCTGAGACGGCCTATGAAGCCGGCGTCATGCTGCGCGTGTCCGGCAACAACATCATCCTCTCGCCGCCGCTGATCATCAGCGCCGCCGACGTTGTGAAGATCGGCGAAGCGCTGGACGCGGGGCTGTCGAAGGTCTGACGCGGCTACAACGGAGTTTCGGTACACAAATGGCTTATTCGCAGGAAAAACTGGCCGAGGAGGCGCTGGTTAGCCGGCGTTCCCGCCTACTCGGCGCGAAATCGCAATTGTTCTACGATGAGCCCGTGCATGTGGTGCGCGGCGAAGGCGTCTGGCTCTATGATGCCTACGGCCGCAGATATCTCGATGCCTACAACAATGTCGCCCATGTCGGCCATTGCCATCCGCATGTGGTCGAGGCCCTGTGCCGGCAGGCAAGCCTGCTCAACACCCACACGCGTTATTTGCACACGGCCATCCTAGACTATGTCGACCGGCTGACCGCGACCTTTGACGCCAACCTGTCCACCGCCATCCTGACCTGCACCGGCAGCGAGGCCAACGACATCGCGTTGCGCATGGCGCAGGCCGCCACCGGCCGCATGGGCATCATCGCCACCGACGCCACCTATCACGGCAACACGTCCGCCGTTTCGCAGCTCAGCACGCGCATGCCGCCGATCGGCGGCCGTGCCCGCCATGTCAGGCTGGTGCAGGCCCCCGACAGCTATCGCCATCCGGAGGCGATGGCCAACGGCAAGGCTTTTGGCGACGCTGTGCGCGAAGCCATCGCCTCGCTGGAGCAGGACGGCATCGGCCTGTCCGGCATCATCCTGTGTCCGCTGCTGGCCAATGAGGGTTTCCCTGCGCTGCCGTCTGGATTCTTCGACGACGCGCTGCGTGCGGTGCGCGAAGCCGGCGGCCTGATCATCGCCGACGAGGTGCAGCCCGGATTCGGCCGCACCGGCAGCCATTTCTGGGGCCACCAGCGCGCCGGCTTCGTTCCCAACATCGTCACCATGGGCAAGCCGATGGGCAACGGCCACCCGGTCGCCGCCGTGGTCACCACCAGCGACATCCTGGCGACCTTCCGCAACGCGTTCCGCTACTTCAACACCTTTGGCGGCAACCCGGTTTCCTGCGTGGTGGCGAATGCCGTTCTCGATGTTCTGGAGCGAGAAGATCTCGTCGCCAACGCACGCGATGTCGGCGCCTATGCGCAGGGCCTGCTGCGCCCGCTGGCCGAACGCCACGAATGCATCGGGGAGGTCAGGGGCGCCGGGCTGTTCTTCGGTGCCGAACTGGTTCACGACCGCAAGACGCGCGAGCCGGCATCAGACATTGCCGAGCAAGTCGCCAACCGGATGCGCCATCGCGGCGTGCTGATGGGCAAGACCGGCATCCACGGCAATGTGCTGAAGATCCGCCCGCCCATGCCGTTTTCCCGCGACGATGCCGCCTTCCTGATCGGCACGCTCGACGAGGTGCTTGATGAAGTTGGCGGAGTTTCGGCGTGAACGCTGTTTCCGTGCCGTCCGAACCGGAAGATGCCGCCACCGTCACCGAACTGGCGCGGCGCGCGCTCCAGCATTGGGGCATCCGCGACGGTGAGCCCGAGCTGCTGAAATTCCGCGAGAACGCCGTTTTTCGGGTCCACTTGCCCGATGGCCAGCCGGCGGCCATGCGCGTTCACCGGCTTGGCTATCATTCAGACGCCGCGCTGCGCTCGGAACTGCAATGGATGGCCTTCCTGCAGTCGGCCGGCGTCGCCACGCCGTCTCCGGTCGCGACGCTGACCGGCGACCTGTTCGTGCCGGTCGATGCCGGCACATCGGGGCCGCGTCGCCAGGTCGATTGCCTCAGCTGGCTGGAGGGCCGCGCCGTCGGGGCGCGAGGCGTGCCGCTGGACTACACGCCCGAGCAGGCAAGGCAGGTTTTCACGGCGATAGGGCGAACCGTCGCCCATATGCACAATGTCACCGCCGCCTGGACGCCGCCCCCCGGCTTTACCCGCCATGCCTGGGATTTCGACGGCTTCTTCGGCCCGAGCCCAACCTGGGGCCGCTTCGAGACCTCGCCCTTCCTTGATGGTCCTCGTCGGGAACTGGTTTTCCAGGCGCGCGAAAAGGCCGTGAGGGCCTTGTCGGAACATGAACGCAGCGCCCGCAATTTCGGCATTATCCACGCCGATCTGGTGCGCGAAAACGTGCTCGTCCATGACGGCGCGATCCGCATCATCGATTTCGACGATTGCGGCTATGGCTGGCACATGTACGATCTTGCCGTCGCCCTCTACCAGAACCGCGAGGAGGCGATCTATCCGCT
This sequence comes from Mesorhizobium sp. P2_A12, assembly GCF_056405075.1. Classification (NCBI taxonomy): domain Bacteria; kingdom Pseudomonadati; phylum Pseudomonadota; class Alphaproteobacteria; order Hyphomicrobiales; family Phyllobacteriaceae; genus Mesorhizobium; species Mesorhizobium sp. P2_A12. The sequence goes on from NZ_JBFUCU010000001.1 coordinate 245,456, forward strand.
GATCGAGGCCGCCCTGCTCGACGGCTATCGGCAGCGGCGGGAACTGACGGCGCAGGACATCGCAGCACTGCCGCTGTTTTCAGCGTTGCGCGCCTTCGCCTTCCTCGGCTGGGTGCAGAGCCGCGTCGAAGGCGACATCACCAGGGATGTCGGCATGCGCATGTCAGCCATCGCAGCCGATGTGGTGATCGCCAATCTGCATGGCGGCTGATCGGGGTTGCCGACCGTCAGGCGAAGTGAATGCTGACCGTGCCAGAACTGCCGAAATCGGCGACGATAGTGTCGCCGGACCGCGCCTCGACCGGCCGCACGAAGGACCCCGAGAGAACAACGTCCCCGGCCGCGATCGACATGCCGTAACGGGCGAGCCTGTCCGCCAGCCAGGCAATGCCCATCGCCGGATGGTTGAGCACGCCGGCGCCAAGCCCGGTCTCCTCGACCTCGGCATTGCGCGAGACGATGGCGCCGATCCAGCGCATGTCAGCCTCCTGCGCCCGCTGCGGCCGGCCGCCAATGACGATGCCGGCATTGGCCGCATTGTCGGAAATCGTGTCGAAGAAGGTGCGCGCCTTCTTCGTCTCCGCATTAACGCGCTCGATGCGCGTGTCGAGGATTTCGAGCGCCGGCGTGATGTAGTCGGTGGCGTTGAGCACGTCGAGGATCGTCACGCCCGGACCCTTCAGCGGTGCCTTCATGACAAAGGCGATCTCGGCCTCGACGCGTGGCTGGATGAAGCGGCCGGCGGGAATTGTCGCGCCATCGCTAAAGAACATGTCGTCGAACAGCACGCCCGAATCAGGCGTGTCGATGGCCAGCGCATACTGCATCGCCTTGGAGGTCAGCCCGATCTTCCAACCCTTCGGTTTCAGCCCGGCATCGATCTTGCGCGTCACCAGGGCGGCCTGCACGCGATAAGCGTCCTCCATCGTCGCCTCGGGAAAGTCGAGGCTGAGCAGGCGGATCTGGCGGCGCGATCGCTCGGCCTCGAACAGCCGCGACGCGGCGTCTTCCACTTGCTCGGGGGTCATGATGCTGCCTCGTCGACGACGCCGTTCTTGAGCACGCCGATGGCTTCGGCCTCCACTTCGATCACATCGCCCGGCTTCAGCCAGATCGGCGGCTCGAAGCGGGCGCCGGCACCCGTCGGCGTGCCGGTGACGATGATATCGCCGGGCACCAGCGTGGTGAAGGTGGAGATATAGGCGATGATCTTGCGGAACGAGAAGATCATCCTGCTGGTGCGGTCCTGCTGGCGCAACTCACCATTGACGCGGGTGGTCAGCGCGATGTCGGCGATCTGCGCCTCATCCGTGAACGGCACCAGCCACGGGCCGATAGAGCCGCTGCGGTCGAAATTCTTGCCTTGCGTGACGTTGAACTTGGCATGGCGCACCCAGTCGCGGATGGTGCCCTCATTGCACAGTGAGAGTGCTGCGATGTGATCGAGCGCGTCGACTTGCGCGATCCGCCGGCCGGCCTTGCCGACGACGATGACGATCTCGCCCTCATAGTCGAACTGCGGTGATTCCGGCGGCCGCACCAGCGGCGCGCCATGGCCGACGAACGAGCGCGGAAAGCGGATGAACAGCGACGGATTCGCAGGTGCTGCCTGGCCGTCCTTGTACTCCTCGTTGCGGTCGGGATAGTTGACGCCGACGCAGATGATCTTTTCCGGTGCCGGGATCGGGATATCGTAGGCGATGGCGTCGAGCGGGAAATCGGCGGCGAAGGCGTCGGCCTCTTCCGCCAGGCGCAGCAAGGCGCCGGCCTCGATCACCTCGCGCAGCGTCGGCCACTGGCCGTGGCGGGCCGACAGGTCGACGACGCCCTTGCCGGTGATCGCGCCATACCGTGCCTTGCCGCCGACGGTGAAGGTGGCGAGCCGCCCATATCCAGTCATCCGGGTCTCCTCATTGGGCCTGCGTCCGCCATCAAGGCGCAATGATCGGCGACGCCGTCAGATCGGGGTCGCGGGCCGCAACCCCGGCAAATGCACTGCCTTCCTCGAACCAGCTTTTCGGTGCCGGGGCGCCCCACAGCGTCTGGCGCTGCGGGTCCTTGAGGTCCCATTTGATCGGCTCGAGGTCCGGGTCGACCGTCTGGTAGTCCGAGCAGTAGATCTCAATGCGATGGTTGTCCGGATCGCGGACGTAGAGGAAGAAGGCGTTGGAAATGCCGTGCCGGCCGGGGCCGCGTTCGATGTTTGCGAGATAGCCGGTCGTCGCCATCAGGTCGAGCAGGTCGATGATGTTGAGCGGCGTCGGCACCCAGAAGGCGACGTGATGCAGGCGCGGCCCGATGCCGTTGGTGAAGGCGATGTCGTGGACGCCGCCCTTGCGGTGCGTCCACGCCGCCCACAGCTTTCCGCTGCTGGCATCCTCGGTGTATTCGGTGACGCGGAAGCCGAGCTCGTTGTAGAAGGCGACGGACTCGTCGACATTGGGCGAGAAGCAGTTGAAGTGATCGATGCGCAGCGGCTTGACGCCGTGATAGAGCGCATATTTCTGATGGATCGGCGGCAGCCGCTCCATCTGGGCGTAGAATTCAAGCGGTATGCCGTGCGGATCGCGGGTGCGGAAGGTGCGCGACTGGTAGGGTCGCTCAACCCATTCCACCGGCAGGCCTTTTCCCGCAAAGAAATGCTCGGCCTTGTCGAGGTCCTCCTCGGAAAACAGCTTGAAGCCAAGATCGCGCGCTTCGGCGGTGGCGCCCTTCTTCAGCACGATGCAGTGGTGCCCACGCTCCTCCAATGCCCTGAGATAGATGGTGTCTGATGTCTCGTCGGTGACCTGCAGGCCGAGCGTGTTGACATAGAAAGCGCGGGACCTGGCGAGGTCGGTGACGGCCAGCTCGACATGGCTGAGGCGCACGATGTTGAATTCAGGGTAGAGATTGGGCTTGGGCAAGGGCATTTGATTTCCTCCGGTCAGCCGCCGAGTTTCTGGATCGCGTGCGGGGTCGTGGCGAAGGCTATGTTCTTCGTCTCCATGTAGAAGTCGAAGGAATGGTCGCCACCGTCGCGGCCTATGCCGGAATTCTTGACGCCGCCGAACGGCGTCGGCAAATGGCGCACATTCTCCGAATTGACCCAGATCATGCCGGCGTCCAGCGCGTCGGTGAAGCGGAAGGCGCGGGTGACGTCCGACGTCCAGAGATAGCCGGTCAGGCCGTATTGCGTGTCGTTGGCCAGCGCCAGCGCTTCCGCCTCGTCCTTGAAGGAAATGGCAGTCAGCACCGGCCCGAAGATCTCTTCCTGGGCTATGCGCATCCGGTTGGTGGCGCCGGTAAACAGCGTCGGGCTGACATAGCAGCCGCCACCCGGACCGGCGAATTTGCCACCGCCGGCGGCGACCACCGCGCCTTCCGATTTGCCGATCTCGATATAGGAGAGCACCTTTTCCTCGTGCACCGGATGGATCAGCGGGCCGACCACCGTTGCGGGATCCAGGGGATGGCCGATTGTGATGCGCTTTGCCTTCTCGGCCACCATGTCGGTGAATTTGTCGTAGACCGAGGCTTCGACCAGCAGGCGTGACGAGGAGGTGCAGCGTTCGCCGTTTAGCGAATAGATCATGAACACCGCCGCAACGGCCGCGCGCTCCAGGTCGGCGTCGGCGAAGACAATCACCGGATTCTTGCCGCCAAGCTCGAAATGCACGCGCTTCAGCGTGTCGGCGCCCTGCTTCATGATCATTGACCCGGTGCGGCTTTCGCCGACGAACCCGATCGCCTTGATGTCGGGATGCTCGGTCAGCGCCTTGCCGGCGTGCTCGCCGAGGCCGTTGACGAGATTCCACACGCCCTTGGGCAGGCCGGCCTCTTCGGCGATCTCGACCAGCAGGCGGGCGGTCAGCGGCGAGAATTCAGCCGGCTTATGAACCACGGTGCAGCCGGCGGCCAGTGCCGGCGCGATCTTCCAGGTCGACAGCATGAACGGTGTGTTCCACGGCGTGATTATGCCGACCGGGCCGATCGGCACCCGTGTGGTCATATTGACCTGGCCTGTGGTCCGCAGCGTTTCGCCGTCGCGCGCCTCCGGCGCACGGTCGGCGAAGAAGCGGAAATTCTCGGCGCCCCGCAACGCCGCCTTGGCCATGAACTTCAGCGCCTGGCCGGTGTCCATGCATTCGACGAAGGCAATCTCCTCGGCGCGCGCTTCGATCGCGTCGGCTATTTTGTGCAGCAGCTTCTTGCGCGCTTCGCCCGGCATCGCGGCCCAGGCCGGAAACGCCACCTTCGCCGCCTTGGCGGCGCGGTCGATGTCGGCGGCGCCACCGCGCGCGACTTTGGCCAGCGGCTTGAGGTCGACCGGCGACAGCGTTTCGAACGTCGTGCCGTCGAGCGCCGGCGCCGCTTCGCCGCCGATCTGGTTCAGCACGCCATCGCGCTTGAAACGGGCCAGATAGGCCTCGGCCTTCTTCAGATTGCCTTGCAGGTCGGACATCTCAACTTCCGTCACTTGCCGCGCAGTCGCGGGTGGATTGCATTCTTCTTCCAGCTCAGCACCGGGTCGATTTCCCGGATCTCGAGCGACAGGGCGAAATGCGGCGTTGCGAACAGCGCGGCGAGGTGTTCGCTCACCGCCGCGAAGACGGCTTCGCCGGTCCGCTTCTTCTCCTCCGCGCTGCGCCCGATTCCGATGCGAAACGACATGTCGAGGAAGGCGTTTTCCGGCAGCCTGTCGGCCACTGCGTAGGCTTCGGCGCGAAACGCCCGCACCCGCACGGCGCCGGTTTCGAACAGCCCGGTGTCCAGCACGGTGCGCAACACCAGCGCGCACAACTCGCCCATATCCACCTTGGCATCGAGATTGGCCGAATACTCGATGGAGAAGTGCGGCACGGCGTTTCGCTCCCCAATCACTTGCCTTGTTGTAGTTAACGCGTTAATTACATGTGGCACCCGTGAAGTCAAGTCTTGCATCGGGCTTGGCGCAACGATACGGGATGGCTGGAACGGCTTTCGGTGGACGGATTCGGCTTGAAGGAAGGCCTGTTTTCGATCGCAAGCCAACGTGGGAGGCTCTTTTTCTTGCTGCCTGAAAACACCCGTCGTTCCCTGCCAATGGCGCTGCTGCACGCCCGCGAAGTGGTGATGGCGCGGTTTCGTCCGATGCTCGCGGCCCACGATGTGACCGAACAGCAATGGCGCGTGCTGCGCGTGCTGAGCGAAGCCGGTCCGGTAGAGGCGACGGAGCTTGCCGATCGCGCATCGGTGTTGCCGCCCAGCCTGACGCGCATCATCAAGGCACTCGAGGGGCGCAGGTTCATCACCCGCAACAAGGCCGAAGGCGACGGCCGCCGCGTCGTGCTGGCAATCGCCCCGGCCGGTTCCGCCCTGATCGTTGCTCTCTCGCCCGAGCGTCGCGTCATCTATGACGACATCGAACAGCGCTTCGGCCACGATAGGCTGGAGCAGTTGCTCGATCTCCTGGAAAACCTCATCGACGGCGAGAGCTGACCTCCAGTCCGGGCGGTTTCGCGCCGAGTCAGCCGCCAAAGCTGCCAAGCCGGGTCGGCTGCGTATAGACGCGGTCGACATAGAGCAGCGCCGAGCCGCCGCTGCCATGCCGGACATCGATGACGCGGCCGATCATGACATTGTGCGTGCCGACGACATGCACATCCTCGATCTCGCAATCGAAATTGACGATCGCATCCGACAGTGCCGGCGTGCCGGACGTGAGCGTCTGCCAACGTGCCGCCGAGTATCGGGCTTCCATGTCCCTGGTCGCGCCGGCGAACTTTCCCGCCAGATGCATATGGTCATGGGTCAGCACGTTGACGCAGAAGCGCCGGTTGGTCAGGAACATGGCGGCCTGCGTCGAGCGGCCATTCATGCACACCAGCAGCGTCGGCGGCTCGTCGGATACGCTGCACATGGCGGTGGCGGTGAAGCCGCCGCGTCCGGCCGGGCCGTCGGTGGTGACGATGTTGACCGGCGCGCAGACCCTCGCCATGGCGTCGCGGAAATCGGCTTTCGAAATCTGCGTGGCCATCTGGGTTCACTCACCCGACGAAGCAATCGGATTGAACCAGGTATCTCCCGTCCAGCCGTTCTCGTCATAGTCGGCCATGCAGGTGTCGACCAGCTCTTCCATCGCCTTCAGCCGCCCGCCGCGTTCGGCGCCCTTCAGCACCTGCAGCCGCACCTCTTCCGGCGCCCCGGCATAGTTGAGCTCGTAGAGTGCGTGGCGGCCGCCGAACTCGGTGCCGGTCGCGTCCCACAGCAGCTTCATGATCTTGATGCGCTCGATATGGCCCATGTCGTTGGAGCCGCGCACGTACTGCGCCAGATATTTGTCGATCTCGGGATTGTTGAAGTCGCGCACCGAGGACGGCAGGTAGATCAGCCCCGAGGCAATCACCCGGCGCACGGTGTCGATGACGCGCGGATAGGCTTCCGACATGAAGGTCCGGTAGGCAAGGGCCGCTTCCAGATTGGGCAGCACCGCGCCGTTCGCCCACGGGATCGGGTTGTAGGCCATGGCGTTGGAAAAGCTCCAGAACATGTGCCGCAGCGCGATGACCTCGCCCAGCGCTGCCTGATTGCCGCGGAAGGCATCCCCGCCAGTGGCGCGCAGCGCCTTAGCCAGCAGGCCGGCGAGGAAGTCGAGCTTGACGGCGAAACGCGTGCAGCCCTGGAAACAATAGCCGTGCATGAAGCCGGAAGCCGGATGGAAGGACAGGATTTTCTGCGCATCGCGCAGCACCAGCACGTCCTCCCAGGGGATGAAGACATTGTCGAGCACCAGGATCGCGTCGTTTTCGTCGAAGCGCGACGACAGCGGATAGTCGAAGGGTGCCGCCACGGTATTGGCCGTCTGCTCGTAGGAGACGCGGCAGAACATCTTTATCCCCGGCGCATTCATCGGCACGATGAACATCACCGACAGCGACGGATCCTCGGTGACCGTCGCCGAGCCCTGCGCCAGGAAATTATAGTGGGTCAGCGCCGAGGACGTCGCCACCACCTTGGCGCCGGACACGGTGATGCCGGCGTCGGTTTCCCCAGTGATGTGGACGAAGACGTCCTTCACCTGTTCGGCCGGCTTGTGGCGGTCGATCGGCGGATTGACGATGGCGTGGTTCATGAACAGCGCCGCTTCCTGCGCACGTCTATGCCAGGACAGGGCGTTGTCCTTGAACGGCCCATACCAGTCGGCATTGGCGCCAAGCGTGTTCATCAGCGCCGCCTTGTAGTCGGGCGTGCGCCCCATCCAGCCATAGGACATGCGTGACCATTGGGCGATTGCCGCCTGCTGGGCGACAAGCTCGGCGGAGGATTTGGCAACGCGGAAGTATTTGTGGGTGTAGCCGCCCGAACCGGTGTCGGTCGGCGAGGTCAGCGCGTCGTGCTGCTTGGCGTCATGCAGGGCATCATAAAGGCGCGCCAGCGACCGCACCGAATTGCGCATCGCCGGATGCGTGGTGACATCGGCAATGCGTTCGCCGTTGATATAGACCTCGCGGCCGTCGCGCAGGCTCTCCAGGTATTCGGCCCCGGTGAACGGACGCCCCTTGTCGGCACGGAAGTCTTCTGAGCGCATGATGTTCCTCCACTAGCGGTGACGACTGTAGCGCCTGGGCCGGGGATCGGTTATGGACGGAACCACAAAACCGATTGGACTTTTTCCGGCGCCATGAGCCAGAGTTCCATCCCTGACTTCTTCGTCTATGGCGAGCCGGTGCGGCCGCTCGATGTCGGTTTCCTGCATGTCGAGACAGTGCTTGCCCGCAGCAACATCCATCGTGGCGAGGTCGCCGCGCACAAGCATCCGCAGATGGGCCAGATCACCTACTGGACCAGTGGCTCAGGTACCTACCGCATTGAAGACCGCTCCTGGGACTTTTCGGCGCCCGCCGTCAGCTTCGTGCCAAGCAAAGTCGTGCATGGCTTATCGATCGGCCCCAGCACCGATGCCATCGTCGTTTCGGTCGCCGATGACGCGCTCGCCGCCATTGCCGGCCAGAGCTTGCTGCCGCTGGACAGGCCAGTGTTTGCCGACGGCCTGCCGCTCCATGCCGCATGGAAGAGGTTGGCGGCGGTGCTGGAGATGATCGCGGCCGAATACGCCGAGGCGCAAACCGGCAACGACAAGATGCTGCCGGCGCTGATCGCCGTCGCACTCTCCCACATCGCTCGCCTCGGTCCCGACGGGACCACCGCCACAACCTCTTCCGAGGCTTCGCTGGCAATGGGTTTGCGGCGGCTCGTCGACGTGCATTTTCGCGACAACTGGCCGGTCGACCGCTATGTCGAGACGCTGGCCACGACACCGCATCTGCTCGACAAGGCGGCCCGCGCGGTGCTCGGCACTGGCGTCAAGCGGGTGGTCAGCGAGCGACGATTGCTGGAGGCCAAGCGGCTGCTGCTGTTCACAGTGCGAACGGTCGAGGACATCGCCTACGAGATCGGCTTTGACGACCCCGCCTATTTCTCAAGGGTCTTCCGCGAACGGATCGGCGAAGCGCCGGCCGCCTGGCGCCGCAAGCAGTTGCGGGAGCCTTGACCGGGTGATCTGGATGCGGGCCTTGCGGCCCGCATCCATTTTCTGGCTAGCGCCCCTGTTGCAGGCGCGCTTGCCGTTTCTTGCGCCAGGGCGCATTGGCCTCCCAATCGCCGGCCATGATGCAGCCATGGGGCAGAACCTCGTCGACGACCTCCGCCAGACCGAAATGCTCGATCTGGCGGCGCATCGACGCGGCGTTCTTGTAGGCGCTCGGCAGCTCTGAAATATCCGTCACGCCTGAGAAGAAGCGGGCATCGATGCCCTTCGTCTCCTGCGCGAAGATATCGGCGTCGCTGCGCCCCGCCTGCATGCGCCGGTGCTGGGTACGCGAGAAATTGCGCCCGGCGCCATGCGGCGAGAAGCCAAGTCCGTGCGCCGCGTTCTTGCCGCGTACGATCAGCACCGGCTCCGCCATGTTGAGCGGGATCAGCGTCAGATCGGTCGCATCGTCGGCCCAGTCGTCGAAGGCCGGCGTGGCCCCTTTGCCGTGGTAGAACAGCCCGTCCGAACGGCGGAAGACGAAGTTGTGTTCATTCCAGAACCGGTCCGACACCTTTGCCGACAGACGCTCGGCAGCCAGATCGTGGATGAGCATGTGGTTGCCCTTGGTCCATTCGCGGATCGTCTGCAGGGCTTCCCAATACTCGTCGCCTTCCTTGGTGTCGGCCGGAATCCAGGCATTCTGCGGCAAGGTTTCCGGAGACAGGATCTTGCGAACACCCTCGGCGATCTTCATCCCCTTGCTGTACAACCGCGCGCCCGGAGAGCGCGAGCCGTGATGGGTGACCAACGCCGTCTCGCCGCTCGACTTCAGCGTGCCGACATAGGCAAAATGGTTGCCGTCGCCCTGCGTGCCGAAATGCTCGATCGCCGCGCTGGTCAGATCGCGCAGCAAGGGGTTGGCCTCGAAGCGCTCGAAGACCTCCTTGGCCGGCCGGATCTGCTGGCCGCGCGGACGTCCGCCCGGCCCGAAATGGGTGACCGTGTGGACGGCATCGAGGAGTGCTGCAGGCGCCACGCCAGGAAACACCGAGATCGCCATCGAGCAGCAGATGTCGGCCGAATGCATGCCGGGGTGGATCGCCTCGGACACTGCGACACCACCAACCGGAATGGTGCCCGACGGACCGGTCGGGCAGGCATCCGGCATGATCGCGCCCGCACGAATGACCGGAGTGCGCATCAGTTCGGTCATGCTGCGCGTCACCGCTTCGACATTGGCGGCCTCATCAGGCGTTTCCGCCTCGATGTTCAGATGCAGCGGCATCGAGGCCGCCGCATGCAGCGGCAGGGCAGGCGGCGGCGCGAAACCGCGCGCGGCCTCCAGCGCATCGCCCTGCGATCCGCCGCTCTCCAGCACCGCGTTGGCGGCGACGAGCGCCTTGCCGAACCATTTGCCTTGCGGCATGCCGGCGTCGATCAAATCCTGTCCACTCAAAATCTCGGTCATGTCTTTCACTTTCGGTACATATGCAGCACTGCGTATCGCGGACGGACGACAAGAGAATACGAGACATTTTTCCGCCACTTCGCAAGGTGCGAAGGAGGGACACGAACCCTCACGCCTTTCGGCACCCGCTTGCTTGTTTGGCGCAATTCCGGACGGAAAACCGTTTCACACTTTTCCTGGAATTGCTCCGCAGCGGGCTGCGTCTACCTGTAGTCTCGCAGGCATTCGTCCTTTTCGTTCGGTTTGGCGACAAGGATCGGCAGGACAATTGCTGAGCTACTTTCCCTCCCAAAGGGATGGATGGGATGGTTTGAACATCCGGCCTTCCGCAACTTTCGCCACGGACGCTCTATCCCTGTAGTCCTGCCTGCATTCGCCATTTCTTTCTCCAGGTGGACGACAAGTCGATGCGAGAAACCGATCGATCAATCGACCGACGGGTGGATTCGAACCACCCAGTGACCTGTGTATTCCCGCAGGCATTCGCCCTCTTCAATCCGCTGGCGACAAGGATCGGCAGGACGGTGACTGCGCCACCCCGCTCGGTGGAGCGAGAGAGTGATTTGAACACCCGACCTCCCGCCTTTTGGCGGGCGCGCTACCTGTAGTCCTGCCAGCATTCGCCATTTATTCCGTTGGCCGCAGCGACAAAAATATGATGAAACCTGGGAGTCCCGCTCGTGCCAGAGAGCGCCTGCGAGGTGAGGAGTCGAACCTCACGGAGCATCCCGTTCCTTGGTACAGTAGTTCCATCCGGCATTCGCCGCGGCTGTTTCTTGCGAGGGTGACGACAAGTCTGTTGTGAAACTGCCTTTCTGCTCTGCCGACTGAGCTACGGAGCCGATTGGCAGCTCCGGCGGGAATCGAACCCGCGACCCGAAAGTTAGGATGTAGTTCCACAGGCATTCGTCACGCTCTCAATTTCTCTTCTCCTTTTCCAACCAAGACGGAAGCCGTGCAAAAAGTCGTCGGACATGACGACAAGGTTTGACGAAACGTCCCGCTCTGACCGCTGAGCTACGGGTCCATAGTGGCGGACCCGACGGGATTCGAACCCGCGACCTGAAGGTGAACAGCCTGTAGTTCCATCGGCATTCGTCATGCCCTGATGACCTTTGTTTGTTGGTCCCGGCGGACGCGCCGCCGGGACCGATATCAGAGTTCGACCGCCTCGATCGTGCGCACCCAATGATCCGGGTCGCCGCTCGAGGACAACATCGTCCCGATCACGTCGAAGACGCGGTCGGAGAAGCCGCCGACATTCAGGATGTCGGCCTGCGGCTTGGCATGCGTCGTCGTGTACGGCTGGATGTCGACGCAGACCAGTTTCGCTGCCGGGTTCAACCCCTTCAGCTTGCTCCATTCCTGCATCGTCACCGAGCCCTGATGTGCATGCGCGGACGCATCCACCCAGGACTGGTTGTCCGACACGAACACCACCAGGTCGACTTTCGCCTTTTCCCGCACCAGCCGTGCCAGCGGAGCCGAACAATTGGTCCCGCCACCACCGATGGCGGCGAGCTTCGAGGCGTTGGTCATCACCGTGTCACGAGCGTTGAGGCTGATATCAACCACATCGTTCTCGAACGGCAGGACCCGGGCCGTGGGGTTGCGGCGCAGCATCGCGGCGGCCACCAGGGCAGCTACATCGATGCAGCGGACGGCCGACGTCGCGCCCTTGCGGTACCCGGTCGCCGGCGAGCCCATGGAGCCCGAAACGTCCGGGCACACGACCACGTTGCCGTTGATCCGGGGAACGTTGCCGAGCGCGATTTCCATCGCGTCCTGCAGTGCGTCCCTGACCACGCCGGGCACGCTCGCATCGGTCATGGTGAACGCCACCATGAGCTGATACGGGAACACCCGGGCGCGCCGGATTTCCTCCGGATCATGCAGCCGCGTCGCCAGCCTTTCCGCGAACCCGTCCACTTCGAACACGCCGTTGCGGGCGAAAGTGTTCAGGTTCTGCCGCAGCATCTGCCATCCGGCCGTCTCCGCGATCTGCACCCAATGCGCTGATGTCAGCGGCATCGAGGTCAGCATCTGGAACGGCACTTCAGGCACAGGCAGCGACGGATCGCGCTTGAACGCTTCGAAAGCCTTCACCACGTCCGGCAAGGCCGCGAATTCATGCGGTTTGCCGATCAGGTAGCCATAAAGCGCCTCACGCGAGGCCGTTTTCGGCTTCGGGTGAACCATCTTGATGACATCGGCCAGCGACGGATCGTTGCCGACCGCGGCCCGCATGATCTCGAAGTCGGCCGCCTGCTCGAGCCAGGCCTGGACGAGGCGCTTCGGCCGCGTGCCGAGCGACTTGCGCCCGGTGGCACCGGAACGCATTACCTGCACGAAAGTGCGCAGCATCTTGCCGTTCCGGACGATGCGCCCGAACGCGCGGTTGAACTCGTCACCTTGCATGCAGGACAGGATGGCCAGCAGGAACGCCGGCATATCCTTCATGTAACCCTGCTCGAACGCGTGGACGGCGGTGCGCGCCAGGAATTCCGGCTCGACCTGCCAGGCGAGCTTCAGCACCTCGTCCAACTGATCACGCGGCTCGGCATAGAAGGTCGCGTTGAACGTGCCCGTCGCCGCCAGCTGCGCCAGAGCCTGTTGGGGCGACAGGCGGTAGGCCTGGGCGCCCTCGTGGTTCTTGGCGTCAGCCGGCGGGAGCAGCTTTCCTGCAGTCGTCGCAAACACGGATTTGTTCGCCATTGTTCTCATCCTTCATTTCACACCAGCATCACTACAAGCTGCGTGCCAGTTTGAAGGGCGTGCGGGTCTCGATCTGCATAATTTGCTCTAATGAATTGATTTTATTGAGAAAGAAAAATCGAGCGCAAAAGCTCGTGCCTCTGGCGTCGTCCAGGCATGTGTCTGTATAGTGATCTAAAAATCTCGCTGTTTATATCATAGGATAAAATGAAAAGACGCGTTGCGATTGGCATTCTCGGAACGACGCTCGATGTCGGCCGTACCGACGACCGCTGGAGAAAATGGCGGCCGACGGTGGCGCTGTGCCAGCAACCGGGGTTGTTCATCGATCGGCTGGAGCTCATTCACGGGACTCAGTCGCGTCAACTGGCCACGCAGGTCATCGCCGATATCGAGCAGGTCTCGCCCGCCACCGAGGTGCGACCTCATCTCATCAGCATGCGAGATCCCTGGGATTTCAGCGAGGTCTATACCGGCCTGCGCGATTTCGCCCGCGGCTATGCGTTCGATCCTGAGAAGGAGGACTACCTCGTCAACATCACCACCGGCACCCATGTCGCGCAGATATGCTGGTTCCTGCTCACCGAGGCGCACTTTATCCCAGCGCGGCTGCTGCAGCTTTCGCCACGCAAGCAAGGGCGCGACGAGGATGTCTCCGGCAGCCATTCGATCATCGATCTCGATCTATCCCGCTACAATGCGATCGCCACACGATTTACGGCCGAACACGACGAGGCGACGTCGTTCCTGAAATCGGGCATCGCCACCCGCAATCCGGCCTTCAACCAGATGATCGACCAGATCGAGAAGGTGACGATCCGCTCGCGCGCGCCGGTGTTGCTGACCGGTCCGACGGGGGCAGGCAAGTCACAGCTGGCTCGGCGCATCTACGAACTCAAGAAGGCGCAGCGGCAGGTCTCCGGGGCCTTCATCGAGGTCAATTGCGCGACGCTCCGTGGCGATCAGGCGATGTCGACGCTGTTCGGCCACGTCAAGGGTGCCTTCACCGGTGCCCAAAACGAGCGTGCCGGATTGATGAAGTCGGCTAACAAGGGCGTGCTTTTCCTCGACGAGATCGGCGAGCTCGGCCTTGACGAGCAAGCCATGTGCCTGCGCGCCATCGAGGAAAAGCGCTTCCTACCGGTCGGCGCCGACCAGGACGTGATGTCGGATTTCCAGCTTCTCGCCGGCACCAACCGCGATCTCTCGATCGGTGTGAAGGAGGGCAAGTTCCGCGAGGATCTGTTTGCACGGCTGAACCTGTGGACGTTCCAGCTTCCGGCGCTGCGTGACCGTAAGGAAGACATCGAACCAAACCTCGAATTCGAGCTGCGTCGCTTCAGTGAGCGCGAGGGCCAGAACGCCACCTTCAACAAGGAGGCGCGCGAGCTCTATCTCAGGTTCGCCATCGCGCCGGAGGCGATGTGGCGGGCCAATTTCCGCGATCTCTCGGCATCCGTCACCCGCATGGCGACGCTGGCCCCGCTTGGCCGCATTGATGAAGAGACCGTGCGCCACGAGGTCGATCGCCTGACCGTCCTGTGGCGTGCTGGTGATGCAGGCAATCGTGAAGCCATTCTGGAGGAGGTTCTCGGCAAGGACCGACAAAGCCAGATCGACATGTTCGACCGGGCGCAGCTGGCCACGGTGCTGGAGGTTTGCCGCGATAGCAATACGATCAGTGCAGCCGGCCGAAAACTGTTTGCCGTCTCGAGGCTGCAAAAGACCAGCGGCAACGATGCCGACCGGCTGCGCAAATACCTCATGCGCTTCGACCTCAGCTTCGAGGACATCGGTCGGAAATGATGGACGTCATGCACGCCCTTGCGGGTACCCAATAGTTCCAAGTCGACTTCGATCGCGCCGGCGCGTCAGTCCGGAAGACCGGCCTTGCGGAAGCCATCGACGAAATGCTCAAGCGTCGCTGCGTCGCGGAAGGGCTCTGTCGTGGCCCAGTGCCGGGTCGTGAAATGCGGGTTGCCGACGAGGAACAGTTCGACCTCCGCGCGCGCTTCGTCGAGCCGGCCGAGTTGCGCGAGGCTTGCCGCCAGGAAACGGCGTGAGCTTGTCCGATAGGTCTCGTCCCGGCGCAATGTCTCGACAGCGGCTTCGTAATCGCGGGCCGCATATTGCGCCGCGCCGAGCGTCAGATAGTACCAGCTTGCCGGAAACGGGTTCAGGCGGAACGCCTTGCGAATATGCTCAAGGGCTTCCTCGACCCGCCCGGCCAGCGCCGCGATGTCGGACAGAGCCGCCCAGGCGTCGGCCTCGTTCGGGTCGAGCTCGAACGCCTTGGCAAACTCGGCATCCGCCTCGGTGAAGCGGCGCTCATAGGCAAGCAGGTAAGCCAGGACCCAGCGGCAGCCGGCATCGTTGGGATCGATCGCCACGGCCTTGTGCGCCAGTTCCAGAGCAACGCTACGGGAAGACTCACTTGGTCCGCCGGAATGCACCGATCCCATCCAATGGTTCATGGCAAGCCAGCGATACGCCTCTGCATATTCCGGATCGAGCGCCACCGCGCGCGTCAGCATCAGATGCGCTTCCTGCGCCATCTGCGGCGAATCATCCATCAGCTTGCGCGCCCGCACGCAGAGATCGTAGGCCTCGATATTTCTGGGCCGGTTGCGTGCCGGCGGTGCGCGCAGCCGGCCGAGCAGCGCCTCCACGATCTTGGCCGTCACCTCGTCCTGGACGGCAAAGATATCTTCCAGGCTGCGATCGAAGCGTTCCGCCCATAGATGATCGCCACTCACGGCGTCGACCAGCTGTGCGTTGATGCGCACGCGCCCCGCGGCGCGTCGGGCGCTGCCCTCCAGCAGATAGTGCACGCCAAGATCGCCAGCGATCTCGCGTACGTCCATCGCCTTTCCCTTGTAGGCAAAGACCGAATTGCGGGCGATGACGAACAGGCCGGAGATCCTCGACAGGTCGGTGATCAGGTCTTCCGTCAACCCATCCGCGAACGAGTCCTGCTCGGGATCGTTGCTGACATTGACGAACGGCAACACGGCTATCGATGGTTTGCCGGGTAGCGGCAAAGGTTTTCGCTTCGCGTCACCGAGCTGTTCGACGGCTCCCGTGAAACGGTAGCCAACGCGGGGAACCGTCGCGATCCATTCGCCGCCATCCCCGGCCGGTCCAAGGAGCTTGCGCAGCTGTGCGATCTGGACGGTGAGGTTGCCTTCCTCGACCGCCGTGCCCGGCCATGCCGCGTCCATCAATTCGGCCTTGCTGAGGATGTCGCCGGGCCGGCCGACGAGCGCCGCGAGCAACTGCAGCCCGCGGTAGCCCACGGCAACGGGCGCATCGTTCCGAAGCAGCGTTCCCGCACCGGAATCAAGCACAAACGGACCAAAGGCGAAGCGTGATCCCTGCATAGGGCGCATCTATAGAGCAATTTCAGGAACTGTGTGAAACGGTTTTCCCGAGAAGAGCGCGTAGCGCTTTTCCTCAGGGAATTGCGTCAAAACAAAGAGTTAGGGCAGGTTGCCGGTTCCGTGGACCGGTGAACGGCTCTACCCATTTGGAACTTTTGAGAACTATTTGGGAAGGCTTAATTACGGCGCTGTCCGTAACCTGCAGAATTCGGCCTCTTTCAGGTCGAGGGCCTCCGGACCCTCAAACCATATGGAGGTTGTTATGACCAACATTCTTGAATTTGCCCCGCACAAGACAGCGCGGTCGGGAACGCCCGTGGCGCCAATGGCGCGTCGGCATCTGACGACCCTGCAGAGCATTATTGCGAGCTGGCACGATCGGTCCTGGCGCGAGCGGATCCGCTTTCGCTGGGAGCTTGCGCAAATGGCGAGGGACAATCCCTATCTGATCGACGATATCGGTCTGACGGACCGGCAGGTCGAGGCAGAGCTCGCCAAGCCGTTCTGGCAACGATAGCGCGAACGTTGCAAGGGCACCGGATCGCGGCCATGCCATTCGTCATGCTGGCGGCATTGGCTGGGCTGGCCAGCAGTTGTCGGGCGGCGCGGCATGGTCGGCGAACTTTGTGTGCGGTTTCTGAAGCCGGCAGCGAATGATTGGCCGGCAGCGAAGGACTGATAGCAATCGATCCGGGCGGTTCAGGAATAGCAGCCGCGCTCGATGGCCAGCCGCCGCACCAGCGCCAGCACGGCATCGATGGTGGGCGTCGGCTTGTCCGTTAGCCGGCCAAGTTCCTGCACCGCGCTGACCAGCGCGTCGATCTCCATCGGCCGGCCGCGTTCCAGGTCCTGCAGCATCGAGGTCTTGTGCTCGCCGACATCGCCGGCGCCCTTGATGCGCCGGTCGACCGCGATCGGAAAACGCACGCCGAGGCTTTCGCCGATCGCCTGTGCCTCCAGCATCATGGTGCGGGCAAGCGTTCGGGTTGCCTCGTCGGCAACGATCGCCGCCAGCGTGCTGCCGGTCAGCGCCGAGATCGGGTTGAAGGAGAGATTGCCCCACAGCTTGACCCAGATTTCGCTGCGGATGTCGTCGCGGACTGGAACCTGCAGGCCGGCCTTGACCATCTCCTCGGCCAGAAGCGTGACCCGTTCGCTGCGCTCGCCGGAGGGTTCGCCAAGCGAGAAGCGTTTGCCCTCGACATGGCGAATCAGGCCCGGCGCGTCGACCTCGACGGCGGGATAGACGACCGACCCGATGACCCGCTGCGGCCCGATCCGCTGCCAGATCTTGCCGCCGGGGTCCACCGCGTTCAACCGCGTGCCTTCCAGCGGCCCGCCGACGTCATGGAAATACCACCACGGCACGCCGTTCTGCATCGTGACGACGGCGGTGTCTTGCCCAAGCAGCGGCGCGATCTGGTCGAGCGCAGGGGTGAGGGAATGGGCCTTCAACGCCAGTACCACATAATCCTGGGCGCCGAGCTCCTCGGCCCTGGCGGCAGCTTGGACGGGGACCGACGTTTCCTGGCCGTCTTCGATCAGGCGCAACCCATTTGCCTCGATCGCGTCGAGATGCGCGCCGCGCGCGACGATCGAGAGCTCGGTCCGGCCGGCCATGGCGAGCTTGGCGGCGAGGTAGCCGCCGATCGCGCCGGCGCCGAAGATGGTGATCTTCATCGTCAAAGTCCGAGTTTGGCGGCAAGCCCGATGCGCTGCAGCTTGCCGGTGGCGCCCTTGGGGATTTCGTCGAGGATCAGGACCTTGCGCGGCACCTTGAAGTCGGCGAGCCGCGTCGCCGCATAGCTGCGGATATCGCTCTCGTTGGCGGCCATGCCCTCGCGCAGCACCACCGCCGCCGCCACCTCCTCGCCGAGCTTGTCATGCGGCATGGCGAAGGTGACGACCTGCGCAACCGCCGGGTGGTCCATCAGCACGTCGTCGACCTCGAGCGGCGAGATCTTCTCGCCGCCGCGGTTGATGATCTCCTTCAGCCGACCGGTGACGCGCAGATAGAAATCCTCGTCGAGCACGCCTTGGTCGCCGGTGTGGAACCAGCCATGCGCGAAGGCTGTTGCGTTGGCGTCGGGGTTCTTCTCGTAGCCCGCCGTGACATTGGGTCCGCGAATGACGATCTCGCCGGTTTCGCCGGCTTTGAGCAGCCGCCCGTCTGGCGCCATCACCGCCACTTCCGGTCCGGCGGAGGCGCCGACGCTGCCTGGCTTGCGGAGGCCTGGCGGCAGCCGGTTCGATGCCATCTGGTGCGCCGCCTCGGTCATCCCGTAGGATTCGATCACCGGGCAGCCGAAGGTCGCCTCCAGTTCGGCCATCACTTGCGCCGGCAGCGACGCCGAGGACGAGCGGATGAAGCGCAGACGCGCCGCCGCCAGCGCCTCGGCATTGCGTGCCGCCCGCGGCAGGATCGCCTGGTGCATGGTCGGCACCGCCGTGTACCAGCTCGGCCGTGCATCGCTCAGCCACTGGAAGAAGCGCAGCGCGTTGAAGCCCGGGGTGCAGTAGATGCTGCCGCCGGCAGCCAGAGAGGAGAGCACCGCCGCGATCAGGCCGTGAATGTGGAACAGCGGCATGATGTTGAGACAGCGGTCATTGGCCGTCAGGCCGAGCGTCGCGCCGATATGGGCGGCCGAGGCCGCGATGTTGGCATGGCTGAGCGGCACCAGCTTGGGTCGCGACGTGGTGCCGGAGGTGTGCAGCAAAAGCGCGATGTCGCCATCCTGCGCCATCTCAGACGCGGCTTGCGGCCCGATCGCAGGGCCCTCGATGGTAAAGCTTCCGGCCGGCGCGTCAGGCAAAGCGACAAGCCTGAGCACGCCAATGCCGAGCCGTTCGGCCACGGTCACCGCCGGCCCGCTCTCGTCCTGCGCAACGAGGATCGCCTTGGCGCCGATATCGGTCAGGTAGAAATCGAGCTCGTCCGCCCGGTAGGCCGGATTGAGCGGCGCCGTCGAGGCGGCTGCCGCCACCGCGACGAAGGCGGTGGCCATCTCCGGCCCGTTCGGCAGCACGATGGCCACCCTGTCGCCGCGGCCGATACCGCGCACATGCAGCGCGGCAGCCGTGTCGGCGATCAATTCGCGCAGTGCGCCATGCGTCAGCGTGGTTCTTTCGGGCGCCGAAATCGCTGGCGCATCATCGGCGCCGGCGGCAAGCGGGCGCGAAAGCCCAGGAGAATTTCCGATACTGGTCATGATTACCGACTATCTTTCCAATCCGACAAAATCCAGCCGCGACACGCCATTGTGACGGCAAACCTGGGACCATCAATACCCCAGAGCCAAACCATCCTTGCGCGGATCGGAGGCGCCGGTCAGCGTTCCCTTCTCCCAGTCGATCAGCACCACTTGCCCGCCGCCCAGCGGGTGATGCGGCTCGGCCACGCGATGGCCGCGCCGGCGCAGGCCCTCGATTGCCTCGGCGGGCACGTTGCGTTCGGCCTCCACGGTATCATCATTGTAGAACACACGTGGCGCATCCAGCGCTTGCTGCGGGTCCATGCCGAAATCGAGCATGTTGGTCAGCAGGTGGACATGTCCGAACGGCTGGTAGCCGCCGCCCATGACGCCGAACGGCATCACCACGCGGCCATTCCTGGTTGCCATGCCGGGCATGATCGTATGCATCGGCCGCTTGCCGGGTGCGATGGCATTCGGGTGCGCCGGGTCGAGGCGGAAGCTCGAGCCGCGGTTCTGCAGCACGACACCGGTCTTCGGCCCGACGACGCCGCTGCCGAACGAATAATAGGTCGAGTTGATGAAGGAGACGGCGTTGCGGTCGCGGTCGACGATGGAGATGTAAACCGTGTCGCTGCCTGGCAGGTCCAGGCGCGGCAGATGCGTCATGGCACGCTCGCGGTCGATCTCCGCGCGCAGCCGGTCGGCATAGGTGCTGGACAGGAGCTGTGTCACCGGCACCGGGACATGGTCCTGGTCGCCGACGAAGCGGTCGCGGTCGCGATAGGCCAGCCGCCCCGCTTCGATCTCCAGATGCAGGCGCTCGGCGCCGCTGGGGTCGAGCCCGCCGAGCTTGAAACCCGACAGCACGTTCAACATCAAAAGCGCCGTCAGCCCCTGATTGTTCGGCGGCATCTGGTGAATGTCGTGGCCGCCATAGGAGGTGCTGACCGGCGCCACATAGTCGCCCCTGGTCGCCGCGAAATCCTCTTGGCTATGAAGCCCGCCCAATTCATTGAGCCGGCGCACCATATCGTCGGCAACAGCGCCTTCGTAGAATCCGGCGCGGCCTTGTTTGGCGATTATCCGCAAGGTGGCGGCGAGCTCCGGTTGCCGGTGGACATCGCCGGCCTTCGGCGCCTTGCCGCCCGGCAGGAAGATGCGCGCGGCATGCTCGTCGGCCGACAGGTCGGTCTCCGGTTCGGCCCAGTCGAAGGCGACGCGGTCATGTACGATATAGCCGTTCTCGGCATAGTGGATGGCCGGCGCCAGCGCCTCGGCAAGGCCCTTGCGGCCATGGTCATCCAGCAACCGGACCCAGGCGTCGACGGCACCCGGCACGGTGACCGCGTGCGGTCCCTGCAGAGGGATGCAGTTGAAGCCTTTTTCCAGATACCAGTCGACCGTCGCCTTGGCCGGGGCGCGGCCGGAGCCGTTGAAGGCCAGCACGTCGCCTTGTCCCGCCGGGCAGTACAGCACGAAACAATCACCACCGATGCCGGTCGACTGCGGCTCGACGACCGCCTGCACGGCGGCGGCGCAGACGGCGGCATCCATGGCATTGCCGCCGGAGCGCAGCATCTCGATTGCGGCAAGCGTCGAAAGCGGGTGCGACGTCGCGGCAACCGCTTCCGTGGCACGGACCGGCGAGCGGCCGGGAAACTGGAAATCACGCATTCTGTCTGGACATCCCATGCTCACTTGAAATCAATTCCTGCGCCCGAATATCTGCGCAACCGACAACAGGACGACCGACAGCACGATCAGACAGGTCGAGATGGCGGCGATCGTCGGGTCGATCTGGTCGCGCAGCGCGTTGAACATGCGGCGCGTCAATGTGGTCGTATCGCCGCCCGATATGAACAGCGAAACCACCACTTCGTCGAAGGAGGTGATGAAGGCGAACAGCGCGCCCGAGACGATCGAGAAGCGGATCTGCGGCATGGTCACCTGCCAGAACGCGGCGACGCGGCCGGCGCCCAGGCTGCGCGCCACGCGCTCCTGGTTCATGTCATAGGAGCGCAAGCCCGACAGCACCGTCAGCACCACCAGCGGCAAGGCCTGCACGGTGTGCGCGATGACCAGGCCGGTCAGCGTGTTGTTGAGCCCGATCCGCGCATAGAGGAAGAAGGTGCCGATACCGATCAGGATCACCGGAACGATCAGCGACGCTGTCAGCAGCGCGTTGATGGTGCCGTTGAGGCGCAGCGTGCCCCGGTTGATCGCATAGGCGGCGGCGGTGCCGAGTGGCGTCGCCACCAATGTCGTCATGATCGCCACCTTGACCGAGACGATCGTCGCGTCGCGCCACTCCAGCGACTGGAAATAGGTCTGGTACCAGCGCAGCGACCATTGCTGCGGGGGGAATTGCAGCAGCGTCGAATCCGAAAACGACATGATGACGATGATGATCGACGGCGCGATCAGGAACAACAGCACGAGGCCGCCGAGGGCGTAGAGCCATAGGCGTTGGCGGTGCGAGATCGGCAGGCCGATATCCTCGCTCATCGCGAACTCCATACGCCGGTGGCACGCGCGCCGAGCAGCCATTGGAACAGCCCGAGAAGCGCCAGCGTGACCACCAGCAGCACCACGCCGAGGGCCGCGCCAGCTCCCCAGTTGGAGTAGAGGCTGGTGGTCTGTTCCATGCGCATTGCCCACATGATCACCTTGCCGCCGCCCATCAGCGCCGGGGTGACGAAGAACCCAAGGCAAAGCACGAAGACGATGACCACGCCCGACGCAAGGCCGGGCAGCGACAGCGGAAAGAAGATCTGCCGGAAGGTCGCGACCGGGCCGGCGCCAAGGTTCATCCCGGCGCGCAGGCAATCGCCGTCTATGGTCTTCATCGAGGCGTAGAGCGGCAGCACCAGGAATGGCAGCAAGATGTGCGTCATGCCGATGACGACACCCGACAGATTGTTGGCGAGCGACAGCGGTTGGCTGATCACGCCGAGGTCGATCAGCCAGCTGTTGATCAGGCCCTTGCGCTGCAGGATCACCAGCCAGGCATAGGTGCGCACCAGGACCGAGGTCCAGAACGGCAGGATGACGAAGATCAGGCAGATCGACGCCGCCCGGCGCGGCAGTTGCGACAGCATGTAGGCCAGCGGATAGCCGAGCAGGACGCAGGCGCCGGTGACGATGAAGGCGACCTTGAAGGTGGTGACGAAGGTCTTGATGTAGGAGGCCTGCTCGAAGAACCGCGCATAATTGGCGACGCTGAGGACGCCGGCCTCGTCGAACAGCGACAACCAGAACAACCAGCCGATCGGCACGATGATGATGGCAAAGACCAGGAACAGGCTTGGCGACAGCAGCGCCAGCAACCGCAGCGACTCGCGCCGCGCGTCGGCGCGCAGCGACTGCGCATTCAGATCGCTGGCAGATGCGTGGAAGGCGGATTGCGCGCTCATCAGTCTGATGCCACCAGGATCGTGTCCTGCGCGTCGAGGCCGAGGCTGATCGGCTGGCCGGGAGCCGGCATTCTGGCCAGCACGTCGCTGCGGCAATAGTCGCGCAGCGTCAGCTGGCGGCCGTCGCGCAGCGCCGCGTAGCAGACGAAGCTGTCGCCCTGGTAGATGATGTCACCGACTGTCGCATTGATCACATTGACGCCGCTTTGCGGCTCGGCATTTGCCAGCAGCCGCAACTTTTCCGGCCGCACCACCATCAGGTGTTGGCCCGATGCCGGCGCCGGCGCCGCGGTATGGATTCTCCTGTCCTCGTACCAGACCGAACCGTTGCGGCATTCGACGGGAATGAAGTTCGATTCGCCGATGAAGCCGGCTACAAACCGCGTCTGCGGCGTGGCGTAGAGGGTTTCCGGTCTGTCGAGCTGTTCGATGCGCCCGCCATTCATCACCGCGATGCGGTCCGACATGGTGATGGCTTCGCGCTGGTCATGCGTGACATAGACGGTGGTCATGCCAAGCCGGCGATGCAGGCTGCGCAGCTCGATCTGCATATGTTCGCGCAGGCCCTTGTCGAGCGCCGACAAGGGTTCGTCCATCAGCACGATGCGCGGCTCGAAGACGATGGCGCGCGCCAGCGCCACGCGCTGGCGCTGGCCGCCGGAGAGCTGGTTGACCCGGCGCTCGCCGAGGCCCTGCAGCTTGACCAGATCCAGCGCCTTCTCGACGCGCTCGGCCGTCTCGGTGCTGGCGACGCCGCGTTGCTTCAGCGGAAAGGCGATGTTGTGGAAGACGTTCATATGCGGAAACAGCGCGTAGTTCTGGAACACCATGCCGATGTTGCGCTTGTGCGGCGGCGTGGTGATGATCTCGTCGTCGCCGACCTTGATGCTGCCGGCATTGGCGCGCACAAAGCCGGCCAGGATCATCAGCAGCGTCGTCTTGCCGGATCCGGAAGGCCCCAGCAGCGTCAGGAACTCGCCGGCTTCGACATCGAGGTTGAGGTCGCGCAGCACCGCTACGCTGCCAAATCGTTTCTCGATCCGGCGCATGCTGATCGGCAGCGCGGATGGCGCAATGGACAAGATCATCGTCTCCTGAACTGAGGCGGCAGAGGCAGGGCGAGCGGTTGCGCCGCCCTGCCGTGGTTTGGGTTCTGGCCAGAGCCTATTGCTGGACCAGATTGTTGAACTTTTCCGTCGCCTCGACCAGCGTGTCGCGCCAGAATTCGGCGTCCTGCAATACCTGCTTCTTGACGTTTTCGGGCGCCGAATTGATGTCCTTGATCCTCTCCGGCGGGATCTTGCCCGTCTCGAAGGCCTTTTCGTTCACCGGCCCGTTGTCGACATAGAGCGGCAGATTGGCCTGCAATTGCGGGCTGACGAACATCGCCAGCGCCTTCATGGCTGCGTCCTTGTTCTTGGCGCCCTTCGGGATGACCATGCAGTCGGCGGTCAGGACACCCTGGTCGAACGAGAAGCTGACCGGCGCGCCTTCCTTCTTCAAGGTCCCGGCGCGGCCGTTCCAGATGCTCGCCATGTCGACTTCGCCGTCCTTGACCAACTGCATGGCCTGGGCGCCGGAGGTCCACCAGGCATCGACATGGCCCCGGATCTTGTCGACGGATTTCAGCGCGCCGTCGATATCGACCGGATAGACCTTGTCGATCGGAATGCCCTCGGCCAGTGCCGCCACGCTCAGCGTCTCCGTCGCCTGGCTGCCGCTCAGCGCGCGCCGTCCCGGAAACTTCTCGACATTCCAGAAGTCGGCCCAGGTCTTCGGGCCCTTGTCGCCGAAGACATCGGTCCGGTAGATGAGCACGACCGAGGTGTAGGAAATGCCGACCCAGTCGTCATGGACCAGCTTCGGGTTGATGCCGCTTTTGTCGATGATGCCGTAGTCGAGTTTTTCGAACAGGCCTTCCTTCGAGCCGCGTGCGCATTCGTCGGCGCCAAGCTCGGTGATGTCCCATTTGACGGCATTGCCGGACACCTGCAGCCGCACGTCGTCGAGGCCGTTGGTGGTGTCTTCCTTGATGGTGATGCCGAGCGCATCGGCGGTCGGCTTGAAGAACGCCTTGGTCTGCGCCTCCTGGTAGGTGCCGCCCCATGAGGCGACGGTGATGGTATCGCCCGCCACGGCGGGGGCTGCGAGCGACGCCATGAGGGCGGCAACCGCGACAACGCTAACATTTCTGGTCATGTTCATTTTCGGCTCTCCAACCGGTGTTCCCATTGTTTTTGATTTCGCATGCTATCTTGTATACAATTTTGAGTGTAGCTTAGCGATCGGTGATGTCAACACCGTCCGGCGCGATCGAATTCAGGCGTGTCGAGCAGGGCAAAGATGGAAAGAGACGGCCTCGCTGGGGCGTGGCAAATTACGCCGACTGCGACTACAGCTGTGCGTGTCCCGGCTGAAAGACCGGAGAACTGGGGACGAAACCTTGGCCAAGGAAACCAAAAATACGCTGCGCGACTCGGTCTATTCCTCGCTCAAGGCGATGATCGTGACCGGCCAGATTCCACCGGGCTCGCGCGTCACCGAAAGCGACATCGCCGCGAAGCTGAATGTCAGCCGCACGCCGGTGCGCGAGGCCTTCAACCGCCTCGAACGCGATGGCCTGGTCACCGGCAGGCCGCGCCAGGGCTATGTCGTCACCGAGTTCGACATCAGCATGTTCCGCGAGGCCTTCGAGATCCGCGAATTGCTCGACGGACATGCGACCGAGCTGGCCGCGGCCGTGGCGACGGAGCAAGACAAGGCGCGGTTGCGCGCCATTCTGACTGAGTGCGAGCGGCTGGCCGCCATACCGGATCGCACCACCAGGGAAAAATTCCAGGAGCTCGAGGCCGGCATCGACCTGCATCGCGTCATCGCGCAGATCAGCGGCAATGTCATGCTGCACGGCATGCTGTGCGGCATCCTCGACAAGTGCCAGCACTATGTCTGGACGGAGCTCTTGTGGCTGGACGAATGGAAGATCGCCCGCGACGAGCATGCCGAAATCGTCGACGCCATCTGCGCCGGCGATGCCAGCCGCGCCGGCACGCTGGCGCGCGCCCATGTGCGGGGATCGCGCGACAATGTGCTGCGCCTGCTGCAGGCCAAATCGGACTACCAGAGTTTCCTCGCCAAGGCGTCTTGAACACGCCGGCTAATGGGATGAAGCGCGTGGCAGGCCTTCATTGGCACGCCCGAAGAAGTTCGAACACCTTAGCGACCGGCGCCTATCATGGGCTGAGTTCTATGCGCTGCGGCAGAACCTGCGGCCGGCCAACGATAACGGGCGGAGGGGTACAGCCGGCGAGGCCGGCTGCATTCGGCCGCTGGAATGACATGACAGCCAGTCGCGTCCTGGTTTTCCAAATAGGTACGAGATGCCAGTGGCTCCTGCTTAGCGACGAATATGGATCCGGCTGGCGTCCCCGCCGATCGAAGTGGACCGCTAGGCCTTCGTTGACTGCTGCTAATACAGCGCACCGCTCAAGCTGATCGTCCGACAGCTCGCAATCAGGGACTTTATCTCGCACTGACTGAACTGCCGAAAACGTCGAGATGATGCGTCCGGGAGCAGAGGAGTCGATATATCCGGCGATAGCGTCAGTGACGTCATCGGGAACAAGAAAGTTGAATTGGCGCGACGTGGTGGAAGCTACGATCCGATTTAGCATTTCGCCTGCTGAAAGCCCCAACGGATACTATCCGCTGTGGATGGTATATCAGCAAGAACTAATGGGCATCGATCGGGTGTTATGCACCGAATTCTAATTGAACCTGTCGGAAGGACACGCTGCCTCGTTTCGTTCCAGCGAAGCGCCTTTGGCCCTTCAGCCTTTGCGTTCCTGCAGGCTGTTGCCGCCATCGACCACCAGCAGCGCGCCGTTGACGTAGCTGGCGCCTTCCGATGCCAGGAACACGACCGCTGCGGCCACTTCATCCGGCCGGCCGGCCCGCGCCGGCGGCGTATGCAGGGCCGCCATCCGCTCCGTCTCGCTCGACGAACCCGTTTCGATCCAGCCGGGGGCCACGGCGTTGGCGGTGATACCGCTCTTCGCCACTTCGAGCGCCAGCGTGCGGGTCAGGCCGACCATTCCGGCCTTGGCGGCGGAATAAGCGGCGGTGCCTTCGAAGGACACCAGCGGCCCGGTGACCGACGCCACGTTGACGATACGCCCATAGCCCGCTTCGACCATCGCCGGCAGAAATGCACGGGTGACCAGAAACGCTGTCTTCAGGCTGACGTCGATCCCTTGGTCCCAGTCGGCCTCGGTCAGGGAGAGGAACGCCTTGTCGACCGAGGGCGATGCCAGCGAGCCCATGCCGGCATTGTTGACCAGGATGTCGATGGTGCCGGCGCTTGCCCGCAGCCGCTCGACATCGGCGGCGACAGTGAGATCGGCGACCACGGCAGTGGCATCGATGCCCTCGGCACGAAGCTCGGCGGCGCGATCGAGCACACGCGCGCTGGCGCCAGTGAGGACAACGGCATGGCCGGCATGGCTGAGCTGCCGGGCAATGGCAAAGCCGATGCCGTCGGACGCACCGGCCCCGGTGATCAGCGCACGCTTGATGTTGGCAGGGGACTTGGTCAAATCAGGCTCCGATGGTCGCAATCAAAGCACCATAGTCGATGAATTGATTTGGCGCGCCGGATCAGATGAAACTGGTACTGCTGTGTTATTTGGCGCCTATCAGTTCTAATAGGCTCGGCCATTGCACAGAATGTTGGCGCACCAGTCGCCGGCCGCTGCGCGAACGGCAGATTCGAACCGGAGGCTCAAATGTCAGTTGTCGAGGAAGAAGCTTCGCCCGCGGTCCCCTCACATCTAGAGGAAATCAAGTCGGTTTTCGACCTGCGCTTGGGCAGGCATGTTACCTTGCAAGGCAGTGCCAGGATAACGCCTGCAGGCGTGATCAGCGCCGGCATCGCGGTCGCCGTGATGACGCTGGCGATGGGTTATCTTGCCTCGTCGACCAGGCGTCGCAGGCAATAGGCGAGAGCCAGATGACCCGCCGGACGAAACGAAAATGGGCGCCGCTATGTCATTGCGGCGCCTGTTGGCTTCTGAGATCGCCACTCGGAGTGTAGGCCCGCTTGGCGCCATGAGCCGATGCTTGGCACCGAGGCGATGAACATCTCAATGGGGGTCGGAAGCGACTGCCAGCTTTCAGGCTGGGCAAAACAGCAGCCCCTTGCGTCCAGCGTAGTGCGGACCGCTTTGCGCCGATTCTGTTGAAAGAGTCCGACGCACCGCAAAGTCGGCGCCGCGGGGCGGGCCTCTCGTCAGGACGCAGCATTAGGTGTACCATTTTGCCCCTGTTGCGTCCGGGGCCGGATGATGATCGTCCCTCCATTGAACCGGAAACTGCTGGCGATCCTGGCAGCGGACATGGTCGGCTATTCAAAGGCGATCGAGATCGACGAAGCTGGCACCATCGGACGCCTGAGGGCTATCCGGGCCGATGTGACCGATAAGGCGATCGCTCTGCACCAGGGTCGAATTGTCAAGCTGTTAGGAGATGGCGCACTTGTCGTCTTCGACAGCGTGGTCGATGCGGTGATCTGCGCAGCCGAAATTCAGAAAGCAGTGGCCGTTCGCAATGGTGGATTGCCGGAGCATGAGCGGATTGTGTTCCGCATCGGGATAAATCTTGGCGATGTGGCACTGGTGGATGGCGATGTGTATGGCGACGGCGTCAACGTGGCAGCTCGGCTGGAGCAGCTGGCCGAGCCGGGCGGCGTGATGGTGTCGGGCACGGCATACGATCATCTTCAGGGCAAACTCGACTGGCCGCTCGATTTCGCCGGCGAGCAGCAGGTCAAGAACATCAGCCGCCCAGTGCGGATGTACCGGCTGAGACTCGACGGCAAACGGGCGCGCCGCCCGCTTCTCGGAATGATGCCGCGCTGGACCAGGACGGCTGCGGCGGCCGTCGTGGTGCTGGCTCTGGCGGGTGGAGCGACCTGGTGGTTCTTTCACCCCGCGCCACTGGGGGCCAAGCCGTCGGTCGCGGTGCTGCCCTTCAATAATTATGGCGACGACGAGATCACCGGTCGTTTGGCGGATGGGTTGACTGAGGATATCATCACCGACCTCGCACGGTTTCCCGAACTTGAGGTCGTGGCCCGGAATTCGACGGAAGTTTACAAAGGCAAGCCGGTGGATGCCCGGCAGGTCGCAAGTGCGCTCCATGTCGGCTTCGTGCTGGAAGGCTCTATCCAGCGGCAAAATGGGCGGGTGCGGGTTACCGCGCAGTTGATCGATGCACAAACCGGCAACCATCTTTGGTCGGATCGTTGGGACCGGCCCGCTGAGGACGTGTTCGCCGTCCAGACCGAGATTGCAGAGCAAGTCACCAACCGTCTCGGCAACGGCGTGGGGCTGATTCAGGGAGCGGGGCGGGCTGCAGCGAAGCGTAAACGGCCGGACAACTTGACTGTCTATGATGACTATCTGCTCGGAACCGAAAGGATTGAAAAGATTACCGTAGCGGATGAGGAGGAGGCTATCAGGCTGCTCAACCTCGCTGTCGAGCTGGACCCCGGGTTCGCCCGCGCCTGGGTGGAACTTTATCATGCTCATAAAATATTGGCTGGCTTCGGTATCAATCCCGAGAGCGAGATCAAGGCGGCTGCCGATGTAGCCGAACGCGCGGTGCGGCTCGATCCTAGCGACGCCGAGGCGCACGCCGTTTTTGGCATGAGCCTCAAAGAAAGGGGCGACAACGCCCGCGCCAAGGTCGAGCTGGACACGGCCCTCCGCCTCGCTCCGGGTTCGGCCGAAATCCTGACATTCTATTCCGGCTATGCGGCAGGCTTCGACGAACCCGAACGCGGCGCTCAGTTGGTCGACCAAGTTATACGGCTCGACCCGAATTACCCGATGTGGGCAACTAGTTTCTACTCCACGGCCTATTTTATGGCTGGCCGCTATGAGGACGCCGTGAAGATGCTGGAGCGCAAGACGCCCGATAACCACGGCAAAGGGGATTGGGTGGTGCGCAGCAGCTCCCTCGCGGCACTGGGTCGAACCGATGAGGCGAATGCTTCGGTCAGGGAAACCCTCAAACGGTATCCGGACCTGACCGTCGAGGGCCTGGTCAATGAATTCAGCTCGGGCAAGAGGGAACGCGCTCGTTTCATCGAGACAATGCCGCTCGCCGGCTTCCCGCTTTGCGCCAAGCCCGAGGGGCTGGCAAAGCTCGCCAAACCAGTGCGACTACCGGAATGCGAGACGGGGGAGGCGCAGCCTCTCGGGCAGCCATAGAACAGCTCGGCTTGAGCGCTGACCGCGCGGTGAAATGAGCATCTCTACAGTGAAAGCCGGCTCGGCAAGTGAAGTCTGGCCAGTGGCGGCTATTCCTGCCCCAGTTGCCCGCTCCAGAACGGACCCTCGTCGAGCCAGTATTGGCGGGCACAGCCGAACTGGCGCGAGGCGACAGATTGGCGCTTGGCGACAAATGCCAGTGCGAAGAGACTCCGGGGCGAGCGGTTCGCTTTCACACCAGGCAGGATCGAGTAACCCTGATCGACCAGTTGCAATTTCAGCTCGCTGAGATGCCTTTTGAAGCCGTTCTCGATTTGGCTCCGAGGGTAGCGCCATCCGTTCCTGCACGCTCGGATCAGAATGTCGGAATACAATTCGGCACTAACGGCTCTCACAGCATCTTCGGAAATCAGCTTGCCGCCAGATTGCGTGCCTTCGGACAAGCACGGTCCAACCGACAGAGGCAGCACCAGCATTGCGGCAAAGATAGATGACTTTGTCATGGACACCTCCTGCTTCCTGAATGGATCGGGATTCTGCGACCCGACCAAACCCCGTCGACAGGAAAGCCTAGAATTGGTGGCGGTCGGATGGCATCATGCAAATGCAGTGTTTTCGAGATCGCATCTGTAGTATTTTGCCGTGCCGGGTCGGCCACAACTCGTAGCGGATCGGAGACTTGAAGCGATGCTTCGCGCCGTGAGCAATCCTCTGACCAGTCTGTCGGACCGGGAGCGGGTGGTCGCTGCAAAATTCGCCGAGGGGATGACCTACCGTGAAATCGGCGAGACGCTCTTCATAGCGCCGACTACCGTTCGGACCCATCTGTCGGCCATATACCGGAAACTCGATATTCGCAGCAAAGTTGCGCTTGCAACCTTGCTTGCCGACCAACGCGAGCAAGACACGGGCCAGGCATCATCCGGTGGCCTTTCGGTAGAGGCCTCTGGGCCAACAGTCGTTGCGGTTCTCCCTTTCGACAATCTGAGCGCGGACGAGCGATGGAACCGCTTGGCCGATGGCTTGTCGGCGGACATCATGGTCGACCTCGCTCGCTACCCCGACCTTGCGGTCATCGCCCGCCAGACCATGCTCTCGTACAAGGGACGGCGCGATGACGTGCTATCCATCGGGCGGGAACTGAATGCGGATTATCTACTTGAGGGGACCTTGCAGGCGGCAGCGCAGCAGCTGCGGATCTGCGTCCAACTCGTCGACGCGCGCACTGGAGTCGATTTGTGGACGGCCCGCTATGATCGATCAGCGGAAGACCTGTTTGCGATGCAGGACATGGTCACCGAAAACGTCGTCAACGTCCTTGCTAGCTGTTGCGGCAAGCTCGCAAAACTTCGACGCGATGTTGTCCGCCGAAAACACCCCGCCAGCCTACGTGCCTATGACTACTATCTGCTCGGCGTCGAGCAGCACAATTTGTACACGCACGCTTCGAATGCGGAAGCGGTGCGGCTTCTGACGCGTGCCATCGAGCTCGACCCTGGACTTGCCAGAGCCTGGACAGTACTGGGGCTGGCGCATGCCGTCGCCGCCATCAATGCGTTTACCAACGACCCTTCCGCCGCAAAGGAGCAATGGAAACTGTGCCTCGAACGAGCTTTGGCGCTCGACGCGGGTGATACCCATGCACGCATATGTCTAGCCGAGCTTCGAGCCTTGCAGGGCGATCTCGATGCCACAGCAAGAGAACATGATCTTGCCTTGGCGACCGCCCCGCACGATGCCGATACCCTCGCCCTGCTTGCCGGAGGAAAGGCGTTCGTGACAGGCGACCCGCAGGAAGGATATGAACTGGCGAAGCGTGCGATCCGTCTCAATCCGTATGTTTCCTGGTACTATAGCATGCTTGGCCGATCGAGCTTCGTTGTAGGTCTCCACAGGGAGTGGCTGACCGCGTTCAGCCAAGCACCGCCGGACTCGCCTGCAACGCTGCTGTTCCAGGCCATGGCGCACGCCATGCTCGGTGAAACCCCTCAGGCAATAAAGATTGCCAACCGGTTGGCGAGAGAATTTCCAAACACTTCGGCCGAAGGGTTTATCGGCTCCTATCCAGTCGCCAATCCTCCCGCTATTGCCGCGATCCGGGAGGGTGCCCGCCGCGCGGGGCTGGCAAGCTTCAATTGAGATACCATTGCGGAGACCTCGGCGAGACCAGGCGAATCCTAGCCACAATGTTGATTGCCTATGGTGCCGTAGAGGCTGTCGGCTACGCGCAGGCGCAAAATCCGCTCACAATCATCGCACCAGTCTCCGGTCAGACTGCCGATGGGACGCTCACCTTTTCCGGGACGGCTTTCGTCAACAGCATTACACGGCGCGGAACTATTAGCGGACAGACCAATACCGGGGTCGAATGCCGAGGGACGGCTATCGTCAATCTTACGTTCTCGCATGGAGAAGGGACGATCGTTTGCGGGCAACTCTCATCCCGGTTCGTGTTCTCGTTGACCAGCCGACAACCCGTAGCTGGCACAGGAGCGGGAACCCTTTCCGACGGGCGCAAGGTGATGTTGAGAATAGGACAATGACCACAGATCGACCGCCCTTTTGTCAAGAAGTGGCGAGCTGAAACATTGATGTAGGTGGGTTGACTATTACACTCTTGCCAAGGCCGACGGAATCCGAGCCGATCGATGACCTCGCACGCGCAAACGGAAGCCCCCGGGCCCGGTTGTAGCGGATCACGGGAGGGCAAGGCTTTCTCACGGCGCACGTGGCCTTCAGGCGTTCGACCCAGTGGCCGAACAGCGTGGTCGCGTCGACTGCGGACCATCGCACATATGGATTGGAAAGACTGGAACTGAGCCGCAAGCAGACTGTCCACTCCCAAATGGCAACCTCTCGAAAGCAGTCGTCGCGCCTGTGATCAAGCCAAAACTCGACGACAGTTCGAACCTCTCCGGGCGCACCTACGCCATTGTGCGACAGGGTATCCGGCGGGCTCCCCGGAGCCGCCGATTGTACGCCGCGAACGGCCGGTTTCTGGTCTGGCACCAACTTCTGAAACCAACCCATAGCGGAAGTTGAACATCAACCGCGAATAGCCCTACGTCTTTTCGAGCGGATGGCTTAGGCTCGTCGCATGGGACTATTGACCTTCAGCATAAACGTCACCCTGGACGGCTGCGTCGATCATGAGGAGGGAATCGCTGACGACGAGACGCACGCGTTCTTCACCCGCCTTATGGACGAGGGCGGGGCGATGCTGTGGGGCCGCATCACCTACGAGATGATGGAGAGCTACTGGCCGGCGGTGGCTCGCGGCGACGTGGAGGCGCCGCCGGCGATACGCGAGTGGGCGGTCAAGCTGGACGCCAAACCGAAGTATGTGGTGTCGTCGACGCGAACGGACTTCCCGTGGGCCAACAGCCACCACATCGCCGACGACCTGCGAACAGGCGTACAGAGGCTCAAGGACGCGACTCCGGCCGGCGTGCTCCTTGGTAGCGGCAAACTCGCAACCGAGCTGGACCGGCTGGATCTGATCGACGAATATCAGCTCCTCGTCCATCCCAGGATCGCCGGCCACGGCCCGACCCTGTACCAGGGCGGGCTGCCCGGTGCGCGACGGCTCGAGCTGGTCTCGGCGAAGCCGCTCCGCAACGGCGCGGTCGCTATGCACTATCGGCGCGAGCGCTGACGCCGAGCAGCCTCAACGCGCCCAACTCGGGGCTTGCGTGTCGCTGGAACGCCGCCGATTAACAGTCGGCTTTGGTCGCCTGGCGGCCTGGATGAGAACAGATGCACCCAAGCGCCGGGCCGTCTGTAGCGGAGACCTCGGCTGGCTGCCCGTACCGGCGGGGTGACGATTCTGCGCGCCATTTGCGAACAAACTGGACACTCCTGCCGGAGCCGCCCCGCCGCCCATCGCCAGACCTTCCAGTAGCCAGCTTGGTCGAGGTCAATCGGCGACTTCTGCTTCCAGGACGTCCCCTTGCCTTCGGCCACCGTCAGACCGGCGAGCTGCTCGATAACGGCCAGGCGATAGGCCATGATGTCGATGGAACAGCTTCGAAAACGCGGCCGGGGTCTCGTAGCCGACACGGGTCGCAATCCTTGCAATCCCCTCGTCGCTTGTTTCGAGCAGAAACGCAGCCTCCGACATCCGGCGTGCGATCAGATAACGGTACATGGACTGGCCGACGAGGTTGGTGAAGCGAGCTGAAAACGCCGAGCGACCGAGCCCCACGCGCTGCCCTAGGTCGCCAAGGGTCCAGGGTTGATCCGGTCGTTCGTGAATCAACTGAAGCGCCGGTCCTATGTGCGGGTCCGCCATCGCCCCCAGCCACCCGCCTTCTCCTGAATCGAGAGACTTGATCCAGCTTCGCAACACCTCAACGAAGAGCACTTCTGTCAGTCGTGAGAGTGCGACGCCTTGGCCGGGACGCGCCAGCGCCGACTCGCTCACCATGCGTTGCAGAATCGCCTCGAGCCATCCGCCGTCGTCCGTCGGCTTCAGGAGAAGCAGGGGCGGAAGTAATTCTAACACGCTGCCGCGCGAGGGCCGCTCCACAGTGAAATTGCCACAGATCATCGTCGAGAGAGGCTGCGCGTTGCCTCCATGACGAACGACGCCAAGACGTCCGGGCAGTCGACCGAGATCCGGAATCGGTAACGGCTTCGTCCGGCGGTCCGAATAAATCACGTGAGGCTCGCCGCGTGTGACGACGACAAAGTCGCCCGCGGTCATGTGGAGTTCTCGTCCCTCATCAAGCTCGAGGGTAGCTGAGCCACGACTGAGATAATGGAACAGGGCGTAGGGGCGCGCTGGCAATGCCAGATTCCATGGATGGCCGAGCTCGAAGTGAAAGAGCAGAGTTCCACCGAGGCGAATGCGATCGAGCACTTGGGCGAGGATGTCCATCCTCCCGATGTTAATACGACGGACGGTCAGACACAATATTCGGACGATTGATGCCTAACGTCCGAATGCTCCACGTAGTACCTGATCTCAAGTCGAGCCAACAGGTCGCGCGGCAAACCATTACGCAAACGGCAGATGGGAGAACCGCGACTTTTGCCGACACGCCTGCCCCGGACCCGCGTCGTCCGTCATCTCAACAGGAGCAATCAATGCGAAATCTTCTACTCTCGGTCGCCACGGTCCTCATGGCCGGAGCAACACTTGCTGTCCCCGCCCAATCAGCTCAACTGCCCAAGGGGGCGGCTCACAATATCGTGCTCGTCCATGGCGCTTTCGTCGACCAGACGAGCTGGAAGCCGGTTGCCGATATCCTGACGAAGAAGGGCTACAACGTAACGCTCGTCGAAAACCCGCTCACATCCCTCGCAGCGGACGTCGATGCCACCAAACAGGCACTCGCGAAACAGAACGGCAAGACCGTTCTCGTTGGCCACTCTTGGGGCGGTGTGGTCATCACCCAAGCAGGCGACGATCCAAACGTCTCGGCGCTCGTCTACGTCTCCGCATTCGCGCCCGACGTGGGGGAATCTCTGGCGAGCTTATCCAAGAGCGGTCCAGCAACCGAAGGCGCCGCGGCGATCCATCCCGACGAAAAGGGCAACCTCTACATCGATCCCAAAGTGTTTCCTTCGGCAGTCGCGGCTGACCTTCCTCCGGAGATCGCCGAATCCTTGGCAAACCATCAGCTCCCGTTGAACCACACGGCGTTCGAGGCTCCCGTCGATAAGGCAGCTTGGCGCGACAAGCCGACGTTCTATGTGATCAGCACGAAGGACAAGGTCATCGCACCCGAGGTCCAGAAGATTTTCGCCAACAGGATGAAGGCCCAGACGACGGAGGTCGCCGGCAGCCATGCCTCCCTCGTCGTCCACGCGAAGGAAGTCGCCGCCGTGATTGAAAAGGCCGCACTCGTGAAGTGACGATACCGCTCCCGGCACTTTCGTGCCGGGAGCACGCGTGCTCGGCGGACTACGGAATGCCTTGGACCGCGAGCGGCTCAGACCTAGCCAAAACCGCACCAACTACCCCCACTCGATTATCTTATGCCAAGCATCCGGAGGATGACATGACTGAGTTCGACACCGCGAGCCAGGACGCCGCCACGCTGGAAACGGCGCCCACCCGTTACATCGAAGGCAGCGGAATCCGCTTCGCCTATCGCCACCTCGGCCCATCGACCGGAACGGCGCTGGTTCTCCTGCAGCATTTCTCGGGCAACATCGACGCGTGGGACCCCGCCGTCGTGAATGTCCTGGCCGCCGATCGACCGGTGATCGTTTTCGATAACGCCGGGGTCGGCCGCTCGACAGGCCAAACGCCCGACAATATCGCGGCGATGGCCCGAGACGCTGTCGCTTTTATCAAACTGCTCGGCCTCTCCGAAGTCGACCTTCTGGGCTTTTCCCTCGGCGGCTTCGTCGCCCAGCAGATCGCTGCCGAGCACGGACGGCTGGTCCGCAAGCTGATCCTGGTCGGCACCGCGCCGAAAGGCGGAGAGGAACACCTGTTGGCGGTTCTCCAGGACGCTTTTTCCCAAACCGAGGCGCCGGACCTCCGCCTGCCGCTATTCTTCACGAAGTCGTCCGCCAGCCAGTCGGCCGGCCTGGCGTTCCTGAAGCGGGCGAAGGTGCGTAGGGAAGATCGGGACACCGATAACGGCGGCGCGGTGACGGATGCGCAGGCCAAGGCGCTTATTACTTGGTGCGCCACACCGGATCCCGAGCACGCCATTCTGCGCGCCATCCGCCAGCCCGTCCTTGTGGTCAGCGGCAGCCACGACACCATGCTGCCGGCGGACAACGCCTACGCAATGTTCAAGGCTCTGAGCAACGCCCAGCTGGTCCTCTATCCCGATTCCGGCCACGGCGCGCTGTTTCAGTACCCCGAATTGTTCGTCAGCCAGGTCCGGACCTTCCTGGAAGCGTAATCGGCGGTTGCATAATCCCGGCGCGATCGGTCGCACCTTTATTCTTGAGAGCTGTTGCGGAGAAAGAAATGACAATCGCAAAGGTCGAGGTTGAGCGTTTCAGCCTGACGTGTTCCAAACCATTCGACGCCGTTGTGACCGCGCTCAAGTCAGCGGTCGGGCAACCTGACGTGGTCGAATTTTTCAAAGCGACGAGGGCTGCAAATTCCTTCTCGGATTTGGAGCGCGTTGTGCAAAACGGCCAAGGCCGCACAGGTCTCATGCTCTTCGCGGAATTCGACTTGGGCGCCATTCTGCGCCGCGAGACTGGACGCGACACGCCTAAGAGCATGCGGTTTTTGCTGGGCAATCCACTTATCATGAAAGAAATGGTCAAGCACGTTCCTGATGCTGGATCCTACGCCCCAGTCACAGTCCTTCTTGATCAACGTCCCGATGGCGTGCATGTCTCCTATGACAAAATGGAGAGTTATCTGCTCTCCTATGGTAATTTGGAGGCTCTTGCTGTCGCCCGCGATCTTGATACGAAAATCACAAGCTTGTTACGCGAATGCACGAGCTAAACTCTCCTGATGACGCTTCAGACGGATGGAAGTGAGAGTCCGTCCCGAACACGCATGACCTTCGCGATGCGGCGGATGGGAACCATGGCGGCGACGGCGTTGAGGAAAGCGGTCGCCGAAGCGATGGTGGCTCGGCATCCGTCCGGGTCGTGCGGAGCGGCTCGGTACAGTATCGCTTCGAGAGACCGTGACAGCCGCGCGAGCAAGCGTGTTCCGTCTCGGCCGCACCACTTGCGTCACGACGCGACCTGCGCTTTTCCCTAGAGCAATTCCAGGAAAAGTGTGCAACGGTTTTCCGTCCGGAATTGCCTCGAAACAAAGAGTTCGAGTAGTTCGCCGTTTCCGTGAACAGTGAACTGCTCTAGCTCGCGAGCTCGATCGAACTCACCCGCAGGCGGCGGCAGCATTCTTTGGCGCATTGAATGAACGGCTGCTTTTAGGCGCGGTAACCACCACTTCGAACGGCGATATGCGGCGCAAAGCAGTCATGAGCGCCCTCACCTGTCAGAGTCTGCCGAGGGTCGATCGCGGACCCCGAGTGCGCAGTGTGCTCTGGAGTGGTGGTGTAATGGCGCGCCCGAAGAGATTCGAACTCCTGACCCCCAGATTCGTAGTCTGGTGCTCTATCCAGCTGAGCTACGGGCGCGCAACAGGCCATGCTTTCCATGACCCCGCTAGCCGATCGTGAACGACCGGCCACGACGAGACGTGTTCCCTAGCGACTGAATTTCCGAAAAGCAAGCCGATCCGGCAAAAGTTTTGTCGCAAGTATGTCATCCGGCGACGGCGGTCAGGATTCCGCCATGTTCAAAAGGGCCGAAGTCGGGCCCAAACGCGATCCCTGGAAGGAAGAACACCGACCCCAGAGAAAATGGGCACCGGGCTTGCAGGGAATGAGCATCGGGCCAAACAGCGCCCGAACCATCACGCCGGGCGGCGCAGGCCGTTGCGGGCCTGGTCGAGCCGGACCGGCTGGTCGGGGATGGTGACCGCGAATGTGGTGCGCCCGCCGATGCTTTCCACCAGCTCCACCGTGCCGCCGTGCGCCCGGATCAGTTCGTGCGCGATCGCCAGGCCAAGGCCGGTGCCGCCGCTGCGGGCCGAGCCGCGAAAGGCCGCGAACAGGTTTTCCCGTGCCTTGGGTGGCAGGCCGGGGCCGGTGTCGGTGACGACGATGCGGCTCACGCTGCCCAGGCGCACGGCCGACACCGCCAGGCGCCGGACCAGCGCGCTTTCATTGTCTGCGGCCATGGCCTGCACGGAATTGCGGCACAGATTGGTGAGCACGCGGAACAGCTGCTCGGAATCGGCATCCACCTCGAAGGCCGGCTCGATCGCATTGACGAACTCGATGCCCTGCTCGATGTCGAGCAGGCCGTGCACGTCCTCGACCAGCTGGCGCAGCCTGAGCCTGCGGCGCGACGGCGGCGGCTCCTGGGTGCGGCCGTAGTGAAGCACGCCTTCGGAGTAGGAGACGGCGCGGTCGAGCGCGCGCAGCAGTTTCGGCGCGAAGGCCTGCACCGTCGGGTCCTTGACCTGGCGCAGGCGGTCCGACATCAGCTGCGCCGAGGCCAGGATGTTGCGCATGTCATGGTTGATCTTCGACACGGCCAGGCCGAGGTCGGCAAGGTGCTTCTGCTCGGAAAGCATCTTCTGCAGCCGCTCCTGCATCTGCGACAGCTCGCGCTCGGCGACGCCGATCTCGTCGGCGCGGGCGGCGGGATGGATGATGCGTCCGGGGTCGTCGGGCGCTTCGGAGAAGGACAGCATCGAGCGCGTCATCGTCCGGATCGGCCCGATCATGATCAGGTCGATCGCGGCATAGACCAGCATTGCGGTGAACAGCGAGATCAGCAGCGAGACGAAGGCGACGTTGCGGGAATATCGCAGCATGGCATTGCGCAGACTGTTGTCCGGCATGATCAGCTCGAACTCCTTATCGCTGTCGCCGACCGGGCCGAAGACGCGCAGCATCCGGTGGCCGCCGAAAAACAGCGTGTCGAGCGCGCCGGTCATGCCCTTGATCATGCCGATCGAGGCGATATCGATGTGTTCGTCGACCTGCGGCGGCATCTCGGCCACCACCAGCAGCCGCGACACGCCGCCGTCGCGCACCGCGATCGCCTTGGCGCCGATCGCCATCAGCACGTCGTTTTGGGCCGCACGCGACAGCGAGGTGGATTCACCTTGCACCAGCACGATCGACACCGCCGCAGCCGTGCTCAGCCGCTCCTTCAGCCAGTTCAGCCGGTAGCTGGCGATCCACGGCAGGAAGATCAGCACTTCGGCCAGAAGCACGAAAACGATGGTGAGCAGCAGCAGCTTGGTCGACAGGCCGCGCGACAGCGGCACGGTGCGCCCGGCGGTTGGCGCCGCCGTGTCGATCCGTTCCTCCGCCTGTATGGTTTCGCTCATGCGGCTATGTCTTCACGATCACTTGATCAACGCAGATTAGGCGATTACGGCTTTTTTACCAATTTCATCCTTGGCCGGAAACAAAAACCGGCCTGGACGACGACCGGCTTCGGCCTGGCGACTCCGGATTGACTTCCAAAACCCTTCTTTCTATAAGCCCGCTCACGCTCGGGCCATTCGTCCCGGCGCGGTTTCGATCGCGCCAAAACCGGCCCGGCAAAGCTCCTGTTACACAGTGACAGAATCAAGAAGGGCCGCACCCCGCGGTATTAAAACAAATGAAGCGTACCTACCAACCGTCTAAACTCGTCCGCAAACGTCGGCACGGCTTTCGTGCCCGCATGGCCACCAAGGGTGGTCGCGGCGTCGTCGCAGCTCGCCGCAACCGCGGTCGCAAGCGGCTCAGCGCCTGAACGGAAGACGAGATCGTTGCCCGCATCCGGTAAGCCAGTGGGACCAAATCCCAAGCGGCTTCTGAAGCGCGCCGAATTCCTGGCCGTCCGTCGTGGTGAAAAGCGACGCGGGCGGCTTTTTCTCGTTGAAGTTCTCGACCGCGGCGACGGCCTGTCGCCGCGCGTCGGCTATACCGTCACCAAGAAGGTCGGCAATGCGGTTGTCCGCAATCGCGTCCGGCGACGGCTGCGAGAAGCGGTCCGTACGCATGCGGCAAGTGACATGGCGCCTGGCAATGACTATGTGATCGTCGGGCGCGAAGATGTGCTGACCATTCCGTTCGGCCAGTTGAAGGCCGAACTCTCCCGCCGATTGCGCGGAACACGATAGGCCAAGGGCTTTCGATGGAAAACAACCGGAACTTCTTCATCACCATCGCGCTGTCGGTGCTGATCCTGGCGGTATGGCAGTATTTTTATGTCTTGCCGCGCAGCGAAGCCCAGCGCGAGGCGGTCCGCATCGAACAGCAGCGCGTCGAAGAGCAGAAGAAGGCCG
This sequence comes from Mesorhizobium sp. P2_A12, assembly GCF_056405075.1. Classification (NCBI taxonomy): domain Bacteria; kingdom Pseudomonadati; phylum Pseudomonadota; class Alphaproteobacteria; order Hyphomicrobiales; family Phyllobacteriaceae; genus Mesorhizobium; species Mesorhizobium sp. P2_A12. The sequence goes on from NZ_JBFUCU010000001.1 coordinate 286,180, forward strand.
CCGACGCCGCCAATCCCGGCGCCGGTACCGCAACGCCCGCCGCACCTGGCGCCATTCCGAACGCACCCGGCACCGACGCCGTGACGCCGGCCGGCCGCGAACAGGCCCTGGAGACCAGCAAGCGCGCCAAAATCGACACACCGAGCCTCGAGGGCTCGATCAACCTGACCGGTGCCCGTCTCGACGACCTCAAGCTCAAGCACTACACCGAGACGGTCGACAAGAATTCGCCCGAGATCAGCCTGCTCAACCCGGCGGCACTTCCCAATGGCTATTATGCCGAGATCGGCTTTGTCGGTAACGACAAGACCGGAGCGGTGCCCGGTCCCGAGACGGTCTGGACCGTCGACGGAAATGCAACGCTGACCCCGACGACGCCGGTCACGCTGACCTATTCGAACGACAAGGGCCTGACCTTCAAGCGCACCTTTTCCGTCGATACCAACTACATGTTCACAGTCTCCGATACGATCCAGAATTCGGGCGCGGCTGCCGTCTCGCTGTCCAACTACGGTCGTGTCACCCGGTTCGACAAGCCGGCCGTCGCCAGCACCTATGTGCTGCATGAGGGCCTGATCGGCTTCACCGGCACGGAAGGCCTGCAGGAGCACAAATACGCGTCCATTGAAAAGGACAAGCAGGCGATGCCTGGCAAGTCGACCGACGGCTGGCTCGGCATCACCGACAAATACTGGGCAGTGACGCTGGTGCCGACCGAGAAGCAGCCGTTCCAGCCGCGCTACGCCTATTTCGAGGACGGCCGCCATCGCTACCAGTCCGACTTCCTGACCGACCCGATCACCGTCGATGCCGGTCAGTCGGCAACGGTGGAGAGCGAGATCTTCGCCGGCGCCAAGGAGGTCGGCAAGATCAACGCCTATGCGGAAGACCGCCACATCAAGCGCTTCGACCTCTTGATCGACTGGGGCTGGTTCCACTTCATCACCAAGCCGATGTTCTGGCTGATCGACACGCTCTACAAATTCTTCGGCAATTTCGGCCTGGCGATCCTCGCCACCACCGTCATCGTCAAGGCCATCTTCTTCCCGCTCGCCAACAAGTCCTACGCGTCGATGGCGAACATGAAGAAGGTACAGCCCAAGATGCTCGAGATCCGCGAGAAATACGCGGACGACAAGATGAAGCAGCAGCAGGCGATGATGGAGCTGTACAAGACCGAGAAGATCAACCCGCTGGCCGGCTGCTGGCCGGTCGCGCTGCAGATCCCGGTCTTCTTCTCGCTCTACAAGGTGCTCTACATCACCATCGAGATGCGGCACGCGCCGTTCTTCGGCTGGATCCAGGATCTGGCGGCACCCGATCCGACATCGATCTTCAATCTGTTCGGCCTCGTGCCTGTCACTTTGCCGCACATGCTGATGATCGGCGTCTGGCCGCTGATCATGGGCGTCACCATGTTCCTGCAGATGCGCATGAACCCGACGCCGCCGGACCCGACGCAAGCCGCGATCTTCACCTGGATGCCGGTCATCTTCACCTTCATGATGGCGGGTTTCCCGGCCGGTCTCGTCATCTACTGGGCGTGGAACAACACGCTGTCGATCCTGCAACAGGGCGTGATCATGAAGCGTCAGGGCGCCAAGATCGAACTGTGGGACAATCTCGTGGCATTGTTCCGAAAGAAACCGTCGCCGGCGGAATAGCAGACGTCTCCTTCCATCAAAGCCCCGGCTGGTCCGGGGCTTTTTTATTGGCCACAGGTCGGGTCACGTTCCCGTGATCGGCGAAACTGAAAGCGGTCGCGGGGCGTGACTGCGTGTGCATTTCCAAAGGCTATCAATCCCGATCAGCCCTCACCCGGAGGAAGACCACATGCGCTTGCCGTCATTCAGGACCATTGCCCTCTCCGCACTCGTCGCCGGCGCGACGATCGTCGCTCCAGCCTATGCCAAGAACCCCAATGTTGGTGGCGCGCCCATGTACACCACCAAGACCATCGTCGAGAACGCCGTCAACTCGAAGGACCACACGACGCTGGTCGCTGCCGTCAAGGCCGCCGGCCTGGTCGACACGCTGCAGGGCGCCGGTCCGTTCACCGTCTTTGCGCCGACCAACGAAGCGTTTGCCGCGCTGCCCAAGGGCACCGTCGACACGCTGCTCAAGCCCGAGAACAAGGACCAGCTCACCAAGGTGCTGACCGCGCATGTCGTGGCCGGCAAGATCTCCGGCAAGGACATGATGGCCAAGGCCAAGGCAATGGGCGGCAAGTATGAGATGAAGACCGTTTCAGGCGACACGCTGACCGCCGGGGTCAAGAAGGGCAAGCTCTACATCATGGATGAGTCCGGCGGTGAGGCCAAGGTGACGATCGCCGACGTCAACCAGTCGAACGGCGTCATCCATGTCGTCAACAAGGTGCTGCTGCCGAAGTAACGGCTTCCGGCGCAGGGGATCAAGGCAGGTCCGTTGGGCTTTCTCGGGCCTGCCATCCCCACCTCATGACGAGGTGCCATGTTTCTTGGGAAGCCGTATCGGCATCGGCCGGGGTCCTGTAGTCCCCTACAGGGCCCCGGTTTCTTTTTGCATCGGCATGTCCTGGAGTGGCCTCGTGCCGTCACTCCACGACGGCGCTGTGGTCGACCTTGGCCGGCGTCGCCGGCTTGCGCAGCAAAAGAACCAGCGGAACGGCGGCAAGCGACAGGATCATCATCAGCTTGAAGTCGTTCATGTAGCTGATGATCGTCGCCTGCAGCGTCACCACGCCGTCGAGCGCGGCACGGCCGGCGGCGCTGTAAGGGTTCATCGCCTGGAAGATCGCCGGGTTGCTGAACGCCTGGTTGTAGGGCGTCACATAGGTGGCGATGTTGGCGTGGTTGATCTGCACATTCTGCGTCAGAAGTGCGGTGACCACCGATATGCCGACGCTGGAGCCGATGTTTCGCGACAGATTGTACAGTCCGGTGCCTTCCGCGCGCCGTTCCGGCGCCAGCGTGGCAAAGGTGATGGTGGTCAGCGGAACGAACAGGAAGCCGAGCCCCGCACCCTGGATGAAGCCGGTGCTGATGATCGTCCATTGCGAGACATCAGGGGTCCAGCCGGTCATGTCGTACATCGCCCAGGCGGTGATTAGCAGGCCGGTCAGGAGCAGCCAGCGCGTATCCACCTTGCCGACCAGCCTGCCGACCAGGAACATGCAAGCCATGGTGCCGAGGCCGCGCGGGCCCATGACGATGCCGGCCGTCACCACCGGATAGCCCATCAGCGTCTGCAGATAGGGTGTCATCAAGGCCAGCGAAGCGAGGTAGGTGATGCCGACGATGAAGATGAAGACCATGCCGACGGCGAAATTCCGGTCGAGGAAGAGCCGTGGGTTCACGAACGAGTTGCGGGCGGTGAAGGTGTGGACGAGGAAGATGTAGAAGGCCGACGCGCAGATCAGCGCCTCGACGATGATCTCCGATGACGAGAACCAGTTGAGCTGCTCGCCGCGATCGAGAAACATCTGCAGCGAAGCGATGGTGAGGCTGAGCATGCCAAATCCCAGCCAGTCCAGCCTTGCCTTGAGATCCGTCTTTGTTTCCTGGACGAACATCGACACGCCGGCGAAAGCCAGCATGCCGATCGGGACGTTGATGTAGAAGACCCAGCGCCAGCTGACATTTTCGGTCAGCCAGCCGCCGATGACCGGCCCGAGCACCGGCCCGACCATGATGGAAACGCCGAACAGCGCCATGGCCGAACCGCGCTCTTCGACGCTGTAGATGTCGAGCAGGATACTCTGCGACAACGGCACCAGGGCCGCGCCAAACAGGCCCTGCAGCAGCCGGAAGCCGACGATCTGCGGCAGCGATTGCGCGAAGCCGCAAAGAACCGAAGCGACGACGAAGCCGGTGATGGCGGTCAAAAGGACGCGCTTGCGGCCGAAACGATTGGCAAGGTAGCCCGAGGGCGGCGTCATGACGGCAGCCGCGACGATGTAGGACGTCAGCACCCAGTTGATCTGGTCGGCGCTCGCCGAAACGCTGCCCTGGATATAGGGAAGCGCCACGTTGGCGATGGTCGTATCCAGCGCCTGCATGATGGTGGCCAGGATCACACAAGCGGTGATGGCGCCGCGATTGGCGATCACCGATGTGCCACCTGTCGCGGACGCGCTGGTCATGACTTCTGCTCGAACCGGTTGATGAGATCCGTGACGAAGTTCGGCAGGCCGCGCGCATGGCCGGTATCGATGCCGACCTCGACGCTCATCCCGCCGCGCAGTGGCGGCTTGCCCTGAGGATCGTCGACCGTCACGCGCATCGGGATGCGCTGCACGACCTTGACCCAGTTGCCGGTGGTGTTCTGCGCCGGAAGCAGCGAGAAGCTCGACGACGAGGCCGGGCTGATGGAGGCGACCGTGCCGTGCCAGACGCTGCCCGGATAGCTGTCGACGCTGATCGTCGCCGCCTGCCCTGGCCGCACATAGGTCAGTTCGGTTTCCTTCGGCTCTGCCGCGATCCACAGATCCGTCGCCGAAACCAGGCTGAACGCCGGTTGCGACGCCGGCAGGTACTTGCCGACCTGCAGCGCGTCCACATTGGTGACGATGCCGTCGAACGGCGCCTTGACGATCGCATCGCCGAGGTTGCGCTGGGCGTCGTCCACCGCCGACTGGGCCTGCAGGTAGAAGGGGTTCTTCTCGACCGGCTGGCTGGCGTCGCCACCCAGCTGGGCAAGCATCGCCTGTGCCTGCGCCTTGGCGACGGACACTTTCTGGCGGGCGGCATCGAGGTCGTGCTGGGCGCTGTCGAAAGTGGCCTTGGAAGAGGTAGACGTCTTGAGAAGATCCTGCTGACGCTTGAAAGCGGCCTCATAATAGGGAATGTCGGCCTGCGCCTGCTCGATCTGCACCAGCGACTGCTGGTAACTTGCCTGCAAGGTAAGCACCTGATTACGCACCGTCCCGAGCTGGGCCTGGGCCGCGGCAAGAGCGGTTTCGAAGGAGGCCGGCCTCAGGCGGAAAAGCACGTCGCCCTTCTTCACCGCCTCGTTCTCGTGCACGTCGATCTCGGAGACGGTGCCGGAGACGTCGGTGGAAACGCCGAGCGACTGCGCCTGGATGTAGGCATTGTCTGATGTCATGACCTGGCCACCGACAGCGTAGTAATAGCCGCCGACAGCCAGCGCGACCGGAAGCAGGGCGAAAAGGATCGGCCGTGTCATGCTGCGCCTGGGCTTGACCGGCGCCGCAGGCGCAACCGCCACCATGGCTTGCGGCTGCGGCTCTTTGGAGGGAGCCTCAAGTGCCGCCGGCTCGAGGGCAACCGGTGCTTCCAGTTCGTCATCGGCGATGACGGCGCTGGCACGCCTCTGCTCGCGTTCGCTATCCAGCTGGATGATCTGGTCGCTCTTCCGATCCGAAGGTTCGCCCTTGCCGGGCTTTTTGGGTGAGGTCGATTCAGTCATGGTCGTTCTCCCGGTCGACGGCTGGCTGGGCGCAAGCCTCGAGCAGATTGGATTTGATCAGGCATAGGGTTTGCAGAAGATGCAGCTGGGCATCCGCCGAAAGGCCAACGAAGGCCTCGTCGCGCGTTTCCCGGCCGTTGCTGCGCATGGTTTCGAGCAGCGGATGGGCTTGCGGCGTCAGGTAAAGCAGCCACGCCCGGCGATCGGCCGGATTGGGCCGGCGTTCGATGAAGCCGCGCGCCTCCATCTTGTCGAGCAGCCGGGCGAGCGTGATCGGCATGATCTCGATCAGGTCGGCCAGTTTGTTCTGGTGGATGCCTTCATGCCGGGACAGATAGGCCAGCACCTGCCACTGGGCGCGGGTCAGCCCCGACGCCTGCGACCGCTGCTCGAACCGCTTTCGAAGCAGACGCGCGACATCGTGCAGCACGAAGCTGATGTTGGGTGACGATGGCATGGGAGGGGGCTGGTTTTCTGAACGCGACTTTTAGTGAGCATGCTTATTATCATCATGCACATAATCCTGCTGGACGCCGCGCACAAGACGCACTAAGTCCGGAAAAAATGTCGCACGCGCTTGCGGCGCCCCAGAAGGGTCGAGCAACAGGCCGTTGCCGGACGAGGATTTGATGATGAATTGGCTAAAGATCGCGACCGTCGCAGCCCTGGCGGGATGGCCCGGCATTGCGCTCGCAAGGGAGGCGGTCAGTTGCGGCGGTGCCGCCATGCTGGGTGGGGCGCAATTGAACTGCAGCCACGTCGAACCCCAGGCGCCGCCTCAGTTTTGCACGTTTAGCTGGGCTCTGCACACGTCGGCCGGCGATCAGAAAATCGTCGAAGGCACCTTCATGTTGCCGCCCGGAGCTTCGAACGTCACCGTCTACCAGGGCAGCGGTTTCGACAGTGCGCTGTCCGATCCGATCGTGATCTGCCGCGGCAACAAATGAGCAACGCCACCACGCAAGGCTAGCTCGTCAGCCGATTGGTGCTATAGGGCGGATCACGCTATTTTGAACCGGCGCATGCGAACTTCGCCTCTGCCTGGTGGCCTATTATCCGACGGACCTCGACATGGACGGACCCAACCCCGACATCAAGCACCCGATCCCGATGCACACCCGCGTCGGTTTCCTCAAGGGACTGGCGAGCGGGCCGAACATCGAGATCGGCGATTACACCTATTATGACGATCCGGACGGACCGGACAAATTCGCTGAGAAATGCGTGCTGCACCATTATCCGTTCATTGGCGACAAGCTCATCATCGGCAGGTTCTGCGCCATCGCCGAGGGCGCGCGCTTCATCATGAACGGCGCCAATCACGCCATGTCAGGCTTTTCCACCTATCCGTTCAATATTTTCGGCCATGGCTGGGAAAAGGGTTTTGACCCGGCGACATGGTCGAAGGAAGTGCGCGGCGACACCGTGCTCGGCAACGACGTCTGGATCGGCATGGAGGCTGTGATCCTGCCCGGCGTGACGATCGGCCATGGCGCCATCATTGCCGCGAAATCGGTGGTGACGCATGACGTGCCGCCCTATGCGATTGTCGCCGGCAACCCGGCCAAAATGGTGAAGACGCGTTTCGACAACCGGACGATCAGGCGGCTGCTGGCGGTGGCGTGGTGGGACTGGCCGGTGGACAAGATCAGCCGCAACCTCGATGCTATCCGGGGTGCCGATATTTCTCTTCTGGAGGCAGCAGCTTGAACGCTCTGAACAACACCGTGATCGGCACCGAACTGTTCACACGCGGGTGGATATTCATCCGCGGCGTGCCGGCGATGAAGTTCCTGCCGCCGGAAGGGCCGCCGGAAATCGCCTTTGCCGGCCGCTCGAATGTCGGCAAGTCGTCGCTGATCAACGCGCTGGTCAATCAGAAGGGGCTGGCCCGCACCTCCAATACGCCGGGGCGTACGCAGGAGCTCAACTATTTCGTACCGGATGGATTTTCCGGCGAGGGCGCCGACCTGCCGCCCTTGGCGCTGGTCGACATGCCCGGCTACGGCTACGCCACCGCGCCGAAGGAGAAGGTCGACGAGTGGACCAAGCTGGTCTTCGACTATCTCAAGGGCCGCGTCACGCTGAAGCGGGTCTATGTGCTGATCGACGCCCGCCACGGCATCAAGGCCAAGGATGACGAAGTGCTGTCGCTGCTCGACAAGGCGGCGGTGTCCTACCAGATCGTGCTGACAAAGACCGACAAGATCAAGGCTGCCGGCGTGCCGCGGCTGATCGAGGAGACGCTGGCAAAGATCAAGAAGCGGCCGGCGGCGTTTCCGTTCGTCCTGGCGACGTCGTCGGAAAAGGCCGAGGGCCTCGAGGAGTTGCAGGCCGCGATCGTGTTGGCCGCCAATGGTGGCTAGGGTCTGGCCTCGATTGCAATCGTCTGGTGGCTTTCTTCCGCGGCGAGGCTTTCGGTGCCGTAGGTCTTCAGGAACATGCCGACGCCGGACCTGACGATGTGGTCGATCTCATCCTGGCCCGGGGCTTTGGTGCGGTAGGCGAAGATGCACTGGCGGAATAAACCGGCCAGGCACAGTTCGGTGAACTGGTAGGCGGCAAGATCGACATCGTCGATCCGCAGCAGGCCGCGCTCGATGGCGGCATCGAGAAACGCCGCGACCTTGTCATGGCCGCGTTTGGGGCCGCGTTCGTAAAAACGCGCGCCAAGCTCGGGAATCCGGTCGGATGCCCCGATCACCGTGCGCTGCGCCTGGATGACCTTGGCGGACGTGATCTTGAGGGCAAGCACCTTTCCGAACTTGACCAGCGTCTCGCGCAGGTCGTCGGCATTGTCCAGCACGTCATACATGTTCTTGAAGATCGTGCCGCGCTCTTCCTCGATCAGCGCTTCGAACAGTTCTTCCTTGTTGGCAAAGTAGACATAGATGGTGCCTTTGGAGACACCGGCCTCGCGCGTGATGTCGTTCATCGACGCAGCCTCAAAACCCTTGTCGATGAACACACGACGGGCGCCCTCGATGATCTGGCTGCGCTTGACCGGATCCTGGCCTGCCGCCGGGCGGCCACGGCGCACATGCTCCAGCAGGTCGCCGCACGGGTCGGTTTCGACGTTAGTCTGAGTCTCAACCATGAAAGTCACACCTCGAAAATAATTCGAACCAATCGGTTCGATTGCACTTGATATGGTCCTGTTTCCGCGCTATGTCAACGGCCGGATCGAACCGAACGGTTCAGTATCATAGCCTTATTTTAGAGAGATGTCATGTCCTCGAACGCGCCAACCACCGCCGAAGTCCGTCCTTTCCCCAATGCCAAGATCGCTCCGGCGACGGAAGCGCCCGAAGTGCCTTTCCAGCCGGCCGTCAGCACGCCGGTGGAAGCGCCAGCCAAGAAGAAGCGCTCGGTGCGCTCGTTTTTGCTGCCGATCATCGGCGTTGCCTTGCTGAGCGCCGGCGCCTGGTACGGTTACAACTACTGGACCACGGGTCGCTTCATGATCTCGACGGACGACGCCTATGTCCAGGCCGACATGGCGTTCATCTCGCCCAAGATTTCCGGCTATGTCGATCAGGTCAAGGTGAGCGAGAACCAGTCGGTCAAGGCTGGCGACCCGTTGCTCGTCGTAGATGACGGCGACTACAAGATAGCCGTTGCCCAGGCCGAGGCGCAGATCGCCACCTTGAGCAAGACGCTCGACCGTATCGACGCCCAGACCGAAGCGGCGCGCGCCTCGCTGCAGCAGGCGCAGGCACAGAAGGTCGCTGACCAGGCCGCCGCCGACAATGCGGCGAAGGTCGAGGTACGCGCCTCGCAACTGCTCAAGACGCACGTCGGCACGCAGGCACAGCTGGACGATGCCCAGACGGCGGTCCAGCAGGCCAACGCCGCTCTTGTCGGCGCCGACGCGCAGATCGCCGCGGCACAGGCCAATATCGGCGTGCTGCAGGCGCAGCGCGCCGAATCGGCAAGCACGCTGGCTTCCTTGCAACTCAGCCGGGACAAGGCCGCGCGCGATCTTTCCTTTACCGTGCTCAAGGCGCCTTATGACGGTGTCGTCGGCAACCGCTCGGTCGAGCAGGGCGATCTCGTCAGCCCCGGCCAGAAGCTCGCCGTCATCGTGCCGATGGACAAGCTCTACATCGTCGCCAACTTCAAGGAGACGCAGCTTGCCCGGCTGGTTCCCGGCGAGAAGGTCAAGATCTCGGTCGATGCGACCGACGGCCAGGATTTCGAGGGAACCGTCTCGTCGCTGGCGCCGGCTTCGGGTGCGGTGTTCTCGCTGCTGCCGCCCGAAAACGCCACCGGCAATTTCACCAAGGTCGTGCAACGCGTCCCGGTCCGCATCGATGTGCCGGCCGACGTGCTGAAGAGCGGCAGGCTGCGCGCCGGCCTGAGTGTCGTCGTCGCCGTCGACAGCCGTACCGCGCCCACGGCCTCGAACTGAGCGGCCACCGGGGAGCAATGCCATGGCCACCGCAACCCTGACAGCAGGAGCGCCGCCGGCGAGGCCGGCTGTGCCTGACACCATCTCGACACGTCGCGTCATCGCCTTCCTGGCGATGGTGTTCGGCATGTTCATGGCCATCCTGGACATCCAGATCGTCTCGGCCTCGCTGGCCGAGATCCAGGCCGGCTTGAGCGCCAGTTCCGACGAGATCCCGTGGGTGCAGACCGCCTATCTGATCGCCGAGGTGGTGATGATCCCGCTGTCGGGGTTCCTCAGCCGGATGCTGTCGACACGCGTGCTGTTCACGATCTCGGCGGCCGGCTTCACCGCGGCCAGCGCGCTGGCTGCGACCGCCACCAACATCGACCAGATGATCGTCTACCGTGCCGTCCAGGGCTTCATCGGCGGCGGCATGATCCCGAGCGTCTTTGCCGCGGCCTTCACCATTTTCCCGCCGTCGCGCCGCGCCGTGGTCTCGCCGATGATCGGACTGGTGGCGACGCTGGCGCCGACCATCGGCCCGACCGTCGGCGGCTATATCAGCCATGCCATGTCCTGGCATTGGCTGTTCCTCATCAATGTCGTGCCCGGCATCCTGGTGACGACGGCGGCCTGGACGCTGATCGACTTCGACAAGCCCAATCTCAAGCTGTTCAGCAAGTTCGACTGGTGGGGCCTCGCCGGCATGGCCGCCTTCCTGGGCTGCATGGAGTATGTGCTCGAGGAAGGCCCGAACAACGACTGGCTGCAGGACCAGGGCGTATTCATCTGCGCCATCGTCATGACCGTGGGCGCCGTGCTGTTCTTCTGGCGTGTGTTCACCGCCGAGGAGCCGATCGTCGACCTGAAGGCGTTCACCAACGTCAACTTTGCCTTCGGCTCACTGTTCTCCTTCGTCATCGGCATCGGCCTCTATGGCCTGACCTATCTTTATCCGGTGTTCCTCGGGCGCATCCGCGGCTACGATTCGATGATGATCGGCGAGGCGCTGTTCGTCAGCGGCCTGGCGATGTTCCTCACCGCGCCGGTCTCGGGCATCCTGTCGAGCAAGATGGACCCGCGCCTGATGATGATGGTCGGCTTCTTCGGCTTCGCCACCGGAACCTGGTGGATGACGCATCTCACCGCCGACTGGGATTTTTATGAGCTGCTCATTCCCCAGATCCTGCGCGGCTGTTCGATGATGCTGTGCATGGTGCCGATCAACAACCTGGCACTCGGCACCTTGCCGCCAGACCGCTTGAAGAATGCTTCCGGGCTGTTCAACCTCACCCGCAACCTTGGCGGCGCCGTCGGCCTGGCCGTCATCAACACCGTGCTGATCGACCGCAACGCGTTCCACTACGCAAGGCTCTCGGAGCACGTGCAGTGGGGCAGTGCCGCCGCGCAGCAAAAGCTGCAGAACATGACGCTCAATTTCGAGCAGACCGCCGGCCTCGACGCGACCAGTGCTGCGATCTCCAAGCTGTCGGGCATGGTGCAGCAGCAGGCCGCGCTGCTGTCCTTCATGGACGTGTTCTTCCTGCTGACGGTGCTGTTTGCGACGCTCGGGCTGTTCACAATGCTGATCCGCAAGCCGGCCGCGGCCGGCGGCGGCGGTGGCGGCGGCCACTAGAGCAATTCCAGGAAAAGTGTGAAACGGTTTTCCCGGGAAAAGCGCGTAGCGCTTTCCCTTAGGGAATTGCGTCAAAGCAAACTGATACCAAACGTGGACAGCAGTTTCGGGAAGCTCCTCCAGTCCACGCCCGAAAAGCTCTGACCGCGCAAAAAACTCCGGGCCGCAAGCCCGGAGTTTTTTCGTATTCCGATTTGGAGCACCGGAATTGCGTCCAAAAGGGAGATGTCAGGCCGTGGCGGGCTTGAAGGTAAGCGCCACGCCGTTGATGCAGTGCCGCAGGCCGGTCGGCGCCGGGCCGTCATCGAAGACGTGGCCGAGATGGCCGCCGCAACGGCGGCAATGTGCCTCGGTGCGGGTCATGCCGAGCGACCTGTCCACGGTCGTGCCGATGGCCTTGGGAATCTCCTGCCAGAAGCTTGGCCAGCCGGTGCCGGAATCGAATTTCGTCTCGGACGGATAGACTGGCAGGTCGCAGCCGGCACAGGCAAAGATGCCCTTGCGGTGTTCGTTGAGCAGCGGGCTGGTGCCGGGATATTCCGTGCCTTCCTTGCGCAGCACGTCGAAGGCGGCCGGCGACAGGATGGCCTTCCACTCGGCATCGGTCTTGGTGACCTCGAAGGTTTCGGCAGCCTGTGCGGGCTGCGGGTTGCCCATGCGCAGCATCGTTGCGGCAGCCCCGGCGACGCCGATGGCGGCGGCACCGCTCAAAAGAAAGTCGCGACGGTTCATGACCAGTTCCTCCTGTCGTCTCTTTTGCCAAACTATACCGCCGTCCGGAAATCAAAAGCCGGTGACGGTGGCCCTCGAACGAACACTCCGCGCCTTTCCACATCTGAACGTGGGCGGCGCGGAGTGCGCGGGCCGGTTGCGGGTCACGGGAGCGAGACCATGCAATCGACGGAGAGCCCTTGCTGCAATTTCGTCCGCAGCAGGCCCCTTGTTACATCTTCGCCCCCCTTTTACATTTTGGGGAGCAGAACCTTGTCGATGACGTGGATGACGCCATTGGACTGCTCGACATCGGCAATCGTCACATTGGCGACGTTGCCGTTCTCGTCGGTCACGGTGACCTTGCCGCCGTCGGCCTTGAGCGACAGTTCGCAGCCGCCAACCGTCTTGACCTTGTGGGTGCCGCCATCGGCCTTGGCCATCGCAGCGACGTCCGCCCCCATCGCCTTGGCGCCGATGACATGGCAGGTCAGGATCTTGGTGAGCTTGTCCTTGTTCTCGGGCTTGAGCAGCATTTCGACCGTGCCGGCCGGCAGCGCGGCAAAGGCCTCGTTGGTCGGCGCGAACACCGTGAACGGACCGGCGCCCTGCAGCGTTTCGACAAGGCCGGCCGCCTTGACGGCGGCGACCAGGGTCGTGTGGTCCTTCGAATTGACGGCGTTCTCGACGATGGTCTTGTTGGCAAACATGGCGGCGCCGCCAACCATCGGGTTTTCGGCATAGGCCGCGGTGGCAAGAGCCGAAACAGCGATCGCGCTGGCAAGCAAAAGGGTGGCGTATTTACGCATGATGTCAAACTCCTCGGGTTTTTCTCTTCCCATCCTTGGGGACGCGAGGAGATACGGGCTACAAATGCGGGAGTTTCAGAAACATCAGGATCTTTTAATTTTATTTGCACCGCAGAGTGATTTTCACACAATGCGGTTTGCCGGCTCATCGGTGCGGTTAGACATCCGGTGCGAAAAGATAGACTGCAAGTTTTCTATGTGAGGGAGAAAGCGGTCAGATGCTCTTCAGATCGCCCGCAGCGACCACCGGTCCGGTCGGCTGGCCGGTCGGCGAACCGCCTGCCGGCTCGAGGCTGACGGCAAGCACCGCGCCCTGGGCGAGCTTCTGCTGGGCAGCCGGCGAGACGACGATATGCGCTGTCGCGCCGGCCGGGATGATGCCCATCGAGACCGGCGGGTTCTTGCCTTCGATCATCCACAGCTCGAAGTCCTTGCCGGCGGCACGCTCGCCGGAGACATGCGACAGGCCGACCTCGTGATGCGCGGCGTCATAGACGGCGAGATATTTGACATCGCTGCCATCGGCGGCCAGCGAGGCGACGAGGCGCGCATGCGGCTGCTCGACTGGCGGGTTGATAACGGGCACGGCGATGTAGATCGCCAAAGCGGCGACCGCCGCAGCAGCGAGGCCGCGCCAGAAGGCCAGGCTGGACCACAGCCCGCCGCGCGATTCGGTGGGCGTGGCCACGGCCGCGGTGGACGTGAACAGGCGGCGATCGATCGCAGCCTTGACCGAAGCCGGCGGCTCGATTTCCGGGTAGGCGGCGGCCAGCGGCGAGAGCGAGACCTCCCAGCCGTCGACAAGACGGGCGAACCCGATCTCCGCATCGATGCGCCGGGACGCGATCTGCCGCTCCTCCGCCGACAGCACGCCGAGAACGTATTCGGCGGCGAGCAGGTCGTCGCCTCCACGTTCCGGTCCGTTGTCTTCCGCCAGCGTCATCTTTCCAGACATTCTCTGAGTTTCAACAGGCTGCGGCGCAGCCAGGTACGCATCGTGTTCAACGGCACGCCGTGGCGCTCCGCCAGTTCGGCATAGCTCTCGCCCCTGAGATAGGCGCCCCGGACGGCCGCCGCCCGGTCCTTTTCCAGTTCGTCGAGACAATGATGGATGCGTTCGGATTCACCGCCCGCCACCACCATCGCTTCCGGCCCTGGCGTCGGATCGGCCACGTCGATCGCGGCATCGATATCAAGGGCGGGCTTGCGTCGCGCTCTGACGCGATCGATCGCGTGGTTGCGCGCGATCGCCACCAGCCAGGAGATCGGGCTCAAGTCTGAGACGGCAAAACGGTCCGCCTTCGTCCAGATCTTGACGAAGACTTCCTGCAGGGCTTCTTCGGCATCTCCCCGGTCGTTCAATACACGAAGGCAGACGCCGAAAAGTTTCGCGCTGGTCTGCCGGTAGAGCAGATCGAACGCAGCCCGATCCTTCATCGAAGTCCGGACGATCAGCTTGGTGATGTCCTGCGGCGTCATGCAGGCAAATTAGGGGATTGCAATGTATTTGCAACGCCGGAAATAGCCCTGTGCACGCCTGACTTGCCGCATTGCCGGCCCGGATCTGTCCGTCGATTGCCAATGAAATCGCCACTGGCTAGCTTGTCTTCCCACGATGAGGAAAACGCACATGTCGGTTGAACATACATTGTGGGCGCAAGATGCAACCGGCCTTGCCGACCTGGTTCGCAAGGGCGAGGTCTCACCAATCGAGCTGACCGAAGCGGCGATCGGCCGCGCCGAGGCCACCCGTTCCGACATCAACGCCACGGCGGAGCCGCTCTATGATGCCGCGCGGGCCCGGGCGAAGACCGTCGACCGCTCGCTGCCGCTGGCCGGCATTCCCTTTGCCATCAAGGATCTCGGCATCGCCATCAAGGGCGTCTCAACGCATGGCGGCAGCCGTATTCCGGCATGGCGGGCTGATGTCAATTCGGTGCTGACCGATCGCTACCTCGCCGCCGGCCTCATTCCGATCGTCACCTCGACGTCGCCGGAATACGGGCTTCGGCTGATGACTGAATCCAGGGCCTTCGGCATCACCCGCAATCCCTGGAACACCGGCCATACCAGCGGCGGCTCATCGGGGGGTGCGGCGGCGCTGGTCGCTGCCGGCGTCGTGCCGGTGGCGCATGCCTCGGATGGCGGCGGCTCGATTCGGGTGCCTGCCGCCTGCACCGGGCTTGTCGGCCTGAAGACGTCGCGCGGCCGCATACCGCTGACGCCATTGGTGAGCGAGAGCTGGTACGGCATGGTCGTCGACCATGCGCTCACCCGCTCGGTGCGCGACTGCGCGCTGCTGCTCGACCTCACCCACGGTCCCGATCTTTTGACGCCCTATGCGGCGCCGTCGCCCAAGGGCAGCTTCGTTGCGGCTGCCGCGCGCGATCCCGGCAAGCTCAGGCTGGCCGTGTACCGCAAGTCGCCGCTTGGCCTGCCGGTCTCGGCCGAGACGCTTGTTGCGCTCGACGCGGCGGTGGCGCTCGCCCGCGAAGGCGGCCATACGGTCGAGGACATCGATCTGCCCTTTGTCGGGCGCGATTTCTTCGCCGATTTTGCCACCGGCGTGGCCTCTGCCGTCGCCGGCACGATGCGGGCCGAGGCGCTGCGTGTCGGCCGTTCCGTTCTGGGCGACATCGAGCGCGCAACGCGCATCCTCGCCCGCTTCGGTGAACTGGTATCGGCCGGCGAGATCTATGCCGGCCTGCAACGGCTGCATGCGACTTCGCGACAGCTGATCGCAGAGACCGCGCAATATGATGCCGTGCTGATGCCGATCATCGCCCACCCGCCGCTCGCCTGCGGCGCCATGGACCCGAAAGGCGCTGACGAACTCATCGAGAACCTGCTCGACAAGCTTCATCTCACCGTCTTGCTGAAGCTGAAGCCATTGCTCGGCCAGCTGATGGATAAGAGCCTCGGGTTCACCCACTGGCCGGCGATCCAGAATGTCAGCGGCCAGCCGTCGATCGCGCTGCCGGTCCATGTCACCGATGCCGGCCTGCCGCTCGGCATCCAGGCGGTGGGCCGGCCGGGCGACGAGGAGACACTGCTGTCGCTTGCCGCGCAGATGGAGAAGATCTCGGGTTGGTTGGGCCGCAGGGCGCCGCTGAAGGTGCCGTCATGATGACGACGTCGTGAGGCGCCCGAATATGACAGCAAAGCCATTTGCGGCTGGCCCCAATTCCCGCTAAGACGCCGCCGACTTTACCTGATGCATCATGCATAAACCAAGTGCATGTCGCCCAAGAGTGCACAGCAGTTTTGGGACGACGACATGCACAAAACCAAAAGCCAGGAACCACGCCGATGACGGAAATCACCGCCACCGCCGAAATGCAGGCCGCCCTGCTTTCGCGGGCGCTGCCTTACATGCAGCGTTACGAGCACAAGACGGTCGTGGTGAAATATGGCGGCCACGCCATGGGCGATATCGAGCTCGGCAAGGCCTTCGCGCGCGACATCGCGCTGTTGAAGCAATCCGGCGTCAACCCGATCGTCGTCCATGGCGGCGGCCCGCAGATCGGCGCCATGCTGGCCAAGATGGGCATTGAATCCAAGTTCGAAGGCGGCCTGCGCGTCACCGACCAGAAGACGGTCGAGATCGTCGAGATGGTGCTGGCCGGCTCGATCAACAAGGAGATCGTGGCGCTGATCAACGCCGAGGGCGAATGGGCGATCGGCCTGTGCGGCAAGGACGGCAACATGGTCTTCGCCGAAAAGGCGCGCAAGACGATGATCGATCCGGACTCCAACATCGAGCGCGTGCTCGATCTGGGCTTCGTCGGCGAGCCGGTCGAGGTCGACCGCACCTTACTCGACCTTCTGGCGCGCTCCGAAATGATCCCGGTGCTGGCGCCGGTGGCGCCGGGCCGCGACGGCCACACCTACAACATCAACGCCGACACCTTCGCCGGCGCTATTGCCGGCGCCTGCCAGGCAACGCGCCTGCTGTTCCTCACCGACGTGCCCGGCGTGCTCGACAAGAACAAGAAGCTGATCGACGAACTGACCGTGGCCGAGGCCAAGGCGCTGATCAAGGACGGCACGGTTTCAGGCGGCATGATCCCCAAGGTCGAAACCTGCATCGAGGCGATCGAGCGTGGCGTCGAAGGCGTCGTCATCCTCAACGGCAAGACGCCGCATTCGGTGCTGCTCGAGCTGTTCACCGAACACGGCGCCGGCACGCTGATCGTGCCCTGAGCCGCCCTTTGGTCTTCCGCTGCCGCCAATCGATCAGGCCAGCTGCGGAAGGCGCGCGATGACCTTGATTTCGAAATCGAAGCCCGCCAGCCAGTTCACGCCCACCGCGGTCCAGTTCGGGTAGGGCGGTTCGCCGAACGCCTTCAGGCGAACGGCGTCGATCGCTCCCCATTGCGTGGCCGGATCTGTGTGGAAGGTGGTCACGTCGACGATGTCGTCGAACGTGCAGCCGGCGGCCTTCAGCACCGCGGCGAGATTGTCGAAGGCAAGCTGGACCTGGCTTGCGAAGACCGGTTCGGCCGACCCGTCCTCGCGGCTGCCGACCTGGCCAGAGACGAACAGGAAGTCGCCCGAGCGGATCGCCGCCGAGTAGCGGTTGATCTCGTAGAGAGCCTGCCGGCCGGCAGGGAAGATAGCGTCGCGTTTGGTCATAGTTCATTCCATTTCAAACAAGGCAGGCCAGGCCTCTCGGGCGTCGCGAACTGGCTTCGCCGCCAGGGCGAGAGCCGTTCGCAAGGCTTCAGGGTTCTGGATCGCTGCGTTCCAGTGTCCGGGATGTATTGACATACGCCCCGTATGTTTGATCTAGATGCATACGCTGCGTATGTCAATTCGCATACGCGACGTATATTAATCTAAGAGGCCAGCGATCATGCATTCGGCAAGATCGCGATCCCAGGCATAGCCAGCTTGCGCGCCGGGCGGCGAACGCTCATTGACTCCTCTTCGGCGTCCTGCGGCGCGCCCCAGAACTCGGCAAGGGTCGGGCCGTCTTTCACCCTGCCTTCGCGGACCAGAAATCCCCAGACCTCGCGGAACCAGACGCGGCGCCCCATCTGCGTGTACCAGCGCATCGAATGCCGCTGCTCGGGGTCCTTGTGGAACAGGATGCGCGCCAGCGCCTTCGGCCGCGACTGCACCGCCAGTTCGATCAGCTTGATGCTGAAAAACAGCATCCACGGTTTCAGCCGCGTCATTTGCAGCACCTGGTGCTTGTAGTCCCACAGGCGGGCATCCTTCTGGATGACCTTGCGATCCCGCGCGATCCTGAAGAACGGCGTCCAGCGATGCGGCGTCACATAAAGCGCCTGGATCTGGTCGGGATCGTAGGCGATGAGCTGGCGAAAGCCGCGCCACAGGTCGCGAAAGCCTTCATCCCCGAAGCCGGCCACCCAGGTCGCCATCGACAGGATGCCGTTGAGGCGCAGCAGCCTTATCGCCTCGCGATCGGATGAGGTGCTACCACCCTTGCGGATCAAGGCAAGCGTCTGTTCATCGGTGTTTTCCATGCCGAGCAGCCAGCGGATGACGCCGGCCTTGCGGTAGAGATGCAGGATGTCGGCATCGCGCACGATGTCGTCGGCGCGGGTCGAGCCGACGATCAGCACCGGTACGTTCTCGGTGATCATGGCGTCGAGAAAGGCCCGCCAGGCCTTCTTCGATACGGTCGGGTTCTCGTCGGCAAGGTTGATCATCTCGACGCCGTGCTCGCGGTGCAGCCAGGCGATCTCCTTGGCGAATCTCACCGGATCGCGATGCCGCCAGCGGGTCCAGAAGCCGCGCTGGCCGCAATAATTGCACAGGTGCGGGCAGCCGCGCGAAAACTGCATGACCACGGCCCGCTTGCCGCCCCAATAGCTGTAGCTGATATGGTCGATCAGCTCCCAGCCGACACGGTAGGCGTCGAGATCGGCGATGGTCATTGCCGGCTGCGTGGCGAAGGGACGGCGCAGATCGTCGCGAAAGGCGATGCCCGCCACGCTTGCCGGCGGCTGGTGCATTTCCAGCGCCTCAACCAGCGCCACGACAGTCGCCTCGCCCTCGCCGCGCACGATGAAGTCGAAGACGTCCGTACCAGCCAGGATATCGCCCCAGTGATAGGTCGGGAACACGCCGCCATAGATGATGATGGTCGCCGGCTCGCGCTGCTTGATCATGTGCGCGATCAGCAAGGCGGTCGGGTGCGCCGAGGTCGAGCCGGAATGGCCGATCAGGACGAAATCGGGACTGTCGTCGAGCGCATTGCGTGCCACCATGTCGAGCGGCATCGGCCCGAATTCGGCATCGACGAGGCGCACCTCATGGCCGGCATCGATCAACGGGCCGCCGAGCGCCAACAGACCAAGCGGCGGCAGGTGATCGTCCGGCACGCGGCTGCCGATGGCGGTGTGCGGTGGATTGATCAGGACGATTTTCATGGCGGACCTCCGGGGCAGTTGGTCCGCGCATGCTGGCCGGTGATATGGACGCCCGATTGGCCCGTTTCAGCAGTTTGCGTGCAGCTTTTCCCCAGGGATGCGCAAGGCAGGTATTGTCACCGCCTGAGGTGCCCGAGCGGTACGTGGCCGGGGCCCTTGATGTTCTGCAGCACCAGCTGGGTGTGGACGTCACGCACGCCGTC
Source organism: Mesorhizobium sp. P2_A12 (assembly GCF_056405075.1). NCBI lineage: Bacteria > Pseudomonadati > Pseudomonadota > Alphaproteobacteria > Hyphomicrobiales > Phyllobacteriaceae > Mesorhizobium > Mesorhizobium sp. P2_A12. The sequence goes on from NZ_JBFUCU010000001.1 coordinate 305,742, forward strand.
GAGCCGCATCAGCCGGTGCATGACGAAGGCGTTGAGCTCGTCGACCGACGGCACCATGACATGCAGCAGGAAATCGTGGTCGCCGGTCATCGTCCAGCATGACGACACCTCGTCCATACGCTGCACGGCGGCGATGAAGCTTTCGGGCGAGCCATCACTGTGGCTGACAAGGCGCACCTGGATGAACACCTCGACCATCAGGCCGACCGCGCGGCGGCTGATCACCGCGGCAAAACCCTTGATGATGCCAGCCTCCTGCAGTGCCTCGAAACGTCGTGCGCACGGGGTCGTCGACAGGCCGATCTCTTGCGCCAGCTCGGACACCGGCTTGCGCCCGTCACGCTGCAAGACATCGAGCATCTTGATCTCGAAATCATCGAATTGAGGCATTTTCACTCCATGAAAGCGTTTCTGGAGTGAATGTTATCCCGAATATCGCGCTCGAGCCATCATCAAAACCGATTTGCCTCGGCAGATCCGGTTATCCTTTCGGCACGTCCGCCATTCATGACTTGCAGGGAGAAGAACCATGACGACGATGAGCGTTGCCGAATATGCCCGCGACTGCGCGGCGCAAGGGTTGCGTGGTGACTATTCGGTCTGCCGTGCCGATTTCACCGTGGCGCAGGGTTACGATTACAGCACCGAGGAGCAGGCGGTGTGGCGCACGCTGTGCGACCGCCAGACCAAACTGACGCGCAAGCTTGCCCACCACTCCTATCTCGACGGCGTCGAGAAGCTCGGCCTGCTCGACCGCATTCCCGATTTCGAGGACGTCAGCGCCAAGCTGCGCAAGCTGACCGGCTGGGAGATCGTCGCCGTGCCGGGTCTCATTCCCGCCGCGCCTTTCTTCGACCATCTCGCCAACCGCCGCTTCCCGGTCACCAACTGGCTGCGGACCAGGCAGGAGCTCGACTACATTGTCGAGCCGGACATGTTCCATGATTTCTTCGGTCACGTGCCAGTGCTGTCGCAGCCGGTGTTTGCCGACTTCATGCAGATGTATGGCCGGAAGGCCGGCGACATCATTGCGCTGGGCGGCGACGAGATGATCACCCGGCTCTACTGGTACACGGCCGAATATGGCCTGATGCAGGAGAACGGCCAGCAGCTGAAGGCCTTTGGCGCCGGCCTGATGTCGTCGTTTACCGAGTTGCAGTTCGCCGTCGACGGCAAGGACGCCCACCACGTGCCGTTCGACCTCGAAACGGTGATGCGCACCGGCTACGAGATCGACAAATTCCAGCGCGCCTATTTCGTGCTGCCGTCCTTCGACGCCTTGCGCGATGCCTTCCAAACCGTTGATTTCGAGGCGATCGTCGCGCGCCGCAAGGGCCAACCGGCGCTCGACCCGGCGACGGTCTAAACAATTCCAGGAGAATTATTTCCGCAGGGAACGACATGCATGAAACACAAAGCGCGTCGCATGAATCCGTGTCGACGCGACGCGCTTTGGACGCTTTGATCCCGCTGGGCTATTGCATGGCGGCGGGGTTCATCCACAGGAACTCCCAGACGTTGCCGTCGGGGTCCTCGATGTGGCGGTTGAACATGAAGCCGAGGTCCTGCGCAGGGTTGGGATCGGCGCGGCCGCCTGCCGCCACGCCCTTCTCGATTGTGGCATTGACCTCGTCCTTGCTGCCGGCGGTGAGTGCGATCAGCATCTGGCTGTCACGCCTGGCGTCGCCGATCTGACGCGTTGTGAACTGGCCATAGTGCTGGTGCGTCAGCAGCATCACCCCAATCGAGTCGGAGAGCATGATCGAACTGGCCTGGTCGTTCGAGAACTGCGGATTTAGTGTGCCGCCGATCGCGAGATAAAACTTGGTCGCTGCCTGCAGATCGCGCACCGGCAGATTTATGAAGATCATCTTGGTCATCGGTCTAAGCCTTGCCTTCGTTGACAGGTACTAGTCAGTCCAGTACCGTTTTCATGACTATCATGCGGGAACGGTACCGTCTAGTACTGGTCAGGAGGTCGCCATGAAAATCGACGGTGAGACGAGATCGGCACGCAAGGATCGTGAGATCATCCAGGCGGCCACCGCGGCGTTCATCGGCAAGGGTTATGACGGGACCAGCATGGAGGAAATCGCCACCAGGGCGGGGGCCTCCAAGCAGACCGTCTACAAGCATTTCACCGACAAGGAGACGCTGTTCGGCGAAGTCGTTCTTGCAACCGCTACCCAGGCCAACGATGTCATCGAGTCCGTGACGACGCTGCTTTCCGAGGCGAAATTCATGGAAGGTGGCCTGCAGCAGCTCGCTCGATGTTTGATAACGACGCTCATGGATGAAGAGTTGTTGAAGCTGCGGCGCTTGATCATCGCCAATGCGGATCGAATGCCGCAGCTTGGCCGCAGTTGGTACGAAAAGGGCTTCGAGCGCATGCTTGGCTCAATGGCTTCCTGCTTTCAAAAGCTCACCAGTCGAGGGCTGATACAGACCAGTGATCCCTATCTGGCAGCCAGCCACTTTTTTGGGATGCTTCTTTGGATCCCCATGAATGAAGCCATGTTCACGGGAAGCAACCGGCGCTCCAAGGCCGAACTGGAACGGCACGCGGATGCCTCGGTGGGGGCGTTTCTTGTCGCCTATGGGGTCCAGCCGAAATAGTCCGTCGCCTGCCGACATCGCAGTAACGCCGCCAAACACATCGCACCCCTATCGCCCAGGGTTGTCCGACCCCTCGGCCTTCAGCCGCGCCAGCTGGGCGCGCTGCAGGTCGAGGGCGGCGTTGACGAAGCGCGATATGGTGGCGAGCTCGGCGTCGCTGAAGGTCGCGATGACCTTTTCGCCCTCCCTCGCGATGGCGCCATAATAGCGCGCCGACAGGTCCCGCGTCGCCTCGGTCGCCTCGATCACCACTTTGCGCCTGTCCTCGAGATTGCGCGTGCGCGTCAGCAGCCCGCGCGCCTCCAGCCGGTCGATCAGCGCCGTCACCGCGGCCGGCGTCAGCCCGGTTGCGGTCGCGATCGCGCCGGCCGATTGCGGGCCGCCATGGAGCAGCCCGATGCAATGGCGTTCGGCCATGTTCAGCCCCAGCCTCAGCCCCACCGCCTCGTCATAGGCCTGCGTCGCGTCCTGCCATTGCATGATGGCAAGGCCGATGGCCGCCGTCATTTCAGCACGATTCCCGCTTGACGACTTTATTTCGATCATCTAACTATCACTCTGTCTAACATTTAGACTATCTCAACAATATGCGGTTGCAGCGCCCACAAGGCAAGAGCCGACCGTAATCATGGAGTGAAAAATGAGCTTGATTCAACAACGTACCCCTCTCTCGCATGAGGAGGAGTTCAAATACGCCAAGCTGGCCATGGAATGGTATGGCTGGGGCTCCCCCATCGGCTTGGGCATTTTGCTCGTGGCGCTGGCCGCTGCCGCGGTTCTGGTGCGCATCGCCGTCTACGGCTTCTGAGCCAGAGCAATTCCGGGAAAAGCGCGTAGCGCTTTCCCTCGGGGAATTGCGCAAAAAAAATCGATGCCGCACATCAGCTGGCGCCATCACTGGCGCCGGCTCCCGTGGAACCGTCAGACGGTGACCACCTTGCTCAGATGGTCACCCAGCCGGCAGGCCAGCGCGGTGATCGTCGTCGTCGGATTGCATTCGCCCGACGTGCAGAACACCGAGGAGCCGCCGACATAGAGATTGTCCATGCCGTGCACCTTGCAGTTGGCGTCGACAACGCTCTTGGTGACGTCGGTGCCCATCCGCGTGCCACCCATATGGTGATGGCCCGCCGTCTCGTCGTTGGTCGGGTAGTCGCCGCTATTGGTGATCCAGTCGGCAATGCGCACCCGGCCGAGATTCTTCTCGATCAGCGTCGTGCCGAACAGTCTAAGCCCTTCGAGAAGGGTGCGGTGTTCCAGCTCCGATTTCTTCCAGTGCAGCTCGATGCGCGGCACGCCGGCATGGTCGACATCGGTCGTCGACAGTTCGATCCGGTTGGAGGCCAGCGGTGCCTGTTCCCAGGCAACATAAAGCTGGGCCGCGCAGCGCAGATTCTGGCTGAGCTTGGCGGACATCCATTCGGCCATGTCTGGCGCCGTGCAGGCGAGGTCGGCGATCAGGCTCTTGACGCCCGGATAGGGTGTCTCGATCAGCCTGATGCCGAAATTCATGATCTGTAGCCGCTCCATGGCGGCAAGCGTCGGCGAGAAGAAGACCTCGTTGACGGCATCGACCTCGAACTCGCCATAGTCGGCCAGGATGGCATTGCCGCCCTCGAAGGTCGGATGCTCCATCCAGTAGCGGCCAAGCGCCGTCGCATTCGGCACGACGCCGCCGTTCGAGCGCTGGTTCGACCACAGAAGCAGGCGCGAATTCTCCAGTCCGCCGGTGCAGACGATGAAATAGTCCGCGCTGAAGGCGCCGGCATCCTGCCCGTTGGACCACAGCCTGGCGCCCGTCACGCGTTTGCCGTCGCCGGCAAGTTCAGTAGCGTAGGTGTTGAGCACAACCGCGACGTTCCTGCTCTTGTCGAGCTCGTCGGCGAATTTTTCGCCGAAGCGCACCGCCGGGCTCTTGATCAGCTGCACCCAGCGAATGTCGTCGGAGACCGGCACGTCCGGCCGGAAACCGGGAAGTTCGAGGATATCGTGCACTTCCGGCAGATAGGGTTCAATGTCGGCGCGGCGAATCGGCCAACCCGTGTCGGGCGCCCAGGCCTTCGGCTCGAAATCCTGCTTGTCGAGCACGCGGCACCAGCCTGCCCAGTGGTTCGAGCTGCCGCCCATGAAGCGCAGCCGAGTGACGTCGAGATCGAAGTAGAAATCACCGACCGTGGTGCCACGGTAGAAATCCTGCGACTCGTCGCTGAATTCGCGCGAGCCGGCTTCCAGAACCACGACCGGAATGCCGGCGGCGGCAAGCTTGCGAGCAATGGTGGTGCCGGCCGGGCCGGAGCCGAGGATGCAGACCTTGGCAGAGAAATTGGCGGCGCGAAACGCATCATAGCTGTCGAAGATCATGCCAGATCGCTCCGCTTCAGGATCCAGCCATTGACCTCGACGATCTCGTTCGGGTCGGCCGGGGTTGCATCGGCCCGGTTTGGATCAGCATGCGAGGCATCGGCGTCAGGCAGCGTGCGGAACAGGGACAGGGCAGGCAATGCGATCAGCGCCTGCACGATCGTGCGGCGGGATATTCTCTTGATGAAGAAACTCATGACTGGTCTCTCGGGTGGGGGCTTCGACGACGCATGGCGTTCCCTGAACGACAGGTCCCGGAACGGCACATGCATCGCGGCAGAAGCCAGTATTGTGCCACGCTACCCGCAAAGCAGCGAAAGCCGGGTAAACGGCGCAACCGAGTGCGAACAGGGTTAGGATTTCCTTAACGGCCGGATCCTGCGGGTCGGCCGCCGGGTCAGGCCGCTTCGGAAATGTCCGTGTCGAGGATCGTCAGATTGCGGCCCCGGTGCTTGGCCTGGTAGAGGCGCCGGTCGGCGGCGCGCATCAGGTCCGATACGCCGACATCCTCGCCACAGACGGTTCCGCCGATGCTGACCGTGAGCGGAACGGTCCGCTCGTCGACGGGCCGGAAGCGGATCAGCTCGACTTCGCGCCGAATGCGCTCGGCGACGCGCTTTGCCTCCTGCTCGGTGGCGCCTAGCAGGAAGGCGCCGAACTCCTCGCCGCCGATGCGGCCGAGCACATCGCCGCTGCGCACGCCGCGTTCGATCGCGCTGGCGATCAAGAGCAATGCGTCATCGCCGGTCAGGTGGCCAAAATTGTCGTTGATCCTCTTGAAGTGGTCGGCGTCGATGATCAGCAGCGCCCCGCGATCGGACTTGCGGCGGGAACCATCGAGGGCGGCAAAGAAGTTTTCCCGGTTGAGCATGCCAGTCATGTCGTCGCGGCTCGCCTTGTCCGCCAGGCGGCGATGCGCGGCGGCGAGCTGGGCATGGGCTCGGGCAAGATCGCGATGGGCGCTTTTCAGCCTGTCGCTTTGCCAGAAAGTGCTTGCGCTGGCGACCCAGGCGAGGACCAGCGGACAGAGCGTGGTGGTCAGCCAGATCGTGCGGTTGACCGGAAATCCCATCGCCGGAACGATGATCAGCGTCAAAAGGAGAGAGGCTGCGACAGAGGCAAAAGCAACGGCGGCGGATCTCAAAATTATGCTATTCATCGCGTGCTCCCACAGGTCTGCCTCTGTGCCAGTAAGCCCTGAAGGCTACCTTTCCCGGATGCTTAAAATTTGAAGGGTGACGCTATTTCCGCGACTCTCGGCGCGCATAAGTTGTGGATAAAGTCTCTTTCAGAATGTCTGTTTCATGCCATAAGGAGCGCATGACCACGCTGCCTGACCCCGCCCGCTTCGCTCATGTCACCGACTGGGTGTTCGACCTCGACAACACGCTCTATCCGCATCATTCGAATCTGTTCTCGCAGATCGACGTCAAGATGACCGCCTATGTCGGCGAGCTGCTGGCATTGCCGCGCGAGGCGGCACGCAAGCTGCAGAAGGAGCTCTATCTCGAATATGGCACGACGCTGAACGGGCTGATGACGCGCCACGGCATCGACCCCGACGATTTCCTCGAAAAGGTGCATGACATCGATTATTCATGGCTAGTGCCCGATCCCGTTCTCGGCACCGCCATCCGCCAGCTCCCGGGCCGCAAGTTCATCTTCACCAACGGCGACCGCAGGCACGCCGAACGCACCGCGCGCCAGCTCGGCATCCTCGACCATTTCGATGACATCTTCGATATCGTCGCTGCCGGGCTCAATCCCAAACCGGCACGCCAGACCTACGAGAAATTCGCCGAACTCCACGCCGTCACCGGCCACAATGCGGTGATGTTCGAGGACCTTGCCCGCAACCTTGCAGTGCCGAAGTCGCTGGGCATGACCACGGTGCTCGTCGTGCCGCGCAATTTCGAGCCGACCTTTTCGGAAATCTGGGAGCGCGACCCGGCCAACGAGGATGATGTCGATTTCGTCACCGACGACCTCGCCGGCTTCCTGACCGCGATCGTCGAGGTCACCGCCTGAGGTTCAGGATATTCAGGTGATGCCGGCCTGCAAACGGCGGCTTCCTGCGCTTCCGGTGCTCACGTACCCGAACGTACGCTCCGCTCCGGTTCTCGGAACCCACCGTTTTCGGCTCGGCCTGACCTGAATCTCGATGAACCTCGAACCGTCAGTGCTCTCACAGATTGTAGAAGCGGCTGATGATCCCCCAAGCCTCGTCGGCGGTGTCGACGAAATCGATGATGTCCTGGTCGCCGGGGCTGATCGTGCCCTGTTCGGCGAGGAAATCGAGATCGATCGCGCGTTTCCAGAAGGATTTGCCAAACAGGATCACCGGTACGCGCTCCATGCGCCCGGTCTGGATCAGGGTCAGCGTCTCGAAGAACTCGTCCATCGTGCCGAAGCCGCCGGGAAACACCGCGACCGCCTTGGCGCGCATGACGAAATGCATCTTGCGAATGGCGAAATAGTGGAAGTTGAAGCAGAGCTCCGGCGTCACATAGGCGTTCGGCGCCTGCTCGTGCGGCAAGACGATGTTGAGCCCGATCGATGGCGCGCCGACGTCGTCGGCGCCGCGATTGCCGGCTTCCATCACGCCGGGCCCGCCGCCGGTCACCACGACATATTCGCGGTAGTATGAAGCCGCCGACTGCTGCGAGCAGAGGCGGGCGAATTTGCGCGCCTCCTCGTAATACTTGCTGTTTTCCTCGAGGTTCTTCTTCTGCGTCTCGTTCTTGGCCGCCCAGGCCTCGCCGCCGGGTTCCGGCAGGCGTGCGCCGCCAAACAGGATCACCGTCGAACGAATGCCGCGTTCGGCAAGGATCATCTCGGGCTTCAAGAGTTCGAGCTGCAACCTGACTGCGCGCAATTCGCGCCGTGTCATGAATTCGGGATCGTTCCAGGCGAGCCGGTAGGTCTCGGCACGCGTCTGCGGCGTGTCCGGCACGCTCTTCGACCGCTCCAGATCCTCGTCCGAATGCGGCAGCGGCGTCCACCCCGCCTTTTCCATAGGAGTCATAATGGCCTTACCCGTCCAGATTCTTCACTTGCGCCGTCCCATGACGCAGCCGCGATTGACCCTCGTTGAGCCTTAACATAAGCAGGTTCCGCGAAAGTGTCCGGCGGTTTTGCGACAAGGACCTGCTACATGCAAAGACCCAGGCAGGCAAAGCCTGCCAGGGGTCCGCGCGACTTCAAACAGGGTAAGGCGCAGCCCCTTAACAGCTTGGTAATGGAGCAAATTCATGTCGAAGCCCGATCTGGCGAGCCTCGAGAAGACCATTGAGAAGGCCTTCGAGGAACGCGACACGATTTCGACGGCGACCCGCGGCGAAACCCACGACGCCATCCAGTCGGCGCTCGACCTGCTCGACCGCGGCGCCGTCCGCGTCGCCGAGCGGCAGGCCGACGGCAAATGGCATGTCAACCAGTGGCTGAAGAAGGCCGTGCTGTTGTCCTTCCGGCTCAACCCGATGGAGATCATCAAGGGCGGTCCCGGCCAGGCCGTGTGGTGGGACAAGGTGCCGTCGAAGTTCGACGGCTGGAGCGCCGTCGACTTCGAGAAGGCAGGCTTCCGCGCCGTGCCGTCATCGATCGTGCGCCGTTCCGCCTATGTCGCGCCGGGCGCCGTGCTGATGCCGTCCTTCGTCAATGTCGGCGCCTATGTCGACTCAGGCACCATGGTCGATACCTGGGCCTCGGTCGGCTCCTGCGCCCAGATCGGCAAGAACGTGCATCTGTCGGGCGGTGTCGGCATCGGGGGCGTGCTGGAGCCGATGCAGGCCGGCCCGACCATCATCGAGGACAATTGCTTCATCGGCGCGCGCTCGGAAGTGGTCGAGGGCTGCATCGTGCGCGAAGGCTCGGTGCTCGGCATGGGAGTCTTTATCGGCCAATCGACCAAGATCGTCGACCGTGCCACCGGCGAGATCTTCTACGGCCAAGTGCCGCCGAATTCCGTCGTTGTCGCCGGTTCGCTGCCTGGCAAGCCTTTTCCGAACAACGAGCCTGGCCCGGGTCTTTACTGCGCAGTCATCGTCAAGCGCGTCGATGCCAAGACCCGCTCCAAGACCTCGATCAACGAATTGCTGCGCGATTGATCTTTGCGCAAAGCGAGCGCACCTTCCGCGGGCGCGACAATCCGTCGCGCTGGTTCTACATGGAGGGGTGACATGGACTGGAAGTATCTGCTCACAAGCTTTGATGGTCGTATCAACCGTGGCAAGTTCTGGGCTGGCATCGGCGTATTCATCGTTATCGGCATCATAGCTTTCATTCTCGATGCGATCCTCGGCACACGTTTCACCACCGCCAGTGGCGCCCAGGTCGGCGTCATCGGCATCCTCTTAGCAGTGGCATCGATCTATTTCGCGATTGCTCTCTATGCCAAACGCTGGCACGACCGCAACAAGTCGGGCTGGTGGACGCTGATCGGCCTCGTACCCATTATCGGCGGCATCTGGCTGCTGGTGGAGCTCGGCATTCTCGAAGGCACCAGGGGTGCCAATCAATATGGACCGGACCCGCTTGCCTGACAGATCAGATCTTACCTGGCTTTTCTTCAAAACATCGGGCCGCGTCAGTCGCGCGGCCTATTTTCTTGGTGGGTTGCTCGTCGCCATCATACAGGCCTTTCCGCTCTACCGCTTCACGCTGGTGCCGGAAGGCTCGGCCGAGAGCAACATGTGGTCGTTCATCTTCTTCATCGCCTTCATCGCCTCTCTATGGTCGAACATCGCGCTGGCGGTGAAGCGGCTGCACGACCTCGACAAGCCGGGCATTGCCGCGCTGATCCTGTTCGTGCCGGTGGTCTCGATCGTCGCCTTCCTTGTGTTGTGCCTGTTTCCAGGGCAGCCTGGGCCCAACCGCTATGGCCGGCGCACCAACGAGCCGGACCAACCCTGAGGGCCGATCGGACATGCGCTACCGCACGCTTGATCCGAAACTGATCATCGACACCGCCGAACGGCTGGAGGGCCGCGTCGCCGAGCGCTTTCCCAACGCCGGACTACGCGGCGTCGCCACCGAACTGGTGTCGCTATCGCGCGACCTGACCAAGGCGGCTCAGGCGCTCGAAGCGCCGATCTGGTGGCTGCGCGGTCTCATCGTCGCCGCCGTTGTCGCCGGCGCGCTGGTCTTCCTGTTCGTCGGCACCATCCTGCCGCTCATTCACATCTCCCAGGCCGATGACGCGGTCCAGTCGGTGCAAGGCATCGAAGCCACCATCAACATGATGATCCTCGCCGTGCTCGGCTTCTTGGCACTGGTCCGCACCGAGGAGCGCATCAAACGCAAGCGGGTGTTTCGCCAGCTGCACGGCCTGCGGTCGCTGATCCATGTCATCGACATGCACCAGCTGACCAAGGATCCGGCAGCCCTTTCGGCCAATTTCAAGCCGACCTCGCACTCGCCGGCCCGCATCACCAATGCCGCCGACTTGGCGCGCTACCTCGACTATTGCTCCGAAATGCTGTCGATCACCGGCAAGATCGCCGCCCTGTTCGCACAGTCGGTCAATGACGACGTGGTCATCGACGGCGTCAACGACATTGAGAACCTGGCGTCCAACCTGTCACGGAAAATCTGGCAGAAGATCACGCTGATCGAGGCCCATCCGGCGGCGCAACAACCTGCTCCGGCGCCAGCCCCGGCGAGCCAAGCCGCGCCGCCTCCGCCGCGCGCACGAGCGCGCTGACGCTCTTCAGCAGAGGCGCCGGCGTACCCGTCTGTTCGGCAAGGCCAAGCACCGCCCCTTGCAGTTGGCGGATCTCCGTCGGCCTGCCGCGCTGAAGATCGTCCCACATTGACGAACGCGCTTGCGGGTCGATCGCCAGCATGCGCCGCGCCAGTCGCCTGAACAGCCAGTCCGGCAGCCTGAGCACCTTCGGTAGCAGTGCCGGCCGCAAGCCGGCAATTCGCGCCGGCTCGATGCCGGACGCTTTCATCGTCGCGAGCGCCTCGTCGATCTGGCCGGCCAGGATCATCCGCCAGCGACGGTCGGCGAGTTCCGTTGCCAGCGGCAGGCCGGACAGCGCCACCAACGCGTTGTTCAAATTCATCAGCAGCTTGCCCCACAGCACGGCCTTCATGTCGCCATGGGCTTCGACCGCAAACCCTTCGACGCCGAGAAGGCCGACCAGGCTCGCGTCGCGGTCTTCGACCATCACCTTGCCGTCGCTGGCGCGGTGGACGCGCAGCGGCAACTCGCCGTCCGGGGACTGCACCACATTGAACGGCACCATGCCGGCCAGCACCGTGCGGCCGTCGAGCCCGGCGCGCAGCCTGTCGGCATTGTCGACGCCGTTCTGCAGGCTGACCACCACCGCATCGCGGCGGGCGTGGGCCCTGATGAGGTCTGCCATATCCTGCGTCGCGCCGCTCTTGACAGTGACCAGGATCACGTCCGCCTGAGGCAGGGCGACAGCCGGATCGGCGGTGACGGCAAGCGCATCCGGCACGATCGAGCGGTTGCGGCCTTGGAGGTCGCTGACCCGCAATCCGCGCTGCCGCAACACCGCCTCGATGCGCGGCCGGGCCAACAGGATCACCCGGCGCCCGGCGAGCGCCAGGCAGCCGCCGGCATAGCAGCCGATGCTGCCGGCGCCGGCAATGACGATCCTCTTGTCCGCATTTGCCATCCCGTCGCTCCGCACCGGCCCGGAACTATACGACATGAAAACCATAATGTCGGCGCCATCACTGGTCCTTATGTCTGGCCGTGACAGGCCCGCCGCTTTCGATTATCGCTTTTGCCATGACGCTGCCGACCGATCCCGCCGAAAACCTTGCCGCCCTTATCCGTTGTGCTTCGGTGACGCCCGCCGAAGGCGGCGCGCTGACCGCGCTGGAGACGATGCTGAAACCGCTCGGCTTCCTGGTCGATCGGCCGGTGTTTTCGGAAGATGGCACGCCGGACATCGAGAACCTCTATGCCAGGCGTTCCGGCAACGGCCCGCATCTGATGTTCGCCGGCCACACCGACGTGGTGCCGGTCGGCGACGAAGCCGCCTGGACGCATCCGCCCTTCGGCGCCGAAATCGCCAATGGCGAGATGTATGGCCGGGGCGCCGTCGACATGAAGGGCGGTATTGCCTGTTTCATCGCCGCCGTCGCGCGCCATGTCGAGAACAAAGGCGGCCCGAAGGGTTCGGTGTCGCTGCTGATCACCGGCGACGAGGAAGGGCCGGCCATCAACGGCACGGTCAAGCTGCTCGAATGGGCGGCTTCCAGGGGCGAGAAATGGGATGCCTCGATCGTCGGCGAGCCGACCAACCCGGACGCGCTTGGCGACATGATCAAGATCGGCCGCCGCGGCTCGATGTCGGGCGCCATCACCGTCAATGGCCGCCAGGGCCATGTCGCCTACCCGCAGCTTGCCGACAATCCGGTGCGCGGGCTGATGGGTCTGGTCGATGCCTTGCTGCATCCTGTCTTCGACAAGGGAACCAGGGATTTTCAGCCGACCAATCTGGAGGTGACGTCCATCGATGTCGGCAACCCGGCCACCAATGTCATTCCGGCCAAGGCGACCGCCACCTTCAACATCCGCTTCAACGACACCTGGACGGCGGAGACCGTACAGGCGGAAATCCACAACCGGCTCGATCAGGCGGCCAAACGCAAGAAGTACCGGCAGGGCAAGAAGACACCGGTCGACTACGACCTCGTCTGGCGCGACCGGCCGAGCCATGTCTTCCTGACCCGCGACGACAGGCTGGTCGAAACGTTGCGCGGCTCGATCAGGTCGGCGGTCGGCAAGGAGCCGGCGCTGTCGACCTCGGGCGGCACCTCGGATGCGCGCTTCATCAAGGACTATTGTCCGGTGGTCGAGTTCGGGCTGGTCGGCAAGACCATGCACATGGTCGATGAGCGCGTCGCCATTGCAGATCTCGAAACGCTGACCCAAATCTACCAGCGCTTCATCGAAGACTGGTTCGGGCAGGCATGAGCATGCTTTCAGCGGACGAAACCCAAGCTTCGCTGATGGGCGCCTGGCGGCTGATGCTCGGCAAGGCCGACGGCTTGCGCCTGCTCGACCTGTCGGCCGACGGCTTCTGGAATTCCTTTTTCGCCATCATCGTCGCTGCACCCGCGCTGATCGTCGGCTGGGTCGGCATCGCCAACGAGATCGGCGATCCCGACGCTTTCGCCGGACGCTTCAGCATGCTGTTGCGGCTGGCGACGGTCGATATTGGCTCCTGGGTGCTGCCGCTCATCGCTCTGGCCCTGGTCGCGCCGCGCGCCGGCATTGGCGGCCGCTTCGTCCATTATGTCGTTGCCAGCAACTGGGCCTCGGCCATCACCGCCTGGCTGATGCTGCCCTCGGCGCTGATCAGGCTTTTCCTATCGTCGGCAAGCCAGGTTTCGAGCCTTGTGTCGTTGCTGCTGTTTGCCCTGTCGATGGTGCTGACCTGGCGCATGACAAACGTCACCATCGGCAAGGGGGTAGCCATCGGCACCGCCGTTTTCGTCGGCATGTTCGTGGCCTCGCTGCTGGCGCTGTTCGGCCTGCAGGCGCTGCTCGGCATCAGCGTGCCGGACGATGTCGGGTCTCAGAGCCTTTCAGGGTTCTTCTCCGGATAGAGCCTTAGGGGGCTCTATCCTGGATAATCGACGCCAATGAGAAAAAGCCCGTCGGGCGGTGCGACCTGGCCGCAGGCGGCGCGGTCGTGCGCCTCGAGCGCCGCTTTGAGGTCGGCGACGGTCCAGGCGCCTTCGCCGACACGTTTGAGGGAGCCAACCATCGAACGCACCTGATTGTGCAGGAACGAGCGCGCCGAAGCCTTCACCTCGATCAGGTCACCCTCTCGGCTCACGTCGAGCCGCTCCAGCGTCCTGATCGGGCTGTTGGCTTGGCATTGGGTCGAGCGGAAGGTGGTGAAGTCATGCCGTCCGAGCAGCACTTTCGCCGCTTCGTGCATGGTGCCGGCGTCGAGCCGTTTCGGCACCCACCACACTTTGCCCTTGTCGATCGCCGCCGGCGCGCGGCGGTTGAGGATGCGGTAGACATAGTGGCGGCCGGTGGCCGAGAAGCGCGCGTCGAAGCTGTCTGCGACGACCGTCGCCTTCAGGATGGCGATATGTGCGCCGGCCATCTGCAGATGCGCGTTGACGGCATCACGCACCTTGTCGCCTGGCCACGCCTTCGCGAGGTCGACATGCGCCACCTGGGCGGTCGCATGCACGCCGGCATCGGTGCGGCCGGCGGCGCGCAACCGGACCTCTTCGCCGCAGAATTTTTGGATCGCCTGCTCGATCGCCTGCTGCACCGAGGGCTGATCCGCCTGGTGCTGCCAGCCGGCAAACAGGCTGCCGTCATATTCGATGTCGAGGCGAAAACGCGGCATGCTAGAGCATGATGCCGAAACGTGTGCAGCGGCTTTCGGACGACATCATGCTCTATCTCTTTGAGTTAGAGGCGACGCCGCTTACGCGGCGAGTGCCGAGCCGAAGGCCGAGGCGTAGACCAGCCTGCCGGCTTCCGGGGCGTCACCCCAGGTCAGGGCCTGCAGGGCCTCGCTCTGGTATTCGCTCTCGAACTTCTCGGCGCGTGCATGGCTGTAGCCGAAACGGCTGTAATAGGCCGGATCGCCCAGCACCACGGCCAGCGTCTCGCCGGCATCCCTGAGGCGGATATGCGCCTCGCGGATCAGCGCGCCGCCAATGCCGCTGCCATGGAATGAGGGCTCGACCGCCAGCGGCGCCAGCGCCACCGCCGCGAAGTTCTTGCCGCCGCTCTGGACGAACAGCCGCGAAAACAGGATGTGGCCGACCACCTGGCCGTCCTCTTCCGCCACCAGTTCGGTGACGGCGTCGCCGCCGGTCACCAGCGCGTCGACCAGTCCGGCCTCCGCCTGCTGGCCGAAAGCGTGTTCCTCGACGAGGCGGATGGCCTCGCGATCTCGCGGCGTCGCCGCGCGTATCGACATCATGCTCATGAGAATTTCATTCCTTTTTCGATCTTGGCCCCGCGCAGGAATTCCGACGCGGCAGCGGGCCTTCCGCCCGCCCGTTGAACTTCGACCAGACTGATCGCACCTGCCCCGCAGGCGACCGTCAGCCGGTCATCGAGAATTCCTCCCGACTCGCCGGCGCCTTGCGATAGCGTCGAGCGAAGCAGTTTCAGCCGCTCCGGGCGGCCGCCAATTGCAATCTCGGACCAGGCCCCGGGAAAGGGCGACAGGCCGCGGATGGTATTGTGCACTTCGCTCGCCGAGCGAGTCCAGTCCACGCGAGTCTCGGATTTATCGATTTTTTTGGCGTAGGTCACCCCTTCCACAGTTTGTGCGGTAAATGTCAGGGTGTTCCTTTCCAGTCGCGCCAGCGCTTCCACCATCAGTGCAGCACCGACGCTCATCAACCGATCATGCAGATCGCCGGCTGTCATATCGGGTTCGATGGCGCATTTTTCAACCATTGCCACCGGGCCGGTGTCCAGGCCCTCTTCCATGCGCATCACCATCATGCCGGTTTCGCTGTCACCGGACATGATCGCGCGTTGGATGGGCGCGGCACCCCGCCAGCGCGGCAAAAGCGAGGCATGGCCGTTGATGCAGCCAAGCCGGGGTGCCTCCAGAACCGCCTTCGGCAACAGCAGGCCATAAGCGACCACCACTGCGACATCGGCCCGCAGGGCGCGGAAAGCGGCCTGCTCGGCCTCACCTTTGAGCGATACCGGTGAGCGCGTCTCGATGCCCAGCCGCTCGGCCTCACGCTGCACCGGCGACGGCGTCAACTCCAGCCCGCGTCGTCCGGCGGCGCGCGGCGGCTGCGTATAGACGGCTGCGACATCATGTCCGGCCTCGGCGATGGCGCGCAGCGTCG
This sequence comes from Mesorhizobium sp. P2_A12, assembly GCF_056405075.1. Lineage (NCBI taxonomy): Bacteria > Pseudomonadati > Pseudomonadota > Alphaproteobacteria > Hyphomicrobiales > Phyllobacteriaceae > Mesorhizobium > Mesorhizobium sp. P2_A12. The sequence goes on from NZ_JBFUCU010000001.1 coordinate 321,549, forward strand.
GGACCGAAAACTCCGGCGTGCCCATGAAGATGACGCGAAGGGGCATGCCCCTATCCCACCATCTTGCCCGGCACTTTGTCCCTGGCCAGCTTCTTGAACTTCTTCACCACCATGTCGCGCTTCAGCTTCGAGATGTGGTCGATGAACAAGACACCATTGAGGTGGTCGATCTCGTGCTGCAGGCAGGTCGCCATCAGCCCCTCGGCCTCGATCTCCTGCAGCTTGCCGTCGCGGTCGAGATATTTGACCCGCACGCCTGCCGGGCGTTCGACCTCGGCGTAGTAGTCCGGGATCGACAGGCAGCCTTCCTCGTAGACCGAGCGCGTGTCGGCGCTGCTCAGGATTTCCGGGTTGATGAAGACATGCGGTGCCGGCGTCTCGTCTTCCTTGGCCAGATCGATCACCAGCATGCGCACTGGTTCGCCGATTTGGATAGCCGCGAGCCCGATGCCGGGCGCGTCATACATGGTCGCCAGCATGTCGTCGGCTAATTTGCGCAAAGTCCCGTCGACGCGCTCCACCGGCTTCGAAACCTGGCGCAGGATGGGGTCGGGAAGGATGATGAGCGGCTTGATCGGCATGGCGTTCCACCTAAGACCTCCAGCGAAAAGCGTCAACCGGGGCGCCGGGGCGCCGTTCACGTTTTGATCTGTGCCAGCCCCGCGAATCGGCTATGCTGTCCACATGAATGATCTGACATCCATCCTTTCGGAGCCTGTCGCCCGGCTTGGCGCCTCCACGATCACGCTCGGCCATGCGCTGGCCGTCGGCGCATTGCTGTTTCTCGGCCTGTTCGTGGCGCTTGTCATCGCGCTGTGGCGGTCGGCCAAGGCACGCGCCGTCGCCGCCGCTGAGGCCGCCGATCATGCCCGCGACGCCGAGGCACGAATGGCCGGCATCTTGCAAAGCCAGGCCGAGATGCAGGGCCGCATGGGCGCCATCGCCGAAGTGTTCGGAGCACGCCAAGCCGAGCTGACGCAGTCGATCGGCCAGCGCCTCGACGCCATGACCGGCCGCATCGGCCAGACCATGACCGAGCAGACCAAATCCACGCATGAGAGCCTGGCCAAATTGCAGGAACGGCTGGCGATCATCGACACCGCTCAAGGCAACATCCAGTCGCTTGCCGGCCAGGTCGTGCAATTGCAGGCAATCCTGTCCAACAAGCAGACGCGCGGCGCCTTCGGCCAATCGCGCATGGAGGCGATCGTTGCCGATGGCCTGCCGCATGGCGCCTACGAGTTCCAGGCAACGCTGTCGAACGGCAGCCGGCCGGACTGCCTGGTGAAGATGCCGAATGGCGCGCCGTCGCTTGCCATCGATGCCAAATTTCCGCTCGAAGCCTGGAACGCCATCCGCGCCGCCGATGGCGCCGACCTGCAGAAGGTTGCTGCCCAGGCCTTCCGCCGCGACATCGAAATCCATGTCCGTGATATATCCGAGAAATATCTGATCCAGGGCGAGACGCAGGACACCGCCTTCATGTTCGTGCCGTCGGAATCGGTGTTCGCCGAGATCCACGAGAATTTCGAGGCCATCGTCCACAAGGCGCACCGCGCCCGCGTCGTCATCGTCTCGCCGTCGCTGCTGATGCTGTCGATCCAGGTCATCCAGGCGATCCTCAAGGACGCCCGCATGCGCGAACAGGCGCATCTCATCCAGGGCGAGGTTATCCGGCTGATGGAAGACGTTGCGCGCGTCGACGAGCGCGTGCGCAAGCTGCAGGTCCATTTCGGCCAGTCGACCAAGGACATCGACGACATCCTTGTCTCGACGTCGAAGGTCACCAGGCGCGGCCAGAAGATCGAGGCGCTGGAGTTCGGCGCGCAGCCCGACGGGGATGCCGGCCCGGACGCCGCGCCACGGGCTGCCGCCGCGAAGGTCGAGACAGGGACCCGCGTCGCCGATTCGAAGACCGGGCAGCTCAGGCTGAGGGTCGTCGAAGGCGACGACTGACACCTGAGGAGCGCTATTGCTCCTCCACTGTGGTCATGCCCTGGAATTCCGGCAGCCAGTGCAGCGCTGAACTGTGCCATTTCTGCTGTGTCGGGATCAAATCTTCGCGTTGCCGTGCGGTTCCCGCTCGAATTCCATAGACCTTTGGACCATCTCCAACCGACGTGGCGTAAAGGTGCGAACCGCAGTCGGCGCAAAAGGCCTGGGCGCGCTTGGCACCGCTCGCCCCGGTCTTGACATAGATTTTCGGCGTACCTTTGGTGATCCGGTAGTGATCCTCAGGCGCCGGAACAGTCACCCGAAAGGCCGTGCCGGTCAGTTTCTGGCAGTCGGTGCAGTGGCAGATCGAGGTCTTTTCCAGGTCGACCTCCGCCTCGTAGGTGATGGCGCCACAGTGGCAGCCGCCGTCGATTCTCATCTTGTTTCTCCCTGCTTCGCCGGCATCTTAACCGGCCCGATCCGGCTCGTCTCCCGACGCGGCTTCAACAATCTTGCGCCTCCGTTCCCAGGTCCCGGTCGTCTGCGGCTTGACGAACAGCCTGGCGATCTCCGGCATCTCTGTCTTCAGCCGCGCCTCCAGGCGCTCCACACAGGCTTCGATCTCCGGCGCCGTCAGGTGATCCTCGAACTCGATGCTGAGAGCAGCGACGATCTCTTGCGGTCCCATGTGGACGGTCAGAACGCCGTTCGCCTGCTGCACCGCCGGATCCTGCTGGACGATCGCCAGCACTTGTCCCTGCACCTCTGGGGAGGCCGGCTCGCCGATCAGCAGCCCCTTGCTTTCGCGGGCCAGGAAGATCGCCGTCGCGCCCAGGATCAGCCCAATGCCGATCGAGGCGGCGCCGTCGAGCTCCGGCATCTCCAGCAGCTCCGCCGCAAGGATGCCGGCGAAGGCGACGATCAGGCCGAGCAAGGCTGCGCTGTCCTCGAACAGCACGGTGTAGACGCTGGGGTCCTTGCTCGACTGCACGGCCTGTAACCAGCCTTGCTTGCCCTTCTGCTGGCGGAACTCTTTCAGCGCCACCAGCCAGGAGCTGCCCTCGAACAGGAAGGACAGGCCAAGAACGATGTAGTTCACCTTGGCGTTGACCACCGGCTCCGGCGCCATGATGTGGATCACACCTTCGTAGAAGGAGACGCCGGCGCCCAGTGCGAAGACCAGAAGGGCGACGATGAAACTCCAGAAATAGAGTTCGCGGCCGTGTCCGAGCGGATGCGTCCGATCGGGCGGGCGGGCGGCGCGGTGCATGCCATAGAGCAGCAGGCCGCCATTGCCGGTATCGACCAGGGAGTGCACGCCTTCCGACAGCATCGCCGAACTGCCGGTGAAGAAAGCGGCAGCGAACTTGGTCAATGCGATGGCGAGATTGCCGGCGAGCGCCGCGTAGATCACCCTCTTTGAGCCGCCATGCCCGGCCATGATGCTGCCCCCGTTCAAGGAGCCAGTCTAACGGCCAGCCCGTCAAAGCTCCACAAGACAACACAACGCGCGAACCGTCGGCTCGTTCGGTCGGCTATTCGACGATCTCGTCGGTCCAAACTTTGAAACCGGCGAGCGTGCCCGGCCCGAAGATATGGGTCAGCGGCACGTCGGCGGCGTCGCGACCGGAGGCGATCAGGATGCGGCCGATGCGCGGCGCATTGTTGCGCGGGTCGAAGGCATGCCAGCGGCCGCCGAGATAGACTTCCATCCAGGCGGCGAAATCCATGCTCGACCACGGCTTTGGCGTGCCGATGTCGCTGATGTAGCCGGTGCAGTAGCGCGTCGGGATGTTGAGCGCCCGGCAGAAGGTAACCGCGAGATGCGCGAAGTCGCGGCAGACACCACTCTGTTCGCGATAGGCTTCCGCCGCGGTACGTGTCGGCCGCGCATTGCCGTAGTTGAAGACGATATGATTGTGGACGAAGTCGCAGACCGCCTGCACACGCGCAATGCCGAGCGGCGTGTGGCCGAACAGCCGCCACGCCTCGCTCGCCAGAAGGTCGCTCTCGCAAAAGCGGCTGGGCAGCAGAAACAGCAGCGTATCCGCCGGCAGGTCGCGCACCTCGTGCTGCCAGGCCATCAGGTCGCCCATCTCGAAGGTGCCGGGATCGCGGATCACCGCGTCGGTGCCGAAGGTGAACCGCCCTGGCGGAGCGACGAACCGGTTGCACCAATTGCCGAAACTGTCGCGATAACTCTCGATCGGCACTGGCGGGTTGGAGGTCAAGAAGTCGGGCCGCTCGAGGTCGGAGGCGCGGGAATAGTGGACATTCAGCATTGCGATGAGCGGCGTTTCCTGCGGAAAGTCGAAGCTCATCTCGCAGCCGATGTGGATTCGCATTGTCGTCCTGACCGGCCTGCCTGTTCATCGCTTGGCGGAAGGCCGGGCTGATGCTGCAGTGCGAAGATGACCATGGCACGGACCGGCATGGTTTACGAGCAAATTTGAAACCGGTTGAAAGCGGTCGGCTGGCGGCGTCGACTGGCGCTAGCCTCTTGCAGTCGGACGTTTCTCTTGTTTCACTTCGCTTCCCGCAATCGGAGGAACGAATCATGGCTAAAGGTGCGATGAAGGCAGGCAAGGAAGCCCGCAAGCCGAAGAAGGATGCCAAGAAGCCCGCCCCGGCTCCAGCCTTGAAGGCGCCGCCCGTCAAGGCGATGAAGCTCAAGGACAAGTAGGTCCGGTCAAAACCCGTCCGAACGGGATTGCGACCGGCAACGTTGTTGCCGGTCGCTGTTGATCGAGCGCTCGAATTTCTTATATTGGCGGGGCGGGGACGACCTCGCACTTTCCCCGATAATCCGGCCGGGACGACCCGCAATTGTTGATGAGCATCGGAATCCGAATTCGGTCCGATGCCTTGATGGAGCGTTGTCGATGGCGTGGACTCTTCTGTTTTTTGCCGGCCTGTTCGAGATCGGCTGGGCAATCGGCCTCAAATACACGGACGGCTTCTCGAAGCTGGTGCCCACCGTGCTGACCGTTGCCTCGATGATCGTCAGCCTCGCTCTGCTAGGCCTGGCGCTGAAGGCGCTGCCCGTCGGCACCGCCTACGCGGTGTGGACGGGCATCGGTACCGTCGGCACGGCACTGCTCGGCATCTGGCTGCTCGGCGAGCCGGCCACCGCGATCAGGCTGGCCTGCATCGCGCTCATCGTCTGTGGCATCATGGGGCTGAAGTTCGCCGCCTGATCATACCAACAAAGCGCGTCGCGTTTGAACGGGATTCAGATGGCGTGCTTTGGGGTGCTGTTCCTGCGCACGCCGTCCTCCCAAACCGGAAGCCACTTTTGGGCGACAGGCAGTGGACAAACACGTTCAGGGCCGCTGCAAGGCGACCCTGATCTTCGAAGCAGATTGCTCCGTTGCTGGGAGGCTAGCGCGCGGAGAAGCCTGGAGGCGTCCTGCCCGTGCGCTGCTTGCGCGCCGCATAACGCGCGTCGCGCTTGGCCTTGCGTTCGGCTTCGTCGGCCAGCAAACGGGCGATGCGCTCGTTTTCTTCGGCTTCCCGAATCTTGGCTTCAGCCTGCGCTGCCTCTTCGGCCGCGATGCGTGCCGCTTCGGCTGCTGCCTCGCGCTCGGCCTTCTCGACCGCCTCGCGTGCCAGCTTTTCCTGCTTTAGCCTGGCCTTTTCAGCCTCGCGTATCTGGCGAGCCTCAAGGATTGCCTTGCGTTCGGCCTGTCGTGCCAGCACCGTCGGATCGTCTGCTGCCGGCTTTGACTTGAAGCGCTCCAGAAGCGCCTTCTTTGCCTCGTTTGCGGCATTGCGCCGCTCGAAAATGTCTTTTTCCCTGTAGATAGCCAAGTCCACTTCCCTGAAGTCAATTCGCGAGGCTTACATACGCGCGAATGCCGAGAGTTCAAGCGCCAAAACGGCATGCCAGCCATGAAATTCCGCAATGTTGCACCTGGGAGACGTATTTTCGACCGGAACCGGCATGCACTGTTCACCGTCCGCCCCTCTGGCGGCGAGGCGGGTCGATGGCTACCTCTAGCCCGAAACTCCAACACCAGGATGACATTCGAATGGAACTCGGTCTCTACACCTTCGCCGACGTCAGCCCACAGCAGGGCCCCGGCGCGATTGGCCCGCATGAACGGCTGCGCAACCTGATTGAGGAGGTCGAACTGGCCGACCAGGTCGGCCTCGACGTCTTCGGTCTCGGCGAGCATCACCGGCCTGACTATGCCGCCTCCGCACCGGTCGTGGCGCTGGCCGCTGCCGCCGAGCGCTCGAAGCGCATCAGGCTGACCAGCGCGGTCACCGTTCTGTCCTCCGACGATCCGGTGCGCGTCTTCCAACAGTTCGCCACACTCGATCTTCTGTCGGGCGGCCGCGCCGAGATCATGGCCGGGCGCGGCTCGTTCATCGAATCCTTCCCGCTGTTCGGTTACAATCTCGAAGACTATGACGAGCTGTTCGCCGAAAAGCTCGACCTCCTGCTTGCCATCCGCGATCATGTGAAGGTCACCTGGTCCGGCAATCTGCGCGCGCCGATCAACGATCGCGGCGTCTATCCCAGGCCGTTCCAGGCCAGGCTGCCGGTCTGGATCGCTATTGGCGGCACGCCGCAATCGGCAGCGCGCGCCGGGGCCCTCGGCCTGCCGCTGGCGCTCGCCATCATCGGCGGCGAGCCGGCGCGTTTCGCGCCGCTGTTCGATCTCTACCGGGAGGCGGCCAAGCGCGCCGGCAACGATCCGGCAAGCCTCGCCACCAGCATCAACGTGCACGGCTTCATTGCCGAAACGACCGAGCAGGCGGCCGATGATTTCTACGGCCCACAGGCCGAAGTGATGAACCGCATCGGTCGCGAGCGCGGCTGGGGCCCGACGTCGCGGGCGCATTTCGATCAGTCGCGTGGCCCCAATGGCGCACTGTTCGTCGGCAATCCCGAGCAGGTGGCCGAGAAGATCGTCGCCCAGCACAGGATATTCGGCAATGACCGCTTCCTGCTCCAGATGGCGATCGGCACCATGCCGCATGCCAAGATAATGAAGGCGATCGAGCTCTACGGCACCAGGGTGGCGCCGATCGTACGCAAGGAAACAGCGAAGTCCGCGCCCGCGGTGCCGGCGCCCGTTGCATAGGTCAGCGGGAGGTCCGCGCTCCGGGCCTTGTGCCCGGCTAACGGAACCCAAGCGGCGGTAGAGGCGTTTTCGTCAACGGATTGCACCAATTGCGGTGCGCCGGTGAGGGTCCATGATGAAAGCCGAACCCGCCGCTTTGGGCACAGGCGTTGCCGAGGCTGAAGACCCGCGCGTCGCGGCTCGCGCGGACACGCATCTGATGCGTTCGCTGCTCATCGGCATCTTCCTGTTCATGGCTATCTACGCGCTTTACTTCGCCCGCGCCTTCTTCATGCCGGTGACCCTGGCTTTCCTCTTGGCGTTGACGCTGACGCCGATCGTCCGGCTGCTGCGCAAGCATGGTATCCCCGAGGTGATTTCGGCGACCCTCTTGGTGCTGTTGTCGCTATGCATCTTTGCCAGCGCCGGTTATCTGCTCAGCGGCCCGGTCATCGACCTCATCAACAACACCTCGTCGATCGGCCAGCAGCTTACCGAACGCCTGGCGCAATTGCGGCGTCCGTTCGAGAGGATCATGCAGATCTCGCACCAGATCGAGCAACTGACCGAGACGTCGCAGGAGGCCGGCATCCAGAAGGTGGCGGTCGCCCAATCAGGCATCCTGTCCTCGGCGGCCAGCAACATCCTGTCGGCGGGAACAGGCCTCACCATCATCTTCGTGCTGTCGCTGTTCCTGCTCGCTTCAGGCACGATGTTTTATGAGAAGATCATCCAGTCCTTCGCCAGCCTCAGTGAAAAGAAGCGGGCGCTGCGCGTCGTCTATGACGTGGAACGGGAAATTTCGCACTATCTGCTCACCGTCACCATCATCAATGCCGGCCTTGGCACGGTCACTGGCCTTGGCTTGTGGGCGCTCGGCATGCCCAACCCGCTGGTCTGGGGCGTCGCCGCCGCCCTGTTCAACTTCCTGCCTTATGTTGGGGCGCTGATGACCATCGTTCTGGTCGCGATCATGGCGCTGATCAGCTTCGACACCATCTCCTACGCGCTGCTGGCGCCGGCCTTCGTGCTGGTGTGCGACATCGTCGAAGGCCAGTTCGTGACACCGATGGTGGTCGGCCGCCGCCTTGAGATCAACGCCGTGGCGATCTTCATCGCCATCGCATTCTGGTCGTGGCTCTGGGGTTTCGTAGGCGCCTTGATGGCCGTGCCGCTGCTGGTCGTCATCAAGGTGTTCTGCGATCATTTCGACGGGCTCAGCCCTGTCGGCAACTTCCTCGCCGCGCAGCATACGGCCGTCGTCGTGGACGATGACATCGCCGACACGGAATCCGCAAAGAGCTGATCAATATTTTTGAATTTGCGGCGTCGCCGGGCGCTCCCTACATGCGGTCCCTACACAGGATCCCGTTCATGACCGCTCTTTCCGTTCTCGACCTGTCGCCGATCATCGAAGGCAGCGATGCCTCGCAGTCGCTCGCCAATTCGCTCGATCTTGCCCGTCATGCCGAGCGGCTGGGCTACAAGCGCTATTGGCTGGCCGAGCATCACAACATGCCGGGCATCGCCAGTGCCGCCACCGCGGTCGTCATTGCCCATGTCGCCGGCGGCACCAGGACCATTCGTGTCGGCGCCGGCGGCATCATGCTGCCCAACCATTCGCCGCTGGTGATTGCCGAACAGTTCGGCACGCTGGCCGCCTTGCATCCGGGCCGCATCGATCTCGGCCTCGGCCGCGCGCCCGGTACCGACATGGGCACGGCACGCGCCTTGCGCCGCAACCTCGAGGCCGGCGTCGACAATTTCCCGCAGGATGTCGTCGAGCTGATGGGCTACTTCCAGCCGGCCGAGGAAGGCCAGCGCATCCGCGCCGTGCCGGGCGAGGGCCAGAACGTGCCGATCTGGATACTCGGTTCCAGCCTCTACGGAGCGCAGCTCGCCGCCATGCTCGGCCTGCCCTATGCCTTTGCCTCGCATTTCGCGCCGGCGGAACTCGACCATGCGCTGGACGTCTACCGCTCGCGTTTCCAGCCGTCGGGACAGCTCGACAAGCCGCATGTGATGCTCGGCCTCAACGTCTTTGTTGCGCCCACCGATGCCGAGGCGCGCTTGCTGTTCACCTCGCTGCAACAGGCTCTCGTCAATCTACGCACCGGCCGGCCCGGTCGGCTGCCGCCGCCGGTCGAGAACTATGACCGCGATCTCGATCCGATGGCCAAGACCATGCTTGGCCAGGCGCTGTCCTGCGCGGTCGTCGGGTCTCCGGAAACGGTCCGGCAAGGCATCGACGCGTTCGTGCGCCGCACCGGCGCCGACGAGCTGATGGTCACCGCGCAGATCTTCGACCACGCGGCCCGCGTGCGGTCGTTCGAGATCCTGGCCGAGGCCCACAAATCGCTGTCGCAGGCGGCCTGATATTCTTGGCTTGGAGAATAAAGGGTGCTTCTGCTAAGGGCGGGGCACCCTTCCGCAAGATCGAGCTCCGCCCATGAAAAATGACCATGACGCACGCATGCAGTTTGCCATCGAACTGGCGCGGCGTGCCGGCGAACTCGGCCTGAAGTACTTCCGCGACCTCGACAGCCTGACCATCGAGAGCAAGGGCCATCAGGACCTGGTTTCTGAAGCAGACCGCGAGGTCGAGCTGTTCATCCGCGCCGCCATTGCCGCCGACTATCCGCAAGACGGCATCGTCGGCGAGGAGCATGCGTCGGTCGCGGGTTCGACCGGCTATGTCTGGGTGATCGATCCCATCGACGGCACCGCCAATTTCGTGCGCGGCATCCCGGCCTGGTGCGTGGTGATCGCCTGCGCCCTGCATGGCGAGACCGCGGTTGGCGTGATCCACGAACCGTCGACCGGCGAGACGTTTCACGGCCGGCTCGGCGGTGGCGCCTTCGTCAACGGCAGGCCGATCGGGACCAGCGCGGTCACCAGCCTGGAAGAAGGATCCGTCGGGACCGGATTTTCAAACCGCGCCGACACAGAAAATGTCGCCGTGCTGGTCCGCCTGCTGCTGGCCGAGGGCGGTGTCTTCTTCCGCAACGCATCCGGCGCCTTGATGCTCGCCTATGTCGCCGCCGGCCGCCTGCTCGGCTATGTCGAGGAGCACATGAACGCGTGGGATTGCCTGGCCGGCATGCTTCTGGTCGAGGAAGCCGGCGGCATGGTTGTTAAGCCCGATCCGAAGACGGTGCTCCGGGACGGAACGCTGGTCATAACGGGCGGCAAGGGCGTCTTCCCAAAGCTGCGGGAGCTTTCTTCGGAGGCGTTCAAGCTCTGAACGCCATCTTGTGTGAAAGACGCTCGGGCCTGTCAGGATTCAGGCCAGCTTGGCCAGCAGCTTCATGAATGTGACAATCTCCTTGGCCGAGAGCGGCGCCAGTGTTTCCTGGGTGATGTCGCGGGCAAGCGGGATCAGGCGTTCGACCGCGTCGCGGCCTTCAGCGGTCAAATTGACCAGCAGCCGCCTCTTGTCGACCTCATGCTTGGAGAGATCGACCAAGCCGCGCGCCTTCAGCCGGTCGATGACACCCTTCACCGTCGCCGCGTCCATGGCAATCAGCGTGCCGAGCTGGTTCTGCGAGGTCTCGCCGACATCGCGCAGCTTGGCCAGTGCCGCGAATTGCGGCGGCGTCAGATCGGCGATATGGGCGGCGAAGATCGAGACATGGCGCTGATGCGCCTTGCGCAGGATGAACCCGACCTGCTCCTGCAAGCGATAGTCGTTCTCGTCAGGCTCTTCGGCCTCGACCAGCTTCAGCAGATTGTCCTCGGCGCTCACCGCAGCCCGTCCCAGGCCTTGATATCCCCGGCCGCCAGGCCGCCCATGCGGTCGTGCACGCGTGGGCCACAGGTCATGGCCAGGCAGAACAGGATCTCGTCGGGGCGCGGGCCGTCGCTGATGCCGACTTCCATGGCGTCGAAATGGCTGCGCACATAGGCGGCATTGATATGGCCGAGCGGCACGTCGAGCCTGGAGCCGAAGGCGCCGACCTTCTTTGCCGACGGCACGATCGCCTTGGCGTCGCCGAGCCGTTCGCGCATGGCGTATCCACCAGGCACATGCCACAGCGCGCCGTGTTCGAGTTCGCCTGATGTGCCGACAATGGCGCCCTTGCCATAGCCGTCGATCTGCTTCACGTCGCCGCCGAGCGCCGCGATCAGCCGGTCGGCCAACAGCAGGCCGAGCGGCTTCAGATCGTCCATGGCGCTCTGCAACTCCTCGACATAGCGCCCGGCGAACGGGTTCCTGACTAGCGCCATGGCGGCAGCGCGCCGGCGCGGCACCTTGGCCACTGGCCCGCCGTCGTGAAAGATCTCTTCCGTCAGAACCGCGATCTTGCGGATAGGAAACTCAGGCATGGGCAACTTCCTTCCCTGGACTTTTGTCGGGCGCGGCGAGCGCCATGGAACCACTGATGCGGGTCTGGCCGGCAAGAAACAGCGCCGATGCGGCGATCAATCCCCTGCGGCGGAAATCTTCGGCGACGGCAAGTCCGCCGTCCAGCGCCGTGGCGATTTCCTCTGAGGAAAGCCGGTTGACCTCTTGCGTCACCAACCTGTCGCCAAGGTCGCTGTCCGGCGCCAGGTCGCGCGCCGGCACGCGCCGGATGGCCGGATGGCCGGCCAGGTCGACGGCATTGGCAATCAGCGTCGCGGCGGCATCAGCTTCGGCCGCGGTCCGCGCCAGCACGGTGACGGCATCGGCGATGCCAAGCGAAAACGAGCGTCCACGCCAGCCGCTGGTGGCGACGCCGCGTACGCCATCCCCGGAATGGATTACGACGCGGTCGGCGAGACCGTGTCCGGTGCCGGCGATGGCAAGCGTCATCGACTGGCCGGCGTCAAGATGGATGGCGCTGTCGCCGCCATTGTTGACATAGGCGCGGTCGAGCTTCCGGCCGGCAAGCATCGCCTCGAGAATTTCGTCGGCTACCGAACCGGCCACTGCGGCCATCGGTGTGATGAAATCTTTCGCCAAGGGCACGACCGCCGCTTCCATGCGCTGCGCTGTCGAACCGGCGAAAGCGCGCGGCCGCAGCGCAGCCGGGCGGCGCAATTCAGGCAATTCCTCGACCAGCTCCGGCAAGATGGTCTGGAAACGCGCTACCGCCCGCTCATAGGCCTGGCGGCATTCCTGCGCCTCACCAAAGGCCTCGACGATCAGGTCGATCGGCCCGTGGTTCAGATGCAGCCGCTTGCCGTCCTGCAGCCAATGCGCTTGCGGGCCGGACATCACCCGGCCCCGTTGGAGCGAACACGGTGCAATTGTGCCAGCGGCGGCCATGGATTGCCGGCCGCGGCACCCGTGCCGCGGCGCGGATTGAGATATTCGCCGCCCTTGGCGACGATATCCTCGACGCTGCGGATTTCGGCCTCGTAGCCGCCAAGCCTGACATAGTCGTCGCGGCGCAGGGTGAATTCGATCGGCGCCACCAGCGCCGGGGTCGGCACATAACCAAAGGCGCCTTCCGGCACCCGCGTGACATCGACCATCAGCGTGATGCCGCCGCCTGGCCAGACATAGACCGGCGCGCCACCGACCGTCACATAGGTGGTCAGCCCTTGCACGGAACGGGTGAGATTGACCGGGTTTTCAGTGACGCCAGCGCGCAGCGAACCACCGGCGCCGCCGATGAACAGCACGGTGCACAGCGCCGGCTCGCAATTGTCCTCGATCAGCCCGACGGACTTTTGCAGCCGCTCTGGAAACGGTTTCTGCACCGGCTTCAAGTCGTCATCGAGTTCGTAATAGGCAAACTGCTCGCCGGTGGTCGAAACCATCAGTAGCGACAGGCCCGGCTGCGCGCCCTTCTTGGCGTTCCATTCGCCGAGGATCGACAGCGGGTCGGATATGCTGGTGCCGCCCCAGCCGAGGCCGGGCTCGGACACCTTGAAATAGCGGCCCGGCGTCGAGCGGCGGCCGATGATCTTTATGCCTGTGTCCTGCCAGCCCAGCACCTTGCCGGCCTGATGCTCGGACACGACGCCGGTGATGTGGTCGTCGACCACCACCACCTCGTCGACCAGCCCCCGCCATTGCGTGGCGAACATGCCGATGGTGGCCGACCCGCAGCCGACCCGCATGCGGTGTTCCTGTTTGCCGTCGATAACCGGTGGTTTGCCGGCTTCGACGATGACCGTGGCGCCGCCGTCGATGCTGAGCTCCACCGGCTTGCGGTTGCACAGATTGAGCAGCGCATCGCAGGTGGCCCGGCCTTCCGACTTCGAGCCGCCGGTCAGGTGATGCACGCCGCCCAGCGACAGCATCTGCGAGCCGTATTCGCCCGTCGTGACATGGCCGATCGCCTCGCCCCCGGCGCGCACTGTAGCCGTTTCGGGTCCGATATGACGGTCGGTGTCGATCTTCACCTTGACGCCGCAGTAGGAGAAGATGCCCTCGGTGACGACGGTGACGAGATCGACGCCCTCGACTTGCTGGCTGACGATGAATGGGGCCGGCTTGTAGTCGGGATAGGTGGTGCCCGCACCGATGGCGGTGACGAAGCGGCGGCCGGTGTTGACCAGCTCGCCGTCCCATGCCTCACCCTCAGCAACAAACGGCACCATGGCCGCGCCGGCCTCGGCCGCGTGGTCGAGGATGGTCAGCGGGTCCATGCGCACGATCCTGCCGCCGACATTGCCGTAGCGGTCGCAGGCGCCGGTACGGCCGTCGGCGATGTAGCACATTACCGGGCAGGCATCGCAGCGGATCTTCTCCGCCACCTGCTTTTCGCCGGGATCGTGCGTCTCGAAGCGTTCGGCAAGCTCGCTCATGGGCGTGCCTCCTTTTCGCGAATGGCGGCGCGGATGCGCGTCGGCGTCGCCGGAACCTTGGTGACCAGAACGCCGGTGGCGTCGCGGATGGCGTTGAGGATCGCCGGCGCTGTCGGGATCAGCACATGCTCGCCCAGGCCCTTTGCGCCGAACGGTCCTTCGGGGTCGGGAACCTCGATTAGGATGGTCTCGATCGGCGGCACGTCGCCAATGGTCGGAATGAGGTAGTCGTGCAAATTCTCGGTACGGCCGGGGATATACTCTTCCATCAGCGCCATGCCGATGCCTTGCGCGATGCCGCCTTCGATCTGGCCCTCGACCAGCAGCGGGTTGATCGCTTTGCCGACATCGTGCGCCGCGGTGATCTTGATCAGCTTTACCGTGCCGAGCTTGAGATCGACTTCGAGCTCGGCAATCTGCGCACCGTAGCCATAGACCGCATAGGGCTTGCCCTGGCCCTTGGCGTCGAGCGGCAGCGTCGGCGGGTCGTAGCTTTCCTCGGCGCGGAAGACGAAGCCATCGGCATCCACGTCCAATGCCGCGAGATCGATGTGGCGCGTGGCCTCACCCTCGCGGATGACGATCGCCGCGCCGTCCAGTTGCAGCGATGCCTTCTCCGAGACGTTGGCAAAACGCAGGATCTTTTCGCGCAAGGCACGGCCCGCCTTTTCGGCCGCCTTGCCGGTCACGAAAGTCTGCCGCGAGGCCGATGTCTTGCCGGCATCGGGGCTGATGGCGGTATCGGCGCTTTTCAGCCGGAATTTCTCCAGTGGCAGGCCAAGCGCGTCGGCGCAGATCTGGGTGATGACCGTGTTCGAGCCCTGGCCGATATCGACGGCGCCCTGATGCAGGACGACGTCGCCGCAAGCCGCGATGCCGACGCGGATGGTCGACGGGTTGGGCAGCGAGGTGTTGCCGCAGCCATACCAGCAGGAAGCCACACCAACGCCGCGCTTTTTATCCCTGTTGGTATCGTTGAATGCACTCGCATCGCCCTTCGCCCGCGCCCAATGCGGCTGCAGGGATTCCAGGCATTCGGCAATGCCGACGCCGGAATCCAGCCGTTGTCCAGTAACCGTTTCGGAGCCGTTCCGAAGGCAGTTTTTCAGGCGAAATTCGAGCCGGTCGATTCCGAGCCTCTCAGCAAGCTCGTCATAGAGCGTCTCCTGCATGATCGTCGCTTGCGGCACGCCGAAGCCGCGGAAGGCACCGGAGATCGGCCCATGGGTGTGAATGGCGCGGCCCTCGGCGCGATAGTTCGGTGTCGCATACGGGCCGGAGGCATGCACCGGCACGCGGTTGGCGACCGTCGGCCCCCAACTGGCATAGGCGCCGGTGTTGAAGTCGCCGGCAAAGATCATGCCGGTAACATGGCCGTCGGCATCGGCGCCGATGGTCGCCTTCATCTCGGCCGGATGGCGCTTGGTGGTCGACATCATCGATTCGTTGCGGGTATAGGCGAGTGCCGCCGGCCGGCCGGTCTTCAGCGCCACAAGGCCGATCAAAGGCTGCAGCGAAACGTCAAGCTTGGAGCCGAAGCCGCCACCGGTCGCGGTCGGCACGATGCGCACCTTGTCGACGGCAAGGCCGAGCACCTTCGCGGTCTCGTCACGGTCCATATAGGGCGCCTGCGTGCAGGCGACGACGACCAGCGTGTCGCCGTCCAGATATGCATAGCCGGCTTCCGGCTCGATATAGGCGTGCTCGACATAGGAGGTGTCGATGGCGCCGGACACGGTGATGGCAGCGCAGGCAAGCGCCGCCTCGGGATCGCCGAGCTCGACAAAGCCGGAGGTGAGCAGGTTCGCCGGACGGTTGTCATGGATCAGCCTGGCGCCGCTGGCCTGTGCTTCGCAAGGTTGCAGGACATGCGGCAGCTCGCTCCAGCGGATTGGGAAATCCGACAGGTCGAGATCGAGGATGGCCTCTCGCTCGCCGGCGACCAGCGCCACCGCCTCGCCGCGAAGGCGCGCAAAACCCTCGGCCAGCGCCGGCTGGTCGGCGAACGGGCCGATCACGCCGAAACAGTTCTTTCCCGGAATGTCGGCGGCGGTGAAGACGCCGGCGATGCCGGGATGCGCCTTCACCCAGCCACCGAGGTCGCCAAAGGCGAAGCTCGCGTGATAATGCGGCGAGCGCACCACCAGCACGGCCAGTGCATCGGCGGGAAAGGAATCGCCGCCGAATTTCTCACCGCCGGTGACCTTCGGCACGCCGTCGAGCCGGATGGGCGAAGAGCCGATCGCATGGCCCGATCGAGGCAAGCGGAAATCGAGGCTTCCGGCTTGCTTGGAGGCATCCATTACCGCCGCGATGATCTTCCGGTAGCCGGTGCAGCGGCAGAGGATGCCGCCCAGCGCGTCCTGGACCTCGGTCTCGGTCGGGTTGGGTTTCTTGTCCAGCAATGCCGTGGCCGCGACCAGCAGCGCCGGCGTGCAGATGCCGCATTGCGCCGCGCCATGGTCGAGGAACGAGGCCTGCAGCGCCGACAGCCGGCCATTGGCGAGCCCCTCGACTGTTGTAACCGCTGTTCCCGCGGCGGAAGCCGCCGACATCAGGCAGGCGCAAACCGGATCGCCGTCGACCAGCACCGTGCAGGCGCCGCAGTCGCCGGCGTCGCAGCCGACCTTGGTGCCGGTCAACAGCAGTTCGTCGCGCAGCACGGAGGACAGCCGACGCAGCGGCGGCACGTTGACCGAGATGGCGGCGCCATTCACTTCGAAGGCGATGTCAGCTCGCTCGGGACCGAGGCGAGGCTGAACGCCGCCGAGATCGGGCAGCGTTTCACGCATCTCAGGCGAGACCTGGCTCATGCTGCCACCACCTCGGGGTCATTCATCAGCCCGCAGGCCTGGAGCACGGCGCGGGCAACGATCTCGCGCACCGCATCGAGCCGGTATTCGGCGCTGCCGCGAACGTCGGCGATCGGCGACAGCTCAGACATCGGCGCGGCCAGGACCGCATCGGCGAGCGCCTGGCCGGCAGTCAGGCCGCGCAAGGCGGCTTCGACGCCGGCGAGGCGCTTGGCCACCACCGAGCAGGAGCCGGCGGCAACCGCGGCTTCCCCGACAATGCCGTTTTCCACTACCAGACGCGCCGCCACCATGGCGATGGAAATGACGAGATAGCGCCGCGCGCCGACCTTGACGAAAGCCGACGTGCCGGCAGCAGGCTTCGGCACGCGGATGGCCGTGACCATCTCGCCGGCCAGCAACGCAGTGCGACGATTGCCGAGAATGAAGTCCTGCAGCGGCAGATACCGCGTCGCCGCCAGAGAGCGCAATTCGACGTCGGCATCGAGGACGAGCAGCGCCGGCACGCCGTCGGCGGCAGGCGAGGCGTTGCAGAGATTGCCGGCGACCGAGGCGACGTTCTGGATCTGCGCCGAGCCGACCTCACGCGCCGCCTGTTTCAGCGCATCGAAGGCCGGCGGCAAGGGGTGGCGGACGATGTCGGTCCAGGTCGTGCGCGCACCGATGACGAAGTGGTCATCCGTCTCGGCAATGCCGCGCAGCGCCGCCAGGCCATTGATGTCGAGTACATTCTCGCGGAAGGGCTTGCTGCCTTGCGCCGGATAGAGATCGGTGCCGCCCGCAAGGATGCGCCAGGCGTCCTCGCCAAGCAAAGTGAGCGCTTCGTCGACACAGGTGGGTTTCGCGTAACGGATCACGCTTTGCCTTCCAGAAAAGAGGCCTTCCAGAAACCGGTATTTCGAAAGACCCTGCCAGCATCGGCGCTGGGCGAAATTCATTCGTATGCAAATGATATCAAGACGGCAGGATTTGTCAAAGCCGGAGTTTGCGGCCGCTCGCGCCGGCACGCATTTGTTATGCGGCCAGAGGTTGACGCCGCCGACCATCTGGTCGAGTTTCTGCCTCCGGTCGCAACAGCGGTATTTTTCACCGGAGCCCGAGACAAAGAGGAGGCCCCATGGCCGACGAAGCGCTTGTTGTCATCGACCTGCAGAACGATTTTTGTCCGGGCGGCGCGCTGGCGGTTGCCGGTGGCGACGAGATCGTGCCGCTGGTCAATGACCTGATCCGGCACGCCGATCATGTCGTGCTGACGCAGGACTGGCATCCCGCCGGCCATTCGAGTTTTGCCTCCAGCCGTCCGGGCTCGCAGCCCTTCACGATGATCGACATGCCCTACGGCCAGCAGACTTTGTGGCCGGACCATTGCATCCAGGGCAGCCTGGGCTCGGATTTCCACTCCGGCCTCGCTTGGACCAAGGCGGAGCTCGTCATTCGCAAGGGGTTTCGGCCCGCAATCGACAGCTACTCGGCCTTCTTCGAGAACGACCGGACGACGCCGACCGGCATTGCCGGCTATCTCAGGGAACGCGGCATCGACACGCTGACCCTGGTCGGCTTGGCAACCGATTTCTGCGTTGCCTTTTCGGCGCTGGACGCCGTCAGCCAAGGTTTCAAAACCACCGTGCGGCTCGATGCCTGTCGTGGCATCGATCTCAACGGTTCGCTCGAGACAATGCTGCACCGCATGCGCGACGCCGGCGTGACGCTCGAAGACCACGTCTTGGATTGAACTGAACGTGGGGCGCAAGAGGGGCTTTTTGCGGATTGCGACAGGAGCGGGCGCCGTGATCGCTGTCGCAATGCTGTTTCCAGGCCAGGCCTTGGCAGCGGAGGAACACGCGCTGCCCGGCGCCGCGATGTCGCTGTGGTGGGCGCTGCCCTTTGCCGGCCTGCTTTTGTCGATCGCCACCGGGCCTTTGCTCTTCCATCACATATGGGAGCATCACTATGGCAAGATCACCGCGCTGTGGGCGGCGCTGGTGATCGTGCCGCTGGCATTGGCCTTCGGCATTCCCAGTGCGACCGAGGCGGTGCTGCATGCGCTGCTTGCGGAATACATGTCCTTCATCATCCTGCTGTTCGCGCTCTACACAATTTCGGGCGGCATCCTGCTTGCCGGCAACATCCACGGGACGCCGCTGGTCAATGCCGGGCTGCTGCTGGCTGGCGCGATCCTGGCCTCGGTGATCGGCACGACCGGCGCCTCCATGGTCCTGATCCGGCCGATCCTGCGCGCCAATGACGCCAGGCCGTTCAACGCCCATGTCGTCATCTTTTTCATCTTCCTGGTTGCCAACATCGGCGGCTCGCTGACACCGCTCGGCGACCCGCCGTTGTTCGTCGGTTTCCTGCGCGGCGTCGACTTTTTCTGGACCGCCGCCAATCTCTGGCGCGAGACACTGTTCGTCGGCGGCGTCGTGCTGGCCGTCTTCCTGGGCATCGACATCATCCTGCACCGGCGCGAAAACGGAGCACCGAAGACTAGTGATCCGACACCGGATACGAAGGTGCGCCTGCGCGGCCTGGCCAACCTTCCGCTGCTGGCTGGTGTGATCGGCGCGATCCTGCTGTCGGCGGCCTGGAAGCCGGGAGTGAGCTTTTCCGTGTTGGGCGTGAGCCTCGAGCTGCAGAATCTGGTGCGCGACGCCATCAACCTGGCACTGGCCCTGCTGTCGCTTCCCCTCTCGTACAAGAGCCACCGCGAAGCGAACGGCTTCAACTGGGGGCCGATATCGGAGGTGGCGAAATTGTTTGCCGGCATCTTCATCTGCATCGTGCCGGTCATCGCCATCCTCAGGGCAAGCCATGAGGGGGCACTGGCGCCGCTGGTAGCACTTGTCAGTTCGCCCTCCGGCCAGCCCAACGATCTCGCCTATTTCTGGCTGACCGGCGCGCTCTCGTCCTTCCTCGACAATGCGCCGACTTATCTGGTGTTCTTCGAACTCGCCGGCGGCGACCCTCATCACCTGATGACCGAGTTTGCCTCCACCCTGGCGGCGATTTCGACGGGTGCGGTGTTCATGGGCGCCAACACCTATATCGGCAATGCCCCCAATTTCATGGTCTATGCCATCGCCAGGCATCGCGGCGTGAAGATGCCGGGCTTCTTCGGCTACATGCTGTGGTCCGGGCTGGTGCTGATCCCGACATTCCTGATTGCCGGCGTTTTGTTCTTCGGCTGATCAGCCCACGCCCACATAGCGACGCACCGCCGACGGGTCGGCGCGCAACGCCTCGACATCGACCGTCTCGCGGTTGCGGCCGTTTTCGATGAAGCAAACACGGTCGGCAACGGACAGCACCGCATCGACGCGCTGTTCGACCAGGATCGTGGACACCCCCATGTCGCGCAGCGTCGACACCGTCTCGCGGATCTTGGCGATCATCGACGGCATCAGCCCTTCGGTCGGCTCGTCGAGCAGCAGCACCTGCGGCTCGAGGCAAAGCGCGCGCGCCATGGCCAGCATCTGTTGCTCACCGCCGGACAAGGTGCCCGAGCGTTGCCGCAGCCGCTGGCGCAGCAGCGGGAAGAGGTCGAGCACGGCTTCGCGCGTCGCCTTCCCCTTGCCGCGCGCCATCAGCCCGATCTCGATGTTTTCAGCGACCGTCATTTCGGCGAACAGCCGCCTTCCCTGCGGCACATAGGCGACGCCGGCCTTCGGCACCTCATGCGCCGGCAGACCGGTCAATTCCTGGCCACCGAGGTTTATCGAGCCGGCTCGTGAGGGGACCAGTCCCATGATGGCCTTCAGCGTCGTCGTCTTGCCGGCGCCGTTGCGGCCGAACAGGCAGAGCACCTCGCCCTTGTTCAGCACGAGATCGAGGCCGTAAAGCACTTGGACCTCGCCATAGAAGCAGTCCAGCCCCGAGACCACCAGCGCCTCGGTCTTTGTCCGCGCCTTGGTCGTTTCGGTCATGGGGCTGTCCCCAGATAGGCTTCTTGAACAGCCGCGTTCTCGCGGATCGCCTCGGGCGTGCCTTCGGCGAGGATCTTGCCGGCGTTGAAGACGGTGATGCGGTCGGCCAATTGCATCACGACGGGCATGTTGTGTTCGATCAGGAGCACGGTGGCACTCGCGGCAATCTCGCGCACCAGGGTGATGAAATTGTCGATCTCGCCGTCGGCCAGGCCTTGCGTCGGCTCGTCGAGGATCAGCAGGCGCGGCTTCAGCGCCAGGCCCATCGCCACTTCCAGCAGGCGCTGGTGGCCATAGGACAATTGTCCGGCCGGCATATGGGCGCGGTCGGCCAGGCCAGTGCGTTCGAGCGCCGCCATGACGCCGGCACGCACTGCGCCCTTCGATCGGCCATCGCTCAGCGTGCGCTGCACCGGCAATGCGACATTGTCGTAGGCGGTGAGGTTGGCGAAGACGCTGGTGATCTGGAACGTGTAGGCGATGCCCTGGCGGACGCGGACATAGGCAGGCAGGCCGGTGATGTCGGCGCCATCGAAGACGATCATGCCCGACGACGGCTGGATGCGGCCGCTGACCAGGCTGACGAAGGTGGTCTTCCCCGCCCCGTTCGGGCCGATGACGGCGCGGATCTCGCCGGGCATCAAGGTGAAATCGACACTGTCGACGGCGCGCAGGCCACCGAAGTTGCGCGACAGGCCCTTGGTGGTCAAAAGCGGCGTCACGGCAGCCACCCGAGCCAGCGCTGCCGCATGCTGCCGAGAATGCCCTTGGGGAAAAACAGCACCAGCAGGATGAGCGCGATGCCGACGATCAGCAGGTAGGCGGAGGTATAGCCGCTGGTGGTGTCGATGACATAGTACATGAACAACGTGCCGATCAGCGGCCCAAGCGTCGTGGCGGCGCCACCCAGCAACACCCACAGCAGCGGCAGGATCGAATACTGCACCGAAGCGAAGCTCGAGCCGACATAGCCGAACAGCAGCGCATAGGCAGCACCCGAGGCAGCGCAGATGATGCCGGAGATGACGACAGCGGCGAGCTTGTTGGAGAAGGTGTCGTAACCCAGCATCTTCGTCCGCTCCTCGTTCTCGCGGATGGCGACCAGCACGCGGCCATATCTGGAGCGGACAAGGGCAAGCGTGATCAGCAGCACCAGCGAGAACAACCCAAGCGCGCTCATGTAGCGCACGGTCGGGTTGGTGAGATCGAGCGATGTCGCGCCGAAGGCAAGCACACGCGCCGGCTGCGGCACGACCATGCCCTGGTCGCCGCCGGTCCATGACGAGAAGTAGAGGATGATGAGGTAGAACACCTGCGCGAACATCATGGTGACGATCATGAAGGCGACGCCTGACGTGCGCAGCGCCAGCAGCCCGATCACCAGGGAAAGAATGACGCCGCAGCCGAGGCCCGCGGCGAATGCCGCCGGGACGCTCCAGCCGAGCTGGATGACGGCAAGGCCGGCACCGTAGAGCCCTGCGGAAAAGAACATGGCGTGGCCGAGGCTGAGCAGGCCGACATAGCCGAACAGCATGTTGTAGCCCATGGCAAAGACCGCCAGCACCATGATGCGGGCGAGCAGGCCGTGATAGTACTCCGGCAAAAGGAAGCTCAGCACGAACAACAGCGCGATCACGCCGAGATGCAGGCCGTAGGCCTTTGCCGGCGAAGCTTCGCTCATCGCGACGCCGTCCCGAACAGGCCTTGCGGCCGGAACACCAGCACCATGGCGACCAGCAGCGTGGCGATGATCTTGGCCAAGGTCGGCGAGAAGAACATCGAGATGATGCCGTCCGACAGGCCGATCAGCACGGCGGCGACGACCGTGCCGCGCAGCGAGCCGAGACCGCCGATGATGACGACGATGAAGGACAGCAGCAGCGGATCCTGGCCCATCAGGTAATGCGCCTGGCTGATTGGCACGATCAGCACCGCGGCGATGGCCGCCAGCATGGCGCCGAGCGCGAACACGCCGCCATAGACGCGGCCGACCGGGATGCCGAAGGCTTGCGCCGTCTCGCTGTCATACTGCGTGGCGCGCATGATCAGGCCGATCTTCGTGCGCGTCAGCACCAGCCACGTCGCCACCAGCAGAAGCGCGGAGGCGGCGATAACAGACAGTTTGTAGCCGGAATAGCCGAACCACGGCAAAAGGATGCGATAGCTGAACGGCGGCTCCACCGGCCGCGCCTCCGGGCCATAGAAGGTCAGCGCCAGCTGCTGGATGATGTAGAGCATGCCGATGGTAGCGACGATGGTGGCTTCCGGATTGTAGTTGAGCCGGCGCAGCACCAGTCGCTCGGCGACCAGCGCGATGGCGCCGACGATCAGCGGCGCGATCACCAGCGCCGCCAGGAAGCCGAGCGCGGGGTGACCGCCGATCGCCGTGGTGATCGCCCAGGCGAGCACCGCGCCGAGCATGAAGAATTCGCCATGGGCGACGTTGACGACGCGCATGACGCCGAACACCAGCGACAGCCCAAGCGCCGTCAGCGCCAGCACGGCGGAGGTGACGAGGCCTTCGAGGGCGGCGAGGAGGAGGTGGGGACCGAAGTGCATCGGTTACACTCCGGCAGGCGCGAAGTGCACCCCCCTCTGGCCTGCCGGCCATCTCCCCCTCAAGGGGGGAGAGTGGCTGTCATGATTGCTTTCGCCAATCGCCAAAGCCAGTGAGTGGCCGCCTTCGTACGAACTGCCAATCTCCCCCCTTGAGGGGGAGATGTCCGGCAGGACAGAGGGGGGTTGCTTGGCGCTCACGCTTGCTGGAGCAGCTAAGACTACAGCGCCTGCGTCGTGTAATCCCCCTCGGCCTCGTAAAGCCCGTCCTCGATCTTGGTCTTGTGGACGACCTTCAGCTTGCCGCCTTCGACCTTGGAGATGTTCTGGATACCAAAGCACTGGTGGATCTTGCCGTTGAAGGTTTTTGGCCCTTGCGGATGCTCGGGTCCTTCGGCGAAGGCGGTCAGCGCCTCGGTCGCCTCGACCAGCTTGGCGCGTTCTTCCGGCCCCTTGTAGCCGGCGTCTTCCATCGCCTTCTTGACGACATAGAGCGTTTCCCAGCAGCCGAACATATGCGACGCGGTGGAGACGTCCTTGGGATCGCCGACGGCGGCGCCATTGTCGTCGATGCCGACGGCGGCGCGATAGGCTTTTTGCGCGGCGCTGTCATCGGCCTGCGTATAGCGCGGCGAACCCTCCCAGAAATGGCTGCCGTCCAAAAATTCGAGACCGGGGCTGTTGATGTCGGTGGCCTCCAGTGAATCCATGAAGCCGAACAATTGCGGCCGGTTGGAGCCGTAGAACTCGCCGAGCTCCTTGACGAAGGTGAGCACGGCCGGACCGACCATGACGTGGTAGATCACCTCGGTCTCGGCCGGGATCTGCGGGAAGTATTTGGTGAAGGACGATTCCGTCGGCGGGATGGCGATCTGCGCGATGACGTCGGCGCCTTGCGCCTTCAGCGCCGGCGGCAGGTAGTCGCGATGGTCGTAGCCGAAGGCGAAATCCGGGAAGATCTGCGTCACCTTCTTGCCGGCATTGGCCGCGATCCACGGCGCCATCGACTGGATCTGGCTTTTCACGTCGGTGATGCCGGGCTGGAAGACATAGCGGTTGAGCTTGGTCGAAGCGACATGATGGCCTTCGCTGACGACGAAGTAGGGGATCTTGGCCTCGCCGGCGGCGGGCGCCGAGCCAATGACGACATGCGAGAACAATGTGCCGAAGACGATGTCGGTCTTGTGTTGGGTGGCGAACTTGCCGACCACTTCGGCGCCGCGGCCTGGATCGGTGCCGTCATCCTCGATGATCACCTCGACCTGACGGCCGTTGATGCCGCCGGCCACGTTGATCGCCTTGATGGCGGCAGCGGTGGTCTTCTCGTACCAGCGGCCATAGGCGGCGCCGATGCCGGTGCGGTGCGACTGGAACCCGATCTTGATCGGCGCCGAGCTCTGTGCCTGAGAATAGCGGACGAAGCCTGGCGCGGTGATCAGACCGGCGGTGGCGGCCAGCCCCTTCAGCGCCGTGCGGCGGGTGAGACCGGTTTTCGAGAGGTCGAAGGTCTTGCTCTTGTCCATGATGCCGTTCCCCTTGTTCAGCGTTTAGGAGCGCAAAGTCCGCTCATTTCCGGAAGTCGAAAAATTGCATGTGTACAAACTAAATCACCAAAGTCCGGACACGGCAATGCCGGTTCCGTGGGGGAAGCCCGGTTTATTTTCCAGCGCAAACGGCTCAGCCAACCGTCGGCGTGGCAAGCAGCCAGAGGCCGAAGACCGTATAGGCGATCATCAGCACGGTGAGCGGGAACTGGCTGAGGGCTGCGCGGGAGGGCTGCGGGTGCAGGCGCCAGGCGAGGCTGTGGGCGACGAGGACGGCGAGCACATGGCCTGATATGATGACGCCGGCCTGGACATTCCACAGCCACCAGGCGGAATCCGCACCGGCAACGATGCCCGCCTCGATCTGCATGTCGGCGGTGCCGAACAGGTTCCAGCCCAGCGCGAACGGGTCGGACAGTGCCGCAAGCGCATACTGGCCGTCGACGAGCAGCGACGTCAGGTAATGCGCGGAATGATAGGCAAGCGCGATCGGTACGATCGACCACACCAGCAGTCCCGCTGCCTGGCCGATTGGGCGATCGCTGCCGGCAAGACGCTGGCCGAGCCATACGGCAAGCATAAACACGCCTGCAAGCAACGTGAACGTCAGAACGAGCCCAAGGCTGCCGCTGCCGATCACCGCCGTGCGGCCGGGAAATTCGAGCGGATTGATGCCGAACAGGCTGAGCCAGAAGAAGGTTTTCGACAGGCCGTCGAAGGACACCGACGACAGGGCAAGAAGCAGAAAGGCAATGCCGCTGGCCGGCAACGGCTCGGCGGGGAACAGCTTGGCACCCGGCCAGCACAGGCCAAGCCGGCCGGTTTCGTTGCGCTCGACGATCGCGAAACGCGCCACCATCGAGAAGAAGACCGACAGGAATTCGCCACTGCGGCTCCAGTTTCGATAACCGAACGCCAGCATGGCAAGGAAGGTGAGCAGCCAGTAGAGGCCGGCAGCATACGCCAGCCGCGCCGGATCGTCGGGCGCCGGATCGATGAGTTCGAACCAGGCAAAGGCGAAAAACAACAGGACCGCCGGCCAGCAGCCGAGCCGTCGGGGAAGTCGCCAGCTCCCTTCATCTCCCGCGCCGAGCAGACGTGAGGCAAGGCGCCACGGCCCATACCATGGGTTGAGCCATGACCAGAGATCGCCGAGGACACCTTGCAGCAGCGTGACGCCAGCCCATAGCAGGGTCCAGATCACCAGCGGCAAAGGGTTTGAAAGCGGGTCGCGGCTGCCAAAAAGGCCGGCGGCGATGAGGATTGCAAAGCCGGCAAAGGAGATCAGGCTGACTGCGGTACGGGCGTTTTCGCCGAAGCTGAACAGCGGCAGGCGCCGGCGCCAGAAACGATCGAGCCAATCCCCCGGCAGCAGCGCCAGCACGAGGAAACTGACGGCCACGGCGAAAGCCCCGCCGGCCAGATAGTAGCCGGTCGGCAAGAGCAGGACATGGCCACGGTCGGAAGCGTGGGCGAAGGCGGCGGTAGGGAGGACGAAGATCAGGGCTCCGACAAAGGCAATCGTCGAGCAGGAATACACTCCACTGCCGCGATCCTTCGCACCCCCCTCTGTCCTGCCGGACATCTCCCCCGCTAGGGGGGAGATCAGCAGTTCATCTGCCGGCCACCTTTCTTGCAATGTTGAAAATTGGCGAAACCAGAGGTGGCGGCCGATCTCCCCCCTTGCGGGGGAGATGTCCGGCAGGACAGAGGGGGGTGGGAGGGAATGCGACCGGGCGGTCATGTCATTCAACCCATCACCCCTCACACCTTGACCAGTTGCTCCACGCGGTCCTTCTGACCGAAGATGCGCAAATAACGCTCGATCTCTTTCTCGTCGCCGGTCGCCTTGGCCGGATTGTCGGAGAGCTTGACCGCCGGCCTTCCATTGGCCTCGGTGACCTTGCAGACCAGCGATATGGCGTCCAGGCTGTTGGTTTCGGTCGGCGCGCAGCCCTCGAAATCATTGGTGAGGTTGGTGCCCCAGCCGAACGACATGCGCACCTTGCCCCTGAAGTGGCGGTAGGTCTCCTCGATCGTTTCGACCTCGAGCCCATCGGAGAAGATCAGCAGTTTCTGCCGGGGATCCTTGCCCCTGGCGCGCCACCAGGACAGGATTTTCTCGCCGCCCTCGATCGGCGGAGCGCTGTCGGGGCGGAAGCCGGTCCAGTCGGCCACCCAGTCCGGCGCGTCGCGCAGGAACGACGCCGTGCCGAAGGCATCGGGCAGCACGATCAGCAGATTGCCGCCATAATAGCGCTGCCAGTCCTGCAGCACCTTGTAGGGCGACTGTTTCAGCTCTTTTTCCGAATTGGCGAGTGCGGCGAACACCATCGGCAGTTCGTGCGCGTTGGTGCCGAGCGCTTCGAGGTCGTTGTCCATGGCCAAAAGCACGTTGGAGGTGCCGGTGAAAGCTTCGCCGATGCCTTCCTTCAACGCCTCGACACACCAGCGCTGCCACAGGAAGGAATGGCGTCGGCGTGTGCCGAAATCCGAAATGCGGATGCCGGGAAGCGCCTTCAGCCGTTCGGTCTTGGCCCACATCTTGGCCTTGGCGCGGGCATAGAGCACATCGAGCGCGAAGGGGCCGTACGCCCGCATGGCCGCGCGGGAACGGAGCTCATTGATGATGGCGAGCGCCGGGATCTCCCACAACGTGGTATACATCCACGGCCCGCTGAAGGTGAGCTCATACTGGCCGTCGCGCTTCGACAATTCGTATTCCGGCAGCCTGAAATTCTCCAGCCAGGCGAGGAATTCCGGCTCGAAGATCTGCTTGCGGCCGTAGAAATTGTTGCCGCCGAGCCAGATCATCTCCTTCTTGCTGAAGCGCAAGGTGCGGGCATGGTCGAGCTGTTCGCGCAGTTCGCCCTCGTCGATCTCGTCGGCCAGCCGCACGGAGGTGGTGCGGTTGATCAGCGAGAAAGTCGTGTCGACCTTGGGGTACATGCCCCAGATCATCTGCAGCATCAAAAGCTTGTAAAAGTCCGTATCGAGCAGGCTGCGCACGATCGGGTCGAGCTTCCAGGTGTGGTTGTAGACACGCCGCGCAATATCGGTCCTAGCCATGTTTCAACACCGCCTTCGCTGCCTGCTACCCACAACCGCGACAGGCCTCATAGCATCGAATTGGCCAAAACGCTGCCCGGTTTCAGGGCTGGCCCGACAAAAAGAAAACCCTGCATGCGGCGAACACGATCGGCCGGCGCCGCCAACGGCAGGTTGGTGTCAGCTCCCGGTTCTGCCGCCGATGACCCTGAGCGCCGGACGCTTGCGGCGGGTGACGACGCGGCCCGCCACCGGCGCATCGGCACGGCCGTCATCCTGCGCCTTCTCGGCAAACAGCCAGTCGATGAAAAGCTGCACGATCGGCGTCGACTTCATCTCGTTGCGGCAGACGACGTAGAAATCGTCGACCGCCGGCACCGACAGGCTGAACGGCGCCACCAGCATGCCCCTGGCCAGCAGGGAACTCGCCGTCACCGAATCGCCCAGCGCCACGCCATGGCCGTGAACCGCGGCTTCAACCGCCATGCGTGCGTCGCCCAGATGATGACGGCGGCCACGCTCCAGGTCCAGCGCATCGGCGGCCGCCAACCATGTGTGCCATTCGCGGCCGTCGTCGCCATGCAGGAAGACATGGTCAGCGAGATCCCTGACGCTGCGGATCGGACGGTTGTTGATCAATGTCGGGCTGACCACGGGAAACAATTCGAGCCCCGACCATTTGCGCATCCAGCAATCGGTCCAGCTTCCGTCGCCGTAATGCACGCAGACATCGATCTGCGGCGCGCGGATATCCTTGGCGTCGTTGGAAGGGATCAGCGTCAGCCTAATGTCGGGATATTGCGCCATGAAACTGCCGAGCCGCGGTGTCATCCACAGCAAGAGCAATGCCGGTACGCAGGAGACGGAGAGCGTGCCGCTGCTCGCCGGCCTTGTCATGCGCTGCGTGGCGGCGGCGATGCCGTCGAAGGCGCTCGAGACCGCCGGCAGCAGTTCGGCGCCGTGCGGCGTCAGTTTGACCCGCTGGCCGGCGCGCTCGAAAAGCTTGACGCTGAGCGACTGCTCGAGCGCCTTGATCTGGTGGCTGATGGCGCCATGCGTGACATTCAGCTCACTCGCCGCCTTGGTCAGCGAGCCATGGCGGGCCGTTGCCTCGAAGGCGCGAAGCGGATTCAGCGGTGGCAGGCGCTTGGCCATGGGCATCCATTGAAGCACGATCCCGAAAAATGGAGACCGGTTTTCGGATGAGATTGGGCTCAGAGTTAATTGTGAGATTTTCTCACAGCCAACACCTTAACAATATCAATTGATTTTTCAATGCGGCTGCCAGACACTTTGGCCCGGAACAGCATCAAGACGTGAAATCTGCAGGCAGCCAGCGGGACAACGACCCGGCCGGATGACGGTCGCTTCGCCAAGGTCACCGGCGGCCGCCCTGCATCAGGCAGGAGGAGCGGACATGGGTTACGATCGCGGCAAGCTCGACGCGTTGCGTCGCAAATATGGCGAGAGCCATGGCGGCGAGATGTTCGACCCGAAGTTCCGACGCGTCGCCGACAAGATCTTTTCCAAGTCCGGCACCCGGCTGGCGCCCTATTCCGGCATTCCGACCTTCCTCGCCGCGCCCTACCGCGAAATAGCGGCCGACAATCCGGATTTCGGCGACCTGCAGGTGGCGATCATCGGCGTGCCGATGGACCTCGGCGTCACCAATCGGCCGGGCTCGCGCTTCGGGCCAAGGGCGTTGCGCGCCATCGAACGCATCGGCCCCTACAATCACGTGCTGGAATGCGCGCCGACGCACGAACTTCGGGTCGCCGACATCGGCGACACGCCGTTCCGCAGCCGCTATCGCCTTGAGATTAGCCATGAGGATATCGAGCGCCGCACCAACCAGATCGTCGATGCCGGCGTCATCCCGCTGTCGGTCGGTGGCGACCATTCGATCAGCCATCCGATCCTGAAGGCCGTTGGCAAGAAAGCCCCGGTCGGTCTGATCCACATCGACGCCCATTGCGACACCAGTGGCCTGTTCGACATGACCAAGTTCCATCACGGCGGACCGTTCCGCAATGCGGTGCTCGACGGCGTGCTCGATCCGACGCGCACGATCCAGATCGGCATTCGCGGCTCGGCCGAATACCTGTGGGAGTTCACCTACGAGTCCGGCATGACCGTCGTGCATGCCGAGGAGGTGACCGGTCTCGGCATTCCCGCCATCATTGAGAAGGCGCGCAAGATCGTTGGCGACGGGCCGACCTACATCTCCTTCGACATCGACAGCGTCGATCCCGCCTTCGCGCCCGGCACCGGCACGCCTGAGATCGGCGGGCTGACGACGCGCGAAGTGCTCGAACTGCTGCGCGGCCTGAAGGGCCTCAACATCGTCGGCGGCGACGTCGTCGAAGTGGCACCGCAATACGACGCGACCACCAACACGGCGCACGCCGGCGCCCAGGTTCTGTTCGAAATCCTGAGCCTGATGGTGTTCAGCCCGGCGATCACAGGCAAGGGAGCCTGACGTTTTAGACAAGCAAAGGCGGCCGCCGCGCTGGAGCCGGCGGCCGACCCAAACAAACAGCTTCCAGAGGGGAATAAAAATGACGATCCGCATCACACTCAAATCATCCATCGCCGCCGTTCTGATGCTGGGAACCGCTGGCCTCGGCTTCGCCACACAGGTTGCCAATGCCGACGCGCTGGCGGACATCACCAAGGCCGGCACCATCAATGTCGGCGTCTTTGCCGATTTTCCGCCCTTCTCCTCGGCCAGCGCCGACATGAGCCTCAAGGGCTATGACATGGATGTCGCGCAATACATTGCCGACACACTCAAGGTGAAGCTCAATCCGGTCGCCGTCACCGGCCAGAACCGCATCCCCTACCTGAACGACCATCGCGTCGACCTCTTGATGAGCGTCGGCTATTCGAAGGAACGCGAGCAGGTGATCGACTTCGCCGCTGCCTACGCGCCCTACTACATCGCCGTGATCGGTCCGGCGGCGCTGACGGTCAAAGGCAAGGAAGATCTTGCCGACAAGTCGATCGCCGTCAACCGCGGCACGCTCGAAGACACCTCGCTAACCGAAGCAGCACCCGCATCGGCCGACATCAAGCGTTTCGACAACTACAATTCGGTGATCCAGGCCTTCATCTCCGGCCAGACGCAGTTGATGGTCGTCGGCAACGATGTCGGCGCGCAGGTGCTGGCCAAACAGGACGTGCTGAAGCCGGAGCAGAAGTTCCAGCTTCTGACCTCGCCTTCGCATATCGGTCTCAACAAGAACGAAGACAGCTTGAAGAAGGCGGTCAACGACGCCATCGCCAAGATGCTGGCGGACGGCAAGCTGGACGCAAGCTCGCAGGCCTGGCTGAAGACGCCGCTCAACCCCGACAACCTCAAGGATTGAGATCCGGTGGCCTTTGCCTGGCTTCCAGGGGCTGCGGGTGACATCGCGCGCGGAGCGGTCACGACGATCCTGTTGATCGCCGTGACCACGCTGGCGGGGACGTTCCTCAGCATCCTGGGTGCTGCGGGACGGCGAAACGGCCCCGTGCTGCTCAAGCGCGCCATCGCCGCCTATGTCGAGGTGATGCGCAACACGCCGTTCCTGGTGCAGCTGTTCTTCATCTTCTTCGGGCTGCCCAGCCTCGGTATCAGGCTTGATCCGGTATTAGCCGCCATCCTGGCGATGACGCTCAACATGGCGGCCTATACGATCGAGATCGTCGGCGCCGGACTTGACGCCGTGCCGCCTGGGCAGACCGAAGCAGCCCTTGCGCTGGGCTTGAGGCCACGCCAGGTCTTCATCAAGATCGTGCTGCCGCAGGCGCTCAAGGTGATCTATCCGGCGCTGACCAGCCAGATCGTCATCATGATGCTGGAGTCCGCCGTGGTGTCGCAGATCGCGGTACGCGAGCTTACCTACGAGGCCGACATGCTGCAGGCACGTACGTTCCGGTCCTTCGAGACCTACCTTGTCGTGACGCTGGTTTATCTCGTGCTATCGATGGCCTTGCGCCGGCTGTTGGTCACAGGCGGACGCCGCGTCCTGGGGGCTGGCGTGTCATGATCGAATTCACCTTCTGGGACATCGTGCGCAACCTTTTGCTCGCCGCCCGCTGGACGGTGCTCTTGTCGCTGGCCGCCTTCGTTGGCGGCGGCGTGGTCGGCATGGTCGTGCTGTTCTTCAGGATCGCCAAGAACAAATGGAGCCGGCGCATTGCCTCCGGCTATATCGCCCTGTTCCAGGGGACGCCGCTGTTGATGCAGCTGTTCCTGATGTTCTTCGGCCTGCCGATGCTCGGGCTGCGCATCGAGCCGTGGACGGCGGCGGTGCTCGGCCTCACCTTCTTCGCCAGTGCCTATCTCGCCGAGATCTGGCGCAGCGGCGTCGACGCGCTGCCGCGTGGCCAGTGGGATGCCGGCGCCAGCCTTGGCCTGCACTATCTGCAGGAGCTGAGGCTGATCATCCTGCCGCAGGCGTTTTCGATCACCCGCGCGCCGACCGTCGGGTTCCTGGTGCAGCTCATCAAGTCGACGGCGCTCACCTCGATCATCGGCTTCGAGGAACTGGTGCGGACCTCCAACGCCATCAACAATGCGACCTTCGAGCCCTTCAAGGTCTACGGGCTGGTGGCGCTGATCTTTTTCGTCATGTGTTTTCCGCTGACGCAATACGCACGTACGCTCGAACGACGCGCAGTCCACTGAGCCGCAAAAAGCGGCGGACAACGGAATTAAGGGAACCAGCCGGAGGACCGGCACAAACAGAGGAGAGACCAGATGAACAGATTGATCGCAACACAAGTCAGCCGGCGCAACGTGCTTGGCGCCGGCCTGGCGACGGCCGGCGTGCTCGCCATGCCGTCGATCCTGCGGGCGCAGGACAAGTCGCTCAAGGTCGGTGTCTATGGCGGCTACTTCAAGAAATCCTTCGACGAGCACGTCTTCCCTGACTTCACCAAGGCCACCGGCATCGCGGTGGAATCGGTTGCCGAGCCGACCGGCGAGGCGTGGCTGGTGCAGCTCGAACAGGCGGCCAAGGCCGGCCAGGCGCCGGCCGATCTTTCGATGATGTCGCAGACCTCGACGCTCAAGGGCCAGTCGACCGAACTGTGGACGCCGCTCGACACCTCCAAGTTCAAGCATTACGGCGACCTGTTGCCGCGCTTCATCAACAAATATCCGGATGGCCGCGTTGCCGGCATCGGTGCGGTCGCCTGGTGGATCACGCTGGTCTCCAACACCGATGTCTACAAGGAAGCGCCGACCTCCTGGGCTGCATTCTGGGACAAGGCGAACGAGGACAAGCTCGGCCTGCTGGCGCTCGCCTCCAACTCGTTCCTGCTCGAAGTGACGGCCAAGACCTTCATGGGCGGCACCAATGCCCTCGACACCGAGGAAGGGTTGAACAAAGCGTTCGAGAAGCTTGCCGAGGTCAAGCCGAACGTGCGCCTCTGGTATCGCGACGAGGCGCAGTTCGAACAGGCGCTGAAGTCGGGCGAAATCCCGATGGGCCAGTATTACCACGACGTCACCGGCCTCGCGATCGCCGACGGCTTCCATGTCCGCACCACCTTCCCGAAGGAGGGCGGCATCCAGGACTCCGGCAATTGGGTGCTGTCGCGCGCTTCGACCAAGGTCGACGAGGCGCATGCCTTCATCGACTATATGAGCCAGCCGTCGATGCAGGGCGTGATGTCGCGCAAGGTCGGCACCACGCCGACGCTGAAGAAGGAGGTGCTCGACCTGACGCCGGCCGAATTCGCATCGGTGTCGTCGGAGATCGAGCCGATCATTCCGCGCTACGACCTCTATACGTCGAAGGCCGACTGGATCAACCAGAAGTGGACCGAGCTGATCGTCGGCTGAGCCGAAAACAGCTCACCCGACATCGAAGCGCTCCTCATGACGGGTCGCTTCGCGAACCACCTCTCCCATTGCGATGGGAGAGGATATGCTAAGCGCCGAAATCGCGGCGCCTCTCCTCTTGCGACCGAGGAGAGGCCGCCGCGAAAGCGAGGCGGCGAGGAACCATCCCATATCCTCCGGTTAACAGGATCAGCCATGTCCGGACTTGATATCAACGCCATCACCAAGGCCTTCGGCAATTTCATCGCGGTCGACAATGTGCGGCTCAACGTGCCGCATGGCACCTTCGTCTGCCTGCTTGGACCATCCGGCTGCGGCAAGACCACGCTGCTGCGCATGATCGCCGGGCTGGAGGAGCCGACCAGCGGCGCCATCGTGCTCGACGGCGAGGACATCACGCCGCTGCCGACCCACAAGCGCAATCTCGGCATGGTGTTCCAGTCGCTGGCGCTGTTTCCGCATCTTTCGGTCGGCGACAACATCGCCTACGCGCTGCGCATCCGCGGCGCCTCGAAAGAAGAGCAGAAGAAGCGCGTCGACGAGTTGCTGACGCTGATCCACCTGCCCGGCTTTGCCGACCGGCCGGTGGCGAAACTTTCCGGCGGCCAGCGCCAGCGCGTGGCGATCGCCCGTGCGCTGGCACTGTCGCCTAAGCTGTTCCTGCTCGACGAGCCGCTTTCGGCGCTCGACGCCAAATTGCGCGAGGCCATGCAGGTGGAACTGCGCCAGCTGCAGCAGCGGCTGGGCATCACCACCATCGTCGTCACCCACGACCAGCGCGAGGCGATGACCATGGCCGACCTGGTCGTGGTCATGGGCCACGGCAGGATCCTGCAGGCAGCGCCGCCGATCGAGATCTATCGCAAGCCGGCCGACGCCTTCGTCGCCGACTTCATCGGCATCACCAACCTTCTGCCGGCGGAGGTCGACAGCGCCGGGCGCACCACCATCCTCGGCACCGCCATTCCGGGCCTCGCCATGCCGGCCGGCGTCACCAAGGCCTCGGTGTCGATCCGTCCCGAAGACGTGCATCTGGGCGAACCCGGCGGGCGCGCCATCACCGGCCAGGTGACCTTCGTGCGCGATCTCGGCGGCACCATCGAAACCTTCGTCGAGGTTGGCAGCACCAGCATCATCGCGGTGGCGACGCCCCGCGAAAGGCCCAACGTCTCGGTCGGCGCCAAGGTTGGCGTCACGCTGCCACCCGAGAGCTGCGTGGTGCTCGGCTCATGAGACGCGAAGTCCCGAAATCGCTAGCCGACTACACGCCGCTGTTGTTCCCCGGGCTGATGCTCGTGATTTTCTTCGTCGTGCCGTTCTCGACGATGATCGCGGTCAGCTTCTTCAAGCGCAATCCGGCCGGTTTCTACACGCCCGATTTCGTCATCGACAACTACGCTCGGTTCCTGACCACCTTCTTCGCCGGTGTGCTCGGCTTTTCGCTGATGCTGGCGGTGCTGGTCGCTGTCTGCTGCGTCTCAATCGCCTTTCCGTTCACCTATCTGCTGACCAAGCGCTCCCGCCGCGTGCAGACGCTGTGGCTGGTCGGCCTGTTGTCGGTGCTGTCGCTGTCGGAAGTCATCATCGGCTTTGCCTGGTCGACACTGTTTTCGCAGACCGCCGGCATCACCAACCTCTTCGTCGCGCTCGGGCTGATGGACAAACCGGTAGCGCTGCTACCGACTTTCGGCGCGGTGCTTGCCGGCATGATCTACCAGGCGCTGCCCTACACCATCCTGGTGCTCTATCCGGCCCTGGTTCGCCTCGACCCGACGCTGCTCGAGGCCGCCCGCACGCTTGGCGCCTCACCGGTCAAAGCCTTCTTCAACGTGGTGACGCCGGCGCTGCGCAACACCATCGTGGCGACGCTGATCATGGTCTTCGTCTTCGCGCTCGGCTCCTATCTGCTGCCGCAGATCCTCGGCCGGCCACGCCACTGGACGCTGTCTGTGCTGATCACCGATCAGGCGATCTACCAGTCCAACATGCCGTTCGCAGCCGCCATGGCGGTCTTCCTGGTGCTGATCTCGTTGGCGCTGGTCGGGCTGACGCTGCTTGTCGGCCGCAGGGAGAACGCACTATGACCGCCACCTTCCTTCGCCGGCTCTATTTCACCATCGTGGCTCTGTTCCTGGCCGCGCCGCTGATCGTCGTCGCCGGCGTCTCGGTCAACGCGCGGCAGGAGTTGACCTTCCCGCCGAAAGGCTTCTCGCTCGCCTGGTATGGTCAGATCTTCGCCGATCCGGAATGGCGGCTGGCGCTGATCCATTCGGTGACGCTCGCCGTCTGCTCGGCGGCGATCGCGGTCGCTATCGCGCTGCCGCTCGCCTGGTTCCTGTGGCGGCGCATCGCGCCCTGGGCAAACATTTTTCAGGTGCTCGGGCTTGCGCCTTTCATCCTGCCGCCGGTCATCACCGCGCTCGGCTTCCTCACCTTCTGGGCGACGGTCGGGCTGTTCGGCCAGTTCTTCACTGCCATCATCAGCCACGCCATTTTCTTCGTGACGCTGCCGCTGGTGACGCTGTCGCTGGGTTTTGCGTCGATCGACCGCTCGCTGGTCGAGGCCGCCGCGACGATGGGTGCCGACGACCGCACGGTGCTGAAGACGGTGGTGCTGCCGCTGATCCTGCCCTACCTCGTCTCCGGCTACGCCTTCGCCTTCGTGCTGTCGCTCAACGAATACATCGTCGCCTATATGACGATCGGGTTCACCACCGAGACGCTGCCGATCAAGATCTTCAACGCGCTGCGCTACGGCTACACGCCGACCATGGCGTCGGTGTCGGTGTTCTTCGTCGCGGTGGCAGCCCTTGTGTTCGGATCGATCGCCAAGTTCGGAGACATCCGCAGGCTGCTCGGCGCGATGTCGTCCGAAGGCAACTGACCGGACCTGTGCGAAAACGAAAACGGCCGCCGCTTCGCCAGTGCCGCGACGTCATCGTGTCGGTCGCTCGAAATAATGATTTTGTCTTCACTTTCCGGAGAACGGAGTTCTAATCTTAGTCGGTCCTGGATCGCGGAAGGGGATGCGACATGGTGGATTCTGATCGGATCGACAAGATGATCAAGGCGGTGCCCCCCGCCTTGGCGCTTCGAGCTGGGCTGGACCTTGGCATCTTCACCCGGCTCGGTGGCAGCGCGATGACTGCTGACAGCCTTGGGGCCGCGCTCAAAGTCGAGCCCGATCGTCTGTCGCGGCTCCTCTACGCGCTCGCCAGCATCGATTTCCTCGAAGTCGAGGATGGCCAATTTCGCAACGGAGCGGAAGCGTCGGCCTTCCTCGACGCGTCCAAGCCGACCTATCGCGTCGGCGATCATGCGCTCCTGCGCGAGCTCTGGGGAGCCGATCTGCTGACC
Organism: Mesorhizobium sp. P2_A12; assembly: GCF_056405075.1. Lineage (NCBI taxonomy): Bacteria > Pseudomonadati > Pseudomonadota > Alphaproteobacteria > Hyphomicrobiales > Phyllobacteriaceae > Mesorhizobium > Mesorhizobium sp. P2_A12. The sequence goes on from NZ_JBFUCU010000001.1 coordinate 358,368, forward strand.
GCGGAGTCGCTGCGACAGAACCGGCCGGCTGCGCTGCACGATTTTTCCGAAGCAGGGCCCGAGGAAGCGGCGGCCTTCAGCCGCTTGCTCGCACCGGGGGCGGTGATTTTCGGCCGACTTCTGGCCCAGGAGATGGACCTCTCGGCGATCGGTTCGGTGATTGACATCGGTGGGGGCCCAGGGACCATTCTCGTCGGACTTCGCGAGCGGTGGCCGAAGATTGCAGCGACGCTGATGGAACTCCCAACGGTCGCGGCGGTCGCGCCGGATATCCTGTCAGAATACGGTGCCGACGACGTGGTTGTCGAAGAGGGGGACATAACTGTCGCGCCATCGGTCGGTCGGCACGATCTGGCGATCCTGAAGGCCGTCGTCCAGGTCCTGCCGCCGGACCAGGCGCGCAGTTCGATCCTGAACGCGGCGCGTTGCCTTACACCGGGCGGCGAGATCGCAATTGCGGGGTGGGGTGTCGTCGATGATGACCGCCTCGGCCCGCGTGAGGGTGTGTTTCTGAATCTCACCTTCTTGAACCTCTATCGCAACGGCGAATCGTACACTGAAGGTCAGTATCGAGCGTGGATGACGGAGGCTGGATTCCGCGATATCTCGAGGTCGCGCCTGATGGACGGCTGCACCTTGTTTCGTGCGCGCCTTGCGGGCTGATCGTGGCTGGATGGCTGGTTTCAGATGCGGGGCAGGCGCCCATGAGCACACGGCAGTATGCCGGCCGTTGCATCGGCGCCGCCTCACGTCGAAAATGCCCCCATGGAAGCTGTCCGATTTCACAGGCTCTCGACACCAAGGCTCGTGCTTCGAGCGCCGAGCGAACGGGATATCCCGGCATGGTTTGCGCGCGCGACGGATGTCGAATCCGCCTCCCTTGCCGGCGATCCCGTTCCCGACGACATAAGCGCAGGCGAACGATGGCTCGCCCGTTCGCGTCAGCGGTTCGCTGACGGCAAGGCGATCAAGTGGTCCATCGACCAGGCAGGGGTATCGGACGCGATCGGGACGATAACCCTGTCCTTCGGCGCAACCGACGCCAAGGCAGCCGCATTGGGATTTGTGCTGGCACGTGCGCATTGGGGGCACGGATTGGGCAGCGAGGCGGCGCGCGAAGTCATCCGCTACGCCTTTGAAACTCTGGCGCTTGAACGGGTGACGGCCGAGGCGGCGGCGCGCAATTTCGCGTCGCTGCGGATATTGGCGAAGCTCGGCTTCAAACATATCGAGAGCTTCATCGATGAGGCCGACGGCGAGCGCTGCGAGCGTTTTGCGCTCGACGGAGACATCGGATAGTCACTGTTGGCGAGCAACGCGATGCCGGACTGCTAATGCATTCTTCGCCTCGGTGCCAAGGGTCGGCTCATGGCGCTTGACGGACGTTTCGCGGGCCGTCGTTTAACGAGCCACGATGTTGGCCCTTGGCTCAATGCCCAAACACCAATGGCGGCGCCAGGCGGTCCCGCCGCAGCCAGCGCGCCAGCAGCAGCGCCGCCACCACGGCCAGCCCCGACGACAGGCCGATCCAGATGCCGACGCCATGGAAGCCGAAATGGAAGGCGAGCAGCACGCCGAGCGGCAGGCCGATGCCCCAATAGCCGATCGCGGCATAGATCATCGGTACCTTGGTGTCGTGCAGGCCACGCAGCATGCCGGCGGCAACCGCCTGCGCGCCGTCGAAGATCTGGAACAGGGCTGCAAAGACCAGGAACGACACGGCAAGCGCGATCACCCTGGTATTGGCCGGGTTGGCGAGATCGATGAAGGCGCTGATCAAGAGATGCGGCCACAGGATCATCACCAGCCCCATCAGCGCCATGAACGAAACGCCGATGACAAAGGCGGTCCAGCCGGCGCGGGAAACGCCTTCCGAATTGCCGGCGCCGTGTGCAAGGCCGACGCGCACCGTCACCGCCTGGTTGAGGCCGAGCGGCACCATGAAGCTGATCGAGGCGATCTGGATGGCGATCGCATGCGCGGCTAATGAATCGGCGTCGATCAGACCCATCAGAAGCGCCGCGGCGTTGAAGATGGTCACCTCGAAGGCCAGGATACCGGCTATCGGCATGCCGAGCCGCAACAGTCCCTTGAAGCGCGGCCAGTCGGACCGCCAGAAGCGCCCGAACAGATGGTAGCGCCGGAACTTCTTCTCCAGCATCACCACCACAGCCATGCCGACGAACATCAGCGTGCTGGACAGCGTGGTGGCCAGCCCCGAGCCGGCAATGCCCATCGACGGCACACCGAGATTGCCGAACATGAACACCCAGTTGAAGAGGGCATTACAGGCGACGGCGACGAAGACGATGATCAGCGCCCAGCCCGGTCGCTCCAGTGCCGAGATGAACGAGCGCAGCACGATATAGCCGTAGAAAGGCAGCACCGCCCATTCGAGCCAGCGCAGATAGATGCCGGCCTGATGCGCCAGCGCCGGTTCCTGGCCCATTGCCAGCAGAATGGCCTCGCCGTGCCAAAGCACGAGCCAGATCGGGACTGAGATCAGGATCGCCAGCCACAGGCCCTGGCGTACGGTGCGGCGCAGGTCGCGCACCGAATGGCGGCGGCGGCCAAGCTCGGTGGCAATCATCGGCGACGTCGCCAGCATCAGGCCGAGCCCGAAGATCAGCGGCATGAAATAGAGGTTGGCGCCAAGCGCGCCGCTGGCCAGCGTATCCGCCCCCAGGCGACCCATCATCATGACATCGGTGGCCGTCATCGCGGTCTGGCCAAGATTGGTCAGCACCATCGGCCAGGCGAGCGCCAGCGTCGCCCTGATTTCCTGACGCCAAAGATTTTCCGGCGCGCTAGCGCCGGCTTCGATCGCAGACATTGTTCCGCTCTTTCCAGGTGCGGCACGTCGGCAAGGAGCCGGAAGCCGCATTTCAAACGGCAAAACCTTCGGTTTCGCAGCGTTTGCGTCAGCTTTTGGACGAAACGCGACATGAAGGCAAGAGAGGAGGGGCCGGAACAGATTGAGCCAGCGGATCGGCTCCGGCTTCTACCGGATAGCGTCCAGCATCTGCCGCTGCCGGTGCATTTCGAGGAAAACCCGGTAGTCGCGGTCGAAACGCCCGGCCGATTTCGGGTTCGACGCACGCGTCCTGCCGCCTTGTTGCATGGCAAGGCAGGCGGCGTTGAGGTCGGGGAAAAGCCCGGCCGCGGTTGCGGCGACCATGCCGGTGCCGAGCAGCACCGCCTCGTCGGCCAGCGGCTCGACCACGGTGCAGCCGGTGGCATCGGCATAGAGCTCCATCAAGAGCGGGTTCTTGGTGTGGCCGCCGGTGACATGCAGCGTGTCGATCAAATAGCCATTCTCGTTCAGCGCCTCCAGCACATGCCGCACGCCGAGCGCAATGCCGACGGCGGTGCGCCAGTAGAGCTTGCACAGGCTGTCGAAGGAGGAGTCCAGCGTCAGCCCGCTGACGACGCCGACGGCATGCGGATCGGCGAGCGGCGAACGGTTGCCGTGGAAGTCCGGCAGCACATGCAGCCTTGCGGCGAGCGCCTCGCCTTCGGCGGTGCGCAGCTCGGCGACACGCCGGGCGATCTTGGCATGCATGGCGGCGTCCGGCTCGCCGCCGGCGCCGTGCAGGCGGATGATGTGGTCGAGCAGGGCGCCGGTAGCGGATTGCCCGCCTTCCGAGAGCCACAGCTTCGGCAGCGCCGCCCCGTAGTACGGGCCCCATACCCCGGCGAAGGGCTGTGGATCGGGCGACATCGCCATGACGCAGCTCGACGTGCCGGCGATCAGCGCCAAGTGGCGGCCGATGTCCTGTTCGTCGCCGGCAAAACCGCCAAGCACGCCAAGCGCGCCGGCATAGGCATCGATGACGCCGGCGCCGACCCGGCATTTCTGCGTGAGACCGAGATCCGCCGCCGCTTGCGCCGTCAGCGGGCCGATATCGATACCCACAGGACTGGCCCTCTCGGGCAGGTTTCCGTGCTCGAAAAGGTCGTCGAGGCCGACGAGCTCAAAGAAATCGCGGCGCCAGCCAGTCTCCTCATGCGCCAGATAGGTCCATTTGGCGGTCAGCGTGCATTGCGAACGAGCCAGCGATCCGGTCGCCTGCCAAGTCAGGAAGTCGGTCAGGTCGAATAGATAGCCGGCTTCATTCCAGATCTTCGGCAGGTGCCGTTTCAGCCACATCAGCTTCGGTGTCGCCATTTCCGGTGACATGACGCCGCCGACATAGTCGAGCACGGCGTGGCCGCTGGCCGTGCATTCGTCGGCCTCGGCGATGGCGCGGTGGTCGAGCCAGACAATGGTGTCCCAGCGCCTGTCGCCGGTGACCGAGACGCTGAGCTGGTCGCCTTGCCGATCGCGTACCACCAGCGAACAGGTGGCGTCGAAGGAAATGCCGACGACATCTTCGGCGGCGACGCCGGCTTTTTCGCGAGCGGCACGCACGGCGATGCAGACGGCCGACCAGATATCGCGCGAATCATGCTCGGCGTGATCGGGCTTCGGCTGGTTCATGGCGATCGGCCGCTCGGCACGGCCGAGCAAGGTGCCGCTGGTGTCGAGAATGCCCGCGCGAGCGCTCCCGGTGCCGACATCGACCGCGCAAACGAACTGTTTCAAGATGCTCTTACTCTCGCTCCCAGGCCTGCAATCAGATCGGGCAATTGCAGCATGTCAGCGAATATAAAGTCCGGTTCACTCGACGCAAGCCGCGCTTGCAAGGTCGGGTTGCCGGCATGCGAGCCGCCGGTGAAGGCAAAGACGCGCATGCCCGCCGCCCGCGCCGCCGCGATGCCGGCAGGGCTGTCCTCGACGACGAGGCATTTGCGCGGATGGGCCCGCATGCTGGCGGCGGCATGGAGGAACAGATCCGGCGCCGGCTTTCCACTGGTCACCATAGCGGCGCTGAACAGATGCGGCTCCATCAGCCCGAGCAATCCGGTGACGTCGAGCGCGTAGCGGATGCGATCGAGCGTGCCCGAGGACGCGACACAGAACGGCAGCCCGAGCCTCGGCAGCATCTCCCTGACACCCGGGATGGGCTTCAGCTCTTCGCGAAACCTGCGCATCAATTCGACGCGCATGTCGGTCAGCTGGCTGTCGGTGATCTCAAGCCCAAAGTCGCGGCCGAGGATCTCGCGCACGCTTTTCATGCTCTTGCCGAGGAAGTGCTCGTAGGCGGTGTCCTCACTGACCCTGCCGCCGGCGAGTTTGATCATGCCAAGCAGCGCCGAGACGGAGAGCGCCTCGCTGTCGACCAGCACGCCATCGCAGTCGAAGATGACCAGTTCAGGCGTCATGACGTCGAATGGTCTCAGAGTGCGCCGGCGAGGTAGCGCGTCAGCGTCGCGCGCGTGCCGTTCGCCCAGAGCACGTTGAGCGCATGGGCGAAGGCCTCGACAAACGCCGTGGCGCGGCCGACATCGCCATAGATGTCCTCCATGGCAAGCCAGGCGGCCGGCGCATCCTTTGCCGCTTTTGCCGTCGCCTGCAGCCTGTCCCAGCTTGGGTCGTTGGGCTCGATGACGGCGCCGCTGTCCGTCGTGCCGAAGCAGTAGCGGCACCACAGGGCCGATTCCAGCGCCAGGCCGGCGACGCCCTTTCCGGCCTTCAGTCGGTCGGCGATGGTCGGGATAATGAATTTAGGCTGGCGGTTGGACCCATCGAGGCAGAGCCTCCGCACGGTGTCGCCAATCTTGGGATTGGAGAAGCGACTCTCGATGAGCTGGTAATAGTCCCCCAGGACCGTGTCCGGCACCGGCGGCACGGTCGGAATGATTTCTTCCCGTTCGAGCTTCGCCAGAAAGCCGCTGACCAGTGGTTCCTGCATCGCCTCATGGACGAAATGGATGTCCATCAGCCCGGCCGGATAGGCGATCGTGGCATGGCCGCCATTGAGGATGCGGATCTTCATCAGCTCGTAGGGGGCGACATCCCTCACGAACTGCACGCCGACCTTTTCCAGCGGCGGGCGGCCGTCGGTGAAATGGTCTTCCAGCACCCATTGCCGGAACGGCTCGCAGAACACCGGCCAGTTGTCCTCCAGCCCGAACTCGCTGGCCAGGATGCCGCGTTCGCGGTCCGTGGTGGCCGGCGTGATGCGATCGACCATGCCGTTTGGAAAGGCGACGTGCTCGCTGACCCAATTTGCCAGATCCTCGTCGATCAGCCGTGCAAGGCCGATGACGCCGTCCGAGGTGACATGGCCATTGTGGGGTATGTTGTCGCAGGACATGACGGTGAACGGCACGACGCCGTCATCGCGCCGGCGGACTAGCCCGGCGAGGATGATGCCGAACACCGTCTTCGGCGTTGCGCCCGGCTGCGCGTCGGCGACGATGTCGGGATGGGTCGGGTTGAAGACGCCGGAAGCCGGGTCGATGAAGTAGCCGCCTTCGGTGATGGTCAGCGAAACGATCTTGATCGCCGGGTCGCCGAGCCGTTCGATGATGGCGGCCGCGTCGCCCGGCATCAGGAAGTCGATCATGGCGCCGGTGACGCGGGCGCTCATATGGCCGCTGTCCTGTTCGACCACGGTGGTCAGCCAGTCCTGCTCTGCCAGTTTGCCGCGGCCGATCTTCTCGCCCTCGAACACGCCGGCACCGACCAGGGCCCAGTCATGGCCGATGCCCGAATTGAACAGGTCGTCGAGATAGACGGCCTGATGCGAGCGGTGGAAATTGCCGACGCCGAAATGCACGATGCCGGGCTTGAGCGCCGCCCGGTCATATTTCGGACCGGCGACTTTGGCCGGCAGCTTGGCGAGGTTGGAAGACGAGAGTTTCACGGTCATCTGTTTTACCCTTTGGCCGGGCTTCGGCCTTCGTTACTCCCCTCTCTCCCAGTCTTTCACGGGGAGAGAGTTCGGGGTGGCACATACCCTTTCGAGATCGATGCGCCCTTTGATGTCGGCCTCTGCTCCCCGCGGAGGGACGAGGAGCAGAGGCCGTCCCCGCCTCAACTCATCCACTGGCCGCCATCGACATTGTAGGTCTGGGCGACGATATATTCGGCGTCGCTGCTGGCGAGAAAGACCGCCATGCCGGTGAGGTCATGCGCCGTGCCCATCCGGCCATACGGCACCGCCTCGCCAACCAGCCTCTTCTTCTCGCCCTTCGGCCGGTTTTCATACTTGGCAAACAGCGAATCGACGTGATCCCAGTGTTCGCCGTCGACGACGCCAGGGGCAATCGCGTTGACGTTGATGCCGTGCTTGATCAGGTCTAGCCCCGCCGACTGGGTCAGCGAGATGACGGCGGCCTTGGTGGCGCAATAGACGCCGACCAGCGCCTCGCCGCGCCGCCCGGCCTGGCTCGCCATGTTGATGATCCTGCCGCCCTTGCCCCGCGCGATCATCGAGCGGGCGGCGGCCTGCAGCATGAACAGCGTGCCGGCGACGTTGACGGAAAACAGTTTGTCGTAGCTTGCCTTGGTGATCTCGACGATCGGCGCCAGATCGAACAGGGCGGCGTTGTTGATCAGGATGTCGAGGCCACCGGTCGTCGTCTCGACGGCTTTCACCGCCGCCTCGATGGAAGCGAGGTCGGTGACGTCGAGCTTGACCGCATAGGCCTTGCCGCCGATCTCGGCGGCTGTCTTCTGCGCAGCCTCGAGATTGATGTCGGCAATGGCAACGATGGCGCCTTCGCTGGCATAGGCTTCAGCGAAGGCTCTGCCGATGCCACGGGCCGAACCCGTGATCAGCGCGGATTTGCCGGCCAGGCGCATGCTCACATTGCCTTCCCGTCGGCGCCGAAGCGATGCAGCTTGGCCTTGTCGGGTGTCAGGTAGATGGTGTCGCCGTGGTGGACGGCGAGTTCGCCGTCGGCGCGCACCGTCAGCGGACCGACGCCATCGGCCTGGACATGCAGGAAGGTGTCGGAGCCGAGATGCTCGGCAACGCCGACGATGGCCTTCCATTCGCCCGCCGTGGTCGAGATCTCCATGTGCTCGGGACGGATGCCGATGGTCTTGGCGCTGTACTTGGCCGCTGGCGCCCCTTCGATCAGGTTCATCTTCGGCGAGCCGATGAAGCCGGCGACGAACAGGTTGCGCGGCGTCTTGTAGAGTTCCATCGGCGAGCCGACCTGCTCGATGTTGCCGGCGTTCAGCACGACGATCTTGTCGGCCATGGTCATGGCTTCGACCTGGTCGTGGGTGACGTAGATCATCGTCGTCTTGAGCTGATGGTGCAACTCGCTGATCTCCAGCCGCATGGTGCCGCGAAGGGCGGCGTCGAGGTTGGACAGCGGTTCGTCGAACAGGAAGGCCGAGGGTTGGCGCACGATGGCACGGCCGATGGCGACGCGCTGGCGCTGACCGCCGGAGAGCTGGCCGGGCCGGCGTTCGAGATAGTTGGTCAGGTTCAGGACGCGCGCCGCATCCTTCACCTTCTTGTCGATGGTCGCCTGGTCCTCGCCCGCCATCTTCAGCGGGAAGGCGATGTTCTTGGCCACCGTCATGTGCGGATAAAGCGCGTAGGACTGGAACACCATCGCCAGCTTGCGCTTGGCCGGCGCTTCACCGGTGACGTCGCGGCCATCGATGTTGATGGTGCCGCCACTGGTGTCCTCCAGCCCGGCGATCAGGCGCAGCAGCGTTGACTTGCCGCAACCCGATGGGCCGACGAAGACAACGAACTCGCCATTTTCGATCACCAGGTCGAGGCCGGGGATGATGGACGTCGATCCAAAGGACTTGGAGACGTTCTTGAGCGTGATGTTTCCCATGGTTTCCTCCCCGAGGGGTTATTTCTGCCGGATTGCTTCGGGCAATTTCTGTTACTTCACCGCACCAAATGTCAGGCCGCGCACCAGCTGCTTCTGGCTGAACCAGCCCATGATCAGGATCGGGGCGATGGCCAGTGTCGAGGCGGCCGAAAGCTTGGCCCAGAACAGGCCTTGCGGGCTGGAGAACGAGCTGATGAAGGCGGTCAAGGGTGCTGCGTCCGTAGTGGTCAGCCGGATCGTCCAGAACGCCTCGTTCCAGGCCAGGATGATGTTCAACAGCATGGTCGAGGCGATACCCGGCACCGCCATCGGCGTCAGCACATAGACGATCTCGTTCCACAGCGAAGCGCCGTCCATGCGCGCCGCTTCCAGGATCTCGCCCGGGATTTCGCGGAAGTAGGTGTAGAGCATCCACACCACGATCGGCAGGTTGATCAGCATCAGCATGACCATCAGGCCGATGCGGCTGTCGAGCAGCCCGAAGTTGCGGAAGATCAGGTAGATCGGGAACAGCACGGCGACCGCCGGCATCATCTTGGTGGACAGCATCCACATCAGGATGTCCTTGGTCCGTTTGGTCGGCGAGAAAGCCATCGACCATGCCGCCGGAATGGCGACCAGCAGGGCCAGGATGGTCGAGCCGACCGAGAGCAGCACCGAATTGAAGAAGAACTTGAAGTAGCCGCTCTGCGCCTGAACCTCGGTGTAACTCTCAAACGTCCCCGACGGGATCAGGTTGAAGCCCTGGATCGCTTCCTGCTCCGACTTGAACGAGGTGATGATCGTATAAAGGATCGGGAAGAAGATCAGCAGCGCGACGATCCAGGCGGCAACGGTCGCGATTGTCTTGTGCTGGGTGGTGACTGAGCGTGCCATCGTATCCTCCCTTACTTGTCCAGGTTCTTGCCGACGGCGCGCATGGCGAAGAAGGCAACGATGTTGGCGAGAATGACAGCGATGATGCCGCCGGCGGATGCCTGGCCGATTTTGAACTCCAGCAAGGCCTTCTGGTAGACGAGGAAGGGCAGGTTGGTTGAGGCGTATCCAGGGCCACCATTGGTGGTGACGAGGATCTCGGCATAGACCGACAAAAGGAAGATCGTCTGGATCAGAATGACGACGGTGATGGCGCGCGACATGTGCGGCAGCGTCAGGTAGATGAAGCGGCTGATAAAGCCGGCGCCGTCCATCTCGGCGGCCTCTTTCTGCTCGCCGTCGAGCGACTGCAGCGCGGTCAAGAGGATCAGCGTCGCGAAGGGCAGCCACTGCCAGGCGACGATGATGATGATCGCCGTCATCGGATGCTGCCCGAACCAGTCGATCGGCTGGGCGCCAAAGAAGCGCGCAATGTCGGCAAAGACCCCGTATTGCGGGTGCATGATCATGTTCTTCCAGACCAATGCGGCCACCGGCGGCATGACGAAGAACGGCGAGATGACGAGGATGCGGACAATGCCTTGTCCCCACATCGGCTGATCGATCAGCAGCGCCAGCAGGATGCCGCCGATCACCGTGATCAGCAGCACGCTGATCACCAGCGTGAGCGTGTTGAGGATCGATTGCAGGAAGGCCGGGTTTGAATAGAACAGCGCGTAGTTCGAGAAGCCGACGAACCCGTCGCGGATCGGGTTGAGCGGGTTGTACTGCTGGAAGGAGAACCACAGCGTGAGCGCCAGTGGAATAACCATCCAGACCAGCAGCAGCACGACAGATGGCGCCATCATGAAACGGGCAAGCGAACGGGTCTGCTGAGTAGCCATGACGGTCACCCTTCAATGGTCAGACTGAATTTTCAAAAGTCGTTAAAGGCGGCCGCCCGAGCTGGGACTCGGGCGGCCGTTGCCGGTCAAGGAGGCGACCGGCATTCGGCACCGGGAGGAGCCTACTTGATATAGCCGCCTTCGGTCATTGCCGCGGTGGCAGCGTCCTGGGCCTGCTTCAAGGCATCGTCGACGCTCGACTGGCCGGCAAGAGCCGCCGAGAAGAGCTGGCCGACCGTGGTGCCAAGGCCCTGGAACTCAGGGATGGCGACAAACTGCACGCCGACGTAGGGCACCGGCTTGACGGTCGGATGCGTCGGGTCGGCGGCATTGATCGAGTCCAGCGTCATCTTGGCGAACGGAGCCGCCTTCTGGTACTCGGCATTGGCGTAGAGCGAGGAGCGCGTGCCGGGAGGAGCATTGGCCCAGCCTTCCTTCGAGGCGACCAGCTCGGCATAGTGCTTGCTGGTTGCCCAGGAAACGAACTTCTCGGCGGCATCTGCCTTCTGCGTGCCGGCGGGAATGGCCAGCGACCAGGCCCACAGCCAGTTGCCGCGCTTGCCCAGGCCATTGTCGGGCGCCAGCGCATAACCGACCTTGTCGGCGACGGTCGAGTTCTTCGGGTCCGATACGAAGGATGCGGCGACCGTGGCGTCGATCCACATGCCGCACTTGCCCTGCTGGAACAGCGCCAGGTTTTCATTGAAGCCGTTGGACGATGCGCCCTCAGGACCGTCGGCCTTCATCAGGTCGACATAGAATTGCAGGGTGTTCTTCCATTCGGGCTGGTCGAACTGCGGCTTCCAGTTCTCGTCGAACCAGCGTGCGCCGAAGGAGTTCGACATGGCGGTCAGGAAAGCCATGTTCTCACCCCAGCCGGCCTTGCCGCGCAGGCAGACGCCGTTCACGCCATTGGCGCGGTCGGTCATCTTGTCGGCGGCCTGCTTGATGAAGTCCCAGGTCGGCGCGTCGGGCATCTTCAGCCCGGCCTTGTCCATCAGGTCCTTGCGGTACATGACGAAGGAGCTCTCGCCGTAGAAAGGCGCTGCATAGAGCTTGCCGTCAACCGAAAGACCGCCGGCGATGGCCGGGATGATGTCCTTGGCGTCATAGTCGTCGCCGAGCTTGTCGAGCGGCAGAAGCCAGCTCTGCTTGGCCCAGATCGGAACTTCATAGGTGCCGATCGTCATCACGTCATACTGGCCGCCCTTGGTGGCGATGTCGGTGGTGACACGCTCGCGCAGCACATTTTCTTCGAGCGTGACCCAGTTGAGCTGGATGTCGGGGTTAGCCTTGGTGAAGTCTTCCGTCAGCTTTTGCATGCGGACCATATCGCCATTGTTGACGGTGGCGATGGTGATGGATTCGGCATGTGCGGCGAAGGCAAGAGCGCTGGCCGACAACAAGCCCAGGGTGAGCGTGCGAAGTTTCATCAAATTCCTCCCATGAACCAAGATGAGCATTTGCCTTGGCTTTGAGCAATTACTCACCTGACGTCAATTATGTCAAGCCGGAATCGATGCTGCAGCGCAGCACTCAGCGGCATCGACGGGACCATCGGTGCGTGGAAATTGCCAAGCCGACTTCGCCGGTCGCCAGGTATCAAGGCGACAGGACCGAAGGTCGGCAGGATTGCTTGCCTCGGGACTTGCCTGTCAGCAGGCGATTTCGGCCAGAAGCCAGTCGCGGAAGGCGCGGATCTTCGGCACGTTGCGGCGCGCCTGGGGATAGACCAGCCAATAGGCGTGGCCATCGTCGCCAACCAGGTCGAAAGGCTGGATCAGCCGGCCGTCGGCCAGTTCCGCCTTGAACAGCGCCCGGGTCAGGATCGCAACGCCATGACCGGCGATGGCCGCATTGGCCTCATAGGCCTGCGCGCCCATGCTGCTGCCGGGCCGTTTGGCAAGGTCGTGCGAGTTGACGCCGGCAGCCGAAAACCACTCGGTCCACCAGATGTCGCCGGGATCGAGGATCGGCAGCCGCAACAGGTCGGCCGGTTCGTTGATGCCGCCGATGCTCGCCGCGAGCCTGGGGCTCAGCATCGGCGTGAAATCGGCATCGAGCAGCTTGTAGGCCTCCAGTCCCGGCCATTTGCCGCCGCCCGAACGGATGGCGAGATCGACATCCTCGCGAGCAAAATCCGTCAGGCGGCTCGACGTCTCAAGCCGAACGGCAAGGGAAGGATGAGCGATCTGGAAGGAGCCGAGATGGTGCGCCAGCCAGTTCGAGGCAAAGGTCAGCACCGTGGTGACGCACAGCAGCCCGTCGGCGCCGCCACGCGCCGCGGCGTAGGCCTGGCCAAGTAGGGCAAAGGCTTCGCTGACACCCGGGGCAAGGCGCTGTCCGGCTTCGGTCAGCACAATCTGCCGCGGCCGCCGCAGGAACAATGGAGTGCCGACTCTCTCCTCAAGCACCTTGATCTGATAGCTGACCGCCGCCTGCGTCATGGCGAGCTCCTCGGCGGCCTTAGTGAAGGAAAGATGCCGCGCCACCGCGTCGAACACCCTGATCGCTTGCAGCGGCGGGAGTTGGGAGAGCTGTCGCGAGCTGAGGTCAGGCATAAAACCTCCTTATGGGCCATAACAGATGTTCGATTGGCAAAGCCGGCCGGCAAGACCAACATTCAGGGTCAACCATTCATTCGGGTTCAGGATAGCGAAGGTTGACGATCATGACCATGGCGCAGCAAAAGTGCACTCCCGCTCCGGATCATCGCTGGATTTCGTGGCTCACGGACGGATTCGGCTGGTTCGCAATCAGAAAACGGACGCATTTCGACATCAGGGACCTGTCGCCGCATCTGCAGCGCGACGTCGGCTTTCTCGACGACAACGACCCTTTTGGGCGAGGCAAATAGCCCGGCTGGCTTTATCGGAAATCAGTCGCGCCGGCGTCTGCGATCGACGGCAGCCCGGTCAGACGCTGGCCAGCAGGGCAGCCGCCGTCCGCTCGTCGGTGATGAGGCCGTTGATCAGCCGCCGGTTGGCCGCCGCCAGGATACCCGGCAGTTTGCGTTCGCCCATCGCCAGTGCAATCACCAGTGATTTTTCGCGCGATGGCAGCGAAGCCGACGACACCCGGTCGTTGGTGATGCCCTCGATCATGCGGCCTTCGCGATCGTAAACCCAGCCGACGATTTCGGCGATGCCGCCGGCCTTCTGCAGCGCCTTCAGCTCACTTTCGGAAATGAAACCGTCTTCATAGAGCGGCGCCTTCGGGCCGAGATCGCCAATGCCGATGAAGGTGACGTCGGCCTCGGCGGCCAGCGCCAGCGTCGGCTGGATCATCGGCTGGTTGAGCAGCATCTCGCGCTCCTCCGGCGAAGAGGCGATGACCGGCAGCGGCATCGGGAAGGATCGCGCCTTGACCCTGTCGGCCATGGTGAAGATGACGTTGTAGAAGGCGGCCGAACCGTCCGGCGAGATGTTGCCGGTCAAGGACACCACCTTGTGCTGCGGGCATTCCATCGGCGGCAGCTGTTCGATCGCTGCCTTCAGCGTGCGCCCGGTGCCGATCGCCATGACGATCGGTGTCGGCGAGCGCAGCCGCCGCTCGATCTCGGCCGCGGCCGCCTCGGCAATCCCGATGGTGGTGGAAGATGAATTGGGATCGCTCGGCACCACTTCGACCAGGTCGAACGCGAAGCGCGATCTCAACCGCGCCGCCAGCTCGAGGCAGTTGGCGATCGGATGGTCGACACGGACCTTGATCAAGCCTTCCGACACCGCCAGCGACACCAGCCGCTGCGCCGTCTGCCGCGATATGCCGAGCGTGGTGGCGATCTGGTCCTGCGTGTTGCCGGCAACATAATAAAGCCAGCCGGCGCGTGCTGCGTCGTCCAGCCTGTTGCTGCCGCCATCCTGCCGGGTATTCACGTCCTGCCTCCCGAAACCGCCGGTCATGAGCGCGGTCCGCTTCTACTCTTGCAGGGAACGGTCCGCTGCGCAATTGTCTATCTCAAGGGCAATTGCTTGCAACCCTCGGCACACACGGCGCGAGAATTTCGTTCTCCGGCGATGATTGCGCCGGACAAAGACCATCGCTTTCAGTTCCGACGGGCGGCACGTTCTGCGATCGGGAAGGTTTATCTCCCCGCGCAAACCCTTTAAGGGATCGCAAAAAGGAGCCTTGCATGACGCCGAAAGCGGTTTTCTGGGATATGGACGGCACGCTGGTCGACAGCGAACCGCTGCACGAGGCCGCTTTGGTGGCGGCGATGCGCAATGTCGGCCTCGTCCCGCCGGCCGACCTGCATGAGCGCGTGCTCGGCGTCGCCGCCTGGCCGGTCTATGAGATGATGCGCGACGAGTTCGGCCTGGACCTGCCGTTCGACGACTGGATCATCCGCAAATACGAGCACTATCTGCCGCTGGTCGAGCGCTTGCAGCCGCGCCCCGGTGCGATCGAGATCTTCAACGACTTGCGGGCAAGGGGCGTGGCGCAAGCCGTGGTGTCGAATTCGGACCGCATGATCGTCGACGCCAACCTTCGGTTGGTCGGGCTGACCTATCCCGGCATGAAGACGATCAGCCGCAACGATGTGCGCGAGGGCAAGCCGCACGCCGAACCCTTCCTGCGCGCCGCGTATCTCGCTGGCGTCGCTCCCGCGCAGGCGATAGCGATCGACGACAGCTGGCCGGGCGCCATGGCGGGGCTGGCGGCAGGCATGACGACGATCTTCTGGCCGGAAAAGCCGATGCAAGGCCCGCCCGGTGCCATCGTCATCAACAGCGCCGAGGAATTGCGCGCCGAACTCGGGCTTTAGCCTTCAGAGGCTCAGTTGCGGTAGACCGGTTCCTGCTCGTCGAGGATCGCCTTCAACTCGCTGAGGTGGCGTTCGGCCTGGCCGGGATAGTCGTCCATCTCGCTTGCCGTCTTCTCGGCGATCGCATCGGACAGCGTGCGCAGCGGGCGGCCGGTCCACAGCGCCTTGATGTAGGTCTCGGCGGCACGCTCGAAATAGAACATGCGGTTGAAGGCATCGGCGACCGTGTCGCCGATGACCAGCACGCCGTGGTTGCCCATCACCATCACCTTGACCTTGGGATCGACGAGGAGCTGCGAGCAGCGTTCGCCCTCCTCTTCGAAGGCCAGCCCGCCATAATGGGCATCGACGACATGGCGGTTGAAGAACATCGCAGAGTTCTGGTCGATCGGCGGCAGGCGAGAGTCAGCGAGCGATGCCAGCACCGTGGCGTGGATCGAATGCACATGTATGACGCAGCGCGCATGGCGGACATTGCGATGGATCGCGCCATGCAGCCCCCACGCCGTCGGGTCGGGCGCATTCGGCCCCGAGAGCGTATCCGGATCGTTGGCGTCGATCATCAGCAGGTCGCTCGCCTTGATGCGCGAGAAATGCACCTGGTTGGGGTTCATCAGGAACTGCGTGCCGTCGTCATTGACCGCCAGCGAGAAATGATTGGCCACTGCCTCGTGCATGTTGAGCCTTGCCGTCCAGCGAAAGGCGCAGGCGAGGTCGACGCGCTCCTCGTAGAAGGGCAGGTTGGTCAGCGTTTCCTTTTGCAGGCGGGCGATGCTCATCGAGGACACTCCGTGAAAGTGGCGAGAATGCCGCGACCAGCCGAGGCTCGCAACCGCTTTCGCTTGGTGCAGAGCCAAGGTCGTTGTTGAGATCGCCGCCGGACGCCGATGTCCTTGCCTATGCCGCCGTGCTGGCAGCGGCGCCGGCCCGCAGGCCGCCATGCTCGACGATGAAGTCGATGACCTCCCGCAGCCCCTTGCCGCGCGACAGGTCGGTGAAGCCGAACGGCCGCTTGCCGCGCATGCGGCCGGCGTCGCTCTCCATGACATCGAGATTGACGTTCACATAAGGCGCCAGATCGCTCTTGTTGATGACCAGGAAATCGGAGCGGGTGATCGCCGGCCCGCCCTTGCGCGGGATCTCCTCGCCCTGGCAGACCGAAATGACATAGAGCGTCAGGTCGGCGAGATCGGGCGAGAAGGTGGCGGCGAGGTTGTCGCCACCGGATTCGATGAAGACGATGTCGAGATCGGGGAATTTCTTGTTCATCTCGGCGATCGCCTGCAGATTGATCGAGGCATCCTCGCGGATCGCGGTGTGCGGACAGCCACCGGTCTCGACGCCCATGATGCGATCCTCCGGCAGTGCTTGCAGCCGGGCAAGCATCATGGCGTCTTCCTTGGTGTAGATGTCGTTGGTCACCACTGCGATCGAGAATTCGTCGCGCAGCGCCTTGCACAGCTTTTCGGTCAGCGTCGTCTTGCCCGAACCGACCGGGCCGCCAATGCCGACGCGCAGCGGACCATTTTTCTGTGTCATGCGGGAAACTCCGTGATGGCGAGGATGGCGAAGCCGAGCCCGATCAACAGGCACAGCGGCGAGTAATAGCGCAGGTCGAGCCGCGCGAAAGGCTGTTCTGGCGCCAGCCGCCGCCACCATGGCGTGAAGCCGGCAATGCCGCGCCCCAGGAACACCAGCCCGATGAGCAGCGAGGTGGCGGCGAGGCCTTCCCTGGGAAAGGGCGAGGCAAAGACGCCTTCCAGCGCCAGCGGCCACAGCGTTGCCAGGGCAAGGCACGCGGCAACCGCGAAACTGGCGAACGGTGTCGGCATATCATCGACGCCGCGAAAGCCGACGACGGCGCGGGCGCAAGAGGCCGCATCCTGGCCCGGCCAGATGCCGCCGATGCCCCAATAGACATGCAGCGCCGTGATCAGCAGCAGGATGAAGGATAGCGCGAAGGCAAGAAAAATCATGAACGGAACAATCGCGAGTACTGGGTTTCGTGTTTCATCGCCATAACGTCGGAGGCAAGGGCGCAGCCGCCGAGATCATCCAATGTCGAGCGCACGGCGCAGCCGGCGGTCGCCAACGCCAGTGGCTCGAAGCCGGCAAGCAGTGCGGTGGCCTTGCTCTGGCCAACGATGCCGAGCCGGATCGCGGCCTGGACGAGGTTGGAGAAGAAGGTTTGCAGGAAGGCGGACAGCGCGTCCTGAAGCGCAATTGAATGGCCGCCTGCGATGGCGCCGACGGCGACACAATAGGCGCATTCGGCCGGCAAGCGCTCCAGCACGGGGCTGGGCCAGGCTGTTGCCGCTTTCAGGAAGGCGGCGCCTTGCAGCATGGCCTCGGTGTGGCGTTCGCGCGAACCGGCGAGCGCCTCGGCGAGTGCCGCAATCTCGTCGAGATCACCGTCGGTGCGCGCGCGGCGCCAGCTTTCGGCGAACAGCACGGCGTCGTTCCAGCCTGAGCCCATCTCGACCAGCGTTTCCAGCCACCCGGCGAGGCTTTCCGCATCGGTAACCAGCCCGTCATGCACCGCGCGCTCGAGTCCGTGGCTGTAGGAAAAGCCGCCGACCGGAAAGGCTGGCGACAGCCACGCCATCAGTCGCAGCAGGGCGATGTTGGAAGGCTGGTCACTCATGATCGTGGTGGTGGCCAGCGTGACTGTGCGAATGCGAATGGGATTCGCTGTGCGAGTGGGAATGCGCTTCACTATGGCTGTGCGCGTGTGCCTCGGCATGCGCATGGCCGTGATCATGGCTGTGCCCACCGTGGCCGGAATAGGCGCCGCGCACCGGCTTGAACGGCTCGGAGACGTCGGTCACCGTGGCGCCCAGCCCCTCCAGCATCGCCCTGATGACATGGTCGCGCAGGATGAGGATGCGCCCGGCCTCGATGCTCGCGGCGAGATGGCGGTTGCCGATATGCCAGGCGAGCTCGGCCAGATGCACGCCATCGCGAGCGCGGATGTCGTAGACATCCTCCGGCGCCGCGATGATCTCGATATGGCGGCCATCCTCCAGCACCAGCCGGTCGCCATCGTTCAGGGCGACGGGCTCGGGCAGGTCGACCAGCACCTTGCTGCCGTCGGCAAGTTCGATCGCCCGGCGGCGCAGATGACGCTCGTCATGGGCGAGAACCGCACGGCCGGATGGTGCCGTGGTCCCGGCATTGCCGGCGGTCAGCACCGAGACGGCGCGGGGAAATTTGGTGAAGTCGGTGCGGATATCGAGCTTCATTTCATGGATCCCCCATTAGCCTGCGCCCTTGCACGGGCTGGTCGCGCCAAGACGCGGTCGAAATAGGCGTTGACGCGCTCGGATTCGATCGGAAACCGCCCGGCGCGGGCCCAGCCGCCCATGTCTCCGAGCAGCACGTCGACGGCCGAAAACCGGTCGCCCAGTGCGAAGGGCCTGTCGCCCAATCGCCGGTCCAGCGCCTTGAGCTCGGAGGCGAAGTCGTAAGCCGCCGCGGGGCCGACATCGACCCGCACTTCCTTCGGCAGCAGGAAGCGATGGCGCAGCTTGTTCCACAACGGCGCTTCAAACTCGCTCTGGGCAAAATGCATCCAGGAATCCATCTCGGCACGCCCGGCCACGCCCGGACTGGCGCCCATGCCCTTGTCCGCGTGCTTGTCGGCGAGATAGACGCAGATCGCCGCCGAATCCGTCACCGTCAGCTCGCCGTCGATCAGGATCGGCACCTTGCCCGAGGGGTTGAGCGCATAGGCTTCCGGCGAGCGCAGCTTGACCTCGACGAATTCATGAGGCTGCCCGAGCTCCTCGAGCATCCAGAGAACGCGGCTGACCCGGGATCCACGCGATCCGACGGCCTTGTACATGCGCAAACCTGCCTTTCCCTTGAAGCCTAGACCATCCCTCACTTCATCCCAATGCCGCTCAAACGATCGTGTCGAAGAGCCGCAGGATGAACGATATCTGATAGACGAGCGCGGCCGCGACAAAGGCGATGTGGAAACGTCGATCGCGCACCAGGATCGCGGCGATGCACAGCGCGACGAAGACAGGCGTGCGGAACAGATATTCGTTGCCGAAGCGGGCAAAATGTTCCGGTCCCTTCAGCAGCGTGTCGATCACGTCGAGCAGATAGGTCGCCGCCAGCAGGCCGAAGAACCAGGCCCGACGCGAATAGAAAAAATCCTCGTAGCTGGTGTAGTCCAGCATCGAATCCGGAAACAGAAACGCGCAGAGCAGGAACAGCGTGATCGCGTAGAAGATGATGAACAGGTACTTGCCGAAGGTCCACGTCTCGATGGTGTAGAGGCCGAACTCCCACCACCAGAAATGCACCAGCATCAGGAGCACCGAAGCGACCCAGGCCAGATGCACGGGATAGAGCCGGTATTGGCCGGGATGTTGGACGATGCGCGCCACCCCCGACAGCAGGCGGGCGACGCCAAGCCCGATCACCATGCCCATGACGATGCGGATATGCGGGAAGATGTCGTGGGCGGAAGCGATTTCGGTGGCCATAGGTCGACTCTATGCACTCCAGCAGTTGCGGCCTCAATCGTACCAAAGCCACAGCTTCCTATAGTCGGACGGAAGCTCGATCTTCTCCGCAGGCAGATGGTCGACATCTCCCTCCCAGGTCTCGTCCGGCTCAAAGCCAGACGGCAGCCAACTAATCACATCTTCTTCGCTAGCTCGTGTGACGACAACGACCTTGTCCGAGAACGGCCATTCTCCATCATCGCATTGGGTAATCGCTATCCTGATGTCATGGACCTCGGGTCGGTCGCGTATCGACTTGAAAATCGCCAGGATAGTATCATTGTCGGGAGCAACGTGACTATTGCACAGTAAACCCGCTTCCCCTTCGGCTCCGTCAAAATATTGCTCCAGCGTAATCAGCGGCATGACGCGTGGAGCAGCGCCACCGTTATAGGCTTCCAATGGACCCATCCTTGAAATCAGGGCTGCCTTCTTTTGCTCGTCCATGGCGGGGTCCAGATTCGTTGCAGACCATGACCCTAAAACAGAAAATACCGCTGCGCCATCGGCAGCACTGTCGCCGGCTCGCAGGTCAGCAGCTCGCCGTCGGCGCGGACCTCGTAGGTTTCCGGATCGACCTCGACATGTGGCATGGCGTCGTTGAGCACCATCGAATGCTTGCCGATGCCGCCTCGGGTGTTCTCGACAGCGGCGAACTGCTTGTTGACACCGAGCCTGCCATGCAGCCCCGACTCGAGCGCCGCCTTGGAGACGAAGGTCACCGACGAGTTGGTCCTGGCCTTGCCATACGCGCCGAACATCGGTCGGTAGTGCATCGGCTGCGGCGTCGGGATCGAGGCGTTGGGGTCGCCCATTGGGGCAGCAGTGATCATGCCGCCGATCAGCACCATGTCCGGCTTGACGCCGAAGAAGGCCGGGTTCCACAGCACCAGGTCGGCACGCTTGCCGACCGCGATCGAGCCGATGTCCCTGGACAGCCCATGCGCGATGGCCGGATTGATTGTGTATTTGGCGATGTAGCGGCGGACGCGGAAATTGTCGTTGTTGCCGGTCTCCTGCGGCAGCGCGCCGCGCTGGCGCTTCATCTTGTCGGCGGTCTGCCAGGTGCGGATCGCCACCTCGCCGACGCGACCCATGGCCTGGCTGTCCGACGAGATGATCGAGAACGCGCCGATGTCGTGCAGGATGTCTTCCGCCGCGATCGTCTCCTTGCGGATGCGGCTTTCGGCAAAGGCGATGTCCTCGGGGATCGACGGCGACAGATGATGGCAGACCATCAGCATGTCGAGATGCTCGGAGAGCGTATTGACCGTGTAGGGCCGGGTCGGATTGGTCGAGGACGGAATGACGTTGGGTAGCCCGCAGACCTTGATGATATCAGGCGCATGGCCGCCGCCGGCGCCCTCGGTGTGGAAGGCATGAATGGTGCGGCCCTTGATCGCCGCCACCGTGTTCTCGACGAAGCCGGATTCGTTCAGCGTGTCGGTATGGATCATCACCTGCACGTCGTAATCGTCGGCGACCGACAGGCAGCAGTCGATGGCCGCCGGCGTCGTGCCCCAGTCCTCGTGCAGCTTCAGCGAACAGGCGCCGCCCAGCACCATTTCCTCGAGTGCCGCGGGCAGCGAAGCGTTGCCCTTGCCCGACAGGCCGATGTTCATCGGGAAGGCGTCGAAGGACTGGATCATGCGGGCCATGTGCCATGGCCCCGGCGTGCAGGTGGTGGCCAGTGTGCCATGCGCCGGGCCGGTGCCGCCGCCGAGCATGGTGGTGATGCCGCTCATCAACGCTTCCTCGATCTGCTGTGGGCAGATGAAATGGATATGCGCGTCGAAACCGCCGGCGGTCAGGATCTTGCCCTCGCCGGCAATGATCTCGGTGCCCGGGCCGATGATGATGGCGACGCCATTCTGCATGTCCGGATTGCCGGCCTTGCCTATTGCCGCGATGCGCCCGTCGCGCAGGCCGATATCGGCCTTGAAGATGCCGGCGCTGGCATCGACCACCAGCGCGTTGGTGATGACGGTGTCGACCGCGCCTTGCGCCCGTGACACCTGACTCTGGCCCATGCCGTCGCGGATCACCTTGCCGCCGCCGAATTTTACTTCCTCGCCATGGGTGGTGAGATCTCTCTCGACCTCGATGAACAGTTCGGTGTCGGCAAGCCGCACGCGGTCGCCGACGGTCGGGCCATACATCTGCGCATAGGCGGCGCGGGTAACTCTGGCCATCAGCGATTGCTCCCGAAATGTGGTTTGCCGAAATGTGATTTGATTGAAGCCTGTCTGCACATTGTCGCCATCCAATGGTCACGCAATGACCCGCTGGCCGACACCTTCTGATCCGATTTGACGGTTGAGGTTAGGGCGTCACCCCAAACCGACCGTTTGCCAAATCGATGGAAGGATAGTCCATGCGCAAGACGATATTGATTGCAGCCGCCGCCACGCTGATGCTGGCGGGCGCCGCCAGTGCCCAGCAGCAACCCGCGCAACAGCCCGCTCCGGCGCCGACCACGCCTGCCCCGGCCGCGCCCAAGGCCCAGCCGTCCGTTCCGACGATCCAGAGTGTCAACATCGTCGACATCACGCAGCTGCCAAAGGACACCCAGACGCAGGTCAACCAGGTGATCGCCCAGCGTGGCGACGCCGGCCTGCAGAAATTGCGCAGCTCGATCGACGCCACGCCTAAGGTCAAGTCCGCGCTTGAAGCCAAGGGGCTTAGCTCGGCTCAGGTCGTCGCCGCCAGCATGCAGCCCAATGGCGCGCTGACCCTGATCACCAAGAAGGCGAGCTGATGACGCAGCGCGGCGGGCCGAAGTCCGGCCCGCCGGCTGCAGAGGGAAAGGAACCTCGGCAGGGCTGGATTCGTTTCGCCTTTTGAGTATCGAAACAAATCTCGAAAGCGAGCGATGGCCATCACCACCTTGCCCGACGCCCGATGGCTGCATGCCATTGCAGCGACTGCTTTTCTGTCGGCGAGCCTCCCCCACGCCGTGCTGAAAGCGCAGGGCCTGGAAAGCCCGGAGACCGTCAACCGCATCGTCGGCTCGGAGGTCAAGCAGGAAGAGGCCAGTGCCACCGCCGAAGCCCGGAACGTCAACACGGCGATCGACCGGACGCGGGAAAACATTGGCACGGTGCGCAGGACGTCCAAGCTCGACAAGGTCGAGATCGTGCTCCTCACCGACGCGACGCGCAGCGAAGGCGGCCCGCCGCCGGTGATCGAGAGCAAGGTCAAACAGCATCAGGACGACATTGCGGAGCTGCGCAAGGAGATCGAGGCCAACGCGCTCCTGTTCAACGCCATCGAGTCGCGGCGCGTGCTTGCGCAGGATGTTCTGGCCGTCGAATTCGACAATCCTGGAAAGATCGTCATCTACGCTGCGGCCAAGCCGTCGGACTGAGTCGAAAGCGCGAATTACTCTTGGGCGACATGCATGAGACGCCATCGATCTCACAGCCTGCCCATCACCTTCTGCTGAAATCCGTAGACCTCGCGCTTGCCGCCGAGCGGCACCAGCGTCACGTCACGCTCCTGGCCAGGCTCGAAGCGCATGGCCGTGCCGGCGGCGATGTCCAGGCGCATGCCGCGCGCTCGCTCGCGGTCGAATCTCAGCCCCTCATTGGTTTCGAAGAAATGATAGTGGCTGCCGACCTGGATCGGCCGGTCGCCGCTGTTGGCCACTTTTAGGGTGACGGCGGGCAGCCCCTTGTTCAGTTCGATGTCGCCGTCCTTGGTGATGATTTCGCCCGGGATCATCGTGCCTCACAACACGCCGAAGACGAGGCCGACACCGACCGCCGCGCAGGCCGCGCCGGCGGCGCGGGCCAGCCCACGGAACCTGACGCCAAACCCGAGCCCGGCAGCGATGCCGGTGGCATGCAGCAGAGCCGTGGCGATGGCAAAGCCGGCTATATATTCGAGCCCGCCGGCATTTTCCGGCACCTCGGTGCCATGCGCATGGCCGTGCAACAGCGCAAACAGGCCAATGATGGCGACGCCGGCCGAGACAGGCAGATCGACTGCCAACGCCACCAGCAGCCCGAGCGCCACGACCGACGCCAATATGCCGGGTTCGACGAACGGCAGCGGCATATGCAGCATGCCGAGCCCGCCGCCGACCAGCATCACGCCGACAAAAGCCGCCGGCCAGGCCCAGACTGCCTTGCCGCCCTTGAGCGCCGCCCACAGGCCGACCGCGATCATCACCGTCATGTGATCGAGCCCGGAGAGCGGGTGCATGAAGCCGGCCATGAAGGAAGAGGTCGTGCCGATGCCGACATGGGCATAGGCCGGCATGACTGCTGCCAGCAGCAGGATCGCCGACAGGCACAGGCGTTTGGCGGACATCATTCTATTTGCCTTTCGTTTGCGAGGTGGTGGTGTCACGCGGCCTTGCGGGGCCCGCACCCTTCAGCTTTGAGAACGCGCTTGGTCGAAGCGGGATACTTCTTCAGCATCGCCGGCGGGCGGATCGGCCGCGCCGAAAAATTGCCGCCGCAATTGGGGCAGGTGCCGCCCAAGATGTGTTCCACGCAGTCGGCGCAAAGGGTGCACTCGAAGGTGCAGATCAGCGCGTCCGCCGCCTCCGGCGGCAGGTCCTTGTCACAGCATTCGCAATTGGGACGCAGCTCAAGCATCTCTTCTCACCTCACCTGATGGGTTCGTGCACGGTCACCAGCTTGGTGCCGTCGGGGAATGTCGCCTCGACCTGCACGTCATGGATCATCTCGGCGATGCCTTGCATCACCTGCGCGCGCGTGACGACATAGGCGCCGGCCTCCATCAATTCAGCGACCGGTCGGCCGTCGCGGGCGCCCTCGACGACGAAATCGGTGATCAGCGCGATCGCTTCCGGATGATTGAGCTTGACGCCGCGTTCGAGCCGCTTGCGCGCCACGATCGCCGCCATGGCGATCAGCAGCTTGTCCTTTTCCCTCGGTGTCAGGTTCATGCGCTTCCCTGGACTGGCATAGACGGACTTACAGTGACCATAATTTGGGCAACCCAGCCTTTCCGTTGAGCAATTCGACCAGCGGAACCAGCCGCTGGCGGAGCCGATAGCCGTCCCCGGCGTAGAGCCTCGCAAGAAGCTTGCCAGATTTCCTCACGCCCCAGGCACTGGCGCTGCCCTGGTCGCCGACGATCTCCAGAACCGGATCGAGCAGGGCCTCGGCCCGCGGCGACACCAGCAGCAGCGTCGCCATCGCGACCGCGCCACCGGCAATCGCCGGGCGGTCGAGCGTGGCCGCGATATCGGGCCCGATGCGGAAATCCTCGGCATGAATGAACTCGCCGTCCTGGCGGACACGCCAGCGGTCATGGAAATTGCCTAGGCTGACGTGTTCGCCCATGGCCAGGCGGCCGAAGACCGTGGCCTCCAGCACCAGCGCCTCGGCGCCGACGGCAAGCTCGACGTCGAGCGTGCGGGCAAACGCCGCCTGGTCGAAGACGATGGTTTCCTGCGGCAGCCAGGCGATGCGGCCGTTTTCACCGACCGATAGTTTCACCCGCACCTCGGCATGGTCGGATGCCGCCCGATAGATTTTCTCGCAGGCCTGGGTCGTGATCGATGCCGAGGCCGCCGCGCCGACATCCACGTCCCAGGCGAGACGGTCGCCGCCGGTCATCCCGCCAGCGGTGTTGATCAGCACCGCTTCGAGCGGATCGGCCGATACCGCCGGCATCCTTATCTTGGCGGCACCGTCCTGATAGAGGCGCCGCAGCCGCGTGCGACCGTCGACGACAGCACACGAAAGCCGCGCCGCGCCCGCGGCGCGCTGCGTCGAAATCCTGCCATGTTCGATCTTATCCATGCCAGCACGTTAAGCACTCCGGCGCCTTTGTCGATGCATGGCTTGATATAGCTTGTTGCTTGACAACGTTTCGGTTTCTATAGAGGGAACCACCTTGGTACGGTCATGCAGCGCTTGGCGGGGGTATAGAGCGAAGACGGCGGCTTGATACCGGGAGAAAAAGAGGCGCTGCTCAATTGGCGTCGGGAAACGCGACATAGTGGGGAAGAAACCGAATGGCCGACCAGCTGGCAACGGATATCATCGCGAAGATCAAGGCTCATGCCGAGCCGGGCGGCGAAGAAATCACGACCAACACTGAATTGACCTCGCTTGGTATCCATTCGCTCGAGCTGACGGAGATCATCTTCGATCTCGAGGAAGATTATGGCATCGAGATCGAGATGAACACGGTCGATGCCTGGAGCAATCTGAAGAATGTCGGCGACATGGTGGAAGCTGTTCGCGCGCTGATCGCGAAAAAAGCCTGACCTGAATGCGGCAGCGCGTTGTCATCACCGGCATGGGCGGTATTTGCGGGCTCGGCACCAACGCGCCTGCGATCTGGAATGAAATGCGCGCCGGCCGCTCGGCCATCGGCCCGATCAGCAGTCCGCAGTTGCATGACCTGAAGGTCAAGGTCGGTTGCGAAATCAAAACGCTTCCCGATCACGGCATCGACCGCAAGCAATTGGTGTCGATGGACCGTTTCAGCCTGCTGGCGGTGATCGCGGCCAGGGAGGCGATGCAGCAGGCCGGTCTGGTTTCGGGCGAAGCCACCACCTACCGAATGGGCACCGTCGTCGGCGTCGGTGTCTGCGGCTGGGAAGCGATCGAGGAAAACTATCGCGCCATCCTGGTCGAGGGCAAGAACCGCGCCGGCATCTTCACCGTGCCGAAAGTGATGCCCAGTGCGGCCTCCGGCCAGGTCAGCATGAGCCTCGGCCTGCGCGGTCCGGTTTTCGGCGTCACCTCCGCTTGCTCGTCGTCCAACCATGCCATCGCCTCGGCGGTCGACCAGATCAGGCTCGGCCGCGCCGACGTGATGGTCGCCGGCGGCACCGATGCGCCGCTGGTCTGGGGTATCCTGAAGGGCTGGGAAGCATTGCGGGTGCTGGCGCCCGACACCTGCCGGCCATTCTCGGCCGATCGCCAGGGCCTGTCGCTCGGCGAGGGCGCCGGCATGGCGGTGCTGGAGAGCTACGAACATGCCATGGCGCGCGGCGCCACCATCCTTGCCGAAATTGCCGGCGCCGGCCTTTCCGCCGACGCGTCCGACATCGTCGCGCCAACCATCGAAGGGCCGACGGCCGCCATGCGCGCCTGCCTGGCCGACGCCGGGTTCAATCCCGAGGATGTCGACTATCTTAATGCCCATGGCACCGGCACCAAGGCCAACGACCAGATCGAGACGGCGGCGATCAAGCGCGTCTTCGGCGACCATGCCTACAAACTGTCGATATCGTCGACCAAATCCATGCATGCCCATTGCCTTGGCGCATCGGGCGCGCTGGAGATGATCGCCTGCGTGATGGCGATCCGCGAAGGCATCGTGCCACCGACAGCCAATTTTCGCGAAGCCGATCCCGACTGCGACCTCGACATCACGCCGAACGTGGCGCGTGAACGCAAGGTGCGCACTGCGATCAGCAACGGCTTCGCGTTCGGCGGCACCAATGCGGTGCTGGCCTTCAAGGCGGTTTGATCCCGGGCTGTTTCCATGACTGTCCGTGCGACACTGTCGCCGCCATATTGATCAGAAGCGGTCGTCCGCCTAATTCTTGCCAGCGCTGCCCAGCGCCAATCCCCGTTCAGGAGTTTTCCATGGCCGACCTGTCCGCCTTTCCGATCGCAACGCGCTGGCCAGCCAGGCATCCGGACCAGATCCAGCTCTATTCGGCCACGACGCCCAACGGGGTGAAGATATCGATCGCCCTGGAAGAGCTCGGCCTGCCCTACGAGCCGCATCTGGTCAACATCGGCAAGAATGAGAGCTGGACACCGGAATTCCTGTCGCTCAACCCCAACGGCAAGATACCGGCGATCATCGATCCGAACGGTCCGGACGGCAAGCCGATCGGCCTGTTCGAATCCGGCGCCATCCTGCTCTACCTCGCCGAAAAGACCGGCCTGCTCATGCCGGTGGACGCGGCACGGCGCTACGAGACAATCCAATGGGTGTTCTTCCAGATGGCCTCGGTCGGGCCGATGTTCGGCCAGGTCGGCTTCTTCCACAAATTCGCCGGCCGCGAAATTGCCGACAAGCGCCCGCTAGAGCGCTATCGCGATGAATCGCGGCGGCTGATCGGTGTGCTCGACGGCCGGCTGAAGGGCCGCAAGTGGATCATGGACAATGACTTCACGATCGCCGACATCTCGCTACTCGGCTGGGTGCGCAACCTTATCGGCTTCTACGAAGCGCGCGAACTCGTCGGCTTCGATGATTTCGGCAATGTCGGGACATGGCTGGAACGCGGTCTTGCCAGGCCAGCCGTGCAAAAGGGCCTGACCATCCCGGCGAAGGGCTGAGCCGGCCAGGCCCTCGACAGAACGCGGCTACTTTGCCTTCGCCTTGGCTTTCGAGCCGCCCTTGCCCATGACCGAGGCCGCAAGCGATGCGGTGCCTCTGGCTGCGATGACAACCGCGCCTGCCGCTACATTGGCCGCCGCCTTGACCGTGCGCATGGCGCTGCCGGACACCGAGTTGTCGGCGCTTGCCGGCTTTTTCGGCTTTGTGGCCTTCGGCGCGGTCTTCGCCGCGGCCGGCACCACTTTCTTCGGCGGCGCCTTGCCGAAAGACGGCTTGGCGTCCTTGGAACGCTCGGCGATCGCCGGACCGGCGCCTGCCTTCGATTGGGTTGCCTTGCCCTTGGCGGGCGCGGGTTTTCTTGCCTTTTGTGCCATCGGATGGAATCCCTCTTCTGGCAGAATTGCCTGGGGGATAACGGACTGAAAGTCTTAAGGTTCCCCCTGGAGAATCCTTAGAATCACGCCGAAATGCCGATCACCAGGTCAGCGGTCCGGCGGCGGGCAAGCACCCGGTCGATGTTGGGCATGTCGTTGGAGGCGATCCAGGCGCGGGCATCCGCGTCGGAGCGGCCATGACCGTGCCAGCGCTCGAGCAGGCGGCGCTCGAGCTCGTCGCGCGGCACGTCGACGAAGATCGAGAAATCGAACAGCGGCGCCAGCCGCGACCACGGCTCCTCGTCGAGTAGCAGGTAATTGCCCTCGACCAGGATGAACTTGGTGTCGGTGGCGACGATCGAGGCGGCGGCGCGCGACAGTTCCATGGTGCGGTCGAAAACCGGGATGGCGATATCGGGTTCACCGGCGCGGATCCGCTTCAGCAAGGTTTCGAAGCCGGCAAAGTCGAACGTTTCCGGCGCCCCCTTGCGCGCGCGCAGGCCACGCCGCTCGAGCACGACGTCGTCGTAATGGAAGCCGTCCATCGGCACCACTTCCACGGCACCTTCCGGCAGCAGGTCATGCAGGCTTGCCGACAATGTCGACTTGCCGGCGCCCGGCGGACCGGCAATGGCAACGATAAAGCGTCGCACCTTGCCGGCGCGCTTGAAGATGGTGGCGGCGAGATGGGCGATTTCGGACATGAGAGCCTCTCTCTGGCAGGAGCTTCAAATCCACCATGTTCCGCATGATGATTTCGGCCACATCTTGGCGGCAGTTGGCGGAAATTTCAAACCGGGATTTGTGCAATTGGAAGCGGTCAGTTGCGGATGTTGGCGCCGCCCCTCATCGCCCTGCCGGGCTCTTATCCCCGTATTGTGACGGGGAGAAGGGAGCTGGCCGCAACGCCGGCGCCTGTCTTGCAACGCTGGTGATTGGCGAAACCATCGATGAAAGCCCCCTCTCCCCGTCCCTATACGGGGAGAGGATGCCGGCAGGCAGGTGAGGGGCAGCGCCAACTTTGAGGGGAAACCTTGCAGGCCCGTTCAGGCCGGCACCCGCTGGCCGATGCGCAGGAAATCGCTGTCGAAGGGAACCTCCCAGGTCGAGCCGCTGGCCAGCCGCATGCGGCCGTTCGCCGTGGTGACCGCATGTGGCGGCTCGCCACCGGAGAGTGGTATGGCGCCGATGACATGGCGAAATGAAACGCTGAGGCCCTCGCCGAGCGCAAAGGCGGTCGCTACCCCTTCGCGCTTCAGCCAGTTGTCGCCGATCGAGGCGGCATGGCCGACGGAAGCGCGGCCGTCCTCGATGCCGAGCACTCCGCGATGGCGGCCGCTCCATGGCGCGTAGTCGCGCCCGCCATTGCTGAGCCACAGCATGGTGATAGGCAGTTCGGCCGGGTTCTTCAGCACCAGCACCAGGTCGCCTTCGGCCTGGCGCGCCAAGGCCGTCCAGCCCGGCCCGCCATGATCGGCCTCCACCAGCGTGACGAAATCCTCGCGACGGTCGCCCATGCGATACTGCGTCAGGTCGAGCGTGCCGCCGCCGGCGGCGGGGAAATGGCTGAGATCGGCGGATCGCGCCGGATAGGCCAGCATGAAGCGGCCGCGTGCGGGATCCGGCTCCAGCGGATCGTCCAGCGTCGCGGCGAACCGCTTTGGCGAAAAGGCCAGCCTGCCGCCGCCCGTCATCGCCGTCATCGGATGGTGGGCGACCGAGATCGCGCCATGGCCGCCGGAAAACACATGCTCCTGGTAGAGGAAGGGATGGCCGTCGCGCAGCGTCAGGATCTTGTCGACCGTCGCCCCCATCACCTTGTGCCGCAACCGGAAGACAGCCCGCCAGCCATCGCCCATCGCGTCGCTGTCGACGACATCCCAGGCGCTGTTGGCCGGCCAGCCATGCAGCGGCGCCTCCTCGACATCGCTGCGCGAAAACGGCGCGCAGAGGAAGTCGCCGGACAGGCGGACGGTGCCTTCGGGAAGGTCCTTCGGCAGCGTCTCGCGCGGCTCGTCGATCCACGGCGCGCGATGCAGCGGCTTGAGCTGCCGCCCGCCGCTGTCGACGACCATGTCGGCGATGTGGCCGACCGTGAGGTCGAGCGAGACCGAAATGCCCTTTGCCTTGATCGTGCTGATAGTCATCGCGCTCTCACCGATTCTGATGGGCGGCAGAAGAACCCGTTCGGCGCGGCTTGCGCAAGCACCGCGTAAGGCATTTTGCATCAGCCCCACCTCGCCCACAAAAGGGCGGGTGGCCGCCACCCTACTGCCGCTTGTATTCCCGCACCGGCGATTTGGTGCCGTCGGTATAGGTGACCTGCACCGACATCGACGTCACGCTGTCGGCAACCTTGATGTAGCCCTTGGCCTCGTAAGGGATGGCGTAGGGGTCTTTCTTGTCGCAGGGCGGTATCTCGAACGACTTGTCGAGCGCGGCGCCGTTCAGGCTGTAATGCACCTCCTTAATGGCGCAGCGATAGGACAGCATCTGGGTGAAATAGACCAGGCCGTGATTGCCGCCGGAGTCGAAGGCGATCCACGAGGTCCAGAACTGGTCGAGGATCTGCTTGTCGCCTTGCTGGAGTGCTGCCTCCGGGTCGAAGCGGATGTCGAACGGGCCGGTCTCGCGCCCCCTGATGTCGAGATATTTGACGGCGATGGTGCTGGCCACGGTGCTGCTAGGCAGCTCGAAACTCGGATTGGGCATCGGCTTGCCCGTCCTCTGGTCGTTGAGCGCCAGGAAGCCGGTGTCGGTGAACGGGCCGCTGTCGCCCATGCGCCAGGAGATGGCGGTCGCCGGCTCGGGCAGCGAGATGGTCATCAACCAGCCCTGGTTTGAGCGCATCGGCGTCAGCGTCGGCACGAAGCGGGAGGGATCGAGCACGTCGCCGAGTGCTGCCAGCCGGCTGCGGCTGCGGTCCAGCCAGTCGGCGAGCTGTGTCTGGTCGACGAAATATTTGAGCAGCCCGCCGTCCTTTTCGTAGGATACGAATTTGGTCAGCGCCTTGGCCTCGTTGCGCTTGTCGGCCAGCGTCTGGGCGCCGAGGCGGTCCTCCGAAAACTCCTGCGCCAGCAGGAAATGCGCCGGCGCGAAATCCGGATTGGCCGCGATGAAGGCGTTGAGCTTGTCGAGGCGCTGGGCGTCGTCGAACTGCTGGATATGCACGAGCTTGATCGACAGCGCCTTGCCCTTGTCGGAAAGGGCGCCGAACACCTCGCGGGCGCCGGCCTTGCCGTCCTGGACCCTGAGCAGCGTGGCAAAGCGCGTGTAGGGATCGATGGCATCGACATCGAATCCGGCAAAGGCGAGGTAGGAGCGCCGTGCATTGAGTATGTCGCCCGAAAGTTCGTAGACTCGGGCGTTGTGATAGAACTCGTCCGGCCGCTTCGGCTCGGCGATCGCCCCACCCTGCGCGGCAAGGGCGGCAAAGCCCTTGGCGATGGTGTCGATCGAGGCGGCGATCTGCTCGGTCGTCGCCTGCAGCTTCTCGGTCTGGGCCTGTTGCTGCGCCTGGCCGGCGGCCAGCGTCTCGGTCTGCTTCTTCACCTCTTCGGCGGTCTTCTGCACCCGCGCCGTCTGCTGCGTCTGCTGCTGCTGGGCCGAGGCGATCTCGTCGGTCTTCTTGGCCACCGTGTCGGTCGACTGCTTGACCGCTTCGACCGTCTTTTGCGTCTGCGTGACGGTCTGCTCGATCCTGGCCACCTTCTCCGAGACGATGCCCATCGATTGCTGCAGCCCGGCGATGGCTGGCACCAGGCTGGCGATCACCCCGTTCTGCGAATTGGTCTGCTGTTGCAGGCCGTAGACGCCGCCGGCGACGGCGGCGGCGCTGGTGGCGAAAATCAAGGCCGGCAGTGCCTTGGCCGCCAGCACCAGCCTGAGCACGATGGCAATGGCGATGATGACCGCCGCCACCGAGGCGACCAGCGCGATATAGGCGGCGAATGGCGCCAGCGGATTGAGGATGTCGGAAGCAGCACCCCCGACAAAGGCGATGCTGCCGGCCCATTTGCCGGTGCGGCTGAGTGATGCCTTGATAAGCGACGCCGCAGCGCCGCCAGCCCCGATGTTCGTCATGCCCAAGCCCCCCAAAAGCCGACAGATGCCACGCCCCTTCCCACAGGAAGCGCGGTTTTGGCAAGGGAAGACAGGAAACGGGCGATTTCGGGGCGGCTGCTCGATAGGGGCGCACCACTATCCCAAGTCGGCGCTGCCCCTCATTCGCCTGCCGGCACCTTCTCCCCGTGAAGAACGGGGAGAAGGGAGAAGCTCCAGCGCCAGCGACCCCCTCTCCCCGTACCTCGCGGGGAGAGGGTAGGGGTGAGGGGCAGCGGAGACATCCGGAAGATGTGGCTAGGGTCCGTTGGCGCCGTTCAAAACCAGGGGAATTGCCCTGAGACCGCCATTAACCAGTTGGACGCAGCTGGCGCGTTACGTTAGCTTCGCCTCATCTCAGCAACAGCATGACCAGAACAGACTTGCCCTTGTCCAACCCGCGTCCCCTTCCGCTCGTCCAGAGACTTTTTGCGGCCCTTGGCCTGTTGCTGCTGCTTGCCGGCTGCACGACCGTGACGCCGCCGGACGCGGTGCTGGCGGTGCCGGCGCCGCCGCAGAAATATGCCGCCATCGTCGTCGACGCCAGGACCGGCAAGCAGCTGTTCGAGGTCAACTCGACGGCGCAGCGCTATCCGGCCTCGCTGACCAAGATGATGACGCTCTATTTGCTGTTCGAGGCGCTGGAGTCCGGCCGCGTCACCAAGGAGACGCAGATCCCGGTCTCGGACCACGCCGCCTCGCAGCCGCCGACCAAGATGCGCTTCCGGCGCGGCGAGACCATCGATGTCGATTCGGCGATCCGCGCCATTGTCGTCAAGTCGGCCAATGACGTGGCGGTGGCGGTCGGCGAATATCTCGGCGGCTCGGAGGAGCAGTTCGCCGCCATGATGACCGCCAAGGCGCGCCAACTCGGCATGGTGAGCACCGTGTTCCGCAACGCGTCGGGCCTGCCCGACGACGACCAGCACAGCTCGGCGCGCGACATGGCGGTGCTCGGCATGGCGCTGCATTCCCGCTTCCCGCAGCACTTCCACTATTTCTCCGAAAGCGATTTCATGTTCCGCGGCAGGCTGGTGCGTGGCCACAACGACATGCTCGGCCGCGTGCGCGGCGTCAACGGCATCAAGACCGGCTACATCAGGGCCTCCGGCTTCAACATCGTCACCTCCTACGACGCCGACGGCCGCCAGCTGATCGTCGTGGTGATGGGCGCCGACAGCGCCCGCCAGCGCAACGACCATGTCGAGGCGCTGATCCAGCGCAGCCTGTCGCCTGCTATGGCCGACACCAAAACCAGGCTGATGTTCGCCGAGCAGCAGTGAGGAGGGGTCCGCGCAGCGGACAAAAAGCCAATTGCTTGGCTTTTTGAGCGACGAACGCCCTGAGCCTGCGAAGGGCCGCAGCCCGAATACGCGCCCGGCTGCCCGCCAACGAATTGCCCGGTGAGGGCAATTGTGCTATAGATTCGGATATGGTGCTGATTTGCGCCATCTGACCTACTGGACGAGTAACCCGCCGCGAGGCGGGTTTTTTGTTGCCGTCGCCAACCATGCCGCGACTTCGGAGCGCTGCCGCGGTGCAGAAGTTCGTGTGATGTCGGCGGGACAGCACCCCCCTCTGTCCTGCCGGACATCTCCCCCGCAAGGAGGGAGATTAGCAGCTTGCTCTGACGGCGCCTTTTCTTCGACGTTGGGGATTGGCGAAAGCCGTTGTGACATCCAATCTCCCCCCTTGCGGGGGAGATGGCAGGACAGAGGGGGGTGGGAAGGATCGCTACCGAACGAGCTTCCATCCCGCCGCTGCATTCTTCGGCCATGCCAGCCACCGCCCCTTCAGATCGATCACAAGAACTTGTACGGCATGCGAAAACCGTCGCGATGCTGGCCATGTTGCGGCATAGGCGTATCGTCAAGCTGAGCACCACCCGCAGGAGCCCGCACCATGAGCACCGTCCCGAAAACGCCGGAGCAGCCGGCAGAAAACCAGAACGATGGCGGCGGCGAATATTTCGAGGCGCCGACCATCGGCGAGCATGAGGCCGAACATGGTTCGGACGAGCACTCCGAGGTGCCCGAAGTGCCGGACTCGGAGCCATCGGCTCCAGGCGCACCACACGCCAAGCCGAAGAAAAAGCCGTCGGCGATCTCGGGGCGGAAATTCCGCAAGCGCGATCTTGTCCGCATCGACACCTTGCGCCCCAGCCTCGCCGACCGCATCCATGCCGACCATCCGGACCTGCCGCCCGGCGCCCGCATCAGCCGCGCCGAGCTTGGCCGCTACCGCATGCGCTACATGGAGGAGCTTCTCCAGCAGGAGCACGGCGAATTCTCCGAGCTCGATCGGCAGGTGGTCGAATCGATCGCCAGGCAAGACACCATTTCCGAAAACAGCGAGGAGGAGTTCGAGGAGCACCGGACCTTTGCCGACCGCGTCTCCGACAACATGGCCGCCTTCGGCGGCAGCTGGTGGTTCCTGATCTCCTTCGGCACCGTGCTTCTGCTATGGATCGGCCTCAACCTGCTCGAGGGCACGGCGGGCGCCTTCGATCCCTACCCCTTCATCCTGCTCAACCTTCTGCTGTCCTGCATTGCCGCCATCCAGGCGCCGATCATCATGATGAGCCAGAAGCGGCAGGAGACCAAGGACCGCCTGCGCTCCTTCAACGAATACCGCGTCAACCTTAAGGCCGAGCTCGAAGTGCGCCATTTGCACGAAAAGCTCGACTACCTCATCTCGCGCCAATGGACCCGCCTGGCCGAAATGCAGCAGATGCAGCTCGACGCCATGCACGAACTGACCGGCGCCAAGAAACCCAAGCGCGCGCCACGCAGGAGGCGGGCGGTGAGGGGCGAGGCGGGGTAGTAGGGCGGAGCGCAGTGCGAGGTCGAACGGAAGGAGCGGGCTACGGCCACAAGGCGCGTCCCAGGAAAGCTCCGGTTCCTCGCCCCCGCAAAGTGGGGGTCCAGAGGACGGGCGAGACCCGTGGCTCGCCCCGGCAAGGTGGTCGGCGAAGCCGAGACGGAGAGAGGGAGCGCCATATACGATAAGCTCGCACCCGTGAGAGGACCACCCTGCCCCCATCAAGGGATGCCGCCAATCTCCAATTGCCCGTTGAAGCCTGCCCCGGCTTCCGCTAAGAAGCCGTGACTTGCCGGTTCACCGGCTGGTTCGTTTTCCGGATCGCCGGTCCTGAAAGCACCCGTAGCTCAGCTGGATAGAGCGCTGCCCTCCGAAGGCAGAGGTCACAGGTTCGAATCCTGTCGGGTGCGCCAATTTCGATATATATTACAAATGGTTAGGTTGGGTATGCGCCTAGTAGTTCGATGGCGGGCAATTTGCGCGTAAGCGGCAGAGCCCGTTTTTCAACTCACTGTCCTGGCGCCAATCGATGCGAGTTCGTGCAGAATACGGCAAAAGCAGCCCATTTTCTTTGGGAAAGTCGACATCGAACAAACGGCAGACTGGTGGCTGCTGCCCATAAAGGCAGCAGTCAAAGTCGTGCGTCCCGTATTGGATTTGGACACTGGGTTGTTAGAGGTGCCCATCATCGGAGTCGTCAGGAATGGGGCCGTGAACGGACTGGCGGCTTTTCGGGGGCGACGCCAGGAAAGCAGACTTGCGTTTGCGTTCGAGCCAGAAACAAAATCCGATCTCGTCAGGCGCGCCACCCAATCGGAGCGGCGATACGAAGCCAAATGCCAGGCTATTGGCGCGCTTTTGTAGAGTGTGAAGATTGGGTCAGTGGCTACTTCTAGGGAACGGCGCAAACGCCTGGACCAGATTGTCTGCCTTGGCTGGGGGGCGCTCATTTGGAGCCGGAAAGCGTTGCCGGTGGCGACCCGACTCACGCCGCGATTTCCTCCCGTGCAGAGACCGGCATTGCACGGCCAGCCGACGCGCGCCTAATGGCAATCCACAAGCACCACCGCTGTTTACCCAGTCGACCGACCGGAGCTTTCCCAATGGGCCATTCAAGCGGGCCAAAGGCCGTTACGAAAGCTGCGGCCGGCCACAAGGCAAAACCGTTGCCCATCTCGGTGACGGCCGCTGGTGGGACGAAGAAGCCGTTTTTTGGGGATCTGGCGCGGGCAAAGCCTTGCCTGACCTTCCTCCCCTTCTTGAGTGCTCGGAACCGATCCTGCACACCAAGGTGGCGCTGGCCGCCGCACACTTCGACCACGATCTGTCGAACAACGCGCCAAGGAACCTGCGCGCATTCTGCCAGCGCTGCCACATGCTGCACGAAGCCGGAGCACCTCCGCCAGCGGGACCTCACCTATAAGAAGCGGCGGGCAGTGGGAGACCTGTTCGGCGGCCGTTACGAATAGACAGCCCGCACGCCTCCACAGGTCCCGCCCGGCTCCAACGCGCGCCCCGACCGGGCGCTGTACCATTCAGACCGCCCGCCAACCGGTATTCCCAGGCGGGCTTGAAACGCTAGAGCATGCCGGCAGGCTTGTCGTAATCGTCGGGCTGCCGTGTTTCACATGCGATAGCGTCCCACCGCAGCAGCAAGTGGGTGGTAATAGGCGCCTGATTCAAGCATCCGGAGGCGCATTTCGTTTCCCCGAAATACAATGAGATTAGTGGAAAAGACGGGGTCACATCACAGAGTTATATTCGCCACGACTTAGCTTTTACCAAGACTAGAAAAATGAGTAAGTGAGTGACGAGTACGACGGGAGCGTAGAAAATATAGATATACCAAAAAGTGCCCAAGTCGTAGCTCGGTAAGTTTATTTGCAGAAGACCGCGTACTCCGATCATTAGGTCTACGAATCCCCACGTGTTGGTTACCCACACGAGAGGAATAGCGACACGCCAATTGGTACGCAGGAGAAAAATGCAAGCGAGCGCGAGCCCTGCTTCCAGGAGGTCGCCGTAGGCGGCGCCGGAAAGAAAGGCGGACGGCAGTCTTGAATCGACCATGCCCGGAACGAGCAGTGTCATGCCCACGTATCTTGGCACATGCGCAAAGAGCAGGATGGTTAGAGCAGATTTAAGGGGAAGCTTGGTTAGTGCGGGCCAAACATACCAAACCGCTATGACAGTCAAGACGAATACACTTGCGGCAAGCTGCATCCAGAAAATCGAAACGTTATTCATCGGTCATCTCTCTCAATGGTTTACTGGCCGCACATCCGCGGCACTCCTGAATCCAGATACGAACTAAAATGCCGGCGTTGGCAGCGCGGCTAAACAGCTGTCGTTATGTCGTGGTGGAGCGCGCACCTTGCCCGATCACATCGACCACGACTTCCGGGTAAGTGACGGGGACGGCATGCGAGGAGTTCACCTCGATGACGGTGGAGTGGGCGCGATCGGCTTGGAGCTTATATTCTTCCACAGGAAACACCGCATCCTGCAGAGGCCTGATTTGCCAGCTCGGTTTGCTCGTCCATGC
This sequence comes from Mesorhizobium sp. P2_A12, assembly GCF_056405075.1. NCBI lineage: Bacteria > Pseudomonadati > Pseudomonadota > Alphaproteobacteria > Hyphomicrobiales > Phyllobacteriaceae > Mesorhizobium > Mesorhizobium sp. P2_A12. The sequence continues at coordinate 396,233 of NZ_JBFUCU010000001.1, forward strand.
CGCAGACGTCAGCCGCTCGGAGATTGCGGCCAAGTCGATCGGGCGCTGGGTGACCATCATCAAGGCAAGTTCGCCTTCAGGCACATCGGCGGCAAGGAGGCCGCGGAACTTGTCGGCTCGGACAAGGGAATATGCGCCGCTGGTTCCGTCGGGCAGGGTATATCTGGTGACGTTGACGGATGAGGCGAAGTCGAAGCCGGGAAACCGTTCGAGGCAATCCTTGAGGCACTCTCCGACCGCAGGCATGGGGGCGGCTGCGTAGACAAGGCCTTTGACCTTAGGGTGGTCCCCGGCCTGGGTAATGACCGCCCCGCCGTAGGCGTGGGACACGAGAATCACCGGGCCCTGGATCTCGTCTAGAACGCTGCGCAGGTAAGCGACGTCGATGCCCAGACTGCGTAGCGGATTGGCAAAGGCGACGACGGCGTAGCCATCGCGTTGGAGCCGAGGGATCACCAAATGCCAGATTGACGCATCTTCGAGGCCGCCGTGCACGAGCACGACCGTTGGCTTGGATGCTACGGACCCCCCCGAGGTCGCAAAATTATCTTCAATTATTCCTTGAGCACCCATGTTCGTTGTCCTTGTCAGATTGATCTGCTGCGGTCGTTCCGCTTTGCTTCAGCGTCCGATCGCGGCGAAAACGCGATAGGCAACGTCTTTTCGGTCGCGGCCGGCCGGCGCAACGATCTTCTCAATGCCCGACCCCGGATCGCCATGGGTCACCGGGCGGAAATGCTTCCATTCGACCGTGGTCTCGCGGTTGGCCAAACCCCACACGCCGTTCCGCTTGGTAAGCGAATCGACGTAGCGGCCACCGGATATGAATTCATGACCGTCGTTGATCGTGCCGTCCTCTGCACAACGCTCGGCGTAGGACTTTCCGAAGAACCCGGCGACCTTGTCGGTGTCGCCCTCAAGCAGATGATAGGCGTAATAATAGGACTCAGCGGCCGCAGCATCGCCGTTCAAGGCAATATGCGTGTGGGCCACGTGGTGCATCGTCGAGGCGAATGTGTCGCGAGAAAAGGCAATCACCTTGTCGGCGAAATCGCGGGCCGTACCTTCGAACCAGGCATGTTCGGTTCGCGCGTCTTCGTGATAGAGCGACTTGAGCAATTCAATGTCCAGCCGGTCAATCGCACGAGCGTACGAGGTCAGTAAGTCCTCGATCGCGAACCGATCGAGGATCGAGTTGATCGCGGCACTGTTGTTCTGGATATTCTCTTGCGACATTGACTGAATTACCTTTCCGAAAGGGGCATGGCTGTGCCCATGTCTTGCTCGGCTGCGTTGTTGGCGTCGGCTGATCGCTAGCTCGCAAGTACGCTCTCGACCGGATGCGTCCCATTGCTCTCGAATGCACCCATCTGCACGAGGAGCGCGGTTCTGCTGCCATCCAGATGTGGCTTGGAGAGAAATGGTCCAAATGCCTCAAATAAGCCGGTGCGCGGAGCGCGCTCTACGGTTGCGGCCAGCGTCGTAGGCTCGATCCGGCGAACGTAAGCGCCGAAGATATCGCAAGTTGCGCCCACCGCGACGAGCGTGCTTTCCGAAGGGTATTGATCCCGGGGCACGACCAGATTCATGTGCGTGGAGATTGCATCACCGACGCGAACAGACCACTCGCCGTGTCCCTTGTTGGCAAGTCTCTCGCAGGTTAGACGACCGCCACTGTGCGCGAAGCAGCAGGCGGCAACAGGCCCTCCGACTTCCTCGTTGACGCCGACGTCGTGGCAGATCGCCGCTGCGTAGAACAACTCGCGATCAAACTTAATGCCGTCAAACGCTGCAACCTGCGCTCCGAAATAGTATGTCCGAAGGCAGTGCGCCCACAGCACGTCGCTGTAGGCACTACGGGCGAATTCATCTGCGTCGCGCACGAACTGCGTATCGGGCGGAGTCAGGGCATCCAACTCAATCCTAGCAGGACGAAGGAGCCCAAGCCGGTAACGGGCCTCGTCAAACACGATTTCAGCCCTCAGCGAAGCAAGGTTCCGCGCAAGTGCAATTGTTTCGTCCGCACTTAACCGACCGCCCGTCCTATCAGCCCAGGCCAAAGTCCCCATCCTTGCTGCCGACATAGCCATTAACCCCCGTCTTTAACTGCAAACTTGATTTTCTTGCGATACCGCAGGATAATGCATCCGTCAATCATTTCTTGCGAACTCGAAGGAAAATAAGTTGAATGGTTCCCGTACCCGCGGCCGCCCCCTGAGCTTCGATAGAGGAGCTGCGTTAGACCGGGTGCTTCCGGTTTTCTGGCGCAAGGGATTCGACGGCGCCTCCCTCGATGAGCTTGCGGCTGCGGCGGGCCTCAATCGCCCGAACCTCGCTGCCGCGTTCGGTGATAAGCGCGGACTATATCTAGCCACGCTCGAGAGATTCATGAGTAAATTCGTGGACGAGGCTGGTCGAATTCTGGATCAGCCTGGTAGTTTGCGGAACTGCCTCGATCAATTCTTCGACTTCGCAGCAACCATCTACACTCGTGACGAGCTCGGCTGCTTCGTTTTCGGTACCGCTCCGGCCGCGAGTGGCAATGACTTAGAGATCCAAACCGCACTGGCGAGCGCATTGGAAACAGCTCGATCCATATTGCAGCGAAAACTCTCGAATGCCGCCGGGATCGATCTGTCTCCCGTTGCGGACGCGGAAGGCTTGGCGATAGCATTGACCGGAGTCCTCTTAACGCTGGCGTTGTATGCCCGGGCAGGCTTCACCCCCGAAAATCTGTCCAAGATGCATCGACAGGCGACCGGTACGATTCTGACAGGATGGACGTCGAATGACCTTCAATAGGAGCAACGACGACGTGCTAGTGAGGCCTTTAAGCTTGCTGTTTGGCTCGTTAGCGGAACTGAGCCTCTTCGCTGCACCCCTGACTGCCAAATCGACCGTGCCAGCAAGGCGGCCGACGGCATACTTCTGCATGTCGGGACGGCTAAAACTTCTCGAAGCGGGCTGCACGTCGCTCGCTCCGAGAATGTTGTTTCAGGCCAAAAGGCGGTCCGCCAGAACCTCGAGTTTTCTGATTTCGAGCGGCCCTTCGAATAGTTCGTCATATTTTGCCATGAGGGCGGCGGCGATCGAACCATTAAGATGCGCTTGGCGCCCCTCCTCCTCCTCGAAGGCGTCGAATATGCCGAATGTCGATTCATCGAAACGAACCGCAAACCAGGCGATGGTTAAAGGTTCTTGCTGAAGTAGCCCTCGTGCACTCTGAAGGAATGCAGCCACTTCCTGTTCCTTGCCAGCCTTCGCCTTCAGCTGAATGAAGATTGCGACTTTGGTCATATAATCTCTCCTCGATGTTAAATTGCGGAATGGGAGCGGACAGCTCTTCGAGCTTGACAGCCATGTGCTAATTGGCGACCGACTCTAAAAAGCGATCTCCGGTCAGTGTTCGTCCCGATATTTCTTTACCCAACCGGCAAATGTCAGCATCTGCGGATTTTCTTTCCGCACCTCAGCAATGTTTGCTTTGAAACCATTTTCGCGAATCCAGGTGAACATGTCCAAGAACTCCTTCGGCATCGCCCTCTTGGCCAGGAAGGCGGGAATCGGCGCCACCCAGGGCTTCTTCCCGGTGACCGTCTTGAAGGTCCTGACGATATCGTCGATGCTCAACTGGTCCCCGGCGAGCGGAATAATGCGTCCGGCGTATTTCTCTGGCTCTTCGAGCGCGCGCGCAGCAAACCAACCGATGTCGTAGGTGGCCACGAACTGGATGGGGAGTGTAGGGCCAAAGTTCGCTTTGAAAATTCCGAGGAACATTCCGCGCTTGATCGGCGCGACGCCAAACGCATCCATGAAACCGACCGGGCGCAGAATGGTCGCCGGTAGTCCTAGATCACGGATGTGTTGCTCGATCGCCCATTTGCTCTCGTAATGGGCAAGGCCGCTGTTCCGCTCGACCCCCTCGGCCGACGAGTAAACGAGATGAGGGCTGCCCGCCGCCTTTACCGCATCGGCAAATCGCTTCCCGTTCAGCTCCTCCGCCGCGGTTCCCCCCTTTTCCGTCCATTGCTGCACCGAATACGCAGCGGACACGCCCGCCAACGCCTTCCTAACCGATGCCACGTCGTCGAAGTCACCCTTGACCAGCTCCACGCCACCCGCGGCCAGGCTCTTGGCCTTCGGTGAGTCCAAGTTCCGCGTCAGGACCCTCACACGGACCTTTTTCGCCGCCAACAAATGCGTGACGGTCGCGCCGCCCTGGCTGCCGGTTCCGCCAGTAACAAGCACCACTTTTTCATTAGACATAGATTTCATTCCTTCTTGCTTGTTCGGGGAAAAGCGCGTCGGCACTGCGACAGCCTTGCACTGAAAGGCTGACGACGGTGACCGGCCAGCGGTCTACCTGAACGATTCTCCACTTGTCGCGACGAGCGACATGCTCACCTGGTCTGGCTTTGCGACAGGCTCGCTCGCCACCAACTCCGATTGGAATTTCTTGAACGATGGCAGGCCAGTGATGACTGCCGACGGATCGTCTTGAGAGGCCACCAGATGAAGAAAGGTTTGCCCGTCTCCTTCAAGAAATACCCGATAGGAAAGGCCAGTCACCGGAGCTGCCGTCAGCGCTGCGATGAACTCATCAAGGTTTTGCCTGTTCTGTTCAACGAACTCTGGCTTCACCGTGTATCGATGGCGTGTGATTTTCATTTGGTTGTCCTTGCAATTTAAGCTTGGGGAGCGAGCGAGGCGCAGTCACGGACGTGCAGCGGCTCAACCTCGTTAGTTGGAAGCAGCGCTCCACAGCTTGGCGCTCTCCAGGGCGAAGTCGTGGTAGGAGCGCGGGTTGCGGCCGAGACGCTCGCGCAGGCGCTCAAGTCCGGCCGCGGTCGACACCGGGCCGTCCTCCTGGAAATGCTTCATCATGTACTTGAAGTCATAGGCCATCCAGTTGGGGGCGTAGGCCCGCAAGCTCTGGATCCACTGATCGAGATCGTCGCCGACGTATTTGATGGGGCGGCCAAGCGCCTCGCTCCAGAGTTTCGCGCCGCTTTCTCCGGTCAGCACGTCCTCGGCCACCACCTCGTAGATTTCCGGGCCGAGCGGTCCACTGGACACCAGCCGGCGCTGGATTTCGAGCACGGCCACCTCGGCGATGTCGCGAACATCGGTAAACGAGACACCCTTTTGCCCGATCGGGAACGGGAACACGCCGTGGCCGAGAGCATCCTTAACGCCCGGGCTCTGCATGTACGCGTTCGGACGCAATATGGTCACCGGCATATTGTGTTTCGCAATCAGGCGCTCGGCGGCAAACTTTGACGCGAAGTGCGGAACGTCTTCGGTCTCCTCGACCCGAAACACGGACAAGTACGCGATGGCTTTGATCTTCGCCTCGCGACAGAGATTGAGCGCGGAAATAGTGACGTTCAGCTCATCCGGCACGACCGGACTTAGGAGAAATACCGCTTCGACGCCGTCCATTGCGGCCCGCAGCGCATCCACATCGAGCAGTTCACCCTTAAACGGCGTGACACCCGCCGGAAATGTCGCCTTTTCGGGTGAGCGCGTGAAAGCTCGAACGTCAAAGCCTGCCGCAACAAGTTGGTTGACAACAACCGAGCCGACGTTGCCAGTGGCGCCCGTAACTAAAACGGTCATGATTTTCTCCGATATTGTTAAGAGTTTTCCGGCTTGGATGTGCGCCTAGCGGCGTGTTTCGATGACGAACTGCCGAAGGGCTGCACCGATCTCGGCGGGCGAATCCTCCTGCAGGAAGTGCCGGCCCTTCACGGTGACCTCGCGCTGGTTTTTCCAGGTCCGGCAGAACTGTTGGTTCGCGCTACCCTCGGAGATAACCGCTCCGGGGTCGCCGGTGATGAACAGCTTCGGCATCTCGCTTTGGCTGAGCCACTCAGAGTAGGTCCGGACGATCGCAGTCACGTCCGCGGGCTCGCAGTCGACGGAGGCCTGTCGCGGCCAGATCAACGTCGGCAGCCGTGCTTCGCGCTGGGCGTAAGGAGCGCGATAGACGGCCATCTCCTCCTCGCTGAGGGCCCGGATGATCGCCCCTGGGAGCATTTTTTCGACGAAGAAATTCTCGTCAAGAACGAGGTGCTCGCCTTCGCTCGATCGAAGTGCGCGGAACCCGCCGGCCGATGCGCCGAAATCGTCCCAGCTGAACGGTCGGACAACAGCTTCCATGTAAGCGATCGCCGCGATCTGATCTGGATGGCGATAGGCGCGGTGAAAGCCAAGCGCCGAGCCCCAGTCGTGGACGACCAGGATAGCCCTGCTCAGGTTCATGGCGTCGAACCAGGCGTCGAGATAGCGGGCATGATCGACGAAGCGGTAGGAATAGGTGGGCGACTTGCCCGATTGCCCCATGCCGATCAGGTCGGGCGCAAGACACCGCCCGATGTCGCTGAGGTGCGGAATGATGTTCCGCCAGAGGTACGAGGACGTCGGATTGCCGTGCAGGAAGACGATGGGATCGCCTTCGCCTACATCGACATAGCTCATCTCGGTGTCGAGGACGGCGACACGCTTTCTAGGATGTGGATCGGAGGCGGCCATGCTTAGACTCCTGTCAAAAAGTTTCAGCGGTTTTCAAAGAAGGGAGGCGGCCGTCACGGATGGGCATAAATATTGACGAGGTTTCCGTCAGGATCGCGAAAGACGATAGCGCGGGCGCCTCAAGGCATGAGCTTCGGCGACATCACCCAATCGCTCACGATGTCCTGCAGCCGTTCATATTCAGCATCGACGTTGTCGACTTCGAAATCGAGGATCACGGAACGATTGGCCGCCGCTTCGGCGACGCCGTCGCCGTACGCCTGAGTCGTCGCTTGGGCTATTATGGCCAATCCTTTGCAAGGTTCATTTTGGAATTGGGCATAGTCATTGCTAAGGACCTCTGCCTTCGCTTGGCTGACGCTTTCGTAGAAGCGCGTCAGCTTCGCCACATCGGTTGTAACCAGTCGGGTTTGCTTGAGAGTCATGGTAACTTCTCCAAAAATGTCGTACCGCATTTCTAAGCTACGATATAGTAGCTACGGTTAAGGAGTCAATAGACGTGCCCAAAGAGTCTCGCAGCGTCGTGCCGCCAGCCAAAGGACCGGAGCCGCTACGGCGTTCCAAAGAAGCCGTGAAGGCCGCGAGCTTGTCCGCAGCCTATGAGCTCCTGACAGAGGCTGGCTTCAGCGGCGTCAGCTTCGACGAAGTGTCGCGCCGATCGGGCGTCGCCAAGACCACGCTCTATCGATATTGGCCGACACGCACAGCCTTGCTGTTTGATGCCGTCATGCAGTTCGCCCCCCGCCTGGTGACGCCCAACACAGGGAGTCTTCGCGGCGACCTGACCGCATTCACGTTGGGCTTTGCTCAACGCTTGCAGACAGGCCGATGGTCGTCCGCGATGCCCTCCATCATCGACGCCGCCGAGCGCGATCATGAGGTCGCTGAGTTTCAGTCGCGCACTCATGCCGGGATGATGTCGGGGTTCAGCGAGATTGCGGCGCGGGCGCAAGCGCGCGGTGAACTCGGGCCGGATTTCGATGTATCCGATCTCACGGCGGCGATCGCCGGGCCGCTCTTTTATCGCCGATGGTTTTCACGGCAAGATCTGGATGACGCTTTTGTTCTCGGCGTCGTCGAAAGGGCTTCTGGCTGGGATTCCAGAGGCCATGGATAGGTCAAGCTAATTCCAACGGTGCGAACAATGTCTGCTTTAGAGACAGCGCACAGCTAAGCTCTCGGTCCGATGTGAGGCGCATTGCAGACTGCCGGCTCTGGGGCCGTTTGCGGACCGGCGGGTTTCGGGAACATGTGGCGCAGAGCTGCCATTCGACAACTCGACGGCAACTAGGCACTATTTCAAGCCCCGCTGGTCAATGCACACGGCCTCTCTCTCAGGCCACGGGTTATATCTTGTGTATGTCCCTAGCCACCCCCAGCAGTCCAGTATCTTGGATGAGATCTATATATAGCGCTTGCCATCGTTGGTACCGCCGGGTCCATTTGGCCCGTATCGAATATCTCTATGAGAGCATCGCACTATTCTGGCAGCCCGGCAGCATTAAGCGCAGCACCAAGGCATTCCGCGAGCGCTGGAGCACAGTTCACGCCCGCAAACTGGCGGCTGTAGCGGAACGTTGGTTGCAGTTCGAGCACCCGCGCGGCAGCTGCCCTCGCTTCCTCCAACCGGCCGAGTTTGGCAAGTGCAGCGGCCAATTGCACATAAGTGATGCTGTGTGCGGGATTGGCCTGAACGGACTTGTAAGCGGCGCGACAGGCTTCGTCGTAGCGGCCGCGGAGCAGGTGACTCATCGCCTGCGCGTCGAAAGCGGCGAAGGCCCAAGGGTCAAAGGGGCTTAGCCGCATTCCGCGCTCGCTCCACTCGATGGCTCGCTCTGCTTCTGCGCCCCATCCGAGGACGACACTGCCGAGAATGTAGGTCAGCGCCGATGACGGGCTGATCGCGAGCGCAGCTTCCAATGCAGTGAAAGCAGCGCTGCGGTCATGTCCATCCATGCCCAGGGAAAATCCCGCGAGAGTTAATGCGGACGCATCGTCCTGTCCCTGGAGGATGGCCGAGCGGGCATGGCGGATCGAAGCGGCGCGGTTGGCTTCCTGCAAGCCGCTGCGGAGGAAGAGGCAATGGTGGCACATCGCAGCGTTGCCGTGCGCCAGCGCATAGGTCGGATCGAGTTCGATGGCACGTTCGAGCAGAACGAGCGCGCGCGTCACTTGCTCGGGCATTCCGGAATCAACGTCGAGCTGCGCCCGAAGCACGAGGTCATAGGCATCAAGGTTGTCGGGACGCCTACGCTTCACCCTGTCGATTTCGGCACGCCGCAGGCTCGGTGCGATTGCGCCGACGGCCGACATGGCGATCTCATCCTGAAGCGCAAAGATATCGTCCGAGCTGCGGTCATACCGCTCGGCCCATACATGAGCGCCGGTCGATGCATCGATCATCTGGCCGGTCACGCGCACGTGGCCGCCAGCTCTTCGCACGCTGCCTTCGAGTACATACCGGACGCCAAGCTCGCGGCCGACCTGTTTCACGTCCACGGCGCGGCCCTTGTAGGTAAAGGTCGAATTTCGCGCGATTACGAGCAGCCAGTTGATGCGTGCCAGGCCGCTGATGATATCGTCCACCATCCCGTCGGCGAAATAATCCTGCTCCGGATCGCCGCTTAGGTTTGAGAACGGCAAAACCGCAACCGACGGTTTGTCCAGCAATGTCAGCGTTGCAGTTGCGGTGCCCCCGGATCTCGGATTACCGCTACCGCCCGTGACCGCCGGCCCGACATAGCGATAGCCGCGTCGCGGCAGCGTCTCAATCCAGTGTGCGCCGCCCGCCAACTGTCCAAAGAGCCTCCGCACTGCCGCAATCTGGACCGTGAGGTTGCTGTCCTCAACGGCCTGTCCGGGCCATGCCGCCTCGATCAGAGCTTCTTTCGGAACCGGCGCGCCCGCCTGTTCCACAAGCAGCGCAAGCAGCGCGACCGCCCGCTGGCCGAGCGGCGTCGGCTCGACGCCGTGGAATAGAATCCCGGTATCGGTGTCGAGGCGAAAGGGGCCAAACGCAAGGCTTGTCGACATTCCCGAAGAAGATACCGTTTGTGATTTTTTCGCAACGATTTCGGAACGGCTTCACGACTCGCCGAAACGGGGAGCGCATCTTGTGCCCGGGCTTGCGGAAGTAGCACCGAGCCAATGGAGGATCAAATGAGCGTCGCTCCCGTCATTCGTATGCCCCACGAGGATAAGGGGGTCATGTTACGTGGCCATCCGATGGTGTTCCTCGTCACCGGCGAGGATACGAAACACACGAGCATGTTCGACTGGACGATCCCGACCGGTTTCGCCACCGGCCTGCATGTTCATCGCGTGCAGGAGGAAACCTTCTACCTGCTTGACGGCGAATGCGTTTGGCAGGTTGGTGATAAGGCGATCCACGCTACCCCAGGTACTTTCCTGTTCATTCCGCCGGGGGTGCCGCATAATATCACCAATGTGAGCGAGAAGCCGGCGCGGGTGCTGATGACCGTCTCTCCGCCAGGGCATGAGCACTATTTCGAAGAGCTCGCCAAGCTGGCTGAACGCGGCTCTCCTGATCCGAAACTGCTTGCCAACTTGCGGGACCGTTACGACACTGACCAGCTCTCGACCCTGACAACAAGAGCATAAGCTCGATCTGCAATGTCGGGTTATGGCGCAACGTCGCTCATGCCCTCGGCACGAGCGACGTCCGCTTTTGCGGGCGCATGGGGCCGCCATAAACGACCGAGATGGGCGCATTGCCGCCCGGCAGCTATGGGCCGCAAGCGGACTGTCCGGATCTGCCCAGCGATCAAGCGGGCCAGAGGCTTCGCCGAGTGGCTGAGCAGACAGCTAGCTCATCATGACTCTGGGTTATGGTTGCCTTGGCGCCGCCGCCATTCGCACCTATGGTGCGGGCCACTTTGCTGAGAACGACCCATTGAGTTAATCTTGGAATATGCACCATCGCTGATACACTATTTCGCTGAGGGGGCGAATATTCATGGAGATGCAGCAGGTCCGCTATTTTCTGGCCCTGTCCAATACGTTGAATTTCACCAGAGCGGCTGAAGAGTGCAATGTCACCCAGCCGGCGTTGACGCGCGCCATCAAGACACTTGAAGACGAATTGGGTGGCGAGCTTCTTCGGCGCGAGCGCCAGCATTCCCACCTGACTGAACTTGGGCGACGCATGCTGCCATTGCTGCAGCAATGCTACGATGCGGCAAGTTCCGCGAAGTCGCTTGCCAAAGCCGTGCAAAGCAGTGACGTGGCGCCACTGAACGTCACCATCTCCAACAGCGTCAACATAGCACTTTTGGTATCGCCTTTCAGCGAGCTTTTCCGCGCCTATCCCGGAGTGCATCTCAAGATCAGCCGCGGCTCGCCGACGACCGTGGTCGAGGCACTAAAGAACGGCGACGTCGAACTGGCGGTGGCTGGCCCGCTTGGGGCGGCCTGGGATCGACTCGACATTTGGCCGCTTTTCCAGGAGGAAGTCGAGCTGGTGGTGAATTCCGATCATCCGCTGGCCCGTCGCAACGAATCCGACGTAGCACTCAGCCAACTTGCAGCAGAACCGATGCTCAGCCGGATCGATTGGGAAACGAGCGAGGAGCTATTGCGCTGCCTTGCTGCAAAAGGTCTGGCACCGCGGACCGCGCATGAAGTCGAGACCGACCACGATCTGCTGGCACTGCTGGAGGCCAACGCCGGCGTCGGCTTCGTCTCGATGACAGCACCACGGTCACCGAATATCCGCAGGCTGAAGCTGCGGGACGTAGATATCTCGCGCACCGTGGCCGTTTATGCGGTCGCCGGTCGGCATCGCTCGCCCGTCGCGACGACATTGCTCAACCTGTTGCGCGCGACCGACTGGTCGCCCTTTGGCGTCAGTGAGCCCGCCTAAGCGCCCCGATCAAGTCTTCGATGTCCATCCTCCGGCGGTAGTCCGGATCAACGAAGCGGTCGGTGATGACGCCGTCCGTGCCGACGACGAAGGTCGCGGGGATCGGTAGGAACCAGCTGGAGTTGCCTTGGAAGTTTGGGATGTCATAGGCAACGCCCATCAACCGCTCCATCTCGGCCCCAATCCAGATCGCAAGGTTGAGCGAGAGGGCATAGCCATTATCCATGTCCGTGAGGAATGGAAACTTGGCGCCCACAGCTGCCTTCATCGCCTTTGCGAACCTGCGCCGCTCCGGCATGATCGCCACTATCTGGCCGCCCAAGGTGGTAATCTCCTGCTGAGATTCGACGATGCCAATCGCATTCAACCGGCAATATGGACACCAGTGCCCGCGCTGAAAGGTGATCACGGCCGGACCTTGGGAGAGGATGTCGCCCAGGCCAATCAGTCTCCCCTCGTCATCAGGCAGCAGGAATCCCGGCATGATATCGCCGGGAGTCGGCGCCATGGATCCAGCCCCTTGCTGCTCTAGGCGCGTCACCAGGCGGTCCACCGCATCCGCAAAATCCGAGTTTAGTCGGCGCACGGCACCGGCAATCACCGCCAGCCGCTCGTTAAGAGGTGCATCGAGTTCTATGGCAGCCTGGACGGACTGTTCAAATGTCATTGGCTGATCGTCGGCGGCCATTTCTGCACTTTCGCAATTTGCATACAGCCTATCATTGAAGCCCCACGGGCGCGGCCATGCTTTTCTTGCATGGAGTCGATGCCTTGCGTGCATCGAAACTGCACGGATTCATCTTCTGTTCGTTATTTCCGCTCGAGTCGTTACCTCCGGCCTGGTTAGACAGCTGGCGCCCAGGGCGGCAGCAGGTCTAGCGACCTTCACAGCCATACCGCCCCAAGGATCGCGACACCAAATTCTCCACCGTCCCGGCCTATCGAGATTCAATGCAATTTGACCCGCGGCTTGGTGCGGTGCGACAGGATTCCGATCACCGTATCCAGCATGGTCCTGTAGGTCCCGTGCACCGCCTTTAGATGCATCTTGTAGAGCGAGCGATACATCAATCGGGCAAGCAGACCCTCGACCCTCAGTCCGCCGATCAGGCTGCCAAAGGTGCCGTAATCGGCCAGTGAAACGAGGGAACCGTAGTCGCGGTAACGGAACGCCGGCGCCGCCTGCCCTTCGAGGCGCGCCGCGATCACCCTGACCATATGATCGGCCTGCTGATGTGCTGTCTGGGCGCGCGGCGGTAAGGGATCTTCGCTGCCGGGCAATACACAACTCGCGCAGTCGCCGATCGCAAACACGCTTTCGTCTCCCATGGCCCGCAGCGTCTCATCCACGACCAGGCGGTTGATGCGATCCGTTTCGAGGCCATCGAGTTGCTTCAGAAAATCCGGCGCCTTGATCCCGGCGGACCACACGACGAGTTCGGCCGGCACGAACAGCTTCTCGCCAAGCCTGATACCGTCTTCTGTCACTTCGGTGACCTTGATGCCGCATCGGATCTGAACGCCCAGATCCACAAGCCGGCGCGCTGAAGAGCGCGCAATATGTTCCGGCAAAGCCGGCAGGATGCGCGGTCCCGCCTCGACGATAGTGATGCGGATCAGCCTCTCGAAATCGATGTTGTCGAGATTGTGCGAGGCGATTTCTCGCATCGACTTGTGCAACTCGGCGGCCAGTTCAACGCCGGTCGCCCCGGCGCCAACGATGATGCAATGGAGCTGGCCCGGCGAAAGCTTCTCGTATTGCGCGTTCGCACGCAGGCAGGCATCGATCATGCGCTTGTTGAAACGGGAGGCCTGACCTGTCGTGTCGAGCGCAATGGCATGACGTGCCGCGCCTGGCGTGCCAAAATCGTTGCTGACGCTGCCCACGGCCAGCACCAGCGTGTCGTAGCCCAGCACCCGTGGCGGAATGATCTGTCTGCCATCGTCGTCGAAGCTCGGCGCAACAAAGATTTGGCGCTTGGAGCGATCTATGCCGACGACTTCGCCAATCCGGTAGCGATAGTGGTGGCTGCTGGCATGTGCAATGTATTCCACCGCATCGTTCGACGGGTTCAACGTCCCGGACGCCACCTCGTGCAGAAGAGGTTTCCAGACATGGGTGCGATTGCGGTCGACCAGCGTCACCGAAAGCCGCCGCTTGCCGAACTTGCGCCCGAGGCGCGTTGCCAGTTCCAACCCGCCAGCACCGCCGCCGACGATGACCACGCGATGCCGAGTGCTGTCCGCGTGAGATGGCGTCTCCGCTATCGTGCGGAAGAGCGCGGCATTGTTGGCAAGCACAGCTTCCGGAACAAGCCGCATCCCGGGAGTGATGATCTGCATCGGTATTCTCCGTCTTTCTTCTCGGCGCCGCGATCGAACCGATCACTCTTGCGATTCGTGAATGACGATGCCCTGCAGCATGTCGACGTCGCATTCCCACGGCTTCTCCGAGAGGACGCGCTGGCCGTGCTCGTATCCGGCCTGCCAGCGCGTGCGGATGCCGGCGCGGGTGAAGTCGATGTCCTTCGTGTGGTCCTCGCCGTCGAGGCGCGGTGAAAGCAACCGCACAAGGTGCATGACCGACGGGCAGCCATAGGAGGCAAGTTCCTTGAACATCGGATCCTCACGCCGCTCCTCGGGAACCAGCCTTCCCATTTCTCGCACGACGTGCCGCAGACGGTGCAGTTGCTCCTGCCTGGCAACATGGCTCCGGCCTCGGCTGGCGTATTGAAGGTCCTTTTGCCGGCCCATGACTTGCCAGATCGATTTCGGCTCGGTGGCGCGGGGCTGCCACATGTTGACGGCGAAGATCAGCGCGTCGCGTCGCGGACGCGCGTCGAGCACGACCTCGATGGGCGTGTTCGAATAGATGCCGCCATCCCAGTAAGGCTCGCCGTCGATACAGACCGCCGGAAACGCCGGCGGCAAGGCGCCCGACGCCATGACGTGCGCCGCCGACAAGGTCATCTCTCTTGTGTCGAAGTATTTGAGTTCACTGGTGTTGACGTTGACCGCGCCGACAGTCAGGCGGGTATGGCGCCGGTTGAGATAGTCGAAGTCGATCAGGTCATTCAGCGTCCTCTTGAGCGGATCGGTCGTGTAGTAGGAGGCGTTCTCGACACCCACTTCGCGGTTCACTCCGAACATGGCGCTTGGATTCGGTTCGAAGAACCCCGGTATGCCGCGCATCACGGTGCCCATGTTGGCAAAGACATTGCTTGGAACCATCATCGCGAAAAACTCATCGAGCGGGCTGATCCGGCTGACACCTTCCCAGAATTCCTCAAGCCTCGCGAGCCGAACTGTTGGTTCGTTTCCCGCTATCAACGCGGCGTTGATAGCCCCGATCGACGTGCCGATGACCCAATCCGGCTCGATCCCGCCTTCGACGAGCGCTTGGTAGACACCGGCCTGATAGGCACCTAGAGCGCCGCCGCCTTGCAGCACCAGCACTGTTTGCCGCTGAACGGCAGCATCGGCCATATGGAGGACCTTCGGCGAAGGTTCAGCGGTCGGAGGATTTCGGGTAATCTTGTTCATGGTCTTTACTCCTCGTTGCCGGTTCAATGAGCGGTCCAGCCGCCTTCGATCGGCATGATCGCGCCGGTGATCGAAGCCGCATCCTCTGAGGCCAGGAACAGGCAGAGCGCCGCCACCTGGGCTACAGTCACGAACTGTTTGGTTGGCTGGGCTGCCAGGAGCACATCCTTGATCACTTGTTCTTCTGTGATCCCCCGGGCCTTGGCCGTATCCGGTATCTGCTTCTCGACCAGCGGGGTGAGCACGTATCCTGGGCAGACCGCATTGACGGTGATGCCTTGCTCAGCGACTTCAAGCGCGACCGTCTTGGTCAGACCGGCGACCCCGTGCTTGGCAGCGACATAAGCGGATTTATACGGCGAAGCGACGAGCGCGTGGGCGGATGCAACGTTGATGATGCGACCCCATTTGCGTTCTTTCATCGCCTGCAGCGCGCGTCGGATCGTGTAAAACGACGACATCAGATCGATCGCCACGACCGCCTCGAATTTTTCGATCGGAAAGTCATCGATCGGTGCGACATGTTGGATGCCGGCATTGTTGACGAGGATATCGACTGCGCCGAACTCGGCGATTGCTTTATCCATCATCGCGGTGATCGCGCTGCCCTTGCTCATGTCCGCGCCATCGTAGCGAACAGTCACACCATGGTCGGTGGCGAGCCTGGCGCGTAGCTTCTCGATCTCCGTGGCATCGCCGAAACCGTTGAGAACTATGTTGCAGCCCTTCGAGGCAAAGGCTTCGGCAATGCCTTGGCCGATGCCGCTGGTCGAGCCTGTGATCAGTGCCGTCTTTCCTCTGAGCATCGTTGTTTCCTTCGGTTGAAGCCGCGGGCGAATGGTCTGCAGACGGCTGCGAGCAGGGGCCTTGGCGCCCAGGCTTCGACTTCTGGGCCAAGTATGATGGGCGGCTGGCGACAGCGGAAATGCCGTTGAGACATGGATTCGATAGCCCACGGTCAGATCGTCGATCTGTCGCCTGGGACATGAATCGCCGGATCGGGTTGTTTGACGTTGGGGCAACTAGTAAGATCAGCCGGCAACGCGGGTCGTGCCGTGTGCCAGCCGCTGGGGGAGCGTGCAGTGGAGATCAGCCAGGTCAGGTATTTCTTGGCCGTCGCCAAGGAACTGAATTTCACCAGAGCGGCCGAGCAATGCAACGTTACGCAGCCGGCCCTGTCGCGTGCGATCAAGCTGCTCGAAGACGAGTTCGGCGGCGCGCTTTTTCACCGTGAACGGCGCTTCACTCATCTGACGGAACTCGGTCGCATGGTCGAGACCTATCTCGAAGGTGTTTTCGAGAACTCCCGGCAGGCAAAGCAGATCGCCGAGCAATATGTGCACCTGAAGAAGACGCCTCTCCGGGTCGGCATAATGAGCACGATTGCTCCGGACGAGATCATCGAACTCATCTCGTCGGTGCGCACACACCATCCGGGCGTGGAGCTTCATCTTTGCGATGCCGATGCACCGAGCTTGCGCAAACGACTGCTCGGAGGCGATCTCGAGGCAGCAATTTACGCGTTGCCGTCAAACGTGCTCGATGAGGAAGTTCACTCCTTGCCGCTGTTTCAGGAGCAGATGGTGATGGCCGTTCATCTGAACCATCGGCTGGCCAACCAGCGCAGCGTGCGGGTGACGGATATGAGCAATGAGACCTACATCCACCGCAACAATTGCGAATTTGCCGGCTATGCCGACGCCATACTTTCCGAGCAGGGTGTCACGGTCAGCCCCGTTTACTGGAGCGATCGCGACGATTGGACACTCGCCATGATCGCTGCAGGGCTTGGCTTCGGTTTCATGCCCGAGCATACCGCCAAGCACCCCGGAGTGGTGCCGTTGCCGATCACCGATCCGGAATTCTGGCGCGAGGTCAATCTCGTCACGGTGCGCGGCCGCAGGCATTCGCCGGCGGTTGGCGCACTCGTGCGCGAGGCCACGCAGAAGAAGTGGTTTGGCGAACGCGCAAAGGCGTTGTCCGCCGCTGAGTAGCCTCTGCGCGCAAAGACAATCTTTCCGATGCCAGAGCGACGGATCTCAGGCACTGTCCACACGCTCAGTTCTTCTTGATTGTCGAGGTCACAGACTGGATGACCTCGGTTGCCATCTTGAACTGCGGGGCGCGGTCGGTGATGCCATGGCGCTTGGCGATCCAGTCGAAATCGCTGTAGGCGGCGTAAACCGCGCCATCAGCAGTCTGGTAGACCAGCACGCGCACCGGCCAGTCGAGACCGGCTTCGGGATTGGATGTGATGAAGGTTGTCCCGAGGGCCGGGTTGCCGAACATCACCAGCCGCGAAGGCCTGACATCGTTGCCGGCATTGTTGCCAAGCTTTGCCTGGTCGATGACGCCGAAGAACTTGATACCCTTCTTGAGGACATCCTTCTTGATGCGGGCGACGGTTTCAGTGACGGAATAATCGCTCTTCACCGTAACGACGCCGTCCGAAGCGGCAGCCGGGACGGTGATCGCCACAATCATGGCGGCGCCGGCAAGCAAGGTTTTGAGGCAAGTGGTCATGTCAGTCTCCTTTGTTGGATGGTCAAATTTCGGGGTGCTAGGTCTTTGGCGTTTGCAGCATGCGCGCGACCACGATCGCACCGGCGAGGACCGCAGCGAGCACGGCCACACATGCGGTCCAGCCGATCCGGTCGTAGATTTGGCCGATGACGAAGCTGCCGGCGAGCCCGCCCGCATAGTAGGAGGCGAGGTAGATGCCGCTTGCGGCGGCTCGGTCGCGCGAGGCGGTCCGGCTGACGTGCCCCGTGGCTAACGCCTGCGCCAGGAAGGTGCCGATGGCGACCAGCGCCATCCCGGCGAGAACGATCGGCAGGCGGGGCGTGAGCAGCAGAAGCAAACCCAGGATCGCCAGCGCAAGCGTAGCGCCGATGCCGATCCGTGGGCCGAGGCCCGCAGCGACACGCCCGGCGAGCGGCGTGGTCAGCATGGAGGGCAGGAAGACGAAATACACCAGCCCCAGTGCCATCGGCGACAGCGATAGCGGCGCAGCGACAAGTTGGAAGTTCACATAGGTGAAGGTGCCGATGAAGACGAAGAGGATCAGGAAGGCGATCACGAAACAAGCGCGCAGTTCGGCATTCTCCAGCGGGCCTTTCCAGGACGCGCGGGCAGGTTGACCGCCCGTATCGGCCCCTATCGTTGCAGAGGTCTTTTGCAGCGTGAACCAGACGAGCGCCGCGCCAGACAGATTGAGGGCCGCGAAGGTCAGGAAGTTGGTGGAGATGCCGAACGTGTCGGCGACGGCGGCCGACATCAGTCGCCCGAAGAAATTGCTGGCGACATTGCCCGTCACGTAGGCGGCGAGCGCGCTGGTCGTCTGCCGCGCGGAAAAATGCTCGGCCAGGTAGGCCATCGTCAGCGTGAACGCGGTCGACATGCAGAGGCCTTGTGCCACCCGCAACAGGGCGAAGACGACGATGCTGTCTGTTTGCGAAAGCAGCGTCGTTGGGATGGCGAGGATGGCCAGGCTGATCCAGATGCCATTGCGGCGATCGATGCCGCGCCCGAACAGAGCGACGGCGATCCCTGCCACCGCCATGCCGAACGTGCTGGCATTGACGGCGAAGCCCATGGTCGCGCGGCTGACGCCGAATTTTATCACCAGCGAAGGCAGGATTGCCTGGGTGGCGAACAGATCGACGAGCGTGAGAAACGCGATCAGTGCAACGAGGCCGAAACGCCAGCTGTCGGCAGCCACTATGCGCAGCCGAGTCGTTTCCGTGTGTTCACTCATCGTCATGACAGGGCTCCGTGGCCACACGTCCCCAGGCGACCGCCCGAGGACGCGTTTTCAGTTGCTGATGCTGGAATCTGTTCGCCGCAGGCGCGGCTCACATCATGTGGTCGTCGGGCATCGCAGGCGGCAGGACGTCGGCGGAATAGAGCACGGCAGGCACCTTGCCGTTGTTCTTCCACCAATGGGCGAGCTGGCCGAACTCGGCGGTCACGTCGCCGGCTGGATGCTCGATCCCCACCTTGCAGGTGCTTCGATATTCGGTGATCGAACCTTCGACGACCAGGATGTTGGCCGGGCGAACATTGTGCTCATGCCACGGCACGACGCCGCCCGGCTGAACGACGAGCTTGCGAAGCCGCAGCATATTACCTTTCCAGGCTTCGCCCTTGCTGCTCAGATCGATCGCCGAGAGAACCGTGTCGACGACGCCAACCGGTTTGCTGGGATGTTCCTGGACATCGGTCGTTGCGGCCTGGCCGGCAGGGCAGTCGCCGGCGAAGGCTGGAGCAGAGGAAAAAGCAGCGGTTGCCGAAAGCAGCCCTATCGCAAGCGCAAGATTGAGTTTCTTGGTAGCCATGTCGTATTTCTCCTTTGTCGGTGCCCAAACGCGGGAGGCGGGGCATGACGAGGAGAGTGACCGGAGCGGCACAGAAAGAGAAATGCTGACTGGCTTTCAATTCGATACCTGAAAACTATCGTCGACCATCGCAACTGCATGTGAAGCACACGCGGCAAACCGCCACGCGTGATCCTTTAATTCTTCGATTTTGCTTCAGGCAGCGGTCTTTTGGATCGCCTGGACGATTGCGCTCTCGGGCCAGCCATGCGCCTTGACGCTGTTCACGAAAGCGGACGCCGCGGGCGAAAACCTGCGCCCCGCAACGACAACCAGCGATACTTCCCGCCAGACCTCAGGGTCGATGACGGGACGGACCTGCAACCCCGGAATCACCGCACTGAATTCCGGGATGAAGCAGATGCCCAGTCCTCCCGACACCATGTTCTGGATCCAGTCCTCGCGCTCGCTGGCGTAGGAAATCCTGAGCTTCACGCCACGATCCGTGCACAGGCCGGCGAGGTGATCGCGATACTCGCAATTGAGCCGCCTGAGATAATTTTCACCATCGAGTTCAGAGATGGCCACGTTGTCATTGCGAGCCAGCCGGTGGCCATTTGGAAAGGCGAGGACAAAGCGCTCGCGATAAAGCGGTGTGACGTCAAAGCGGTCCGGGAAGCTGTCGCTTGACGCCATGATGGCGACGTCGATCTCGCCGGACTCCAGAAGTTGGGAGAGCGATGCCGGGACGCCCTCAACCAGTTGCAGCTGGATGCCCTGCTGCCGCCGGTTGAAGTCTGTCAGCAGGCCAGTGAAGCGACGGGGGCCTATCGTGCACATGACGCCGACCTTCAGGTTGGCGTTTTCCAGACACAGGAACCTCGATGCCTCCTGCCGCACTCCAGTCAGTTCGTCGAGAATCTGCTGAAAACGGGGGCGAAGCAGCACACCCAGGTCGGTCAGGTGGGTCAAGCTTCGTTCGCGGCGAAACAGCAGCCCTCCGACCTCTTCCTCGAGCTGCTGAATGGCGCGGGACAGAGCCGGTTGAGTGACGTTGCACTTTTCACCTGCGCGCGTGAAGTTTCGCGTCTCGCACACGGCCAGGAAGTAGCGGATGTGGTGAATGTCCATGCCGATTTGTCCCCGAATTGCAGACTTGGCTGTCCGTGCTTCGGAGACTGCCGCAAGGCTCGCTTTGGCGCCAATGCACTGCGGCTATAAAGTCGATAGCGGTCCGTCATGGCGCCGTGACAGCGCGCGCTTACGGACAAATTGTGTTGCGCAGCAGCTGACCACCTTCAAACAGGATGGCAGAGCAGATCAATTGGCGCCTCCGAGCGCCAATACATTGGCGCAGAACGCAGCGTGCGGCTTGCTCATGGCGGCGTCATTGCACATCTTCATCATCGTATCCCGATCCTTCCGAGGCGCAGCCAGCCAGGCCTTTTTGAAACCGGCCATCGGCTTCATCGTTTTCATGCCGGCATCGCTATAAAATGACGGCAGCGACGCCAGATCGCTGAAGGCATCGGCCGATGCGGGCCCGGCCAAAAGAGCGACGGCGAACGCACCCAAACAGACATTTCGTATTCTCATGACACGCTCCTCCTTCTGCTGAAGGCTTGCCGGCGGCTGTCGTGGCGCCGGTTCCAAAACGAGATCGCGAGATCCTCGCCTGGCAAACCATGGCGCCGCGCAAGGGATTGCAGCCAATGCAATCTGCCTATGGACTTCATGCCACCTTGGCATTTCGCGAACAGAGGATCATGCGGCAGTGTCTCCATCAAACGCCTTGCCTGGCGTTCTTCGGGAGGAGACCCAAGAGATGCACATCCAGGCCGCAACCGACCAAACCTTTATTGCCGGTGCAGAACTGGTGATTGAAGACCGCCAGCCGATCGACATCACCCTGGCAAGCGACGCACACGGCGCATTTGTCTGGGGCGTGCTCGATCGCTTGCTGGATGAACCTCGCCTCGCCTTCCGCACAATCACCGCATCGGGTTTCGGAGGCATGGAGGCAGCGGTTCTTGCCTACGGACTGGCTCTGGGCGGCCGGCGTGGCGCAAGGACGGCGCTCACCAATTTCTGGCGGCGCGTCAGCCATGCATCGATGTCTGTGGCCACGACAGCCCATCCATTGAGATCGATCCTGGAACAGTCGATCGACATTGTCGAGTTGCACAAGAACAGCTGCCCGCTGAAGCTCAACATCCTGGCTTCAAATGCCCGCACCGATACCGTGACGATTTTTTCCGGCGATCGATTGTCGATCAACGCGATCGTGGCGGGAGCGACAGTCCCGTTCCTCTTCCCCGCCGTGGAAATCGATGGCGATCCGTATTGGGGTGAAGGCGATTTTTCGGCCTTGCCAGCGGTCCAGCCAATCGAGGCTGGGCATTGCCTGATTGTCAGCGGCAAACCCTCGGGGTGTATCACGCCTTGCGCGGCTTACCGCCCCGCCGCACATGCCGTGAACTCTGCATCTGTCCACACCATCTTCGACAGTCATCACAGACCAAGCGCTGCGCTGTTTTCCAGGCCCTGGACCGACTGGGGTGAATTGACCGACATGCGTGACCGCGGACGGCAGCGAGCCGAGGACTGGCTTCTCGCCGACCATCCAACCTTCAGCAAAAGCCCGGTCGTCAACAGCAAAACCCGATACGTCTAGGCGCCTCCCTCCGCCTGGCCGCGCCTGCTTCGCTCCGCTCACGAAAGGCAGGCGCCAAAGCCCTCCGGTTCCCCGCCGGAGGGCTTTTGCTCGTTGTCCTCCCCAACATAGTGACCGCGTATCAAATCCATGCCGAGACAGCATTTCAGCTTCATCGCGCGTTGGTCGACACTGCTTGCAGACAGGCCGCCAGGTCAGTCTTCCCTCGAAACGCAACCAGGAGAAACGACCGTGATCAACACCAAGACCCTCATCGGATCGGCCCTCGCAGCCGCCACCTCGCTTGCTGCAACTGCAGCCTATAGCGGCCCGGCCGCTCAGCCCAGCTTCTCGTTCGAGAAGTGCTATGGCGTCGTCAAGGCCGGCCAGAACGACTGCCAGACAGCGACGCATTCCTGCGCCGGCACCTCGACCGCGGACAACCAGCCGGATTCCTGGCTCTACGTGCCTGCCGGCAGCTGCGCCAAGATCACCGGCGGCAGCGACAAGCCGAAAGCCTGACCGACCCAAACTTAAGCCAACACCCAGGAATGGAGGAAACCGATGTCCCGTGCGTTTCAAGCCCTCGCTATCCCCGCGACCGCGGGCATCGGTCTTCGCTCTCCTCACATCGGAGAAATGCTGACCCGCAGGCCTTCTGCCGGCTGGCTCGAGGTGCATGCCGAGAATTATATGGGTGACGGCGCCGCCGTCGAGGCGCTCGAACGGCTGCGCCAGATATATCCGCTGTCGGTCCACGGGGTTGGCCTGTCGCTGGGCAGCGTAAAAGGGGTGGACCGCGATCACCTGGAAAGGCTGCGCAAGGTCTGCGAGCGGTTCCAGCCCGATCTCGTTTCGGAGCATCTTGCCTGGAGCGTTGCTGACGGAGCCTATCTCAACGACCTGCTGCCGCTTCGCTATGACGATGAGGCGCTGGCGATTGTGGCGCGCAACGTCACGACCCTCCAGGATACGCTGAAGCGGCGTGTGCTGATCGAAAACCTGTCCGCCTATGTCGCGTTCGCCGACTCCTCGATGAATGAAGCTGAATTTCTGGCCGAGCTGGTGGCGCAAACGGGCTGCGGGCTGCTTCTGGACGTCAACAATGTTCAGGTTTCAGCGCACAATCTCCAATACGATGCCAAGACCTTCATCGACGCATTGCCCGCCGATGCCATCGGTGAAATCCACCTTGCTGGTCACGCGACCAATCAGGTCGGCGGCGACACCGTGCTCATCGACGATCACGGCTCTCGTGTGCCGCCAGTTGTGTGGGCGCTCTATCACCATGCCATCAGCCGCCTTGGGCCACGCCCTACACTGATCGAATGGGATACCGATGTCCCGGTTCTCGACGTGTTGCTCGGTGAAGCCATGTGGGCTGACATGCTCTCCGCTTCGATCATGTTCAACCGCAAGCAGACCGCGAGGCAGACCGCCCCGGCTATGGCCCCGCCGGCGCCTACGCTGGCGGCTTTTGAAAGCACTCAGACCAGCATGCCTGTGCTTGCGGCATTTGCCGCTGCCAGAGCCAAACCGGCCATGCACGTGGCTTTGCCGACAATCGAGGGAGGATATCATGCTGCCGCTTGAACATCTGCAGACCATCGTGGCGCGCTCGGTGCTGGCCATGGAGCCAATGATCGACGCAAAAATGCTGACCGCCGGCAAGGCCGACCCAATGGCTCGCCTGCGCATCTACCAGAACAATACACGCAGTTCGTTGACTGCCGTTCTGATGGCGGTCTTCCCCGTTACGGCCCGCCTCGTCGACGAACGTTTCTTCCGCTTTATGGCGAGCGAGTTCATTCGACGGCATCCGCCGGCGGAGTCACGCCTGGCGCGTTATGGCGCGGGCTTCCCTCGCTTCCTGAAGACCATCGACACGCTGTCCGACATGCCGATCGTCGCCGAGACGGCGCGGCTCGAATGGGCAATTGCCGAAGCGCTCGATACCGCTTCACTGCCGGCCCGCAGTCTCGCAGAATACGACAGCGCCGACCTTGGGCTGTCGCCGGATATCCTGCTCCAGCCCTCACTGCGACTGATCGTCTCCCACTGGTCGATCCTGTCGGTATGGATGGAGCATCAAAAGGAGACGGGGGTCGATGAAAAAATCACCTGGACAAGGCGCCCCGAACGGGTGGCGCTGTGGCGATCTGGGAACTACGTGCGGCTTTTTCTGCTCGACCGCGCGAGCTTCGCCTTCTGGCATTCGCTGAAGCACGGCTTCGGCCTTGAGCATGCCACTGGCCGCGCCTTGGCACTCGACCCCGCCTTCGACCTTGTTTCAGCGCTTGTGCGTCTGTTCCGCGACAGGCTCGTAACCGACGTGCACGTCCCGGTGCATCCCCTTTCAAACTGAAGGAGACAATCATGACCGCGATACCAGAATATTCCACGCCTCGCCCTGCCGGCCTTGTTGGTCTTTACCGACGAGTGATCAAGTTGCCGGAGCGTATCCCATTTTCGCTGGTGCAGCTCGCGGCTCGCGTGGCGATTGCGCACGTCTTCTGGCAGTCCGCACAATCGAAGCTGGCGTCCTGGCCGGTGACGCTGCAGCTGTTCGCAAGCGAATACAATCTACCACTCATCGATCCGTCGATCGCGGCGCCGCTGGCGACAACGGCAGAGATCACCGGCGCGGTGCTGCTTTTCCTGGGGCTGTTCTCGCGTCTCGGCGCGCTGATGCTGCTCGGTGTCGTTTCGGTTATCCAGATCTTCGTTTTCCCGGAGAACTGGGCCGAGCATTTGCTGTGGGCCTCGCTGCTGCTTCTCTTGCTGACCCGTGGCGCCGGCGTCTTCTCGTTTGACTACGTTGCCGACCGTATCACCAGCCAGAGTAAGTGAGGAAACCGCAAGCCATTACGATGCGAGCGCCGGTCTTTGATGCAGTCGCATTTCCCTTACAACAGCCCACTGCCAGCGCGTTCCAAGACGATGTCGTTGCTGTCGGGGGGAACGGAGGCCTCGCGCGTCCTGGACGCCATCTCACTGCGGCCTTGCACAAGATCGCCCTCTCCGCGATTCATCCCGCCTTGCATGCGCTCCTGGGGTGCGCAATGCTAACAGGATGGTCGGAAGGAAGTCGATGTTGAAGCGCCTCGTAGCAACCTGTGTGATAGGGTTGTCGGCGTGTCCCGCGTTAGCCCAACATCAAATGAACCGGGAAGAGACCATCGCGCAAGTCGCGGCAGACATAGCGTTTATCGAAGAGACGCTGCCGTCATATAGGATTTCCAACGGCGAAATCGCTCCGGAGGTTCTGCGAGAGAACCTTCGGAGGGCCATTACGAGGGCGATTGCGCTTCGCGATCGACTTGCTTCCAATCCCTACGTTCGCGTTTCGGGGCTTACGATAGGATACCCCGCCGGCTTGACCATCCAATTGTCGTTCCCCGATCAAACTCCCTGATTTCGCAGCCGCAAAAGCCTTGTTTGGCCGGTGTTTTCGCAAAGCGGAAGGCGATTTTGGTTGGACCCCATACAGTGCCGCTTCTTTGATAACGCAATTGAGACCTGAGCAAGCCGCATATTCGATTGGCCAACCACGGATCAGATGAGTGAAAGAAGGACCATGACGATCCCCAGCGCAGCCACGTTCCATACGAGGGAGCGTAAGAGAAAAACCCCTGCTGCGTATAATGCGAGATAGGCGATACGAGCCCAAAAATAGAGCTGAACACCCCACTCGGTCATCCAGCTGTGCGTGGCTGTCAGATGTGCGATCAGAACAGCTGCAGCGAACAGAGGAAACGTCTCGACGAAATTCTGCAGCGCTCGGGCCAGTCGGCCCGCAAGCCCGGTCAATTCTGGCACGGCCTCGTCCCGTGAGCCCGCCGTCCAAGCATAACCACGTTGCAGGCTTGCAGCATGCGATGCGAGGATAATTTGTATTAACCCCAGCCCTATGGTGAACGCGAGCAACTTGAGCTCAAGTGTCATTTCGGTCCTTCACATGCCTGATACCGGGCCGGCGGCGACGGCTATCATATCGTCCTCGTAACTCAAGGAACAGACGCGGCCAATGCGTCGCACGCAATGGTAGGACGTGAGTTCGGCACGGCTGTGAGAGACCGCCTCGCCATCAGTCATGCTTTGGCGGCACCAGGGCTTTGCGCAAACGCGGGGCTACAAAATCAAGAAAGAATCGCATCTTGAGTGGCAAAAGTCCCTGACCTGCATGGACGAGACTGACCGCCATGGGTGCCGGTTCGAACTCTTCAAGAACGGCCACCAGCTTTCCCTGTTCCATCGCCTTTGCCGCTTGATAAGAGAGGACCCTGGTGACGCCTACACCTGCAATGGCAGCGTCGATCGCGGCTTCCGCGGTATTCACTGACAAGCGTGACCGGATCGCTACGGTCTGCTCAGCACTTGAGCTTGGCGTGGCAAAACGCCAGGATGTGGCGGACGCCACCACATCAAACGTGACGCAAGAGAGTCCGGAGAGATCGGCCGGCGCCCTCGGCAGGTCGTGGTCGGCAAAATAGGTCGGACTGCCGCAAACCACACTGCGCACGGATCCAACCCGCGTCGCCACCATGCTGCTATCTGGCAAAGGGCCAATCCGCACAGCCATGTCGACATGATCGTCGACGAGATTCACATTGCGGTCTGACAACACCAACCGCACATTGATGTCCGGAAAGTGCGCCAAGAAATCATTTATCGTCGGCAACACATGCAGCCGCCCGAATACAACGGGTGCCGTAATAATCAGATCGCCCTTTGGCACGTTGTATTCGCCCGATGCAGTTCGCTCTGCTTCGCCCACCAGCTCCAGGATTCGCCTGGAGGCTGCGACATAGGCGGCTCCGCTCTCGGTGAGGATAAGTCGGCGTGTCGATCGAACGAGCAGGCGGGTGTGGAGATAGGCCTCCAATTCCGCCACCTTGCGACTGACAGTTGGAAGCGGTGTTCCGAGTTTCCGCCCTGCTGCTGAGAGACTGCCGGTTTCGACGGCGGCGATCAGAATTGACATGGCTTCGAGGCGGTCCACGCGCAAGCCCTTCCATATATTGAGAGGTCACATCTCCTAGATATCCAATACTCTCGCCCTTTGGAAGATAATAGGTAGCTGCCTGTCGCACCGACATCATCGAACAGGAGAGCTATAAAATGTCCCGCATTGCCATCCCGACCCGTGAGGCAGCCCCAACCGCCTCGCAACCCATTCTAGACGCCGTAAACAAGCAGCTTGGCGTCGTTCCCGGCCTTTTTCGCCTCGTATCCATAAGCCCTGCCGCTCTGGCGGGCATGACCAGCCTGTCCGGCGCGCTCACCAAAGCACTGGACGTGAAAACGCGCGAGCGCATTGCATTGGCCGTTGCCCAGGTGAACGGCTGCGACTACTGCCTGTCCGCTCATACCTATCTCGGTCTTAATCTGGCAAAGATCAGCCCCGAGGAGATCGCGCTCAACCGCAAGGGCAGGTCGAGCGATCCCAAGGCTGACGCGGCGGTGCGTTTCGCGGCCAGGGTGGCGGAGACCCGCGGCAAGGTAACGGACGCCGAGATTGCCGCCGTGAAATCGGCGGGTTTTACCGAGGCTCAAGTTATCGAGATTGTCGCCATCGTAGCCGAGAACTTCCTGACCAATCTCATCAACAATGTTGCCCGCACCGATATCGACTTTCCCGTCGTTCTCGCCGCCGAAGCTGCCTGACCGACCCCGCTCCACATTACGCCCGGTCCGCCGCCGAAGGTGGGCCGGGCGATTTCGGTTCTGGTCTCGTGCAGGCTCCGCAGCGGCGGTAACGATGCCGTGAGGCTGTAACGGTCGGTTCCCATGGGGCGAATAAGAGGCCGTCTCCCTAGCCCGCCATGGCGCGCTTTTTTCGGATAGTGCCGAACCTCAGGCACACCGCCCAAAGAAAGGTATACCGGGAATGCATCTCAGTGGACTCATCACGAGAACTAGACTCTTCTCGTCCACCACAGCCGGATGGGCGCCGTTGCCGATAAGGTTGATCGTGGGCTTTGGCTTCCTTGCCCATGGCTATGCCAAACTCAGCAGAGGGCCGGGAAGCTTTGGCGTCGTGCTTCAGACACTCGGAGTCCCTGAGCCTCAATTGCTAGCATGGTTGACAACGGTGGTTGAACTTGTCGGCGGCGGTGCTGTCCTGGCGGGCGCATTCATTCCAATCGTTAGCGTGCCGATGGCGATCGTGCTTTTGACTGCGTTGTTCACGGTCCATTCCCAGTATGGATTCTTCTCGGTGAAGTTTGCCGAGGTGACGGCCGAGGGGATCCGGTTCGGGCCTGTCGGCTACGAAATCATCCTGCTTTACCTCGCCGGCCTTGCAACGCTTGCAGTAGGCGGTCCTGGCCGTTTGTCGCTTGAGACGGTCTTGTCTCGACCCAAGGGAATCGAGCGCTCGAAATGACCACCCTTGCCCAACCCCAGCACGATCTTTCGGCAATTGAGATCGACGCCTTCGAAGACAGGATCTACGCCTACAACCGGGAAGCTGTGGGGAGTGATGACGCTCAGGGCCTTGGCTTTGTGATCCGCGACGCGGTTGGACGCATCATCGGTGTTGCAACAGGATTTTCCTGGGCAGGCACTTCCGAACTCAAACAGATGTGGATCGACGAGGCGCATAGGGGACGTGGCTATGCGCGAGCGTTGTTGAACGCCTTCGCGGCCGAGGCCGAAGCTCGAGGCGTTCGGCGGATTTGGGTGCAGAGCCATGATTTCCAAGCGCCAGGAATGTATGAAAAATCCGGCTTCGTGCGCGTAGCTGAGTTTGCGGATTGGCCCGAGGGACACTCCAACGTCATTCTCTGCAAAATACTTGAAGAGCCGACTCCAACCCAATGACCACCATCCGAATTGCGCAAGACCCTGACGCGGAAACACTATCCGATATCGAACAGTCGGCGGGTGAAGCTTACCGTGGGATCGAGGAGCTTGCCTGGATTGCCGACGACGACAACCAGACCGTCGAGCGCCACCGTGAACTCATCGCCAAGGGCACGTGCTGGGTAGCAGTGGAGCTCGAGGACCGGCCGGTCGCATTCCTGAGCGCGGAGATCCAGAATGACACATTGCACATCTGGGAACTTGCCGTGCGCCTTGATCGACAACGTTTGGGTATCGGACGCGCCTTGCTAGAAAAGGCCATTGCGGATGCGAGGCGTCGCCGCCTTGTCGCCCTTACCCTGACGACGTTCCGGGACGTGATCTGGAACGCGCCATTTTACCAGAGGCTGGGCTTTCGGGTGATGGATGATGCGCAGGCCGGAGAGCGGCTTCGACAGGTGCTACGCCGAGAGGTCGAACACGGAATGCCGGCAAGCCGACGTTGCGCCATGCTCCTTATGTTCACTGAAGTTTGAGCTTACTGGCAACTCAAACTGGGCTCTACGCGGCAGAGCCGGATGTTTCGAGATTTCTGGATCTTCTGCGCCGGATCGCCTCGGCGATGAACAGGCGAGATAGGGCGTGGTAAAGCGGCTCGTTCGAAATCAATCGCGCTGTCCCATAGCCCAGCATCGATGCGCACATCAGCGCAATGACATTGTCGTGGTTGCCGGTCATTTCGAGGATGATGACGAAGGCCGTCATCGGAGCCTGGACAACGCCGGCAAAATAGCCAGCCATGCCAAGCAGCGCAGCTGTGCCGGTGGCGGCGCCGAGCAGTAGGCCAAGCGTGCTGCCAAGGCCGGCTCCTACGGCTAGAGATGGCGCGAAGATGCCGCCCGGAATGCCCGAAACCATCGAGAGCAAGCCAGCCACGAATTTCTCAGCAAAGAAAAACGCCGGCAGCGGCGTGCCTTCGATGGCTCCCCGCGCCTGCGCATAGCCGGTGCCGAAGGTGAGGCCATTCGAGGCGATCCCGATGGCGGCCACCGCCAGCCCGCAAATGCTTGCCACAACCATTGTGCGCCAGAGCGGCTGCAACGCGTTCCAGCGCCGGATGCGACGCGTCGCTTTGAGCGCCAGCAGCGAAAACAGCGCGCCGACGGCCCCGCCAACGATGCCGCAGGCAAGCACCAACGGCCAGTCGCTGGCAAAGGCCACTGTTTCTTTGGCGACTCCGAAGTAAGTGTAGTTTCCGACCAGGCTCAACGAGGCGAGTCCGGCGAGGATCACCGCCGTTAACACCAGCCCATTGGTGCGGGATTCATAGGCGCGGCCCATCTCCTCGATGGCGAAGACAATGCCGGCAAGCGGTGTGTTGAAGGCAGCCGCTATGCCTGCCGCCGACCCTGCCAAGATCAGCCCGCGCGCCTGCGCCATGCCGCCCCAGCGTGCGACCTGCAGCATCAGGGAGGCGCCGACCTGCACTGTCGGTCCCTCGCGGCCTATCGAGGCCCCGCAGGCAAGACCGACTACGGTGAGCGCGATCTTGCCCACCACCAGCCGCAACGACAGGATGTGGCCGCGGTCGTCGTCATCGCGCAGATGGCGCGCGGCGATCGCCTGCGGAATGCCGCTGCCCTGCGAGCCTGGAAAGAAGGAATGCGCAAGCCAGGCACAGAGAACGAAGCCGAGCGGCGTCAGCACCAGTGGCAGATAAAAACGCCAGCCGCTACCGCTGTCGATGACGGTGTGGAATAGCGCCTGCGCCTGGTCGGCAAGCATCGCGAACAGCACGCTGATCAGTCCGATCGAAATGGCGCCTGCCCAGAAGACAATGCGCGGCTGCCAGACGCGTCGCGAAACCCACATCGCCTGCGAGCGCCGCAGCATCGGATGTCGTCGCGATAAGCGTGCCATGTTGGGTCCCTTCGTAATAGACCCGGCCTAACACACCCACCGAGCCGATCAACCTTGCGAAGCAACAGCTATGGCTGGCGAGGATCAGCAACCACGGCAGTGACATGGTCTCGATGGCGCAGGATCGATCGGACATCCCGCCGGCGCGCGTGCCGGCGGGGTGGAAGCATTGACCGAGCGCGATGACGCCTCACATCGCCATTTTTTCACACTCGGCCTGGGCCTTCTTGGTCGACGTATCGACCATGTAGGTTTTTCCCTTGGCGTCGGTCATCATCATCATGCAATGCTTGATCGGCTTGGCCATTTTCATCATTTCGGCGCTCATCTTGGCGTCCGGCATCATGGTGCCCATATGCCCATCGGGCATGACGGCTGTCACTTGCCCGCCCTTCATCATGGACATCGTGCCCATTGTGTCTTCGGCGAATGCCTGCGAGGCGCAAAGAGCGGCAATGCTGACGGCGACAAAGATTTTGAACGAATGCATTCGGAATACTCCCATTTTTTGAGGGGCACAGTTGCCCCATTCTGGGCTTCGCTGGAAATTGCGCTCAGTTACATCGACACGAAGATGTGATCGTATGTTGCCTGTTTGACTGGCACGGTTCGGTAGCGACGTTGCAACGAGCCTCGATCCGCCCCAGCGTTCGAGATGGGCACCGCTCGCACTGGTGCCACGCTTGGCGTCGCCGGGCTCTACCCATTCACGACCCTCAAGCACATTTGCCTCAGTCGTTGCCGTTCGCCGCTCGCTTTCGTTGCGCAGCACTGGCGCGACGGGCGTGTTGGCGCGCTCAAGATAGGGCTGCGCCACGGTCTCTATTGCTTTGGCTGCTGCTGGGCTTAAGCATCTCTGCTGTGCCGGCAAACGCTTTCGAAGGCAATCCATTCGCATCGCGCTGGATTTTTAGTAGGCTGTCGCGCGGTAAGGCGGCAAGGTTGAGGTCCGGCGTGACGGTAGTCGACGATCGTCTTCTCGAAAGCAGGATGACCAAGGTGGAGCAGGCGCGAGCCTGGAGCCCTCGCGTCATCTCGAAATTCGAGATGCTGATCAGGAGCGCCGAGGACCACGCACTCTATCGCGTTAATCCGCTAACTTTTGCTCGCGACCGCGCAATCGCCGAGTCTGAAGCAATCGACCTCTTCCTTCATGCCACCCGCTGTGGCTTGTTCGACATGAGCTGGGATGTGCTCTGTCCCCAGTCCGGGATGGTGCTCGAAAGTTTCGGCGCCCTGCGCACGCTGAAGACCCACTACGTCTGTGGCCTGTGCGACGTATCAGGCGACACCGACCTCGATGACTTCATCGAGGTCACCTTCTCGGTATCGCCGAAGTTACGGCGCCTGCCGTACCACGATCCCGAGACACTCCCTGTCGAGGATTTTCACTGGAAGCTCCACTTCGGACATGACGGGCGGCTACCGGGGCAAGACGTTCGCTTTCTTGACGTTCTGCGGGGCTTCGTTCGGAGCATGACGTTTCTGCCTCCCGGCACCACCACAGTGCTGCGCGCCGACCTAGGACCGGGCGCCCTTTCGGGCGTCAACGTGCAGACGCAGGCCGCATTCGCTGTGCCAATATCAGGCGATCCGGTGTTGGCGCCGACACTTCTGAAGGTCGGTTATGACGGCAAACGCTTCTTGCCAGCGTTGCCCGCTGTGCCACCTGGACCGATTGTTATTGAGGTAGCGAACAGGAGCCCAGTGCGAGGTTCGTTGCTTGTCATCAACTGGCCGCCCGAGCTTGTCGCGCTGACTACCAAGCCGGCCCTCGATTTTGACCCTTATGTTTCCGGCGGAGCGCTGCTTGCGCGGCAAACCTTCCGGCAGCTCTTCCGATCCGAACGTGTCGACGAGAAGGAGGGGCTCGGTATCCGGCAGATCACCTTCCTGTTCACGGATCTCAAGGGTTCGACCGCCATGTATGAGCGCCTGGGTGACCTCAACGCCTATGCTTTGGTCCGCGAGCATTTCGCTCTGGTCAACGCGGCGGTTCAGCAACATTCCGGAGCGGTGGTCAAGACGATTGGGGATGCGGTGATGGCTGTATTCTCGCAGCCGTCGGATGCGATTTCGGCTGCACTCCACGTCTTTGAAGAAATCGATCGCTTCAACGGCGACCATGACGGGCCAGGGATCATCCTCAAGATCGGTGCCCACTGTGGACCGTCGATCGCCGTGACGCTCAACGACAACCTCGACTATTTCGGCCAGACTGTGAATGTCGCCGCGCGCGTGCAGGCCTTGGCAGAAGCCGGACAGGTCTGCATTTCCGAGGCGCTCTATTCCGCGCCCGGGGTTAGCGAAATGCTTGCCGGCCATCGTGTCGTGGCTTTTGACGCGCCTCTTCGAGGTGTGGAGGGTGATGCAACTGTCTATCGCATTATGCGGGGATAGACACGATTGCTTGCCAACTCCCAAGGAACTGCTCGACCAACTTTGAATAGATTCAAATCGCCTGCCCCAACCTTCGTATCAAGCACGCATCATTTCGCACTGCTCTGCGAACGACCGCCTGCATCGGCAAATGTCCGATGATTGGCGCAAGGCTGGCTGTGGCCTGTATTAGCGATGTCGGCTTTGGGTGCAGGGACGGACCGTAGGAATGTCTGCTATAGGGCGCTTTAGCCGCCATTCGGATAGTTCACTCGACCGAAAATCCACGGTCGAAATGCGGGGATTAATGTAGCACGACAACAGCAGCTTAAGCTCTCAGCCGCCGAATACGCATCCGCTGCTCGGCGATAGCCGTTATTCCGAGCTGGATCAGCCTCCTGCACCTCGACACGGAAAGAGCCTGGGCATCCGTGTTGGCGACGATGAATTCAACCCCGGACAAGCCGACGTCGATCCTGTTGTTGATGGCGTTGCCGCCACGGAGCGCTTCCCGCGACGCGTTTGACGCAGAAGCGGGAAGTCTCCGTCTCATGCCTGATCCGTCCGGACTTACGCCTTGGCGGCGTTGATTGCAGCCTCGAATACATCGCGCGCAGAGGTCGTACCCGCTACGTGCTCCGTACCCGCGACGCCGAGGTCCATCCATCCTGCATTCACGGCCTCATACGTTTGTTCGGCAGGTCCCGTGTGGCCCTTCGGGATGCCGAATTGCTCGAACGCTCCCGCCCATCCTGCACGCGGGACTGCAAAGGCTTTCACGTCGAGATTCAGGACTTCACCCAATTGCTCTGCGACTTCATCCGCGGTGACCATCGAGCCAAGCTCGACGACGCGCTGCCCTGGCCACGCTGGCCCGGTTAATAGGGTTGCGTTCTCCGCGCCGATGTCGTTCGTCGCGACCATGGTCGATTTCCGGTTTGTCGGATTGTAGTAAACCGGTAGCGTTCCGCCCTGCGCGACCTGCAAGCCGTAGAGGAAGTTTTCAAAGAATCCACCTGCGCGCACAAATGCGATTGGCGATATCAGATCGCGAAAACCTTGCTCCAGAAGCGACAAGGCCGTGATCATCCCGAGCCCACTGGTTCTGTTCGCACCCATCGACGAAAGCGCAACCACTCGCGGCGGCGCGGCCTTGGTGAGCGCCTCGACATAGTTTGCAATCACGCCCTTTGCTTCTTTGTAATTGGGCGAGGGCGCCCAGACAGCCGGCAACATGACGAACGCGCCTTCGACGCCTTTGAGTGCTCGCTCGATGGCTGCCGAATCATTCCAATCGCCGTCTACCAGTTCCACGCCCTGGTTCGCCCAGTTAGCCGCCTTCTCGCGATTGCGCACCAGCGCGCGTACCTCCTTGCCGTGCGCCAACAGATGTTCTGCCGTTGCGCCGCCAACTTTTCCCGTGATTCCCATTACTAAAAACATGTGTTTTCTCCCGATGTTGAGGGACAGAACACTGCCCCGGTTGGTTCAATGGATGAGTGGTAGAATGGCCCGGATTCGGGGATCGCGCGCGTAAAGGCCGCCCCATGTCATCGCGCCCAGAAGCAGGGAAATGATTTCCGGCGGCGACCCCAACTCACCAATGCGGACATGGGCGCAGATGGCGCCTCCCAAAAAGCCCGTCACCAGGATCGCGCCGAGGACGGCGGTGGCCGGGATGGCGTAAAGGATGGCGCAGGCGAGTATGATCGGACCCACGACACGGGTCAGGTCCATCGCGAACCCAGTTTCCTGCAACGTGCTCGCGATCTGTGCCGGCGCGAAAAGCTGAATAGTGCCGTCTGCCACCAGAGCGATAACGACAAACGCGCTCATTATCCGGCCGGCCCACAGGGCGCGATGCAAGGTCATGGTTTCAGGTATCTGATGCAGGTTCATAGTCTCGGACACTTGTCATTCTCCGATGGGGGATCCCATATTCGAAGCTTACTGTGCTTCTTAGGTGTGATAAACACCGGGAAAACGAACCAACTGTTCTCTTTCTTGAAAACAATACTGAGGCACGAAAATGCAGAATCTCGAACCCATCCTCGTTTTCATAACGGTAGCGGAAATGGGGAGCTTCACCCGCGCGGCCGATAGCCTGGGCATCCAAAAGGGGAGGGCCTCAACGGCGGTCCGCAAGCTGGAAGAAGATGTCGGTGTCAGGCTCCTGCACCGAACGACGCGCAGCGTCCAGTTGACGGAGGACGGACGCGCATTTCATGCCCGTGCCCGCGATCTGCTTGCTGAAGTCGATGACCTACACTCGATGTTCGCAGGCGATCGCGTGGCGCTTCGCGGGCGTTTACGGGTCGATCTTCCGACCGAGGTGGCGCGCACAACGATCGTGCCGGCCTTGCCGGATTTCATGGCGACTTATCCCGAGTTGGAGTTGGAGGTGTCGAGTACGGATCGGCAAGTCGATCTGGTTCAAGAGGGGTTCGACTGTGTATTGCGGCTTGGACCCATACGGGACGAGACGCTGATTGCCCGTCCACTGGGCCTGTTGCGAATGGTCAACGCTGCCAGTCCCGCCTATCTGGCGCGCTATGGCGTCCCTCGATCGCTAGAAGATCTCCAGCGCCAGGGACATCGGACAATTCATTTTTCGACGATGCTGGGCGCAAGACCCTATGGATGGGAATATCCGGACGGCGACAGCTACGCGACGCTTCAGTTGCCAGGTGCGCTACACGTCAACAGCGCACAGACCTACGACGCCGCTGCCCTCGCCGGCCTTGGCCTGATTCAGGCGCCACTCTTGGGGATTGGCCAATACTTAGAGAGCGGAGCTCTTGTGGAGATCATCCCCGATTTTCGTCGCCAGGCGATCGCCGTGTCCCTCGTCGTAGCACATCGGAGCAATCTGTCGCGCCGAGTCCGCGCATTCATGAAATGGATCGAAGATGTGCTGACGCCCTATCTGGAATAGCGAGGACAAACTCTTCGTCCGGCCTCGAAATCAACATTCTGAGTTATGTCTGCCGGTCGGCGGCATGGCGGTCTAACAGAATGCGACACTGAAAAATCCTGGACTTCGAAACGCCGGCCGATAGGCTACAGAAGGTGTTGCAATGACCTATTGAACCCACCGGCGCAAAGCGGACATTCTATCAGGCGGCAGCTTGGCGGGTTTCGTTCTCGTTCTGGGTGGCCTGTCCCAGGAAATGCGCAAGCGCTGACTTCCTGGAATCCCGGTCGAGCGCATAGGAGGTGTGGCTGAAGGCGACGCCGTCCAGCAGGCCCTGAATGTAGCCAGCGATGCTGTCAGCCGCCATGATGAGCGCCGTGTCCACAGTGTGGATGTAACGGCTCGTCACCGACCCTCGTGAGTGACCGACCAAGGCGGCGATAGTCGCCTCGGTGAACCCAAGGTCATTGGCGATGCTAGCGAAGCTGTGCCGCAGAACATGGGGTGTGATGCCGACCAGGTCGGTCTCCTCGAGTAGCTTCGTCCAGTGCCTGGGGAAGCTCCCGAATGGCGTGTCATCCTCCCAGCCGGGAAAGACATAGTCTTCAGCACCCTGTTCCTCGTCGCGGCGACCCTCGAGGTATTCCAGGACCGGCAGACCGATCGGGCGCACTGACGCTCCTTCCTTGCTGTCGGTCAGGCGCAGACAACTGCCCTCGATATCGACCTCGCCGTAACGCAGGCAGATGACCTCGCTGCGTCTGCAACCCGTCAGGGCGATCACCCGGATCATTTCTGCGGTGGTCTCGTATTGCCCGTCGTCGACCGCCTTTCGCAAAATATCACCGAGGGTGCGATACTCCTGCTCGCTGAGGCGGCGGGCGTTCATCCTGTCCTTCGGCTTGCGAACGCCATGCACGGGGTTTTGCTCGATGATGCCGAGTTCGACCGCATAGCTGAGAATGCCGCCGAAGAGCCCTATCGTTCGGGCTGCCGTACCGGCTCCGCCGCGCACGATTGCGCGGCCACGCAATTTGTCCGTCTTCACGTTCGCGCGTGTCTTGCCCGCCATGATGTCCTTCATGGCCTGGGTAATGTCGGACTTAGCCAAGTCCCTTACCCGTCGACTACCGAGCAGCGGAACGATGTGGCGCTCGACGCGCCCGACGTCGGTGGAGATTGTCGTGGATTTTTTGGGCCGCCCCCTTTTCCCGAGTACGAGCCCATTCTTGAGATCTTCGAGGTAGCGGGTGCAGAGTTCTTTGACCGTGATCGCCTCGCGATCGAGTTTGCGCTCCTCGGCGGGGTTGCCGCCCCTTGCGACCTGGCCCAGCAGGACTTTCGCCTCGCGCCTGGCTTCCTCAGGTGTCCACACGCCGTGCAGGCCGATGGTGTAGCGACGCGAGCGACCGGCTGTGCGGTACTGCACGACATAGCTGCGCTTGCCCGATTTGAAGACGCGCAACCCAAACCCCGGAAGGTCGTCGTCCCATAGGACATAGTCCGAGGATTTGATTTTGGAGGCATCGACGGTTCGTTTGGTCAGCTTCGCCATGCTAGGGTGTCTCCTTGACAGAATCCCCGCGTAAGCAAAGCGTAAGCACGGCAGGGAGGGGGTTGAGCCGTCCCGTCGTACCGTCGGCGCTGGACGATTTCAAATTTGTTTTGTGATTTCAGTGGCATAGCGCGTATTCGGATAGAATCGGATAGGTTCGGCGAAAGCCACTATCCATTCTCCGAAGGCAGAGGTCACAGGTTCGAATCCTGTCGGGTGCGCCAATAAATACGCCAATAAATAATAGAACCAAGGGTTAGCCGAAGCTCCTGAAAAATCGACGGATTGCCACTCACCAAATACTCACCAAGAGATGAAAACGCGTCCGCCTCAGTTCCGCCGAGATATTCTCGCATTTTCGCCATGCTCGATTATATCTTGCCTCGGCAGTGGACAAAAAAGGGCGGTGATACACATGACATATCGTCGAACTGAACCCTGTTCGAGGAACAGGGTTGTTCCTTAACGAATTTCGTGCATTGACGGCAGACTCCCGACGCAGATAGCGTGCGGCCCTAATCACCCAGGGGGATTTCTATGCAAAACCAGCTTCGAATGGACACCGTCGACTTCCCATCCTTGACGTTGGATGCCGCAATTCAGCTTGACCGGCTTCAGAAGCATAAGGATGCCGACCTGGGCATCATATCCTCTTTTGGCAAATATCTTGAATCGCCATCAGGTCACGTGCCTGCTGCTGGCCTATTTGCGTTAAGTGAAAATCCCGTCAACGTCGAAATTCTCAGCTCTGCGTTATACAGTGTTGAAGACGCGCCTCCGGTCAATATGGGTGAGCTTGAAGAGAGAGTGAAGACACTCGTTCATAACGTGAATGATGTTGGCGCAGGCAAGACCACCGACGATGGTATTGTCACCGGGCTGAAACGCTTCTGCCTATCCCTTCATCGCGTGCTCTTGAATGAGCTGACACCAGCAGCCGATGACGAGTGGATGCCGGTGCACGATGCCCGGTTCGCTTGATGTTGACTTCGTAAAACAAAAGCTGCTTTCGGTAATAGAGCAAGTTAAGCAGCTTCAGTTATCGGAGTTTCCTTACGAAGAGCCCAAAGCAGCTCTCGTACTCTTAATAGGTCTTTATAAATCTGATCTAGCCCGCTTGGCTGGCATGGACGAGACGACTGACGTTCAAATCAGGCAGCAAGCATGTGCTCATGCCAATGCCCGCATTGCCCGTTATTACACGGTTCTTGGATTTATCCTTCGCTCGACGAACGTAAGGAATGCATTCGAGATTTACGATCCCCTTTTGCAACTATGCAGGACGGTCAACGGCAAAGACGCGAAATTGATTGTCAGTTCAGAATGGGATTTTTCTCCATTCACCTATCCTGCCGTAACTGATGATCTTCCAAATCTCATGTTTATCGGACTTCCTTCAACAGAGGCGAGCAATTCTCTAATAATTCCGCTTGCGGGGCACGAGATTGGACACTCCATATGGCGGAAGAAGCAAGATAGAAGCGCAGCCCTTGCGAACCTAGATAAAACACTTCAAAAATCCTTGGTGGAAGCATACGTCGCCAACTGGAAGGACTTTCAGAAGACATTTAATATTACTAATGCATCACAAGATCTTTTAACCGACTTGTTCCTAAGGAACATCTGGACGCAGTCTTATAAATTAGCGACGCGTCAGATAGAAGAGATTTTTTGTGACATAATTGGTCTACGTATATTCGGTGAAGGATTTCTATATTCTTTTCTATATCTAATCGCACCAAACATCGGAGATCGCGCTCCACACTATCCGGCACTTGTATCGAGAGTTGGGGTTCTTTTAGAGGCGTGCAAGATTTTTGCCATCGATCCGCCTGCTGATTTTCTGACGTATTTCTTCGATCCACCCAAACGAATACCGAGCGGAGATGAGTTTGTACTTAAGATGGCCGATTTGTCCTCCCAGGCCATGACTGCTGAATTGATTGAATCGGTGAAGGTTCTCATCGAGGCAAGCGCATTGCCGGTGCCCAGCAAGGGTGAGCGAGATCGTATCGTAAAGCAGTTTTGCGCGCTTTCGCCCGCGTCATCGACCAAGACGCTTGGTGATATTGTGAATGCCGGCTGGAAAGTACGGCTAGATTGGCCTTTGTGGTCAAAGTTCAATTTCAACGACCAGGCCCGTCTCGATATACTCAATGATCTTGTATTTAAGACGATGGAGGTAATGGAATTCGAGACGAAAACAAAAGGTGTCGCAAATGCTTAGCAGCACAGGACTGACGGCACGGCTAAATCTTGCTGCGAATGCTGATCCGGGGATGCTCTCGATCGTTCCGCCTCCCAACCTTAAGCGTCTATCAGACACAGGCGCTGCATCACTCGATTTACGCCTAGGACGATGGTTCCGGACTATGCGCCACGCTCGAACAGAGCTGTTGAAAGTAAGCAAGCCTGAGGATGAGCCTGTTCCGACGAAGGAACATTTCGTTCGATTTGGCGAGCGATTTATCATCCATCCGCGAAATTTTGTGTTGGGCATTACATTAGAGTGGTTGCGTCTACCGTCTGACTTGGCTGGCTACGTTACTGGCAAATCGTCTCTCGGGAGGCGCGGCTTGATTATCGAGACAGCATCGGGAATTCAGCCAGGTTTCGCTGGTTGTCTTGCCCTAGAGTTGAGCAATGTCGGAGAGGTGCCCATCGCCCTCATGCCTGGAATGGAAATCTGCCAAATATTTCTGCATGACGTTGGACCGGACCCGAAATTTGCGACAAGTCAATTCACGGGCCGACGCAAACCTGTCCTCGGGTCTGTACGCGCAGATGAAGTTCTAAATAAGCTTAGTGCCATCTAGCGATGGGCCTGTTCCACCACATGATTTGAGCGGTGAAGCAATATCAACGCTATCCACCGTTCCACCGCGTTCCATCGCTTTTTTCACGTGTGCGGATCATGCCTCCGTTTCCGGTTCGGCAGCGCCACCACCTTGCCATTCGATACCCGTCATTTACCGGTGAATGTCATTGGCGATCGCCGCAGCGATCAGAACGCTGGCCAGCTCGTGGATGCCGCCAGTGCCTCCATTGCTCGATCGCCCAGAATCGAGGTCGTCAGTGGTGGGAAGAGGTGGCGGGCGATTTCCTCGTCGTCGTAGCCGACGACGGAAATGTCCTGCGGGATGTGCAGGCCGGCTTCCTTCAGCGCTTCGTAGCAGCCGATCGCGGTGCGGTCGTTCTGGCAGAAGATGGCGGTCTGCCGGTCCCTCAGCGCCAACAGCTTGACGGTCGCGGCATAGCCTGCGCTGGCCGACCAGTCGCCCTCGACCACCAGTTCCGGATTGAACGGAATGTCGGCGGTGGCGAGCGCCCGGCGGTAGCCCTTCAGCCGGTCTTGCGCGGCCTGCATCCACGGCGCGTGAGGTGGCGACAGTTCCTCGCATCGACCGTCTCAGGGGGTCGGCCCACGAAAGCCCACCATCCCAGCTCCCCGGATGGTGACCTCTGCCTTCCCCCTCACACCACGACAAAATCTGCGTTCGTCATCGCCAGGTTCGCCGCCACCGTCGCAAAATGCTTCGAGCCGCCGGCGGCATCGCCGTTGCTGTCATAGTAGAGCCAGCCGGTGTCGGTCTCGTAGATGATGTGCTGGTCGGCGGAGGTGGCGGTGCCGGAGGCGTTGGCGGTGAACTGGTCGGCGCTCAGCGTGCCGTTGCCGGCAAGGGCGGCGAAGATCGCGTGATCGAGCACGATGGTGTCGTCGACCACCGAGAAGTCGGTGATGGTGTCGACATTGACGACGAGGCTGAGTGCAGTGGTGAAGAGGAAACTGTCATGGCCCTGCGCGCCGGTCAACGTGTCGTTGCCGCTGAGGCCGTTGATGATGTTGTCGCCGGAATTGCCGGTGATGACATTGTCGATGTGGTTGCCGGTGCCGTTGATGGAAGCCCCGCTGCGCAGGTTGAGGTTCTCCAGTTCCTGGCCGGAGAGATTGAAGCTGACGGAACTGTTGACCGTGTCGGTGCCCTGGCCGTCGAGCTCGATCGGCCGGTCGCCGGCATTGTCGACGAAGTAGATGTCGTTGCCGGTGCCGCCCTGCATCGTGTCGGCCCCGGCCTTGCCGTCCAGCGTGTCGTTGCCGCCAAGCCCGATGAGCGTGTTAGCGCCGGCATTGCCGTTGAGCGTGTTGCCGGTCGAGTTGCCGGTGCCGTCGAGGTTGCCCGCGCCGGTCAGCGTCAGGTTTTCCAGCTCCTGGCCCGAGAGATTGAAGGAGACGGAACTGAAGACGCTGTCGATGCCCTGGCCGTTGAGCTCGAAGATATGATCGCCAATATTGTCGACGAAATAGGTGTCGTTGCCGAGGCCGCCCCGCATGGTGTCGGCGCCGCCGAGGCCGTCGAGGATGTTGTTGCCGCTGTTGCCGGTGATGTCGTTGATGGTCGAATTGCCGGTTCCGTTGATGTTGCCAGTGCCGAGAAGCGTCAGGTTCTCCAGCTCCTGGCCGGAGAGGTTGAACGAAATGGCGCTGTTGACCGTATCGAAGCCCTGGCCGTTGAGCTCGATGACATGATCGCCGAGATTGTCGACGAAATAGGTGTCGTTGCCGAGGCCGCCCTGCATGGTGTCGGCGCCGGCCATGCCATCCAGCGTATCATTGCCGCCGAGCCCGAAGAGCGTGTTGGCGCCGGAATTGCCAGTGAGAAAATTGCCGGTGGAATTGCCGTTGCCGTCGAGGTTTGCCGCGCCAAGCAGCGTCAGGTTTTCCAGCTCCTGGCCGGAGAGGTTGAAGGAGACGGAACTGAAGACGCTCTCGGTGCCCTGGCCGTTGGCCTCGATGATATGGTCGCCGGCGTTGTCGACGTAATAGATGTCGTTGCCGACGCCGCCCTGCATGGTGTCGGCGCCGGCCTTGCCGTCCAGCGTGTCGTTGCCGCCGAGCCCGATGAGCGTGTTGGCGCCGGAATTGCCAGTGAGAACATTGGCGGCCGAATTGCCGGTGCCGTCGATGCTTGCGGCGCCGAGCAGCGTCAGGTTCTCCAGCTCCTGGCCTGAGAGGTTGAAGGAGACGGAGCTGAAGACGCTGTCGATGCCCTGGCCGTTGAGCTCGAAGACACGGTCGCCGGCATTGTCGACATAGTAGGTGTCGTTGCCGGTGCCGCCTTGCATGGTGTCGGCGCCGCCAAGGCCGTCGATGACGTTGTCGCCGCTGTTGCCGGTGATGGTGTTGGCGAGAGCGTTGCCGGTGCCGTTGATGGACCCTGTGCCGGTCAGCGTCAGGGTCTCGATCTCCTGGCCGAAGAGATTGAAGGAGACGGAGCTGAAGACACTGTCGGTGCCCTGGCCGTTGGCCTCGATCACCTGGTCGCCGGCATTGTCGACAATGTAGGTATCGTTGCCCAGACCGCCTTGCATCGTGTCGGCGCCGCCAAGGCCGTCGATGATGTTGGCGCCGGCATTGCCGATGATGGTTTGAGCGAACTCATTGCCGGTCAGGGAGAGGGCGGTCGTGGCGGCAACATTGTCCGTTGCCAGCGTCTCGATCTGCTGGCCCGCGGCCAGTGCATAGCTGACCGAGGTCCGGACGGTGTCATTGGTGCCTTCGCCCGCCGCCTCGAATACCTGGTCGCCGGCATTGTCGACGGTGTAGATGTCGTTGCCGGCAAGGCCATGCATGGTGTCAGCGCCGATGCCGCCATTCAGCGTGTCGGCGCCCGCCGTGCCGATCAGATTGTCGGCGTCGCCATCGAGCCCATGCACGGCGATGGTCACCGTGCCGATGCTGCCGCCGGCGAGCGTATAGGTGAAGTTGTCGGTTGCGGTCGTGTTGCTCGCACCTGACGACGCACCCGGCAGATCGTTGAAGACACCATTCGGGTCGTAGTCGAAGGTGCCGTCCGCATTCAGCGTCAACAGCGCGCCGGAAGCCAGCGTGATCTCGGTGCCGACATTGCCGGCGACGCCGTTCACGGCGGCGACTGAAAGCGGATTGTCGATGTCGACATCGACGCCGTCGCCATTGTCGGCGAAGACGTTGAAGCCCGGGCCGATCGCCGTCGCCTCGTTGGTCGAAAAGGAATCGACCGCCGCAAGCCCGGGGTCATCAACCGCCGCCACGTTTATGCTGACCGTGGCGACGTTCGAGGTCGTCGTCCCGTCACCGACCTTATAGGTGAAGCTGTCGGCGCCGTTGTAGTTGGCGTCCGCCGTGTAGCTCAGCGATCCGTCGGCATTCAGCGTCAGCACGCCGTGTGACGGGCCGTTGACCAGCAGCGCCGTCAGCGGATCGT
The DNA here is from genome assembly GCF_056405075.1 of Mesorhizobium sp. P2_A12. NCBI lineage: Bacteria > Pseudomonadati > Pseudomonadota > Alphaproteobacteria > Hyphomicrobiales > Phyllobacteriaceae > Mesorhizobium > Mesorhizobium sp. P2_A12. Next base: position 439,981 of record NZ_JBFUCU010000001.1, read on the forward strand.
GGTCGGCATCGCTGTCGTTGGCCAGCAGACCGGGCGCCGCAATCGTCAGCTGCGTGTCCTCGCTGGCGTTGTAGCTGTCGTTCGCGGCTGCCGGCGCGTCGTTGACGGCGGTGACGTGGACCGTCGTCGTTGCCGTATGTGTCTGTAGATCGCCGTCGAAGCTCACCGTGACCGTGCGGTCGGCGGCCGATGGGTCGGCGCCGTTGCTGTTGGAATAGGTCAATGCATGCAGCAGCGTTTCGAAATTCGCGTTGCTCAGCGAGAGATCGAGAGTGACGGACAGGTCATGTCCGTTCTGGCCATCGCCACCGGCCGCGATCGTTCCTACGGTTACCCCGCCGACCGCGACGACGCTGCCGGCGGTGAGGCCGTCGGAAAGCGAAACATCGCCTGACGTGTCGAAGCCAAGCACGTCCTCGGTCGCAGTGCCGCCGCCGGTGATCGAGACCGTGAGATGCCCGGGCTGCGCCAGATTGTTTGAATCGTAGGTGTAAAAGATCGTGCCGTCGGCATCGGCCAGCGAAGCGGCGGTGCCGGTATCGAGATGGACAGCCGGCCCGTCCTCGGTGAAGGTCGCCGCGTCGCCGTCGAGACCGGCAAAGGTCGGCAAGGCATACATGCCGGCATCACGGCTGGTGTCGTTCTGGCCCTCGATCAAGCTGAATGCACCAGTCAGCCCGGTTGACACGGACACGTCGCTGTCGGTCGCGTCGTTGGAGACAGGCGAGTCCTGTGTTGTCAGCACATATCCCGAGGGCGCCGTGATCTGCAGCTGATAGGAACCGGGCAGGAGATTGGTGAAATTGTAGTGCCCGTTCACATCGGTGGTGGTGGTTGCCAGGATGTTATGCGCCGCGGATGTGTCGACAAGTGAGACGGAAACACCGGCAATTCCCACCTCGCCGACGTCCTGGCGACCGTTGAGGTTGGTGTCGTTGAAAACGAAATCGCCGACCGTGGCGGGCACGGCCATGCCGGCGTCCACATGGGAGATGTCGGCGTTTTCCACGAGGACGATCGTCGGCGCGATGCCCAGGGAATTGACGTCGCTGTCGAGGGCGGCATCACCACCTTGGTTCGCCGGTGAGAAAATATGACCGTCGGCGTCGAACTGGACAGAATAGGCGCCATCCACGATGTCGGTGAAGGAATAGCCTCCATCGAGACCGGTCGTGGTCGAGACGTTGACCGCGTTGCCGAGATGGTCCGTGCCCAGAAGGTGCACGGTAATTCCGCCCAGCACGGCACCGTCGTCATTGATACCGTTGCCGTTTTTGTCGTCGAACGCGGTGCCGCTGATCATGTTGTGATCGAGCCCGGTCAGCGCAATCGCGTTGCCTGAGCCTCCGGGATTGCCCGCGGCATCGCTATAGGTTGTGCCGGCGACGCCGATGCTACCATGCACCGCGTTGGGCGTGAAAATGGCTGTCCGCGTCAGGCCCGCGCCGGTGATCGCGCTGAGCGTACCGCCACTGACGGTGACATCGCCCGTCGAGCCGTCCCACGCAAAGGTCGAGCCGGGGTCCTCGCTGAAGGTGAACGTGATCGTTGCCGATTCGCCGGCGTGGATCTGGTCGATGTCGCTGGAGATCGTCAGGGTCGGCGCGCTGGTGTCGAGGGTGAAGTCCAGCGACGACGTTGCGGTGTTGCCGGCGGCGTCCGTTTGGCTCGCCACGATGGTGTGCTGGCCGTCCGGCAGGCCAGTCGGCGTGAAGGCCCAGACGCCGGCGCCGTTGGCGGTCGCCGTCCCGGCGACAGCATTGCCGTCGACGGTGAAGTGCACGATGGCGTTGGCGTCACCCGATCCGGTCACCGTCGCGACGTTGGTGATGGTGTCGCTGCCAGAGGTTCCGGTATCGGTCTGAAGCTGATTGGTCACCGGCGGCACAGTGGTGTCGAGGGTGAAGGTCGTCGACGAGGTTCCGGTGTTGCCGGCGGCGTCCGTTTGGCTGGCAATGATGGTGTGCTGGCCGTCCAGCAGGCCAGTCGGCGCGAATGTCCAGACACCGGCGCCGTTTGCGGTCGCCGTCTGGGCGATTGGGTTGCCGTCGACAGTGAAGTGGACGATCGCGTTGGCGTCACCCGATCCCGTCAATGTCGCGACATTGGTGATGGTGTCGGCGCTCGAAATGCCGGTATCGGTCTGGAGATGGTTGGTCACCGCCGGCAAGGTGGTGTCGAGGGTGAAGGTCAGTGACGAGGTTCCGGTGTTGCCGGCGTCGTCCGTTTCGCTCGCCACGATGGTGTGCTGGCCATTCAAGAGGCCGGTCGGCGTGAATGTCCAGACGCCGGCGGCGTTGGCGGTCGCCGTCTGGCCGACGAGCGTGCCGTCGACGGTGAAATGCACGATCGCGTTGGCGTCGCCCGTCCCGGTCAGAGTCGCGACGTTGGTGAGGGTGTCGATGCCCGAAACGCCAGTGTCGGTCTGGAGATGGTTGGTCACTACGGGCGTGGTGGTGTCGGTGCCGGTCAGCACGACATTGTCGAACAGCGCTTGGCCAATGCCGATATCGGTGATGCGGACCTGGACCGCCAAGCCGCGTGTGGTTGCGTCGAGCGCGGCAGTGTTCAGCACGTAGTGCGCGACGCTGCCATGGCCCTGCACAGCCGATGAGGTGTCGTAATCCTGCGAGGCGATCTGGATCCCGCCCGCGAAGACCTGCACCCGCACGGTGGTTCCGTTGCCCGCGTCAGCCCGGCTCCCCAGGTCGAACGCGACGCTGTAGCTGTCGAAGTTTCCAGGCGCGTTGACCGTTTGCGATACGCTGCTGTTTTGCGCACTGAGAAAGCCGATGTTGCTGCCGGCAAAGCCGGTCGAAGCGGCAGATGTCGGCGCAAACGCGCCGAATGAGCCGGATCCGGTCCAGCCCGTCAGCGAGCCACTCACGGTATTGCCGGCAGTGTGATCGACACTGACGCCGGGGCCGGTGTCCGACAGATCGATCAGCTGGAAGTCGCCGTTGGCGATGAGGCTGGCGATCGAGATGGTCGTGTTGCCGTTGGCGTCGGTCGCCGTCACGAAATGATTGCCGGCATAACTATGGGTGAGGTCGAGCTGCAGCGTTTCGCTGACCCCGGTAGCGCGTGTGACCGTCAGAACGTGGGTGGCTGAATTGTACGAGACACCGCTGGCCGAACCGAAGCCGAGCAGTGAAATCGTGTCGGATGTGCCGAAATTCTTGAGCTGGTTGGCAATGTTCACACCCGAAGCAAGCTGCAGCGCGCCATGGCCGAAGAAGTTGATGGCGCCCGAGCCGGCGGCGGTTGTGTTGGCCAGTGAAAGCGTGCCGCTGTAGACGGTGATGCCGCCGGCAAAGCCGTTGGCGCCGCCCAACTGCAGCGTTCCAGCGCCTTTCATGACAATGCCGCCGATGCCGTCGCCGTCCTGGATGACGTCGTTGATGGTCGAGATCTGCCCGAGCGCCGTCGCGAAATTTATGGTGGTGCCGTGCAGGAAGATGCCGGAACCGGACGACCCGCCGCCGCCGCCACCCTGGACCCCGATGCCCTGATTCGGGCCAGCCGAGCCGCCTTGCACCGCGCCGCCGGAGATCGTGCCTCCGGCGATGGTCAGCGCGCCAAGCGTATCGACGAAGATGGCGCCGCCTGCTCCCAGGCCGCCGCCGCCACCGGCGTATCCGGCATGGCTGAAGCTTCCCACGCCGCCTCCACCGGCGCCCCAGCCGCCATTTCCAGGCACATTGGGTGCGCCGGCAGAGGGTGTGGCTGCGCCGCCGCCGGCGCCGAAGCCACCACTTGCACCACTGCCGCCAGGGCCGGAGCCAGTGCCGCCAATGCCGCCCGCACCGAAGCCGGTGCCATCGTTGAGGAAGCCATTCCAAAGGCCACCGTTGGAGAAAGTGCTGCTGACACCGCCGCCATTGCCGCCGATGGCCCGGTCGCCGGTGAAATCGACATTACTGATCGTCACATTGGCGCCGGCGCCGACGAACAGGCCGCCGCCCAGCCCGGCGCCGCCGCCGCTACCATTGCCTTGCCACACACCGCCAGTACCGCCTCTTGCCGTGGAATGGACGATGTCGAGGTCGTTGATCGCAACAAAGCCGTGCTCGATGACGAAGCCGCCATAGGTGTTGGCGCCGTCAATCGTCTGGCCATTGCCGTTGATCGTCAGGTTTTCGCCGGCCGTCAGGAACAGCGGCGTCATATTTCCACTGAGCGTGAAGCTGGTCGTGAAATTGAAGATGTCTGTCCCGGCGCGGCCCGCGATAGCGGTGATCGCCGCATTGAGGGTGGCCTGGTCGGAAATCGTGAAAGTGGTCATCGTCGTCCCTCGTTAGCGCCCGCACCGACGCCTGGCGGTGATGGCCGGGTTCGCCGCAAAAATTGATCCTCTGGGTTTAGCCGCCGACCCTGGTCGGCAAGAGGAATGCGCCGACGCGCTGCGTCCTGGACCGCAGGCGCGCGAGGGGTCGCGCCCCGCCATCCGAAAAGACCTGCCGCTCAAGCGTCATCCGCCCCTTGTGCCCTGCTGGAGCCCGTCGACAGGACACAGCTGTCCGCCCGGATGCCGCGCCAGGGACAGCGCATCCGTTTCAAGCACCAAATTCTTGAGGCAACCCAAACCCAACCGCGGCGGACGCTAGGTCGGGACTTGCTCGCGGTCAATTCGCGGCATTCGACTATTTCTGGGCGGACTTTTGCATGGCCGCGGACAACCGGGCAGCGAAGGCCCTATCGACAATGGAAGACCGAATGCGCGTCGCCTGTATCTCTCCACAAGCGACGCGCTTTTTTAGGACACGGCCGCCACGGCCCGCACACTCTCCCGTTCCACCAGCGGGCATTCCAGCTTGGTGATCGGATAGCGACCTCGCCCAGGCGCCGCCGGCACCTCGAGCTGCTCGATCGCCCATTGTCCCATTGCCATGTGCGGCAGGATCGAGGTCGTCAACGGTGGGAACAAATGCCGGGCGATTTCCTCGTCGTCGTAGCCGACGACGGAAATGTCCTGCGGGATGTGCAGGCCGGCTTCCTTCAGCGCTTCGTAGCAGCCGATCGCGGTGCGGTCGTTCTGGCAGAAGATGGCGGTCGGCCGGTCCTTCAGCGCCAACAGCTTGACGGTCGCCGCATAGCCGGCGCTGGCCGACCAGTCGCCCTCGACCACCAGTTCGGGATCGAACGGGATGTCGGCGGTGGCGAGCGCCCGGCGATAGCCCTTCAGCCGGTCTTGTGCGGCCTGCATCCACGGCTCGCCGGTGATGGTGGCGATGCGGCGGTGGCCGTGGCTGATCAGGTGGCGGGTGGAGCTTTGTCCGCCGGCGATCTCGCTTGGCACCACGGCCGGGAAGGCATAGTCCGCCGTATAGCAATTGAGCAGGATCACCGGGATGTCGAGGCCGTAGAGATAGTCGGGCGCTGATATCTCGCGGGTGAAGATGGTCATGTAGATCAGCGCCGAAATGCCCCGCTTGGTCAAGGCGGCGATGGCGCGTGGCTCCATGACGGAATCGCCCAGCGTCTGCGCCACCAGCAGCACGTTGCCGGCGTTCCACGAGGCCTGCCGCGCGCCCTCGATGGCGACCACGGCTTCGGGGCTGGTGGCTAGCTGGTCGACGGCAAAGCCGATCACCCCGTCAAGCCCTTCGAACGAGGCCACCGGCGCCCGCAGGGCGGAGAAGGCCGGCGCGGTATAGCCGAGGGAGCGTGCGGCCTCGATCACCCGTTCGCGGGTCTGCTGCGACAGCTTGATGCCGGGCGAATTGTTGAGCACGAAGGACACCGTCGCCTGCGAGCAGCCAGCGGCCCTGGCGATGTCGGTCATGGTGACGCGGCCCCTGGCGCTCTTCGCCGGCGGCTTGCGCCGTTTCGCCGTGTCGAGGGTTTCCGGATCCGTCGTCTCGCTCATGGCATCCCCAATCCTAGGCCTGTCTAGCGGCAGCCGGTCAGGCCGACAAGATGGCGTGACATTATCGATTTATAGAAATCGCTGCGATCATTTATATCTATAAGTGCGCTCGAGGTCCATCTTTCACGCAGTGCTACCCAAGCCGGAACCCAAAAGCCACAAGGCTTGGCCCCAGGCACAGGTAACGCACCGACTCGCCGGCAGGTGCGCCGCGAAACCGCAATACTGCCCTGGATACAGCTCAAAAACTAATACTGTTTACTAATACAAAAATGCGCTGTACCGTCAGTCCACCGCATCCGGCCCGGTCGGTCCGGGAGCGGCGGGAGCGCGTGAAAAACAGCCCGATGGCGAGCGGACACTACCTCCGCAAGCTCTGTCCGGACAAGTGATATGTCTGACAAATCGGACTATTTACGAACGAAGGATGAGTCTCTAAAGTCCATGATCGCAGCTGGAACGACGCCGTTGTTTCGGCGCCGGGACCCTTTGAGGAGGAGGGCGTTCAAGCTGCAGACGGCAAATTCCAGGTGACTAAGATCGGTCAGTCGAACGACTGAGCCAAACGGGAGGTTGAACATGAAATCCTTGATACGAAATGCATCCGTAGCCACAGCGGCGCTGCTCATCGGCCTGACGGCGACGGCCATCGCACGCGCCGACGACAAGCCGACACTGGCCTTCGTCGTCAACGGCGCTTCCGATTTCTGGAAGGCCGCGGAAGCCGGCGTCAAGAAGGCGCAAGGCGAACTGCCGGACTACAATCTCGAGCTCAAATATCCCGAGCAGTCCTCCGTCGCCATCCAGCAGCGGCTGATGGATGACCTGGTGACGGCTGGCGTCAAGGGCATCATGGTCTCGGCAGTCGATCCCAAGACCTCGACCGACGGGCTGAACAAGATCGCGTCGCAAACGGCGCTGTTCACTACCGACAGTGACGCCCCGCAGACCAAGCGTGTCGCCTATATCGGCTCGTCCAACGTCGATGCCGGCAAGCAGGCGGCCGAGATCGCCAAGAAGGCGATGCCCAATGGCGGCAAGTGCCTCGGCTTCGTCGGCCTGCTCGGCGCCGACAATGCCAAGGAACGCATCCAGGGCATGAAGGACGGCCTCGCCGGCACCAAGATCGAGCTCGTCGACGTGCGTGGCGACGACATCGACCAGGCGCGCGCCAAGAAGAACGTCGAGGACGCGCTGGTCGCCAGCCCCGACGTCACCTGCATGGTCGGCTTCTATTCCTACAACACGCCGCGCATCTATGAAGCGCTGCGCGACGCCGGCAAGCTCGGCTCGATCACCGTCGTCGGCTTCGATGACGATCCGATCACGCTGGGCGGCGTCAAGGAAGGCACCGTTGCCGCCACCGTCGTGCAGCAGCCCTTCGAATGGGCCTATCAGGGCATGAAGCTGATGGCTTCCTATCTCAAGGGCGACAAGTCGGGCATCCCGGAGGGCGGCCTGATCATCATCCCGACCAAGATCATCGGCAAGGACGACGTCGACGCCTATGCCGCCAATCTGAAGGCGATGTCCGGAAACTGAGACAAATCCGTTACGCCGGCTCAGGGTTCGCCTTGAGCCGGCGATCGTATTGACGGGCCGGCGAAGGCCGGTCAGTCTGTAGCCCACCGGCTGCTGTCAGGCGTGATGAATTATTCCGAAACATCCATAACGGCGTCCACCCCGTTCCTCACGCTCGAGAACGTGCGCAAGACCTATCCGGGCGTCGTCGCGCTCGACGGCTTCTCCATGGAGGTCAGGCCGGGCGAGGTCATCGGTCTCGTCGGGGAAAACGGCGCCGGCAAATCGACTTTGATGAAGATCCTCGGCGGCGTCACCAGGCCCGACACCGGCACCGTCACCGTCGACGGCATCGCCCATGACGGGCTCTCGGTCGAAGCCAGCCTCGGTTCGGGCATCGCCTTCGTCCACCAGGAACTGAACCTGTTCGACAATCTCGACGTTGCGGCCAACATCTTCTTTGGCCGCGAGCCGTTGCGCGCCGGCGCACTGAAGCTCGTCGACCGCGCCCGGCTGCGCACCATGGTGGCGCCGCTGCTGAAGCGCGTCGGCGCCAATTTTTCGGCCGACACGCCGGTTGCCGCTCTGTCGCTGGCCCAGCAGCAGATGGTCGAGATCGCCAAGGCGCTGTCGATCAAGGCAAGGCTGGTCATCCTCGACGAGCCGACATCGAGCCTGCCGCTCGCCGAAACCGACAAATTGCTCGACGTCATCAAGGCGTTGAAGGCCGACGGCATCAGCGTCATCTTCATTTCGCACCGTCTGCATGAGGTCGAGCGTGTCGCCGACCGCGTCGTCGTGCTGCGCGACGGCATGCTGGCCGGCACGCTGCAGAAGAGCGCCATCAACCACGACCAGATGGTCAAGCTGATGATCGGCCGCATGCTGAAGGAACGCGAAAAAGCCTCCGAGGCCGCGCGGGCTCCCGGCGCGGTCGCGCTTGCCGCCAAGGCCATCCGCACCCCTGCCTATCCCAGCCGGCCTGTCGATCTCGATGTCAGGCGCGGCGAAATCCTCGGCCTTGCCGGGCTTGTCGGCTCCGGCCGCACCGAACTGGCGCGGGTGTTTTTCGGCATCGACAGCAGCCTTGGCGGTGCGCTCGAGCTTGGCGGCAAGCCGCTTGCGCTGGGCTCGGCGGCGGATGCCGTCGCTCACGGCATCTTCCTCGTGCCCGAGGACCGAAAGCTGACCGGCATCCTGCTCGACCTGTCGATCGCCCAGAACATCTCGCTGCCCAATCTGCCGGCGCATGCGCGCCGCTCGCTGGTTTCGACAAGTGCCGAGACCGCCACCGCCGAAAAGCAGAAGAGCAATCTCGGCATCAGGGCGCCGTCGGTGCAGACACGCACCGGCACGCTGTCGGGCGGCAACCAGCAGAAGGTCGTGCTCGGCAAATGGCTGGCCATGAACCCGAAGGTGATGATCCTCGACGAGCCGACGCGCGGCATCGATATCGGCGCCAAGGCTGAGATCTACGGGCTGATGCGGGCCCTGGCCGACGCCGGCGTCGCCGTGCTGATGATCTCCAGCGACATGGAGGAGGTGATCGGCGTGTCCGACCGCATCGCCGTCATGCATGAGGGCCAGATCTCGGGCATTCTCGACAAGGACCAGTTCAGCCAGGAAAACGTGCTGCTGCTGGCGGTGGGCAAGCAGCCGAAATAGTTTTTTGCCGCGGGGTCGCGGGAAGCGCGATCTGCTCAGGCGGCATTGGGGAGAAGACGATGAGCAAGAAAGATCTCGGCCTGCTGATCCTGATCCTGGTGGTGGGAACGGTGGTGGCGATCATCAACCCGCGCTTCCTGCTGCCGATCAATCTCGCCAACACCTCGAACCTGATCGGCCTGTTCGGCATCCTGTCGATCGGTCAGGCCTTCGTCATCATCACCGGCGGCATCGAATTGTCGGTCGGCTCGGTTGTCGCGTTGCTGGGAACGCTGTTCATCGACTTCATCGCCGTGCGCGAACTGGACTGGCCGCTGGCCTTCGTGCTGATCATCGCGCTCGGCGCCATCATCGGCCTGGTGCATGGCTGGCTGATCACGCGGCTCAAGCTGCAGCCCTTCGTCGTCACCCTGTGCGGCCTGCTGATCTATCGTGGCGTCGCCCGCTTCTACACCGCCGACGGCACTGCCGGCTTCGCCTTCGGCCAGAACTTTCCTGACCTGGAATTCCTGACGGCTGGCCGCTCCTGGGGCGTGCCGAACAGCTTCATCGCGCTGATCGTCATCTCCATCGTCATGTGGGTGGTGCTGCACCGCTCGGTGTTCGGCCGCTATCTCTATGCCATCGGCAAGAACGAAGAGGCGGCGAAATATTCCGGCATCCGCACCGGCCGCGTCGTCATGGCCGCTTACGTCATCTGCGGCGTGCTGACGGCGCTGTCGGCGATCTATTTCGCCATGTACACGCGCTCGATCTCGCCGGCCAGCCACGGCCAGTTCTACGAGCTTTATGCCATTGCCGCGGCCGTGCTCGGCGGTTTCTCGCTGCGCGGCGGCGAGGGCTCGCTGATCGGCGTCATCCTCGGCACGGTGCTGCTGCAGGAGCTGCAGAACCTCGTCAATCTGCTGGGCATCCCGTCCTCGCTCAATTTCGCGGTGATGGGTGGCGTCATCCTCATCGGCGTGCTGGTCGACCAGCAATGGGGCGTGTTCCGGGCAAGGCGGCTGATGGTCGACGCCGCTCGCAAGAACGTGGCCGGTGCGGCTGCGGAATAACCGCCAGCCGCGGCACAGCTGTATCGATGAAATGATTGCAGCCGTGCTGTTCTTCTGCGATCCACTGAACACGCACATCGGGCCATTGCCTGATATCGATGGCGGACGGATGGCAGACGATGGATGCAGTTCCTGAACCGTTGACGCTCAGGGCCGGGGCGCTTGAGGTCGACCTCGTGCCGCGAATTGGCGGCAGTATGGGCGGGCTGCGCTGGCGCGGCATCGATCTCATGCGCCGGCTTTCCGATGACGATCGGCAAGCGGGCAACGTGCTTGGCGTCGCCATGTTCCCTATGATGCCCTACGCCAACCGCATCGCTGGAAATGCCTTCGACTTTGCGGCAAAGCGCTGGCAGGTCCAGCCGAACAATCCACCCGAAACAGTCAACGTGCATGGCAGTGGCTGGAAACACGCCTGGACTGTCGCTGAGGCGAGCGACGCCCAGGCAACGCTGTCGCTGGATATCGCAGCCGGCGTCGAACCCTACTCCTACCGCGCGACGCAGGTTTTCGTGGTGTCAGAGGAAGGTCTCGGCGTGACCATGACGCTGACCAACACCGGGCCGGTTTCCATGCCGTTCGGTTTTGGCCTGCATCCCTGGTTCGATCGCGACCCGGACGTCACATTGCAGTTCGAGGCGACGCGGTTCTATCTCGAGGAACCGCTGGGCATCGCTGGCGATCCGATCACGCTTGCACCCGAACTCGACTTCGCCGGCGGCCGGCCTTTACCCGCCGGCTGGCGCAACAATGACTATGGCGGTTGGACGGGTGAAGCGACGCTTCGGTTTCCAGCGCGCGGCGCCGGCTTGCGCATCAAGGCCGATCCCGTCTTCAAGCACCTGATGTTGTACGCCGACCCGACGAAACCGTATTTCTGCGTCGAGCCGCAGACCAACGCCTCTGGCGCTTTCAACCGGGGCGGATGGAACGATCCGGACGAGGGCATCATCGTTCTCGCCCCAGGCGAAAGTGCGGCTGGCAGCGTGTCCCTGATGCCCTTTGCGATTGTGGCCTGAAGCAACCGCGCCAGCCCTACCGATTGGTCCCGCGTGCGGCACGGCGAACGCTTTGCAACAGGATGGCGAGGCAGCCTATCAACAAAAGGGCCCCGCCGAGCAGCGGCGGAAGCGCCAGCAGCTTCACCGCCGCCGTGATGATGGCCACCAGGACCAGCGCCAGCAGCGCCAGACTGCCGTCATCGACGAACATGCCGAAGAATTCCTTGGCCGCGAGCCGAATGACGTTCATCGGGCGAGCCCTCCGCCGCTGAGTGTGGGATAGGCAGCGCGCAGCCAGCGCACCATGGCAAACGACGCCAGCGCGACGATGGCGAAGATGGCGACCAGGGCGAGATCGGCGCCTGGCCAGTCGGCGCCGATGCCTTCGCCGGTCCAGAAGATGCCGAAGCTGGTCAGCATCAGCCCGACGACGAATTTCAGCGCATTTTCCGGCACGCGCGCCAGCGGCCGGTGGACCGCCAGGCCGATAAGCATCACCAGAACGAACGCCGCCAGCGCGCCGAGGCTGGCGTAAAGCGTCTGTCCATGTGCGGCGCCGACGGCAATGACGATGAACACCACCTCGACGCCCTCGAGCAGCACCGCCTTGAACGACGCCAGCCCGGCGAGGTAGTCGGCGCGGCGGTCGTTGGCCTGCCGGTGCAAGGCGGCGGTTTCCTTGGAGAAGGCCGCCTCCTCGTCATGCAGGGCGATGACGCCGACGCTGCGCAGGATGGCCTTTCGCAGCCAGCGCATGCCGAACAGGATCAGCAGCACCCCGACGACGAACTGCAGCGTGGTGATGGGAACAAGCGCCAGCAGCGGGCCGAACGCCAGCACCAGGGCCGCCAGCAGCGCCAGCGCCAGTGCGGCGCCGGTCAGTGCCGGGCGCCAGCTGCGCGTCACCCCGACAGCGAGCACGATGGTGAAGGCCTCGACGACCTCGACGAAGGACGCCAGGAATGCCGCCGTGATGGTCGAAAGGATGGGTGTCAGAGTCTGCATGGAGATTCTTCTTGGAAGGTCGTTGCCTCGGGATCGCGATCCAGCATCATGATGCGGTCAGCACCATACAGCGCTCCAGTGGCAGCGAAAAAGCAAGTGGAGCGCTATGGCTCTAGATCAAGCCCGACATGTCAGAGAAGGCCATCGCCTTGCGCAGCACCTCGGCGAAACGTTCGCCGGCCGCCTCGCGCGGGCCGCTGTTGTCGATCGAGGTGACATCAGGTCCGGACAAGGTCACATTGGCGCTGCGCGCCAGCCGGGCCAGCACCTCGCCGCGCGACTCGCGCCCGCGCATAGCCAGCCGCTCGGCCAGCACCTCCGGCGAGGCGGTGATCTCGACGATGGCCAGATTCGCATAGCGCTCGCGCAGGACCGGTATAATCGCACGCGACACATTGGCGACGGCGACACGGCCGTTGGCGACCGACCAGTCGACATCGACCGGGATGCCGTAGTGCAAGCCATGCGCCTCCCAGGAGATGGCGAAGGCGCCATCCGCTTCGGCTTCGATGAAGGCGGCGTCGGCCAGCGTGTCGTGATCCTCGCTCGCGGCATCGCTCGGCCTGGTAATGACGCGGCGTACGAACTCCAGCCGGGTCTCGTCGGCAAAGCGGGCGCGGGCGTAGCCGATCACCGTATCCTTGCCGGCGCCGCTCGGGCCGACGACGGCGACGAAGACGCCGTCGCGGATCGGAAACGTCTCCGCGGACAATTCGCGCTCGATCAAGGCCGACACCATCATGCGACCCGGCGTCCCTGCCGCCAGACGGTGCGCACGACCGGAACATGGTCGTCGACACGCACGCGCACCAGATCGGCGCGGCGGCCCTGCTCGATGATGCCGCGGTCGGTCAGGCCAACCGCTTCGGCCGGGTTCTTCGAGACCATGGCGACCGCCTGCGGCAGCGAAATGCCTTCGACGACGTCGCCGAGGAAGAATGCCGACTGGATCAGGCTGAAAGGAATATAGTCGGACGACAGGATGTCGAGCAGCCCGTCGCCGGCCAGCGTGCGGGCCGAGACATTGCCCGAATGCGAAGCGCCGCGCATGACGTTGGGCGCACCCATCAAGACGCCGAGCCCGGCCTGTTTCGAGGCCCTGGCGGCTTCCTCCGTGGTCGGAAACTCGGCGACGCGCACGCCCTGTTCGATCGCCTCGTCGACATGGCCTGTCGTGGCGTCGTCGTGGCTTGCCAGAACGATGCCGCGTTCGTGGCAGGCGGCGGCGATATGGACACGGTTCGGTCCGGAATTCCTGGCCGATTCCGCCATCCGCTTTTCGCAGAACAGCTTGAAGTCGCGGTCGGTCAGTTTCAGCTTGCGCTGATAGTAGTAGGCATAGGTTTCGAGGTTGACGAACTGGCGCTGGCCGGGCGCATGATCCATCAGCGATGCCAGCTTGACCCGCTCGTCACCGTCGAAATTGGCGAAGGCCTTGAGGCAGTCCGGCGCCGAAACCTCACAGCGCAAATGGATGAAGTGGTCGGCCCGCAGACGATCCTGCTGGACACTGTCCTCGATCGCGTCCGCCAGCTTGCGGATGTCGTCCGATGTCAGGTCGGCGTCCTCGTCCATGCCGACGCGCAAGGCATCGAGCACGGTGGTGATGCCGGCGGTCGCCACTTGCGCGTCATGGGCGAGCACGGCGGCGATCGGATTCCAGCGCACCTTCGGCCGCGGCGCGTAGTGGCCTTCGAGATGGTCGGTGTGGAGTTCGACCAGCCCGGGAATGATGTAGTCGCCGCCCATGTCCTCGCCGGCCATGTTCCCGCCGGTGTGGCCAGTGCCGGCATCCATGCCGGCGATAAAGCCGTCGCGCAGCACCAGCGAACCCTCGACGATCTCGTCGGCAAGCACGATGCGCGCGTTGGTAAGAACAGTTTCGGCGGTCATTTCAGGCAGTCCTTGTTTATTCCGGCTGGGGTATTCAGGCGGTTTTTCTGGCAGGGCGGCGCCCGAGCGCGTGATGGGAGAGCACCATGAACGGGGCGCCCGGTTCGGTTTCGACAAACAGCGTCAACGCCTCGACCAGCAGGGGCTGTTGCAACACCTCCGCGAACAGGCTGTCGATTGCTGCGCGAAGACGAGGGCTTTCCTGTGGCCCCGCCCGGCCGGACAGCGTCATGTGGAAGCGGAAGGTCTCGAAGACATAGGGATAGCCCCAATGGCACAGATTGCGGAATTCGGCTGGCTTCAGTGAATCCGGGCTACGCCGTTCGATCTCCGCCTCGGTCAACGGTGCGCGAAACCGGTCGAAACCGAGCACCACGTCATCGGCAAAGCGGTTGAGCGGAGGCAGTGGTCCTTCCGGCACCAGCGCAAAGAAGCTGTCGATTTGGCTGACGACAAGGCGCGGGATCGTCACCACCGGCGTTGCCTCGGCAAAATGGTCGAGTGCCGCGCGCAGCGAGGTCTCCGTCTCGTTGGCAGCCAGCCGGAAGGGGGCTTTCAGCGTCGCGTGAAAACCGTAGCGCCGCGCCGAAGCGGTGTGGAAGGCAACTTCCGCCGCCGACAGATCGGCCACCGTCTCCACCGGCCTTGTCGCGCCACCGAACGGGTCGCGCCCCAGCCAATTGGCGGCGATCCGCGCCAGCGGCTCGTCCTGCCGGGGAGTGAAATAGATGGCGTAGCGCATGAGAAGAAGTCCTCGTCAAAGCGCGCCGCGTTTGAAGAAATGCTGCGACGCGCTTTAAGTCTTGGTTTTTCGCATGTCGTAATCCCAAACCGCTGCTCACTTTTGGGCGACATGCACTGACCCCGCTGCCATAGGCGATTTCCATGACGGATTGACGAAGCTTTGAAGGGTTTTCGAAGGCAAATCGACCCGGTGGGTCCTTAGCCGACGATTTTCCCAAGCTGGACCAACAGCTTCACCCGAAACGTATGACCGGTCAGGCTTTCATCAACCATTCGTGCTCGGGCGCGTTGTGGAATTTCCACGTCCGCTTCGGCCCGGCCATCACGTTGAGATAGTAGAGGTCATAGCCATGGCAGGCGGCGCAGGGATGATAGCCCTCGGGGACCAGAACGACATCGCCATCCTCGATAGCCATGGATTCATCCAGCGCGCGATGCCCGTTCTTGTCGGCGTCGGTGTAGACGCGCTGGAAGGCAAAGCCCTGCGGCGGGTTGAGCCGATGATAATAGGTCTCCTCGAGATAGGATTCCGCCGGCAGATTGTCCTGGTCATGCTTGTGCGGCGGGTAGCTCGACGTGTGGCCGCCGGGCGTGATGACCTCGACCACCAGCAATGAATCGGCCGGCTTGCCCTCCGGCAGGACGTTGGTGACGTAGCGCGTGTTGGTGCCCTTGCCGCGCACCTCCTGGCCGAGATCCTCCGGTCTGATCACGCGCACCGGCAGGCCGCCGCCGAGGCCCGGTGCCGAACAGACCGCGAGTTCCAGTTCGGTGTCTGCCGTAACCGACCAGTCGGAACCCTCGGGTACATAGACCGACCACGGTTTGCCCTCGAAGGGCGACATGCGCTCGCCGAGCAGTCCAAGGTCCCTGCCGCCGGCCGTCGCTTTGCCCTTGCCGGTGACGAACACCAGGCAGACCTCGCGATCGTCCGTTTTTCCCGACGCGCTCTCGCCGGGATTCAGCCGATGCAGGTCGAAACCGACATAGGTCCAGCCTGCGATCTGCGGCGTCACATGGGCGACGCGGCCATGGCCCTTGTTGGCCTTCACCAGCAGCTTCGACATCCGGTTCACTCCTTCGGTTCTGGCTCGGCCGTTGCCTTGCTCTCGTCGGTAGGCCTCTCGTCGGCCGGCTTGTAGAGATAGAAGAACTGCCACACGCCGTAGCCGGCGAAGCCGAGCGCGAGCACGCCCCAGAACGGCGTGCCGGTGGCGAATTCGATGATCGACCAGATGACGCAGACCGCGACGACGGCAACGCGCCGCCACAAAGGCCGGAAAAACGGATGCTCGGAATCTTTCATCCGGCCAACCTACAGCAACCCGGCTTCGCCGAGAACCAGCGCGTCAGGTATTGGCAAAGCCGTAGGCATTGGGGAAGCCCTAGGCATTTGGAAAGCCCTGTGTCTCGACCGTATAGCCGGCCGCCGTCATCACCCGCATTAATTCCTTGTGGCCGACCTCAGCCATCTTGAGCGGCGGGTTCTTCTTCGGATCCTGCTCGGCCTCGACCACGAACCAGCCCTCGTAACCATGGTCGGCAAACCGCTGCACGATGGCGCCGAAATCCAGCGAGCCGTCACCCGGCACCGTGAAGGCCCCCAGCGCGACGGCGTCGAGGAAGGATTGCTTGGTGCGGTCGAGCTTGTCGATCACGCCCATGCGCACGTCCTTCACATGCACATGGCTGATCCGCTTGTGATGATTGTCGATGGCGCGCAGGACATCGCCGCCGGCAAAGGCCAGGTGCCCCGCATCGAGCAGCAGCGGAATGCCGGCTCCGGAATAGTTCATGAAGGCATCGAGTTCCGGCTCGGTCTCGACCACCGCCGCCATGTGGTGGTGGTAGGACAGCGGCATGCCTTCTTCGGCGCACCATTCACCGAACTCGGTGAGGCGTTTCGCATAGGCCTTTATCTCGTCGTTCGAGAGCTTCGGCTTGGTGGCGAGCGGCTTCGAGCGGTCGCCCTGGATCGAACGGCCGACCTCGCCATAGACGATGCAAGGCGCGTTCACCGCCTTGAACAGATCGATCATCGGCTGGATGCGATCCTTGTTCTTGCCGATGTCCTCATCGACCAGTGTGCCCGAGAACCAGCCGCCGCACAGCGTCACGTCGGCCGCCTTCAGGATCGGCAGCATGACATCGGGATCATTTGGAAACCGCCGGCCCATCTCCATGCCGGTGAAACCGGCCGAGCGCGACTGGCGCAAACACTCTTCCAGCGACACATCATCGCTGAGTTCCGCAAGATCGTCGTTCCACCACGCAATGGGGGACATGCCCAGTTTGGCTTTCAAGTCGTCACTCCAGTTTTCAGTTCGTGCCCACCCTCCCCGCGAGGGGAAAGGTGGGATTTGCCGGCGTTGGCATCAATCGCCAATGGTCTGCATCTGCCGTTTTTCGTCATAGGCCTTGCGCGCCGCGTTTACCTGGGCACGCGCCGACACCTCCGGCACCGCAACATCCCACCAATGGCCGCCGGCATCGGTCGAAACCAGCGGATCGGTGTCGATGACCAGCACGGTGGTGCGGTTGTTCTTCCTTGCCTTTTCCAGGGCGTTTTCCAGCCCGGCGATCGACGGGACTTTCTCGGCGATCGCCCCCATGCTGGCCGCATGCGCGGCGAAGTCGATATCGGGCAGGATTTCGTGGCGCGAGTCCTTCAGGAGATTGTTGAAGTTGGCGCCGCCGGTCGCCATCTGCAGCCGGTTGATGCAGCCATAACCGCGGTTGTCGAGCAGCACGATGGTCAGCTTGAGGCCGAGCATCACCGAGGTGGCGATCTCGGAATTCAGCATCAGATAGGAGCCGTCGCCGATCATGACGACGATCTCCTCGTCCGGCTTCGCCATCTTGGTGCCAAGGCCGCCGGCAATCTCGTAGCCCATGGTCGAGAAGCCGTATTCGGCATGATAGGAGCCGGGCGCGCCAGCTTGCCACAGCTTGTGCAGTTCGCCGGGCAGGCCGCCGGCGGCATGCAGCAGGGTTACGCCAGAGCCCATCGCGCGCTGCACGGCGCCGATCACTTGCGCGTCGGAAGGATAGGCGGCGTTGGTCGACGCGGTCACCTTGGCCGCCTCGGCCTGCCAGGCCTTCTTGCCGGCGGCGGCATTGTCGGTCCAGCTTGCCGGCGCTTTCCAGCCCTTCAGCGCCGCGCCGAGTTCGGCCAGCCCCTCGGCCGCATCAGCGACCAGCGGCAGCGCCCGGTGCTTGCCGGCATCGAAAGGCTGTACGTTCAAGCCGATGATGGTCTTGCCGGAATTCTTGAACAGCGCCCACGAGCCGGTGGTGAAATCCTGCAACCGCGTGCCGATGGCCAGCACGACATCGGCCTCCTCCGCCAGCCGGTTGGCGGCCGACGTGCCGGTGACGCCGACAGCCGCCATGTTGAGCGGATGATCGTCCGGCAGCGAGGATTTGCCGCCTTGCGTCTCGCAGACCGGGATGCCGGCGCCCTGCACGAATTTCGCCAGCTCATCCGAGGCCTGCGAATAAAGCACGCCGCCACCGGCGATCACCAGCGGCTTCTTCGCCCCCTTGAGTGCTGCCACCGCTGCGGCCAGCTCATGGCGGTCCGGCCGCGGGCGGCGCTGGTGCCAGACCCGCTCGGCAAAGAAGCTCTCGGGATAGTCATAGGCCTCGGCCTGCACATCCTGGCACAGCGACAGGGTCACCGGGCCGCAATCGGCCGGATCGGTCAGCACCTGCATGGCACGGCTGAGCGCCGGGATGATCTGTTCCGGCCGCGTGATGCGGTCGAAATACCGCGACACCGGACGGAAGCAGTCATTGACCGTCGCCGTGCCGTCGGAGAAATCCTCGGCCTGCTGCAGCACCGGATCGGGAATGCGGTTGGCGAAGACATCGCCGGGCAGAAACAGCACCGGCAGCCGGTTGACGTGGGCGAGTGCAGCAGCCGTCACCATGTTGAGCGCGCCGGGGCCGATCGACGAGGTCGCCGCCATGAAGCGGCGGCGGAAATTGGCCTTGGCAAAGGCGATCGCCGCATGCGCCATCGCCTGTTCATTGTGGGCGCGGAAGGTCGGCAGTTCGTCGCGCACCTGATAGAGCGCTTCGCCGATGCCGGCGACGTTGCCATGGCCGAAGATCGCCCAGACACCGCCGAAGATCGGGACTTTGTTGCCGTCGATCTCGGTCATCTGTCTGCTGAGAAAGCGGGTCAGCGCCTGCGCCATTGTCAGGCGGATTGTCTTGCTCATGGTGGTTTCCTCCCCAGTCCTTGGGTCCGCTTGTCCTATGCCGCGCCTTCTTATGCTGCTTTGCGGCCGCGCGCGGCAAGCCACGCTTCGGTCAACTGTTCGAAGCGCGAGGCCATGTCGGCGATCGCCTCGTCATCCGACATCTTGCCGGCCAGCCATTGTTCGGCCGCGTGGACGAAGATGGTGCGGCCGACGGCAAATCCCTTGACGATGGGCGCCTTGGCGGTGGCGGCGAAAGCCGCTTCCAGCTCGTCCTGCGGCGCTTCCAGGCCAAGCAGCACGACGCCCCGGCACCACGGATCGTGCTTGAGGATCACCGCTTCGATCTTTGCCCACGCCGCCGCCGAAGCCTGCGGTTCGAGCTTCCACCAGTCGGGTTTGATACCGAGCGCATAGAGTTCCTCCAGCGCGCGCGGGATCGTCTTGTCGTCGAGCTTGCCGTGCTTGCCGGCGATGATCTCGACCAGCAATTCCCTGCCGACCTTACGCGCGGCCTCGAACAGCGCGCGCAGCTTCTGCTGCTGCTCTTCCTTCAAGGCCGCCGGATCGTCGGGGTGATAGAAGCACAGGCACTTGATGCAGTGGTCGACCGGCCATTCGACGAGCTGCGAGCCGATGTCCTGCGAGAACTCGAAACGCAGCGGTCGCGATCCCGGCAATTCGACTGGCCGCCCGAGCCAGGCGAAGGGATGGCGGGCGAATTCGAACATCGCCTCGCGGCCATGCTTCTCGTCGATCAGCATGCCATAGCCGTCACGGCCGGCAGCGACCTTCGCTGCCGCCTTGACCGCCAGCACCTTGAAATCGCGGATGCGTGCGGGATCGGCACCGGCCTTTGCCGCCACATCCTCGAGCTGGATGCGATGGTCGCAGGCGAGCGCCATCAGCGAGGGAACGTCGCGGCGGCGGGTGGTCGCCCAATGGATGTGATTGATCGCCTCGTCCTTGCGCAAGGCAAGATGCTTGCTGCCGTTCTTGAGGAAGAACTGCAGCTCCTCGAAGGTCGGATATTCCGGCGCACAGAGCAGCCGCGACACGGCGAAGGCGCCGCAGGCATTAGCCCAGGTCGCCGCCGTCGCATGGTCTTCTCCGCCCAGCCAGCCGCGCAGGAAGCCGGACATGAAAGCGTCGCCGGCGCCGAGCACATTATAGATCTCGATCGGAAAGCCCTTGCCGACGACACCGTCCTCGAGATCGTCGCTGATCGGCCCGTCATAGACGATGCAGCCCATGGCGCCTCGCTTCAGAACGATGGTCGCCGAGGACAGCGAGCGGATCGTCTTCAAGGCGCTCAGGCAATCATCGGCACCCGACGCGATCATGATCTCTTCTTCTGTGCCGACGATCAGGTCGCAATCGGGCAGCACTGTCTTCAGCTGGGCCGAGACCCGGTCTGATTTCACGTAACGTTCGAACCCTTCGGCATGGCCGGCCAGACCCCAGAGGTTCGGCCGATAGTCGATGTCGAACACCACCTTGCCGCCCTTGGCCTTGATGATGCGGATTGCCTTGCGCTGCGCGGCATCGCTGTTGGGGCGGGAAAAATGCGTGCCGGTGACGACGATGGATCGCGCCGAGGCGATGAAGGCCTCGTCGATGTCTTCCGGCGCCAGCGCCATGTCGGCGCAGTCGCTGCGGTAGAAGATCATCGGCGACACGCCTTCGTCCTCGACCGACAGCAGCACCAATGCGGTCAGGCGTTCTTTGTCGGTTTTCAGCCCGTCGACGCAGACGCCTTCGCGCGCCAGCTGTTCGCGGATGAAGCGGCCCATCTGCTCGTCGCCGACGCGGGTGAGCAGCGCCGAGCGCAGGCCGAGCCGCGCCGTACCGACCGAAATGTTGGCCGGGCAGCCACCGACCGACTTGGCGAACGAGGTGATGTCCTCCAGCCGCGAGCCGATCTGCTGGCCATAAAGGTCGACGGAAGCGCGACCGATGGTGATGACGTCGAGCGGCGCCTGTTTCGCGTCCATGGCTTCGCTCATTGGAACCTCCCATCGGCCTTGTTGTTTTGGGGTACACGCGCGAGCGGCAGCGTGGCGCCAGGAATATGAAATAATAATTCCAATCCATAGTCAATATGGAATGAGCATTCCCTGGTCTAAAATTGTCTTTGAGGTGCCTGCTAGGCCTTGCGCCTGCGGCCCGTGCTGCGCCGTTTTTCGCCGACGCCGACGGTCAGCGCCATGGCCAGCGCCATCGTCGCCGACAGCGAGCGGAAGCCGGCGAAATCCGCCTCGGCCACCTCGAACCAGATGCTGGCGAACTGGGCGAGCGGCGAAAACGAGCTATCGGTGATGGCGACGATCGGCACGCCCTGTTCCGAAATGCTGCGCGCCTCGTCGATGGTGGCCGGCGCGTAAGGCGAGAAGCTGATGGCGATGACGGCATCCGCCGGCGTGGCGAATGCGATCATCTCGGCGTTCAGCCCGGCGGCCGATTCGATCAGCTGGTTGCGGATCTTCAGCTTGGCCAGCGCATAGGCGATGTAGGACGCCACCGGATAGGAGCGGCGCTTGGCCAGCACGTAGATGGTCTCCGCCTTTGCCAGCAGGGAAATCGCGTCTTCCAGATGCGCGTCGTCCAGCGTGCGCGAAATGTCGTTGAGCGAGGTGCTGGCGGCGGCGACGAAGCCGTCGAAGATCGCTCGGTGACCGGCGGCGCCCTCGGCCTTGGCCCGCAGCGCCTGCAGGCGTTCATCATAGGAGGAATTGCGCTCGCGCAGCCGCTCGCGAAACACCTGCTGCAGGCTGGTGAAACCGTCGAAGCCGAGTTGCTGGGCAAAGCGGATCAACGTCGACGGCTGCACGCCGGCCGAAGCGGCGATGCTGGCGGCGGTGCCGAAGGCGATGTCGTCGGGATTGTCGAGCGCATAGGCGGCGATCTGGGCGATGCGCTTGGGCAGGCTTTCGCGCCGGTCCAGGATGGTGGCGCGCAGCGTCTCGAAGTCGCGAGGTACCCGTTCGTCCATCGTCGCTCTGTCCAGGCTCATCTATGGGTACCCTCTCTGCCCCATCATAGCGAGCCTGCGCAAGAACGCCATAAAAAATGAGGCAGACATTCCATTCCAGGAGAAAATGGACTAATTCATCCATCCAACGCTTCAGGCAGTGGAGAAATGGAAAATGGTCGGCGTCGGTCTCATCGGCACGGGTTTCATGGGCAAGTGTCACGCCATCGCATGGAGTGCCGTCGGCGCCGTCTTTCCCGACGTGCCCAAGCCCCGGCTCGTCCATCTCGGCGAGGTCAATGAGGACCTCGCCAGGCGCAAGGCCGGCGAGTTCGGCTTCGCCAAGGCGTCCGGCGACTGGCGCGCCGTCGTCAACGACCCGGATGTCGATATCGTCTCGCTGACCACGCCCAACCAGTTCCATCCGGAGATGGCCATCGCCATCCTCGAGGCCGGCAAGCATCTGTGGTGCGAAAAGCCTATGGCGCCGAGCTTCGCCGAGGCCGAAGCCATGGCGGCGGCGGCGAAGAAGTCGGGCAAGGTCGCCGCCCTCGGCTACAACTACATCCAGAGCCCGGCCATCCGCCACATCGGCGCGCTTCTCGACGAGAAGGTCATCGGCGAGGTCAACCATCTGCGCATCGAGATGGACGAGGACTTCATGGCCGACCCGGAGGCGCTGTTCTTCTGGAAGCACGAAGCGGCTTCCGGTTATGGCGCGCTCGACGATTTCGCCGTGCATCCGCTGTCGCTGGTCTCCGCCTTGTTCGGCCGCGTCGCCAGCGTCATCTGCGACATGGCCAAGCCCTATGCCGATCGCAAGCTCGCCGCCGGCGGCCGCCGCGCGGTCGAGACCTATGACATCGCCAGCGTGCTGATGCATCTGGAAAACGGCATTGCCGGCACGCTGCTGGTCAACCGCTCGGCCTGGGGCCGCAAGGGCCGCATCGCCATCCAGATCTTCGGCTCGAAGGGGTCGATCCTGTTCGACCAGGAGCGGATGAACGAATTCCAGCTCTATCTTACCGCCGATCGTCCGACCGAACAGGGTTATCGCACCATTTTGGTGGCGCCGCACCACAAGCCCTATGACGCCTTCCTGCCGGCGCCCGGCCATGGCCTCGGCTTCAACGATCTCAAGATCATCGAGTGCCACGAACTGTTGACGCGGCTGGCCGGCAAGCCGGCGCGGATCATCGAGTTTGCCGAAGGGCTGGAGATCGAGCGCACCGTGCACGCGATGGCGCGCTCGTTCGAGGAAAAGCGCTGGGTCGATGTGAGGTAGTCTGCTTCGCGATGGATCGCCTCAGCCGCTTGCGACCTGGGCGGCGTTCGTCTCCCACCCGTTCACCCACACCTGCCGCAAACGATCGCCTTCGCCCTTGAACCGTAGCCCCGTCGCCTGGCAATCCTCGATCCGGTCGCTGCGGAAATTGCGGATCGCCTGGCGCAGCTCGCACCAGGCAACGATGTTGGCGGTTTCGGCGTAATAGATCAGCGCAATCGGGCGGATGAGGCGCTCGGAGGCGCGGCCAAGCTCGTCGCGATAGGACAGGTCGAGCTTCTCCTCGTCGCGGATGGCGCGGCGCACCAGCGCCAGATCGACCGCACCGACCGAGGGCGCGGCGAATCCCCACGCATGCAACGCATTGGCGTCGAATGTCTGGCGCAAGGGCGGCGGCACCGCGCCGGCGATCTTGGCGCTGACACGCTTGGCCGCCTGCTTAAGCTCGCTGTCACCCGTGCGTTCCAGCAGCGCGAGCGACAGAACGATCGCCTCCATCTCCTCGATCGAAAACATCAGCGGCGGCAGGTCGAAACCGGGGCGCAGGATGTAGCCGATGCCGCGCCCGCCCTCGATCGGCACGCGCATCGCCTGAAGTGCTGCAATATCGCGATAGACGGAGCGCACCGTCACTTCCAGCTTTTCAGCCATCATGGCAGCCGTCACCGGCTGCCTCGCCAGCCGCACGATCTGGATGATCTCGAACAGTCGCGATGCCTTGCGCATTTCCTCACCCACTCCGATCGCAACTGACACTACATCGTCAGTAGGGCTGACTTATACGACTGCCTATCGAATTGAAAATCAACATATTCCTCAACGGCATGGCCGGGCGAGGCGACAGGCAACTGACATGAATTATGCGGAAAATCTCTGGCTGTTCTTCCTCCTCCTGTTCGGCATCATCATCGTGCCCGGCATGGACATGCTTTTCGTGCTTGCCAATGCACTGACCGGTGGCGGCAACAGAGGCCTTGCCGCCACCGGCGGCATCATGCTGGGCGGCATGGTGCATACGCTGAACGGCGCTGTCGGCGTCGGCCTGCTGATGCATTTCGTGCCGATCCTCTACGATCCGCTGCTGATTGTCGGCGCTGCTTACATGGCCTTTATCGGCCTGACGCTGATGCGCAGCTCGATCAAGGTCGGCGATGGCGGGCCTGCCGGCAGCCGCTCCGCATGGAAGGCGTTTCGCCAGGGACTGGTGATCTGCCTGATCAATCCCAAAGCCTATCTCTTCGTCTTTGCGGTCTATCCGCAATTTCTGAAGCCGGCCTACGGTCCGATCTGGATACAGGCGGCCATCATGGGATTGATGACGGTCGCCGTGCAGTTTGCCGTCTATGGCGGGCTCGCCATCACCGCCGGGCGCAGCCGCAATCTGCTGGTCGCCAATCCACGGGCGACCGCATTTGCCGGCCGGGCGGCCGGACTGCTTCTGGTCGCGGTGTCGGTGCTGACCGCCTGGCAAGGTTTGAAGGCGGCATGAATCCAGATCATGCCGCCCACTTCCATGCCGGCGTTGCCAGTCGCGTCAGGCGGCTCCCTGCCGGCTGTCGATGATGGCGCGGCGCACCGAGCGCCGCCACTCGACGGCGCCGGCAAGGCCGTGCAGCACGGTCTCGGTGGTCGCCCAGTCGATGCAGCCATCCGTGATGCTCTGGCCGTAGACGAGCGGCTTGCCGGGCATCACGTCCTGCCGCCCGGCGACGAGATTGCTCTCGATCATGACGCCGATGATGCGCTCGTCGCCCGCCGTGACCTGGCCCGCGACATCGGCCGCCACCTTGGGCTGGTTCTCGGGCTTCTTTGAGCTGTTGGCGTGGCTGACATCGATCATCAGCCGAGGTGCGACGCCGATGCGGGCGAGTTCGACCGAGGCCGCCTCGACGCTCGCCGCGTCATAGTTGGGCTGAACGCCGCCGCGCAGGATGACGTGGCAGTCTTCATTGCCGGTGGTCGTCGCGATGCCGCTGCGTCCGCCCTTGGTCACCGCCATGAAATGGTGCGGCTGGGCGGCCGATTTCACCGCCTCCGCGGCGATCCGCAGATTGCCGTCGGTGCCGTTCTTGAAGCCGACCGGGCAGGACAGGCCCGATGCCAGCTCGCGGTGGATCTGGCTCTCGGTCGTGCGCGCGCCGATGGCGCCCCAGGCGACGAGGTCGGCAATGTATTGCGGCGTGGTCATGTCGAGGAATTCGGTCGCCGCCGGCAGGCCGAGATTGTTGACGGCCGACAGCACGTTGCGCGCCATCCGCAGCCCCTTGTCGATGTTGAAGCTGCCGTCGAGGTCGGGATCGTTGATCAGCCCCTTCCAGCCGACCGTCGTGCGCGGCTTCTCGAAATAGACCCGCATCACGATCTCGAGCCGGTCCGCCAGACTTTCGCGCAGCGCCGCCAGACGGCTGGCATAGTCCACGGCAGCGACCGGGTCGTGGATCGAACAGGGGCCCACGATGACGAGCAGCCGGTCGTCGGTGCCGTTCAATATGGCATGGATGGCATTGCGTGAGGCGCTCACGGTGCGCGTCGCCGTCAGCGTGCGCGGGATCTCCCGCATCACCTGGTCCGGCGTACTCAGTTCCCTGATTTCCTTGACCCGAAGGTCATCTGTGGTGGTCAACACGGCTTTCTGCTCCTGATTGGGAGACCTGCCGGCTGAAACAAAAAAGCCGCCAGGTCTGGCGGCTGTTCGGATCTTGTTGCTGCAATCTTCAGATCGAGCGCAATCCTCCCGCCGCCAGCGAGCTCCTAAAGTACCAATACGTGGCGGTCAGGTTGATCATGAGGCTCATATAGTCGAATCGGAGGCGCTTGTCACGTCCCCCCTCAATTTGAAATGTGCTCGTGGCCCTGCGG
Source organism: Mesorhizobium sp. P2_A12 (assembly GCF_056405075.1). NCBI lineage: Bacteria > Pseudomonadati > Pseudomonadota > Alphaproteobacteria > Hyphomicrobiales > Phyllobacteriaceae > Mesorhizobium > Mesorhizobium sp. P2_A12. Next base: position 466,054 of record NZ_JBFUCU010000001.1, read on the forward strand.
AAACCAGATGCCGCGTCGAAACCAGTTGGCTCCGCCCATATTGGGCACGACGTGATTTTGTTCGAGATCGTTCATGTCCTTGATGATCTCGATGCTGACAATTTTCTCGGCGGACCCGAAGGCAAGCACGAAGAGTTGCAGCGCATCGGCTTCCGACCGGGCGGTGATGCCGACACCAAGATGGCCGCTTAGCGTGATCCAATATGGATGCATCGAACCGAGGTTCTACTCACCGATCACCCCGGCAATGTTCTGGTCGTAGTCGACCAGCGACCCGGTCATGACGCCCGCTTGCGGGCTGATCATATAGCTGATCAGCCGGGCGAGCTGCGCCGGCTTGACCAGTTGCCCCATCGGCTGCGCGGCTTCGGCCTTCTCCAGCCAGTCGTCCGGAGCGTCGTGCCATTTCTTCTGCACGATCGCCTCGCCCTCAGTGTCCATCCAGCCGGGCAGCACGGCGTTGCAGCGGATGCGGTTCTTTCGATAGGAGCTGGCGACATTCTTGGTCAGCGTCATCAGCGCGCCTTTGCTGGTCGAATAGGGCGTCAGGAAGGACTGGCCGGCATGCGCCGACATCGACAGCACGTTGACGATCGAACCCGGCGCCTTGCGCTCCAAGAGGTGGGCGACCAGCCCCTGCATGAGGAAGAAGGGTCCACGCACATTGGTGTCGAAGATCTGGTCGAAAAGCTCTTCGCTCGTCTCGACCAGCGAACCGCGTGCCGACGTCGCTGCGGCATTGACCAGGGCGTTGATGGTGCCGAAATGCGAGATTGCGGTCGCGACGGCGCGCTTGCAGTCGGCGACCTTCGAGACGTCGGCGCTGATGAAGATCGCGTCGACGCCCGATTTCTTGAAATGGGCGACGGCCTTGTCGCCCTTCTCCTGCGAGCGGCCGATCAGCGCCAAAGCCTGGCAGCCCTCGTCGGCCAGTGCCTCGGCGACGGCAAAGCCGATACCTTGCGCGCCGCCAGTGACGATGGCGCGCGTTTCACGATTGCGAGCGGCTGATGTGCTCATCGCTGGGCTCCTGTACCTGGTGATCTTACTTTGCCGTGTCGAGACGGACGGTCTTGCCCGATGTGGCCGATTTCAGCGCCGCATCGGCGAGCTTCAGCGCCACGAGCCCGTCGGCGCCGCTTGGCGCCGCCTTCTTGCCTGAGGTCGCCGCTGCGATGAAGGCAGCGATCTCATTGGCATAGGCGTCGAGGTAGCGGGTCATGAAGAAGTCGTGCAGCGGCGGGCGCGTATAGCCCTTCTCGTTGGCCAGTTCGATCGACACCGGACGCTGGTTCTCGGCCGCGATCATGCCTTTCGAGCCATGCACCTCGATGCGCTGGTCATAGCCATAGGTGGCGCGGCGCGAATTGGAGATGACGGCCTGCTTGCCGGAAGCGGTCTCCAGGATGACGCTGACGCTGTCGAAATCGCCGGCGGCGCCGATCTTCTTGTCGACCAGCACCGAGGCGTGCGCGCTGACCGCCACCGGCTCCTCGCCGAGCAGGAAGCGCGCCATGTCGAAATCATGGATGGTCATGTCGCGGAAAATGCCGCCCGAGCGCTTGATGTAGTCGATCGGCGGCGCACCTGGATCGCGCGAGGTGATGGTCACCATCTCGACGGCGCCGATGGCGCCGTCGTCGATCGCCTTGCGCACGGCGGCGAAATGCGGATCGAAGCGCCGGTTGAAGCCGACCATCAGCGTCGCCCTGGCCTTCTCGACCACGGCCAGGCACTTCTCGACGCGCTTGACGTCGAGGTCGATCGGCTTCTCGCAGAAGATCGCCTTCCCGGCCTTGGCGAAACGCTCGATCAGATCGGCATGGGTGTCGGTCGGCGTGCAGATGACGACGGCGTCGATGTCCTTGGATTTTTCGATGGCGTCGATGCTGCGCACCTCGGCGCCATAGGCGGTCGCCAGCTCGGTCGCCGCTTTCTCGAAGGCGTCGGCAACGGCAACCAGTTTGGCCTGCGGGTTGGAGCCGACGGCGCGGGCGTGGACCTTGCCGATGCGGCCGGCACCGAGGAGGGCGAAGCGGAGTACCATGGAATGTCCTTTGAGGATGGTTCGAAGCAAGGCGCCGGTCATGGGCGCGGGTGATGTTCCGGTCAAGACGACATCGACAGGAAGGCGGTGACCACCGCCTCCTTGCCCGGCCCTAGGCCGTGAGTTCCGCCTCTCCGGTCTTGGCGCCGGTGATGTAGGAGACGATATCGTTTCCGTCGGTGTCCTGCTTGCGCAGGTTGGCGACGATGCGGCCGCGGCGGAAGACGACGATGCGGTCGCAAAGGTCGAACACCTGGCGCATGTTGTGGCTGATCAGGATCAGCGGCTCGCCATTGTCCTTCAGCGTGCGGATGATGTTTTCGACCTGTGCGGTCTCCTGCACGCCAAGGGCTGCCGTCGGCTCATCCATGATGATCAGCTTGGAGGCGAAGGTCGCGGTTCGGGCGATCGCCACGCACTGGCGCTGGCCGCCCGACATGTGGCGGATGGTGTTGGACAGATTGGGGATTTTCACCGCCGTGCGGACAAGTGCGGCCTCGGTCGCCTTGCGCATGTATTTGCGATCCAGGATCGAGAACGGCCCGAGATTGAACAGCACCTTTTCGCGCCCGAGGAACAGGTTCGACGGCACGTCGAGGTCGTCGGCCAGCGCCAGGTTCTGGAACACCGTCTCGATGCCCGCCTCGCGCGCCGCGATCGGTCCGGTGAAGTTCACTTCCTTGCCGTCGAACCAGATCTTGCCGTCGGTGCGTTGCTCGACGGCGGTGATCTGGCGCACGAAGGTCGACTTGCCGGCGCCGTTGTCGCCCATGATGGCGACATGCTCGCCCTTGCGCAGCTCGAAGTTCGCGCCTTCCAGCGCATGCACGCCGCCATAGCGCTTGGTCAGGTTTTCGGTCTTCAGGACGATGTCTGCCATGATCAAGCCCTCATTGCCCTAAGGCGTTGACGCCACTGGTCGAGAACGACTGCGCCGACGATGATCACGCCCTTGACCATCTCCTGGTAGTAGGCGTCGAGGCGCAGGAAGGTGAAGCCGGAGATGATGACACCGAAGATCAGCGAGCCGATCACCGTACCGACGATCGAGCCGCGGCCGCCCGACAAGGAGACGCCGCCGATGACCGCCATGGCGATCGCGTCGAGTTCGTACATCACGCCCATGCCCGACTGCGCGGTGAGGTTCTTGGAACTGAGCACCACGGCTGCGAGCGCGGCGAGCACGCCGGCGATGACGTAGACGAGGATCTTGTGGTTGGCGATCTTGATGCCGGACATGCGCGCGGCGTCCTCGTTGGAGCCGATCGCGTAACAGTGCTTGCCGTATCGCGTGTAGGTCATGATCAGCTGGAACAGCACCGCCAGCGACAGGAAGATGATGACCGGCATCAGGCCTTTGCCGATTGCAGCGAAACTGTCGGTGGGAAACGAGATCGGCTGTCCCTTGGACCACCATTTGGCGATGCCGCGCGCCGTCACCATCATGCCGAGCGTGGCGATGAACGGCGGAATGCGCGTATAGGCAATCAAGGCGCCGTTGACCAGGCCGGCGAACAGCCCGCAGCTGATCGCGACCAGCAGCGGCACGATGACAGGCAGGTCGGTCCAACCTTGCGCGAGGAACATCGCCTTGGGGTTGGGATTGCCATTGACGGTCGCAACCTGGGCAAAACTCATGGCGATCATCGCTGTCGCGCCGACGATCGAACCCGAGGACAGGTCGATGCCGCCGGTGATGATCACTTGCGTCACGCCGATGGCGATGATGCCGACGATCGACACCTGCAGGATGATGATCTGCAGGCGCGCCTCGTTGAAGATCCCGCTGACGTCGCTGCGGGTGTTGAACAGGAAGCTGTCGCCGAGAAAGATCCGGCCGATCAGTTCGAAGACGATGACGAGGATGACAAGCGCCAGGAAAACGTTGATTTCGGCAGGCCACGTGCGCTTCTTCGCGTCGTAGCCGACCCCGCCGACGCCATGAGATGTCTGTGCCAAATCTTCTATCCTCCGTCAGCCGCGGTCGCCCCTCGCTGCCTTGCTGGCGCTGAGGGAAGGGGAGCGGCGCTGAAGCGCCGCTCCGTATGCCCGTTGCTCAGTTCTTCTTCAGGAACTTGTCGATGTTCGCCGGCGTCACCAGTTGGAAGGGGACGTAGACCTTGTGTTCGACCTTCTCGCCCTTGGACAGTTTCAACGCCGCGTCCAGCGCGCCCGCGCCCTGGCCGGCCGCGTCCTGGAACACGGTTGCGTCAAGGTCGCCGGCCTGCATCGCGGCAAGCGCGTCCTGGGTGGCGTCGACGCCGCCGACCACGACCGCCTTCATGTCGATGTTGGCGGCCTTCATCGCCTGGATGGCGCCGATGGCGCTTTCGTCATTGTTGGCGATGACGCCATCGAACGGCTTGCCGGTCGACAGCCAGTTGGTCATCAGGTTCTGGGCCTCGTCGCGGTTCCAGTTCGACGTCTGCTTGTCGATGATCTTGATGAAGCTGCAATCCGGCGTGGCGATCACCTCTTCAATATCCTTGGTGCGCTGCACGGCGGCCTGGTTGGACAGCTCGCCCATGATCACATAGACATTGGCTTCCTTCTTGCCGGCTTCCTTGAACAGGCGGCAGACTTCCTTGGTCTCGAGCGTGCCGGAATCGGCCTCGTTCGAAGCGACGAAGGCCTGGTTTTCCGGCAGCTTGTCGACATTGACCGGTTCGCGGTTGACGTAGACCAGCGGGATCTTGGCGGCAGCTGCGGCGTCCGACATTGCCTGCGTGGCCGAGGTGTCGACCGGATTGACGATGATCGCGTCGACGCCGGAGGCGGCGAAGTTCTTGATCTGGTCAAGCTGCTTGGCGACGTCGTTCTGCGCGTCCTCGACCTGCAGCTCCACACCGCTCATGCCCTTGGCCTGCTCGATCATGCCGTTGCGCAGCACGGTCAGGAAGTTGTCGTCGAACTTGGCCATCGATACGCCGACCTTGGCGGCCATGGCGGATGAACTCATCAGCGCCGCGAAAGCGACGCCCAAAATCAGTTTCTTCATTGTGTTTCTCCTCCACATATTGGTGTCCGGTTGCACCGATCTATCCGGAATCCCCGATCTCCCCGGGGAATCTCTCCCGATGTCATTTCAGTCCCGGGTGACGTTTCCCGTTTGCTGGAACGTCAAACCCTCTGTTTGAAACAGATGTTCCGGAACGAAAGAACCAAAATATATAGCTGGTGAAATATTTATTCCATTTTGCCTCTAGGCGTCAAGGGAGATTCCAAAACCGGATGCGCGATTTTCGGATGACGGGCGCCCATCACTTCGTCATCCCAGGGGCTCTGCGACGCTGCTTCGCTCCTGCTCCGCCCTGGGATGACGAAGTTCAGGTGTCTCAGCCAATCTTGAAGGTCGACAGCGCTAGATATTTTCCGGCAGATAGATATCGAACGGCAGGAAGGTCTGGCCCGGCGCGTTCGCCGCACCCGTTTCGATGGCATGTGCCATCAGGTCGACCAGCTCGCGGCAAAGCGCTGCCAGCGGCGTCGAGATCACCATCGTCAGGACACCGTCCGCCAGGGCGGAGCGCGATATGGCTGTGATCTCGTTGCAGATGACGGCGGGCATATCTGCGGGCTTTGCTTGCCTTAGTGCCGCGACCGCGCCTTCCATGCCGCCGCCGGCGACATAGCAGCCGACGAGATCGGGGTGCTGGCCGAGGAGGTCGAGCAGCGTGTCCTGCGTGATCTGGTTGGCTTCCAGGTTGACCAATGTCTCAAGCAAGGTGAATTCCGGCGCCTGCTCGCGAAAGAAGGAGCGAAAGCCGATCTCGCGCAGCTCATGGCCGTGGAAACGATGGCTGCCGACGAACAGCGCGACCTTGCCGGGCCGTTTGGCGGCCTTCGAAATCATCCAGGCGGCGGTGCGGCCGACCTTGCGGTTGTCGAGGCCGACATAGCCCTCGCGAATGCCGGCGGCGAAGTCGGACAGCAGGGAAAACACCGGCAGTCCTTTCGCCTTCATCTCCTCGACGGCGACCGTCAGCGTCGGGTGATCCGGCCCGACCAAGGCGACGGCTCTGCATTTGGCCGCCAGCCTGCGCGCTCGCTCGACGATTTCATCGGGAGCCAGCGAGTCCGCGAAGTCGATGATGGCGACACCGCGGAAACGCGGCGACCGCGACACGGCGAGTTCAAGCTCGCGTGCGAAGTCGCTGTAGAAGACATAATTGCCCTTGAGCAGCAGGAAGCCCAGCCGGTACTCCGGCAATTCATGGCGCATTCGCTGCTTGATCAGGCCGGCCGCGTGATAGCCGATCTCGGTTGCCGCCTCGTAGACGCGGCGTGCCGTGTCCTCGCGCACCGGCAGGCGGCTGTTGAGCACACGGTCCACCGTGGCAACGCTGACACCGGAGATGCGCGCCAGATCGGTGATGGTCGGCCGTTTTGCCATGCTTGCCTCATCGGATTGCCCAGCCCGTCTTACATCATTCTGATAGGAAATGATAGAAACTATCTTTGTGATGTTGAGTCTATCATGCGTTGGCGTTATTTTCAGCCTCGAAGCCAATGGATATCGGGCATTCGCCTGGCGAGTGTCTTGCCCTGGGAGGCAATCATGTCCACAACGCCGTCCCGGCGTGACTACAGCCTGATCGGCCGCGACGCCAAGCTCGCCGTCGAGACCGGCCTGTCGGCGGCCGAGTGGTATCACACCGACATCCCGCGCAAGCAGATGAAGGAGCTGATGCAGCGCTCCGACGGACCGGCGATCCGCGATACCATCATCTGGCTCGCCGCCCTGATCCTCAGCGGCGCCGGCGCCGCCTGGTTCTGGGGCACGTGGTGGTGCGTGCCGTTCTTCTTCGTCTACGGCGTGCTCTACGGCTCATCCACCGATTCACGCTGGCATGAATGCGGCCACGGCACCGCCTTCCGCACGCAGTGGATGAATGATGTGATCTATCAGATCGCCTGCTTCATGATCATGCGCAATCCGGTGACCTGGCGCTGGAGCCACACGCGCCACCACACCGACACCATCATCGTCGGCCGCGACCCGGAAATCTCGGTCATGCGGCCACCGGACCTGGTTCGCGTCGTCCTGGCCTTTGTCGGTGTGCTCGATGCCTGGCATGCGATGAGCGACATGCTGCGCAACGCGGCCGGCAACATCAGCGCGGCCGAAAAGACCTTCATCCCCGAGCAGGAGCAGCCAAGGGCAATCCGCTTCGCCCGCATCTGGACTGCGATCTATGCAGCCACCATCGCACTGGCGCTCTATACCGGTTCGTTCCTGCCCTTGATGCTGGTCGGCCTGCCCAGGCTCTACGGCGCCTGGCATCATGTCATGGTCGGGCTGCTGCAGCATGGCGGCCTGGCCGACAACGTCACCGACCACCGTCTCAACAGCCGCACCGTCTACATGAACCCGATCAGCCGATTCATCTATTGGAACATGAACTACCATGTCGAGCATCACATGTTTCCTATGGTGCCCTACCACGCGTTGCCCAAGCTGCATGAGCTGATCAAGCACGATTTGCCGGCGCCGACGCCGTCGATCCTGGCCGGCTATCGCGAGATGATCCCGGCCTTCCTGCGCCAATTGCGCAACGAAGACTATTTCCTCAAGCGCGAGCTGCCGCCCACCGCCAGGCCATATCGCGAGGAATTCCACAACGATGCCGTCGCGGCGGCCGAGTGATCGTGCAGCTATCCGATTTCCACGGGAGGACTGAATGAGCGACTGGGTCGAGGCCTGCGCCGCGGGTGATATCGATGAAGAGGATGTGATGCGCTTCGATCATGGCGGCCGCACCTTCGCCATCTATCGCAGCCCGGACGATGACTATTTCGCCACCGACGGTCTGTGCACCCACGAAAAGGTGCATCTCGCCGATGGCCTGGTGATGGACGACATCATCGAATGCCCCAAGCACAATGGCCGCTTCAACTACAAGACGGGGGACGCCCGTGGCGCGCCGGTCTGCGTCAACCTCAGGACCTATCCGGTCAAGGTCGACGCCGGCAAAGTCCTCATCCAGGTCGGATAACTGGTATGGCGCGAGGGATGGTCATCATCGGAGCCGGCGAATGCGGCGGCCGGGCGGCACTGGCGTTGCGCGATCTCGGCTATGACGGGCCGGTGACACTGGTCGGCGACGAGCCGCATCTGCCTTACGAGCGCCCGCCTCTATCCAAGGAGGCGATGGTCAGCGAGGCGCCCGAAATCAAGGCGATCGCCAGTGATGAGTTGCTGGCTGAAAAATCGATCCGCCATATGCATTCCGTTCAGGCCGTGGCGATCGACCGTGCGGCGCATATGGTGCGTCTGTCGGACGGTTCGGCCCTGCCCTACGAAAAGCTGATGCTGGCCACTGGTTCGACCCCGCGCAAGCTGCCGATGCCGGGATTGGGTTCGCGCTGCGTCTATCTCCGCACCTTCGCCGATGCGCTGGCCATTCGCGCCCATCTCAGCGCCGGCAAGCGTATCGCCATTGTCGGCGGCGGCTTCATCGGCCTCGAACTCGCTGCCGCGGCCCGCAAGCTGGGCGCTTCGGTCACCGTCATCGAGGCGCAGCCGCGCATCCTGATGCGTGGGGTGCCGGCCGAGACCGCCGAAATCATCCATGCTGCGCATGTTGCCGAGGGTGTGAGCATCTTGTGTGGAGACGGCATCGCGTCCGTCGATGACGACGGAAAAGAGGTTCGCGTGACGCTTGCCGGCGGACGGGAGATATCAGCCGATCTCGCCGTTATCGGCATCGGCGCCGTGCCGGTGACCGGGCTGGCGGCCGAAGCGGGGCTGACCATCGACAACGGCATCGCCGTCGATGCCGAGCTGCGCAGCAGCGATCCCGACATCTTCGCCGCCGGCGATTGCTGCTCGTTTCCACTCGCCGTCTATGGCGGCCGCCGCGTGCGGCTGGAAGCCTGGCGCAACGCCCAGGAACAGGGTGCGCTGGCCGCCAGGAACATGTTGGGCGCCGGCGAGGCGCATGCCACGGTGCCGTGGTTCTGGTCGGATCAGTATGGCTTGTCCCTGCAGATCGCCGGGCTTTCCGACGAAGGCCGCAGCATCGTGCGCCGCGATCTCGGCGACGGCGCCTTTATCCTCTTCCATCTGGACGAAGACGGCAGGCTGGTGGCGGCCAGCGGCATCGGTCCCGGAAATGCGGTCGCCCGCGACATCAGGCTCGCCGAAATGCTGATCGGCAAACGGGCGAAGCCGGCGCCGGAAGCACTTGGCTCGCAGGCCATCAAGCTGAAGTCGTTGCTGGCGGCGTAGAGAAAGCTTCGGTGCAGGACGTCGGTTCCGGCTCAAGAGCCTGAAACCGCACCTTAGAAAAGCGCCTTCAGCTCCGCCAGCTTGTCGTTGACCAGCCAGCCGTAATAATTCTCCTCGGGCAGCTTTTCAGGCTCGCCGGCGGCGCGGCGCCTGTCGTTCTCCGCCTTCAGCGCTTCGGCGCGCTGCTCCGGATTGCCGACATTGTAGAGCGTGGCGGTGAGCCCCGGATTTCCCGAAATGTCGAAGCCGGCAATGTTCTTGTAGGCGTCGATCGATTTCCGGATCGTCGCCGCGACGTAAGGCAGCGTCAGGTCCGGATCCATTATGGTCTTGTAGACCGAGTTGGGATCGGCGACGTCGAGCTTCGGCAAGCCCGAAACCTTGTGCACGAGATCGCTCATCTGCAAGGCCGTCAGCGGGTTGAGCTGGCCGAGGCCGAAGGTCTGGCCGGCGTAATAGGGCTGGAAGAAGGTGGCGCCGAAACGGTCGTCCGGGAAGCTCTCGCCACCGACGCTTTTGCCGCGAAACGAATGGTTCCACACCTGCTCGCGGCATTCCCACAGATCATAGCTGTCCGAAACCCCGGCGCACTTCTTGAATTCCGGCCGCTGCACAAAATCGGTGATGTCCTCGCCGTCATAGGCGAAGGTCAGCTTGCTGGAGAGATAGGAAATCGCCTTGACGTAGTAGGTCTGCAGCCGGTCGTAGGCGTCGACATTGTAGGTGTGCTCGCCGACGATGGCGCCGACGACGTGCAGGGGATCAATGCCGTAGGCCGCGGCGGCCTTCTTGATCTTGCCGCGCAGGTCGGCGTCGTTCTGCAGCAAGGCGTAGACCTTGCGGTACTTCGCCTGGAAGGTGGTGTTGGTGGCCTGCGTGCGCCGGCTCGAAGCGCCGGGAATATCGGGCTGCTCGGCGTTGCGGTTTCCTGGCGGCACCAATGTCGCCGCATCGGCGGCGAACAGCGTCGCCGCCAGCGTCAAGCCGAGAATGACCAGGATCAGTTTTTTCATGCGCCGCCGCCTGCAGATATTGCCGCGCAAACTAGGTAGTGCTCTTGGTCGAGTCGAGAGCGCCCCATCCGCCGGCAAGACGAAAGGTGACCAGATGGTGCCATCTGGTCACACATGATTCTGTTTGCCGGACTGTGTTGCGTCACTTTGAAGAAGCCGGCGCCGGAGTGACCCGGCGCCGTCCTTTAAAGGATGAATCGCGACAAATCTGTGTTTCTGGAGAGGTCGCCGACATGCTTTTCCACATAGGCGGCGTCGATGGTGACCGCAGTGCCGTTGCGGTCGGGCGCGTCATAGGAGATCTCGTCCAGCACCCGCTCCATCACCGTCTGCAGCCGCCTTGCGCCGATATTCTCGACGCTGGCATTGAGGTCGACGGCGATGCCGGCCAGCGAATCGATGGCGTCATCGGTGAAGGTCAGGTCGACGCCCTCGGTCTTCATCAGCGCGATATACTGCTTGATCAGGCTGGCTTCGGTCTCGGTCAGGATGCGGACGAAATCGTCCTTCTCCAGCGCCCGCAGTTCGACGCGGATCGGCAAACGGCCCTGCAATTCCGGCAACAGGTCCGACGGCTTCGAGACATGGAATGCCCCGGAGGCGATGAACAGGATGTGGTCGGTCTTCAACGGTCCATATTTGGTCGCCACCGTGGTGCCTTCGATCAGCGGCAGCAGGTCGCGCTGCACCCCTTCACGGGAAACGCCGGCACCCATGCCGCCTTCACGCGACGCGATCTTGTCGATCTCGTCGAGGAAGACGATGCCGTCATTCTCCGTCGCATCCAGCGCCCGGCGCACCACCTCCTCCTGGTCGAGCAACTTGTCGGACTCGTCGCCGACCAGCAGCGCGTAGGACTCCTTGACCGTCGTCTTGCGCGTCTTGGTCTTCTTGCCGCCCATCGCCTTCGACAGCATGTCGTTGATGTTCAACACGCCGATATTGGCGCCCGGCATGCCGGGAATCTCGAAGCCGGGCATGCCGCCACTGCCGGTGTCGGCCACTTCGATCTCGATCTCCTTGTCGTCGAGTTCGCCGTCGCGCAGCTTCTTGCGGAAGCTATCGCGGGTCGCCGGGCTCGCCGTCTTGCCGACCAGCGCCTCCAGCACGCGTTCCTCGGCGTTGATGTGGGCGCGTGCCTTGACGTCCTCGCGCATCTTCTCGCGCACCAGGCCGATGGCGATCTCGACCAGGTCGCGGATGATCTGCTCGACATCGCGGCCGACATAGCCGACTTCGGTGAACTTGGTTGCCTCGACCTTGACGAAAGGCGCCCCGGCAAGGCGCGCAAGGCGGCGTGAAATCTCGGTCTTGCCGACGCCCGTCGGCCCGATCATCAGGATGTTCTTCGGCATCACCTCTTCGCGCATCTGGCCTTCCAGCTGCTGGCGGCGCCAGCGGTTGCGCAGGGCGATGGCCACGGCGCGCTTGGCGTCCTTCTGGCCGATGATGAAGCGGTCGAGTTCCGAAACGATTTCGCGGGGGGAGAATGTGCTCATATCACTAAATTCCACTTTGCCACTGCTTGATGGCCTCGAACGGATGCAGCAGCATGATCACGTTGAGTGTCAGATTGTCCCGGATGAGATAGCCGGTACCGAGTTCGAAGATGATGGCGAGGCTGACGATCACCCATATAGGTAGCCTTCGCGCCATCACAAATCCCAGCACCATGGCCAGTGTGTCGGACACCGAATTGATGATGCTGTCGCCGTAATAGTTGAGCGAGATCGTGCCGGCGCGGTAGCGCTCGATGATGAACGGGCTGTTTTCCAGCAGCTCCCAGCCGCCTTCGATGAGGACCGCGAATGCCAGCCTCAAGCCGATCGGCGAACGCGGAAACAGGAACCGTGCCAGCGCATAGAACAGGAAGCCGTGGATGATGTGCGAGAACGTGTACCAGTCCGAAATGTGCTGGGAGTTCTCGGAACTGTTTACCACACCGTGCCAGAGCTTGACGTAACCGCAGGTGCAGATCGGCGGATGACCCATGCCGTAAAGGGCCCCGGCCTGGAAGATGAGCAGGGCCAGCACTAGCAGCAGCCCCATTCGCCAGCTGTCTTCATAGGCCGAGTAGCTGTTGTCGTCGCCCGATGCGTTCATGCCCTATTGCCTCTCTTCCGCGTCGCCGTCTCGACCATCACAAAGCCCGTCACGCCTTCAGCGGCGGTAGCCGGCGGATCACGGCCGCAGGCAAGGTGGGTTTGACGACAATCCGCCGGATACGCTGCCAGCCAGCCCCGAACAGAATAATCAGCGCGCCGACAACGACCAGGATCAAGGCAAAAGGCGGGACGCCCGTCGAATCGGAGGCGGAATTCACCAGATAATAGATGCCCAGCGAGCCGAAGTAAGCCAACGTAGGAACCAGAAGCGAACGGCGGTCTATGGCGAGCGCGACATAGAGGAAGCCAAGGATCAGGATCGTCAGCATAATGGTTGCATTGGCGTCCGGTGCGATATGTCCGAATACGACGTTCTGGCCGGTTGCCATGATAAAGAGCGGATGCACCAGCATGGGCGCTGAGACGACATGCAGCCAGAAAGCGCAATCGGACCAGATCTTGCGTCGATCCCTATCGTAAATGTCAAAAGCCACACCCGTTGCGAACACGATCAGGCCGCAGATCAACGGCATGTAAAGTGCCGCGCGGAGCAATTCGGGAACATCCTCAAGGCGCGGCGGCGCAATCGCACCCGTTGTCACACTGTGATACAGGATTATCGCCGTTTGCAGGAAGGCAAGCAGTGTGAAGGCGATGGCGATAGCCCCGGCAATGATGGGGACGCGAAAGCGCCAGAAATAGATCGCCGCCGCAATTATTCCTCCGCCCAGGAACAGATATCCGGCCCGGGACGCCGTCTGGCGCAACGCCAATAGCTGCCAGATAGTCTCCGGCTTGCGTATGCCGAAGCTGGCCTCCACTTGTAGCGCCAGAGCGACCAGAGTGGCGGCCATGAAAATCAGGGCAAGGACGGACGACGATAATTTCATCCGGTGCTGACGCGTGACAATTTCGGCGAGCCCCCAGGCGAAAACCGCGAGGATGCCAGCGATCCAGAATGTCTGGCCTGGAAGCAAGGTGGTGAGGACAAAGAAGAAGCCGGCGCTGAGCAGGACGGTTCCCACGGTGACGAACAGATCGTTGCCGCCGCCGACCAGCCGCAGGTTTTCCTCGTCACCATCGTCATCGGCGCGCCTGCCCTCGGGGGTGAGAGCGACCGCGCGTTCCATGACCTCCAGCTGATCCCGCGTGATTTGCGAGATCAGACCTGCTGCGACCGCCTTGTCGAGTGTTTCAGCGCTGATCAACCGGCCTCCTGTGGTGCTTCGCGCGCCATCATCAGGGCTGGCCCGTATTCCGTTGTCCGGGTGTCAAAGGCGGCAAAGCCGGCTTTCTCATAAGCGCGGATCGCTGGTGCATTGTTCGGATGCGGGTCGATGATGACGCGCGGCACGCCCTCCTCGAACAGCTGCTCGACGAATTGGCGCACGATCGCCGAGCCGTGGCCGAGGCCGATCAGCTCCGGCCGGCCGATCGACAGGTCGATGCCGAGCGTGCCGAACGGCTGGTCGGCATAGGGGTGGTCATCTTCCAGATGCGGGTCGTAGCTCTGCAGGTAGGCGATCGGCTTGCCGTCGAGCTCGACGATCAGCGGCTCGACGGAAATGCTGTCGATATGGTCGCGAATCTCGGCGATTTCCGTCTCTGGATCGTCCCACCACTGCGCGACATGCGGTTCGGCGAGCCAGCCGGCGATCATCGGCAGGTCTCTTTCCGTCACCGGCCGAAAATCGTAGAGCGAGCCCGATTCATCCTGATGAGATCGGGATGAGGCTCTATCTTCTTGTTTGGCCAAGATCTTCTCCGAAAACCGGTTTCCACTTTTCGGGATCACGGCCGGCTTGCTCAGGCGGCATCCGCGTCTCAAGCGGCATCCAGCGTTTCGACAACAAAATTGTTGTTGGTGTAGACGCAGATGTCGGACGCGATCTGCATCGCCTTGCGGGCGATCTCCTCGGCGTCCTTGTCGGTGTCCATCAGCGCGCGTGCGGCGGCCAGTGCGTAATTTCCGCCGGAGCCGATGGCCATGACGCCATGTTCGGGTTCGAGCACGTCGCCGGTGCCGGTCAGCGCCAGTGAGGTCGACTTGTCGGCAACCAGCATCATTGCCTCCAGCCGGCGCAGGTAGCGGTCGGTACGCCAGTCCTTGGCGAGCTCGACACAGGCGCGCGTCAACTGGTCGGGATATTGTTCGAGCTTGGCTTCCAGCCGCTCCAGCAGCGTGAAGGCATCGGCGGTGGCGCCGGCGAAACCGGCAATCACATTGCCGCCCTTGCCGATGCGGCGCACTTTCTTGGCGTTGCCCTTCATGATGGTCTGGCCAAGGCTGACCTGGCCGTCGCCGGCGATCACCACCTTGTTGCCCTTGCGCACCGTCACGATGGTCGTGGCGTGCATGGTCAGATTATCAGACATTTCCTGGCTCCGATTCGCGCCATCCCAAAAGGCGATTGGCGCGGTACGAGTGAGTTGATCGGCCATATGTATGCACAGGCCCGGTTATTGCAAACGGCTCGATAGCGACCAGGATGGCAACTGGCAATCGCCGGATCATGCTGCTAGAAGGCTTTCGTTTTCAAGCCGGTGAAGGCTTGGAACGCGTGAAACCCTGGGACAAGGACAAGTCATGTCGCCCCGTTCCGCCGAAGCAAGCCGCAAGACCAAGGAAACCGATATTGCTGTATCGGTCCATGTCGACGGCTCGGGCAAGTCAGACATTTCGACGGGCGTCGGTTTCTTCGACCATATGCTGGATCAGCTGTCGCGCCATTCCCTGATCGACATGACGGTCAGGGCCAAGGGCGATCTGCATATCGACGACCACCACACCGTAGAAGACACCGGCATCGCGCTCGGCCAGGCGCTGGCCAAGGCACTCGGCGAACGGCGCGGCATCATGCGCTATGCCTCGATCGACCTTGCCATGGACGAGACGCTGACGCGCGCGGCGATCGACGTGTCCGGCCGGCCGTTCCTGGTCTGGAACGTTTCCTTCTCGTCGCCGAAGATCGGCACGTTCGACACCGAACTGGTGCGTGAATTCTTCCAGGCGCTAGCGCAGAATGCCGGCATCACACTGCACGTCACCAACCACTATGGCGCCAACAACCACCACATCGCCGAGACCTGCTTCAAGGCGGTGGCGCGTGCGCTGCGCACTGCGCTCGAACGCGACCCGCGCCAGCCGGACGCGGTTCCCTCCACCAAGGGATCGTTGAAGGGATAAGGTCATGGCCATCTATGTCGTGATGGAACCGCCCGGCCGTAGCGAGAAGGTCGACGCAACGGCCTTTGTCCGCGATGGCTTCACTTGGCTCGGCTTCCTGGTGCCCCCGCTCTGGTTCGCGTGGCATAGGCTGTGGATCGAAGCCGCGCTCGCCTTCGTCGTCGCGGGCCTGCTTTCATTGCTTGGCCAAAAGCTCGGCCTTGGGCTGACCGGTTCACTGCTGTCGCTGCTGGTTTCGCTCTATGTCGGGTTGGAGGGGCAGGGGCTGCGCATCGCAGCACTTCGCCGCCGCGGCTGGCATGAATGGGGCGTGGTCGAGGCCGGTCGGCTCGACGATGCCGACGGGCGCTACGCGTTGGAGGCGGAAGCATTTTCCGATCAAGCCGTACCGCCGCCGCGCATGGTCCCGGATGCCGCCCTTGCGCGCCCGGCGCAGCCGGGAATGGCGCTGGGGCTGACTCACATTCCGGGAAGACCCTGACATGCGGGTTGCGATCATCGATTACGGGTCGGGCAATCTACGCTCGGCCACCAAGGCCTTCGAGCGCGCCGCGCGTGAGGCAGGCATATCGGCTGAAATCGACCTGACCGCCGACGCCGAACGGGTCCGCGCCGCCGACCGCATCGTCCTGCCCGGCGTCGGTGCCTATGCCGACTGCGCGGCCGGCTTGCGCGCCGTCGCCGGCATGTGGGAAGCGGTCGAGGAAGTCGCGATCCTCAAGGGCCGGCCTTTCCTTGGCATCTGCGTCGGCATGCAGCTGATGTCCGAGCGCGGCCTGGAAAAGACCGTGACGCACGGCTTTGGTTGGATCGCCGGCGACGTCAAGGAGATTATGCCGGCCGATCCGGCGCTGAAGATCCCGCAGATCGGCTGGAACACGATTGAACTCAAGCGTCAACACCCACTGTTTGCGGGCATTCCGACCGGAAGCAGCGGACTGCATGCGTATTTCGTGCATTCCTACCACCTCGACGCGCAGAAGTCCGACGAGGTTCTGGCGGTCACCGACTATGGCGGCCCGGTGACGGCCACCGTCGCCCGCGACAATCTCGTCGGCACGCAGTTCCATCCCGAAAAGAGCCAGGCGCTGGGCCTGGCGCTGATCACCAATTTCCTGCGCTGGAGGCCCTGAAGGATCATGAGCAAGAAGGGTTATTGGATGGTGATGATCGATGTCCGCGATCCCGAGATGTACAAGCAGTACATTGAGGCGAATGCGGTCGCCTTTGCGAAATACGGCGCGAAATTCCCGGTGCGGGCCGGTCGCTACGAGAACCCGGAAGGACCGACCGGCAACCGCCATGTGCTGGTTGAGTTCGAATCCTACGACAAGGCGGTCGAATGCTATCATTCGCCGGAATATCAGCACGCCTCGAAGTTCCGGCTTGCCGCCTCGACCGGCCATTTCGTCATCGTTGAAGGCGCCTGAAAATTGATCCTGTTTCCAGCCATCGATCTCAAGGACGGCCAGTGCGTGCGCCTGAAACACGGCGACATGGCGACCGCGACCATCTACAACGATGACCCGGCCGCCCAGGCAAAAGCCTTCGAGCAGCAGGGCTTCGAATGGCTGCATGTCGTCGACCTCAATGGCGCCTTCAAGGGCCAGAGCGTCAACAGCGCGGCGGTCGGCGCCATCCTCAAGGCGACGAAGAACCCGGTCCAACTCGGCGGCGGCATCCGCACGCTGGAGCAGATCGAAGATTGGCTCGACCGCGGGCTCGCCCGTGTCATCCTCGGCACGGTGGCGGTGCGCGACCCAGATCTGGTCAAGCAGGCCTGCAAGGCGTTCCCGGGCAAGGTGGCCGTCGGCATCGACGCCAAGGGCGGCAAGGTCGCCGTCGAGGGCTGGGCCGAGGCGTCGAGCCTCGGTGTCATCGAACTGGCGAAGAAATTCGAAGGCGCCGGCGTCGCCGCTATCATCTACACCGACATCGACCGCGACGGCGTGCTGACCGGCATCAACTGGGATGCCACCATCGACCTCGCCGACGCCGTGTCCATCCCCGTCATTGCGTCCGGCGGCCTCGCCTCGATCGCCGACATCGTGCGCATGACCATGCCCGATGCGCAAAAGCTCGAAGGCGCGATCTCCGGCCGGGCGCTCTATGACGGCCGCATCGATCCGGCCGAGGCGCTGGCGATCCTGCAAGGCAGGCCGGCGGTGGAGACGCAGCGGTGAAGATCTCCATCATCCTGGCGTCCTATGACAGCGGCCACTATCATGGCGGCATGGGCCAGGGTCCCGACGCGTTGATATCCGGCGGGTTGGTCGAAGCCCTGACCATAGCCGGTCATGACGTTGTCGTCGAAGACATAGGCAGGGTAGGCGACGTCCAGGAGCGCGAGATCGCCACCGGCTTTGCCGTCTGCAACGCGGTCGCGGCCGAGGTTCGCCTTGCTCGCGACAGCGGCCGCTTTCCCATCGTTCTCTCAGGAAATTGCCTGACCAGCGCCGGCGCGGTCGCTGGCGAAGGTGCCGATGCGATCGTCTGGGCCGACCAGCATGGCGATCTCAACACGCCCGAGACATCCGTCTATGGCTTTCTCGACGGCATGGCGCTGGCGACCGTGCTCGGCCTGTGCTGGCGTCCGATGACGGCGGCCATTCCCGGCTTCCAGCCGATCGATCCGTCACGTTGCGTGCTCGTCAACGCACGCGATCTCGATCCGGCTGAAAAACAGCTCCTCGAGACATTGCCGATCCTTCGAACGGAATGTCCTGGAGTGGCCCAGGCGACCGAAAGACTGAAGGCCGCCGGCGCCAAACGCATTCACATGCATCTCGATCTGGACGTGCACGATCCGGAGGAACTGCAGGCCAACCGCTATGTCAGTTCGGGCGGGCCGAACCCGGAACAATTGCGCGGCGCGGCTTGCACCATGGCGCTTGCGGTGCCGGTCGTCGGCATCACTGTTTCCGCCTACGATCCGGCCTTCGACGCCCAGGGCGATGTTCCACCGCTGGTCGGCCAGCTGCTTAACGATCTCATCGCCACGATAGAGGGAAGGTGATGCTGAAAGCCCGTGTCATCCCTTGCCTCGACGTCAAGAACGGCCGTGTCGTCAAGGGCGTCAACTTCGTCGATCTCATCGACGCCGGCGATCCGGTCGAGGCGGCCAAGGCCTATGACGCGGCCGGCGCCGACGAGCTCTGCTTCCTCGACATCACGGCGTCATCGGACAATCGCGAGACCATCTTCGACGTCGTTGCCCGCACCGCCGAACAGTGCTTCATGCCGCTGACCGTCGGCGGCGGCGTGCGCCAGGTCGCCGACATCAGGAAGCTGCTGCTGGCCGGCGCCGACAAGGTGTCGATCAACACGGCAGCGGTGAAGAACCCGGATTTCGTCGCTGAAGCCGCCGACAAGTTCGGCAATCAGTGCATCGTCGTCGCCATCGACGCCAAGAAAGTGTCAAGCGGCGGCGAAGCCGACCGCTGGGAGATATTCACCCATGGCGGACGCGAGAAAACCGGCATCGACGCGGTTGAATTCGCGCAACTGATGGTCGATCGCGGCGCCGGCGAGATCCTTTTGACCTCGATGGACCGAGACGGCACCAAGGCCGGCTACGACATCGCACTCACCCGCGCGATATCAGACGCGGTGCGCGCGCCGGTCATCGCGTCCGGCGGCGTCGGCACGCTCGATCACATGGTCGAAGGCATCCGAGACGGCCATGCCGGCGCGGTGCTGGCGGCTTCCATCTTCCATTTCGGTACCTACACCATAGCGCAGGCCAAGGCGCATATGGCTCAGGCCGGCCTGCCGATGCGGCTGGACTCCACGAACAATTGGACCTAAAGCATGAGCCCGAAAAGCGGGAACCGGTTTTCGGAAAAGATCATGCTAAAACAAGCAGATAGATAATGCCAATGACCGAGTTTTCGCTCTCCGATCTGGAAAAAATCGTCAGGGAACGTGCCCGTTCCGGTGACCCGGAGTCTTGGACGGCAAAGCTGTTTGCGCGCGGCATCGACAAGGCGGCGCAGAAGCTCGGCGAAGAGGCGATCGAGACAGTGATTGCCGCCGTCAAGGGCGACAAACAGGCTCTCGTTTCGGAAAGTGCGGATCTTATATATCATTGGCTCGTCGTTCTCGGCATCTCAGGGGTTCCGTTGAGCGACGTACTCAGGGAACTCGAAGGCCGCACCGGTCGTTCGGGCATTGCCGAGAAGGCGTCACGGCCCAAGGGCTGACCGCGAGGAGGGCAGGTATTTCGATGGATCAGCTCGCGCCGACCGAGAAATATTCCCCCTTTCGTTTCTTCTCCGCCGAGCAATGGTCGCAATTCCGCGCCGACACGCCGCTGACGCTGAGCGAGGATGAATTCCGCCGCCTGCGCTCGCTCAACGACCCGGTCGACCTCGAAGAGGTCAAACGCATCTACCTCTCGCTGTCGCGGCTTCTGTCGGCGCATGTCGAGGCCAGCCAATTGCTGTTCAGGCAACGCCAGGCCTTCTTCAATGCGGTCGACGTGGAAAAAACGCCGTTCATCATCGGCATTGCCGGCTCCGTCGCGGTCGGCAAATCGACCACCGCGCGCGTGTTGAAGGAGCTGCTGGCGCGCTGGCCGTCGAGCCCTAAGGTCGATCTCATCACCACCGACGGCTTCCTGCTGCCCAACGAGGTGCTGCGCCGCGAAAACCTGATGGAGCGCAAGGGTTTTCCCGACAGCTACGATGTCGGCGCGCTGCTGCGCTTCCTGTCCGGTATCAAGTCGGCGCAGCGCAATGTCCGGGCGCCGGTCTATTCGCACCTGACCTATGACGTCATTCCAGGCGAGTTCGTCACCATCGACCGCCCCGACATCCTGATCTTCGAAGGCATCAATGTCCTGCAGCCCGGCAAGCTGCCGCAGGACGGCAAGATCGTGCCCTTCCTGTCGGACTTCTTCGACTTCGCCATCTATATCGATGCCGACGAGAAGCTGATCCATCAATGGTACACCGCTCGTTTCATGCGGCTGCGCGAGACCGCCTTCCGCAATCCGGATTCCTTCTTTCACCGCTATTCGCAGCTCTCGGAGGATTCGGCCCGCGCCATCGCCGAAGGCCTTTGGACCAACATCAATCTGAAGAATTTGCGTGAGAACATCCTGCCGACGCGGGCTCGCGCCGACCTCATCCTGCGCAAGGGCGCCGATCACCTGATCGAGGAAGTGGCGCTCAGGAAGCTGTGACGAGGGCCGCCAAGGGCGTCTCGAGCAATTCCAGGAAAGTGCGAAGCGGTTTCCGTCCGGGATTGCATCAGAACAAAGCTCAATCAGCCTTCTTCCGAGACTTCATTCGTCGCTGTGGGGATTGGTTTCGTGACCCGCCGCAGCGTCAGATTGATGCGCCCGCCATTTTTCAGCAGCGCCGAGGTCGAGGGGTAGATGCGGTCGACGCCGTGAAAGCTGAGGCGTCCTTCGCCGCCGAGCACCACGACGTCGCCGCTTTTCAGCCTGAACGACTTCGTGCCGCCCTCCCGCGTCGTCTGGCCGACCCTGAACAAGCAATCGTCGCCCAGCGAAACGGAAACCACCGGTGCCGAAAAATCGGCCTCGTCGCGGTCCTGATGCAGGCCCATTTTGGCCTCCGGCGTGTAGAAATTGACCAGGCAGGCTTCCGGCGGATGTGGATAGCCCGACACCTGCCGCCACAGCTCGAGCAGCGCGTCCGGGATTGGCGGCCACGGCAATCCGGTCACCGGATGCGTCGGCTGGTAGCGATAGCCATGCTCCTTGTCGGTGACCCAGCCGAGCGGTCCGCAATTGGTCATGCGCACGCTCATCTCCTTGCCGGTGCGCGGCATCGCCGGAACGAACAGCGGCGCCTGCTGCACGATGCCTCTCACCGCCTCGACCAACGCTTCCTGCACGGTGCGAGACAGATAGGCCGGCATGTGGCGGACGCCTTTTGGCAGGACGAGCATGGCTGTTCAATCACATTGGTCGTGCGAAAACATGATGCCATGACGGGTCACCGGCAGCGACCCGAAAACCGCATCTGCAGACGCTTCCGATGACTCAGTCGTCGCCGACCCGGCCGCGCAGTTTCTTGATCGTGCCGCGTCCAGCCTTGCTCTTCAGCCGCCGCTCCACCGCGCCCTTCGACGGCCGCGTCTTCTTCCGTGGCGGCGGTGGCGGCTCAGCGGCCTTGGCGACCAGCGCTGTGAGCCTTGCGCGTGCGTCCGCCCGGTTCTGTTCCTGCGTGCGGAAGCGGCTTGCCTCGATGACGATGACGCCGTCCCTGGTGGCACGCTGGCCGGCAAGCTTGATCGTCCGCTCGCGTACGCGCCCCGAAAGGCCCGTTGCGTTGGCTGCGTCGAAGCGCAGCTGCACCGCCGTCGCCACCTTGTTGACGTTCTGGCCGCCCGGACCGGACGAGCGGATGAAGTCCTCGTGCAGGTCGCCCGGATGGATCACCGCATCGTCGGCAATGATGATGTCGTCGTCGCTCGCCATGCCGCACTCATGGCGCGGCGGACCGAAAAAGAAAAGGCCCGATCGAAACCGGGCCCTTCAACGACAGGCTGACTTCAGCCCAATGACGTGATTACTCCGCCGCTTCCTGCATGCGCGGCGCGGCACCCAGCACCACCGCGTCGACATGGCTTTCGAATTTCTCGAAGTTGACGGCGAACATGCCGACCAGCCTTGCCGCCTGCCGGTCGTAACCGGCCTTGTCGGCCCAGGTCGACCGCGGGTCGAGAATGGCGCTGTCGACGCCGCGAACCGCCACCGGCACCTCGAAACCGAAATGAGGGTCGGTGCGGAACTCGGCCGTCTTCAATGAGCCGTCGAGTGCCGCCGCAAGCAATGCCCGCGTTGCCTTGATCGGCATCCGCTTGCCGGTGCCGTAGGCGCCGCCGGTCCAGCCGGTGTTGACCAGCCAGCAGTCGGCATCATGGCGGGCGATCAGTTCGCGCAGCAAATTGCCGTATTCCGAGGGATGGCGCGGCATGAACGGCGCGCCGAAGCAGGTCGAAAACGTCGCCTCGGGTTCGGTCACGCCCTTTTCGGTCCCGGCCACCTTGGCGGTGTAACCGGACAGGAAATGGTACATCGCCTGCGCCGGGGTCAGCCGGGCGATCGGCGGCATCACGCCGAAGGCATCGGCGGTCAGCATGATGATGTTCTTCGGATGATTGGCGCGTCCCGTCTTGCTGGCATTGGGGATGAAATCCAGCGGATAGGCGCAGCGTGTGTTTTCGGTGAGCCTTCCATCGTTGAAATCCGGCACGCCGTCGGCGTCGAGCACGACATTTTCCAGCACCGTGCCGAAGCGCTGCGTGGTGGCAAAGATTTCCGGCTCGGCCTCCGCCGACAGCTTGATCGTCTTGGCGTAGCAGCCGCCTTCGAAGTTGAAGATGCCGTGCGGTCCCCAGCCATGTTCGTCGTCGCCGATCAGCGCGCGCGACGGATCGGCTGACAGCGTCGTCTTGCCGGTGCCCGACAGGCCGAAGAAGACGGCGGCGTCGCCGCTCGCACCCTCGTTGGCCGAGCAATGCATCGGCATCACGCCCTTCGCCGGCAACAGATAGTTGAGCATGGTGAACACCGACTTCTTCATCTCGCCGGCATAGGAGGTGCCGCCGATCAGCACGATCTTGCGCGTCAGGTCGACAGCGATCACCGTTTCGGTCCGGCTGCCGTGGCGGGCGGGATCGGCACGGAACGACGGCAGGTCGATGATGGTCATCTCGGGCACGAAATGCTCGAGCTCGGCGGCATCCGGGCGGATGAGCAGATTGCGGATGAACAGCGAGTGCCAGGCAAGTTCGGTAACCACCCTGGCCGGCAGCTTCAGCCCTGCGTCAGCGCCGCCGACCAGATCCTGCACATAGAGATCCTTGTCGACGGCATGCGCGCGGAAATCGGCAAGCAGAAGGTCGAACTGGGCCGGCGAGATCGCCTTGTTGTTGTCCCACCAGATATGCGGCTCGGTGGCGCCGTCGCGTACGACGAATTTATCCTTGGGCGAGCGGCCGGTGTGCTGGCCGGTCTCGGCAACCAGTGCGCCATGTGCGGTGAGCCGGGCTTCGCCGCGCCGGATCGATTCCTCGTAAAGGGCCGCCGCGCCGAAATTATAGCGCACCACGCCGGTGGTCTTCAGGCCGATATGATCGATCGCACAGGCAGAATTGCGTTTTCCGACTTCCGACATCAAGTGTCCCTCTTCGTTTTCCGCGTCTTTGCCGGCGTATATTCGGCATGCCCACAAGCAGGCTGAGATCGTCAGAACCAGAAAAGCCAAATGATATCAAATCATTAATCGATTTAAAAATTTTGAAAGTTGTTTAAATCGTTTATATGTGCAAAAAGTTTGGTGGTTGCCCAAAGGATTGGCGGTGTTCGTTCGTCCAATCCATATCGAGGTAGGATTGTGGCCGCCGGCATGCCGCGCGTGACAGCGGACAAGGCCTATGCCACATTTTGTACCTAATTTGTCCTGCAAAAGCCCCTTCTCTACGAAAGAAGGGACAGCTCATGAGGGAGCCGCTTGAAATGGCAACAATCGCGCTTGTCGATGACGACCGCAACATTCTGACGTCGGTGTCGATCGCCCTCGAATCCGAGGGGTATCGTGTCGAGACCTACACGGATGGTGCGTCTGCGCTGGAAGGGCTGGCGGCACGCCCGCCGAACCTTGCCATCCTCGACATCAAGATGCCGCGCATGGATGGCATGGAACTGCTGCGCCGGATGCGCCAGAAGTCCGACCTTCCGGTGATTTTCCTGACCTCGAAGGACGACGAGATCGACGAATTGTTCGGCCTCAAGATGGGCGCCGACGATTTCATCCGCAAACCGTTCTCGCAGCGTCTGCTGGTCGAGCGGGTGCGCGCCGTGCTGCGCCGGGCCAGTGCCCGCGAGGCTGCGGCAAAGACGCCCAGCCAGCAGGCCCGCTCGCTCGAACGCGGCCAGCTGGTCATGGATCAGGAGCGCCACACCTGCACCTGGAAGGGCGAGCCGGTGACGTTGACCGTCACCGAGTTCCTGATCCTGCACTCGCTGGCGCAGCGCCCCGGTGTCGTAAAAAGCCGTGATGCGCTGATGGATTCGGCCTATGATGAACAGGTCTATGTCGACGACCGCACCATCGACAGCCACATCAAGCGGCTGCGCAAGAAGTTCAAGGCCGTCGACGACGACTTCGAGATGATCGAAACCCTTTACGGAGTCGGATACAGGTTCCGCGAAGCGTAAGTCGATCCATGTCGCCCAAAGTGATCCCGGTTTTGGGATAACGACATGCGTCAAAGCAAGGTAATGCATGTCGCCCAAAAGTGGGCCCGGTTTTGGGACAACGACATGCGTCAAAGCAAGGTAATGCATGTGGCCCAAAGGTGGGCCCGGTTTTGGGACAACGACATGCATCAAGGCAAAGACTAGGCGGGAGCTGCTATTCGATGGCAGTGGAAGCACAGCGAGCAAGACCGGCGGGCGCTTCCAGGCGGCCGTCGCGTATCATGCCGTCATTCCTCTCGAAAATCACGGTGCCGATGCGCCGCTTCCTCGGCCATCATATCTTTTCCAGCCTGACGCGCCGCATCCTCTTCCTCAACCTCGCCGGTCTGGCCGTCCTGGTCACCGGCATCCTCTATCTCAACACCTTTCGTGACGGGCTGATCGACGCCCGCGTCGAAAGCCTGATGACCCAGGGCGAGATCATCGCCGGTGCCATCGCCGCGTCGGCGACGGTCGAGACGGATTCGATCAGCATCGACCCGGAAAAGCTGCTCGAGCTGCAGGCCGGCGAAAGCCTTGGGCCGGGCTCGGACCAGCTCGACAATCTCGACTTCCCGATCAATCCGGAGCGTGTCGCGCCGGTGCTGAGAAGGCTGATCTCGCCGACCCGCACGCGCGCCCGCATCTATGACCGCGATGCCAATCTGCTGCTCGATTCGCGCCACCTCTATTCGCGTGGCCAGATCCTGCGCTACGACCTGCCGCCGGTCGAAGAGGAAGAGCCCGATCTGGTCGAGCGCATCCAGAAATTCGTCTTCGATTTCTTCCGCAACACCGAGCTGCCGGTCTATCATGAGCAGCCGGGCGGCAATGGCGCGGCTTTCCCGGAAGTGGTCAAGGCGCTCACCGGCAGCCCGTCGACCATCGTGCGCGTCTCGGAACAAGGCGAGCAGATCGTTTCGGTGGCGGTGCCGATCCAGCGCTTCCGCGCCGTCCTCGGCGTGCTGATGCTGTCGACGGAAGGCGGTGACATCGACAAGATCGTCGCTGCCGAGCGCAAGGCGATCCTGCGCGTCTTCGGCATCGCGGCGCTTGTCACCGCCATCCTGTCGATGCTGCTTGCCTCCACCATCGCCAATCCACTGCGCCGGCTGTCGGCGGCGGCCGTGCGGGTGCGGCGCGGCGTCAAGAGCCGCGAGGAAATTCCGGACTTTTCCGACCGCCAGGATGAGATCGGCAATCTGTCGATCGCCATACGCGACATGACCAACGCGCTCTACGCCCGCATCGAGGCAATCGAAAGTTTTGCGGCTGATGTGTCGCACGAATTGAAGAACCCGCTGACCTCGCTGCGCAGCGCGGTGGAAACCTTGCCGCTGGCCAAGAATGACAATTCGCGCGGCCGGCTGATGGACATTATCCAGCACGATGTCAGGCGGCTGGACCGACTGATCACCGATATTTCCGACGCCTCCCGTCTCGATGCCGAACTGGCACGTGAAGATGCAGGCACGGTCGACCTGAAGAAGTTCATCACCGATCTCGTTGCCGTCTCGCGTGAAGCCACGCGCAACAAGAAGGCCGTCGAGATCGAGTTCAAGGTCGCCAAGCTGCCGCAGGGCGTCAAAGGCTATGTGGTCGTCGGTCATGATCTGCGCATCGGCCAGGTCATCACCAACCTGATCGAGAACGCCCGCTCCTTCGTTCCCGAGGACCATGGCCACATCAGCCTGTCGCTGGCGCGCGCCGGCAAGTTCAACATCGTCACCGTCGACGACAATGGTCCCGGCATCCGCGCCGACAACATCGACCGCATCTTCGAACGCTTCTACACCGACCGGCCCGCAGGCGAGGCGTTCGGCCAGAATTCGGGTCTTGGCCTGTCGATATCCAGGCAGATCGTCGAGGCCCATGGCGGCACCTTGACCGCCGAGAACATCCCCGGCACCAAGCCCGGCGAAATCAAAGGTGCGCGCTTCGTCGTGACACTGCCGGCAGAAGCATGATCCCGGATAAGATCGTGCCTGATCCAGTTGCGCAGCCTGAAAACATTCACGGAACCGCGATCCTGATCGGTGAGCGCGGTGTCCTTATCACCGGGCCGTCTGGCGCCGGCAAGACGACGCTGGCGCTGACACTGCTGGACCATTGCCGCGCGCGCGGGCTGTTCTCGCGGCTGATCGGCGACGACAGGCTGCTTGCCGCGGCCCGCGCCGGGCGGCTGGTCTGTCGCGTGCCGGCGACCATTGCCGGTCTCGCCGAGGTGCCTGGATTCATGCCCCGCCCGCTGCCGTTCGAGCCGGGCGGAGTGATCGACCTGCATGTGAGGCTGGTGCCAAAGGCAGAGATGGCCCGTTTCCAGGAGGAAATCAGTGAGCCGGTAGCAGGCTGCCCGGTGCCGCGTATCGACCTTGCCGAGCGCAACGCCGCCACAGCCTTGCCCGCCGTGATGGCGCGGCTGTCGATCGCGCCTTTTCTATGATCCGCTCCGGATTTTTTGTTGCAATGCGTCAAAATGGCATGGGCCGGCGCAATTTGGGGCTTGTCAACCGGCCGCGCGTCGACAAGATAGCGCTCCCGCCGCCTGGAATGGCTGGCGAGCATAATATGCGCCTGTGAAGCGGCGATGACGGGAGCCACCAAAGAATGATCGGACTCGTGCTTGTAACGCACGGTCAACTGGCCGCCGAGTTCCGACATGCCGTGGAACATGTCGTCGGGCCACAAGACAATTTCGAAACCGTGGCGATCGGCGCCGATGACGATATGGAGCAGCGTCGCCGCGACATCGTCGACGCCGTCGCCCGTGTCGACACCGGGACGGGCGTCATCGTGCTGACCGACATGTTCGGCGGCACGCCCTCCAACCTTGCCATTTCGGTGATGGAGTCCGGCCGCACCGAGGTGATCGCCGGCATGAACCTGCCGATGCTGATCAAGCTCTCCTCGATCCGCAAGGGCGACAACATGGCGGCCGCACTTGACGAGGCGCAGGCCGCCGGCCGCAAATACATCAACGTCGCCAGCCAGCTTTTGAGCAGCAAATGAACGCGCTGTCCCCGGAAGAAGATCAGATCGTCCGGGACTTTCCCATCATCAACCAGCGTGGCCTGCACGCGCGCGCCTCGGCGAAATTCGTCCAGCTAGCGAGCGGCTTCGACGCCTCGGTGCATGTCGAGAAGGACGGCGTCAAGGTCGGCGGCACCTCGATCATGGGCCTGATGATGCTGGCGGCAAGCCCGGGCTACTCGATCCGTGTCACCGCCAGCGGGCGGGAAGCGCTGCAGGTCATCGACGCGCTGGAGCAACTGGTGGCGTCCCGTTTCGGCGAGGAAAGCTGATCCTCTACATCGCCAAAGCATGTCCGATGGACATGCAGGGATAAAGATTTCTTTATATCCCATTGTCGTCCAAGCCCCGATCTGCTAGTCAGACCGGCAATTCGCGCCCTTCGACGCGCCGACCGGCGTGGGCGCATCCGCAACCAATTCGCAGCAAGAACAATTCGCATCGGAGCACTGCCATGACGGGTAGCAAGGACTATGTGGTCGCCGACATCTCGCTTGCCGGCTGGGGCCGCAAGGAAATCGAGATCGCCGAAACCGAAATGCCGGGCCTGATGGCCAGCCGCGACGAATTCGGCGACAAGAAGCCGCTGAAGGGCGCGCGCATCACCGGTTCGCTGCACATGACCATCCAGACGGCGGTGCTGATCGAGACGCTGAAGGCGCTCGGCGCCGATATTCGCTGGGCTTCCTGCAACATTTTCTCGACCCAGGATCATGCGGCCGCCGCCATCGCCGAGGCGGGTATCCCGGTGTTCGCCGTCAAGGGCGAGTCGCTTGAGGAGTATTGGGACTACACCGACAAGATCTTCCAGTGGGCCGACGGCGGCACCTCCAACATGATCCTCGATGATGGCGGCGACGCCACCATGTACATCCTGATCGGCGCCCGCGCCGAGGCCGGCGAGGACGTGCTGTCCAACCCGCAGAGCGAGGAAGAGGAATACTTCTACGCCCAGGTCAAGAAGCGCCTGAAGGCTTCGCCCGGCTTCTTCACCAAGCAGAAGGCAGCGATCCGCGGCGTCACGGAAGAGACGACCACCGGCGTCAACCGGCTTTACCAGTTGCAGAAGAAGGGCCTGCTGCCCTTCCCCGCCATCAACGTCAACGATTCGGTCACCAAGTCGAAATTCGACAACAAATATGGCTGCAAGGAATCGCTGGTCGACGGCATCCGCCGCGGCACCGACACCATGATGGCCGGCAAGGTCGCGGTCGTCTGCGGCTACGGCGACGTCGGCAAGGGCTCGTCGGCTTCGCTCAAGGGCGCCGGCGCCCGCGTCAAGGTCACCGAGGTCGACCCGATCTGCGCCCTGCAGGCGGCGATGGACGGTTTTGAAGTCGTCACGCTGGAAGATGCGGCACCCACCGCTGACATCGTCATCACCACCACCGGCAACAAGGACGTCGTCACCCTCGACCACATGCGCTCGATGAAGGACATGGTGATCGTCGGCAACATCGGTCACTTCGACAACGAGATCCAGGTCGCCGCGTTGCGCAACCTGAAATGGACCAACGTCAAGCCGCAGGTCGACATGATCACCTTCCCGGACGGCAAGCGGATGATCCTGCTTTCGGAAGGCCGGTTGCTCAATCTCGGCAACGCCACCGGTCACCCGAGCTTCGTCATGTCGGCCTCCTTCACCAACCAGGTGCTGGCCCAGATCGAGCTCTACACCAAGCCCGGCCAGTACGCGAACCAGGTCTATGTCCTGCCCAAGCATCTCGATGAAAAGGTCGCGCGCCTGCATCTCGACAAGCTTGGCGCCCGTCTGACCGAATTGTCCGGCGAGCAAGCTGCCTATATCGGCGTGACTCAGCAGGGACCGTTCAAGCCGGAACACTACCGCTATTAACCAAAGCTAAAATTGCTACCAGATATTGATGCCGGGCGATTGACTTTTCGCCCGGCTTTATTTTTGCGCGTCGCCAGCCTTCACGGCGATTCGGCGAGGGTTTATTGTCAGGTGATTCGCGACGCTTCCGGCCCGAGAGGGGGATCGAGAGAGGCGCGCATCAGGGCGGTCTTGCATTCAGGCGG
The DNA here is from genome assembly GCF_056405075.1 of Mesorhizobium sp. P2_A12. NCBI lineage: Bacteria > Pseudomonadati > Pseudomonadota > Alphaproteobacteria > Hyphomicrobiales > Phyllobacteriaceae > Mesorhizobium > Mesorhizobium sp. P2_A12. The sequence continues at coordinate 495,924 of NZ_JBFUCU010000001.1, forward strand.
CGGAGAGGACCAAGACATGCCGGGGCAACACCCGCATAGAGCGGGACGGGCCGTTTCCGGCGGCCAAGACGATTCGGGGGTTACTGGCTCCGCCTTGCAAGGCGGAAGCCTGTCATGGCGTGCTCGCGCGGCACTGTTCCTTGCCACATCCGCGTTTGCCTGCCCCTTGGCCTATGCGGTTGCGCATGCCGAAGCCGCTGGCGCGACCACGGCCGGGATGTCGATCAGCGCGATCGAGGTGATGCAGCTTGCCGTGTTTGTCGGCGTGACCGGCGCGGCACTTCTGTCGGCCATCGTTCTCATCCGCGAAAGAGCCCGCACCTCGGCGGACAATGTCGAACTCAGGAGCCGCCTCGCCGACATCAACGCGGCCCTGCGCCGTTCGGAGGCGCTGCTCAATCTGCGCGACCAGCGCCTGGTCGTCTGGGCCGCGGAAAACAAGAAGCCCGAACTCATCGGCACATTGCCCGTGGAAAGCGGTGCCCCCGAGGACCGGGCCGCTTTCCTTGCTTTCGGCCGCTGGCTGATGCCGCGTTCGGCGGCGGCGCTCGAACATGCCGTCGCGGGATTGCGCGAAAAGGCGAAGCACTTCGACCTCGTCATCGAATCGCAGGCCGGCGCACCGCTCGAAGTGCATGGCCGCAAGAGCGCAGCACACGTGCTGGTACGTTTCGTCTCGCTCTCGGAGACGCAGCGCAGCCAGGCCAGGCTGAAGATCGAGAACCAGCGGCTGGCGGCCGACCATGACACGATGATCGGCCTGCTCGACGCGCTGAACATGCCGGCATGGCTTCGCAGCGAGGATGGGCGGCTGAAGTGGGTCAACCGGGCCTATGCCGATGCGGTCGAAGCCGAAAGTGCCGAAGCCGCGGTTCGCGAGGCAAAAGAGTTCCTCGGCGGCCAGGCGCGCGATGCGATTGCCGCCCAGCACAAGACGCATCCGGTCTTCGAACAGTCGCTTTCCACCGTGATCGAAGGCGACCGCCGTGTGTTTGCGGTCACCGACTTTGCCGGTGCGGATGGGTCGGCCGGCCTTGCCTGCGACACCAGCGCCATCGAGACGGTTCGCAGCGAGTACGAACGGACCGTCAGGAGCCACGCCGACACGCTCGACCAGCTCAACACGGCGGTCGCCATTTTCGACACCGACGAGAAGTTGCGGTTCTTCAACCAGGCTTTCCAGAAGCTGTGGGGTCTCGACAGCGGCTTCCTGCACAGCGCTCCCGACAATGCCCTGCTGCTCGACCGGCTGCGCAGCTCGGGCAAGATCGCCGAGCAGCCGGAATGGCGGCGCTGGAAGGAAGGCCTGCTCGGCGCTTACCGCGCCGTCGAATCGCAGGAACATTGGTGGCATCTGCCGGACGGCAAGACCATCCGCGTCGTCGCCAACCCGCAGCCCAAGGGCGGCGTGACCTGGGTGTTCGAGAACCTGACCGAGAAGATGGATCTCGAAAGCCGTTACCAGACAGCGGTGCGGGTGCAGGGCGAGACGCTCGACAATCTTGCCGAAGGCGTGGCGGTGTTCGGTCCCGATGGCAGGCTTCGACTGTCGAACCCTGCCTTTGCCAAGCTCTGGGGCTTGAGCGGCGACGCGGCAAAACCCAATGTGCACGTATCCACGATCCGCGACCTTTGCGACCGGCAGGCGGCGGACAGTCCCTGGCCGGGCTTCGTTGCCGCCATCACCGGCTTCGATGACGAGCGCCGCGACCGCCACGGCCAGACCGAACTCAACAATGGCAATGTGCTGAGCTACGCCATGATCCCGCTGCCCAACGGGCAAGTGATGATGACCTTCGTCGACGTCACCGACAGCGTCAACGTCGAGCGGGCGCTGAAGGACAAGAACGAGGCGCTGCAGAAATCCGACCAGCTCAAGAACGAATTCGTCCAGCACGTCTCCTATGAATTGCGCTCGCCGCTGACCAACATCATCGGCTTCACCGAACTTCTGTCGCTGCCGGCGACCGGTCCGCTGACGCAGAAGCAGCGCGAATATGTCGAGCATGTCGGCTCGTCCTCCTCGGTCCTGCTCACCATCGTCAACGACATCCTCGACCTGGCGACGGTCGACGCCGGCATCATGCAGCTCGACATTTCAGAGGTGCATGTCGATCGCACCATCGCGGCCGCGGCCGAACTGGTGGCCGACCGGCTGGAAGAGCATTCGATCAGGCTCGAGGTCAACGCCGCCGCGGCGCCAAAGACGTTCCACGGCGACGAGATCCGCGTGCGCCAGATCCTCTACAATCTGCTCAGCAACGCCGCCAACTATGCGCCGGAGGCCAGCACCATCCGGCTCACCTGCCGCCATCTGGCGGACGGGGTGGAATTCTCGGTTCATGACGACGGCCCCGGCATGCCGCCGGATTTGCTCGATTCGGTGTTCCGCCGTTTTGAGCCGCGTGCCAATGGCGGCCGCCGGCGCGGTGCCGGTCTCGGCCTGTCGATCGTCAAGAGTTTTGTCGAGCTGCATGGCGGCAGCGTTCGCATCGAAACCGGCAAGGACAAGGGCACGACCGTCATCTGCACCTTTCCCGACATGCCGGGCATCCGCGCCGCGGCCGAGTAGCGCGATCGATGACGGGACTGGTCCTGGAGCGTTTGCTCGCCGACGAGACACAGACAGCATTGCTGGGCGAGGATCTGGCGTTGTCTTTGCGACCAGGGGACGTCCTGGCGCTCAAGGGCGACCTCGGCGCCGGCAAATCCACCCTGGCGCGGGCGTTGATCAGGGCTTTGGCCGACGATGCCGATCTCGATGTTCCGAGCCCGACCTTCACGCTGGTGCAGAGCTACGACACCCGCATCCCTGTCCATCATTTCGATCTCTACCGCCTGTCCTCGGCGGCTGAGATTGACGAACTTGGTTTCGACGAAGCCCTGGCGCAAGGCGCAGCTCTGGTCGAATGGCCCGAACGAGCCGAAGGCTACCTGCCGAAAACCTCGGTTCTGATCGAACTCGTCCAGCATGGCGAGGGACGGCTAGCCCGGCTGTCGGGCGAGGGCGCCGCCTTCGACCGCGTAGCGCGATCGCTGGCCATGCGCGACTTTCTCCAAACTGCCGGCTGGGGCGACGCAAGGCGCCGCCATTTCATCGGCGATGCCTCGGCCCGCTCCTACGAGATTGTCTTTCTTGCCGGCCGAAAGCCGCAGGTCTTGATGAACTCGCCGCGGCTGGTGCTCGGGCCGCCGGTCCGCGACGGCAAGCCCTATGCCGAGATCGCTCACACCGCGCAGTTGGTCTCCGCCTTCGTCGCCATCGACCGGGCTTTGAAGGCGGGTGGGGTCAGCGTTCCGGAAATCCATGCCGAGGACCAGGATCAGGGCTTCCTGCTGCTCGAACATCTTGGTTCGGAAGGATTTCTCAACGGCGATGGCCAACCGGTGGCCGCGCGCTATGCGGCGGCGGCCGAACTGCTGGCCATGATGCATGGCAGGACCTGGCCGCAGCGACTGGCAACGGGGCAAGGCGCCTTCCATGACGTGCCGCCTTTCGACCGCGATGCCATGATGATCGAAGCCGATCTGCTGGTCGACTGGTACGTGCCGGCGATATCAAGCAGGCCGGCTAGCGATGCCTTGCGCGCCGGTTACCACAAGGAATGGAACGCGCTCCTCGACCGGCTGGAAGGCCGCGAATATACGCTGATGCTGCGTGATTTCCATTCGCCCAACATCATCTGGCGTGGCGACCGTTCCGGGCATGATCGGCTGGGCATCGTGGATTTCCAGGACGCGCTGATCGGCCCGTCCGCCTATGACGTCGCCTCGCTCGCCATGGACGCGCGTGTTACGATGTCGCCCGAGATCGAGAGGGAGACGCTCGACGCCTATGTCGCGGCGCGCCACGCAGCCGGCGCTTTTGATGAAGCAAGCTTCCTGGAATCGTACGCAATCATGGCGGCGCAGCGAAACTCCAAGATCCTCGGCATCTTCGTCCGCCTCGAAAAGCGCGACGGCAAGCCCTATTATCTGAAGCACCTGCCGCGCATTCGCGATTATCTGCGCCGGGCGCTGTCTCATCCGGCGCTGGCCAGCCTGCGGGAGTTCTACAACGCCAACGGTTTGCTGGAGGAGCGGGCACTGTGACAGCAAGACCGGACACTGCGATCGTGCTCGCCGCCGGGCTTGGCAAGCGCATGCGCCCGATCACCGACACCATTCCCAAGCCGCTGGTCAAGGTCGGCGGCAAGACTTTGCTCGACTGGGGGCTCGACAGCCTGGCCGCCGCCGGTGTCGGCAAAGCCGTCGTCAACGTCCACTATCTTCCCGAACAGATCATTGCCCATGTCGCGGCGCGCCGCAGGCCAAAAATCATCATCTCCGATGAGAGCGAAAAGCTGCTCGATTCCGCCGGCGGCATCGTCAAGGCGCTGCCCGAGCTGGGCGGAAAACCCTTCTACATCCTCAACGCTGACACCTTCTGGATCGACCAGGGTCCTCTCAATCTCGGCCGTCTTGCCCTTGCATGGGACGCGGCGAAAATGGATATTCTGCTGATGCTGGCGGATCTCCATCAGGCGACCGGACACTGCGGCAGCACCGATTTCCTGGTGGCGCCGGATGGCGGCTTGCGGCGGTCAAAAGGTGATCCGGCCGGACTGATCTATGCCGGAGCGGCGATCGTCCATCCGCGCCTGTTCGAGGATGCGCAGCCCGGGCCGCACTCGCTCAACGCCTATTTCGACACCGCCATTGCTGCCGGCCGGCTGTTCGGCATGCCGATGCAGGGTCATTGGATCACCGTCGGCACGCCCGATGCCATTCCGCTCGCCGAAGCGGCCGTGTCTGGCGCGCTCGCCGAGTTGAAATGAGCGGCTCAAGCCGCGTTTTCTCAATTCCCTCGGGAGCGCCGTTCCTGCCGACGCTAGCCGAGGCGCTGCTTGCCGGGCGCCTTGTTCCGGGGTTCCGGTTTGACGGCGACCCGCTCGCTTTGGCCGACGTCACCATCTATGTGCCGACGCGGCGCGCCGCGCGCGCCTTGCGGGGTGTCTTCGTCGATAGCCTGGCGGCACGCGGCGGCGGCGGTTCGGCGATCCTGCCGGTCATCCGTCCGCTCGGTGAGTTCGATGAGGATGAGGCCGCATTCGAAACCGAGGCATCCGCCGCCATCGACCTCGCGCCGCCGATCGCGGCAACCGAACGCCTGTTGCTGCTGGCGCCGCTGGTGCGCGCCTGGAAACGCCGGCTGCCGGCGCATGTCGCGGCGCTCTTCGCCGAGGACATCGTCATCCCGGCCTCTACCGCCGACGCGATCTGGTTGGCGCGCGATCTCGCCCGGCTGATGGACGAGATCGAGACGGAAGGCACGGATTGGGCCAAGCTCACCGACCTGGTGACCGGCAACCTTGCCGGATGGTGGCAAGTGACGCTCGAATTTCTCGGCATCGTCACCGATGCGTGGCCGAAATTCCTCGAAGAGCGCGATCGCTCCAACCCGGCCGCGCATCGCAGTGCGCTGATCCGTGCTGAAGCCGCACGGCTGCAGCGTAATCCGCCGGCCGGGCCGGTCATCGCCGCGGGCTCGACCGGCTCGATGCCGGCCACGGCCGAACTGCTTGCTGCGATCGCCGGCCTGCCCGGCGGCGCCATCGTCCTGCCCGGTCTCGACCGCACGCTGGACGAAGCATCCTTCCAGGCTATAGCGGCGCCCGGCGCGCGTCCGGCCGTGCTCGGCCACCCGCAATACGGTCTCGCCAGGCTGATCGGCAAGATCGGCGTGCTGCGCGGCGATGTCGAGGAGATCGGTGCGGCCGAGCCGCGGCTCGCGCTCCGCGCCGCCCTGGTCGGCGAAGCGCTGCGGCCGGCCGAAACCACCGAATTGTGGGCCGAGACGCGCGACGGCTTTTCAACCTCGGACATTGCCGGGGCCTTTGCCGGCGTGACGCTGCTCGAAGCCGCCAGCGAACGCGATGAAGCCGTCGCCATCGCCGTCGCCCTCAAGCGGGCGGTCGAACAACCCAGCCAAAGGGCGGCTCTCGTCACCGGTGACCGCGCGCTGGCGCGGCGCGTCTCGGTCGAACTCCTGCGGTTCGGCGTCGTTGCCGACGATTCCGGTGGCACGCCGCTCGCCAACACCCCGGCGGCCAGCCTGCTCGGGCTGGCGCTCGAGGCGATTTTCCGGCCAGGCGATCCCGTTGGCCTGCTGTCGCTGCTCAAGCATCCGCTGCTCGGCCTTGGCCTCGAACGGGCTGATGTGCGCCACGCGGCGGAGCTGGTCGAACTGGTGGCGCTGCGCGGCGGCACCGGCCGCCCCGACATCGTTTTGCTACCGGAACTGTTCGAAACCCGTCTCACCGGCCTTGGCGGCGGCAGCCGGCAGCCCTTCTGGTTTTCCCGTCTCACCCTACGCTCCATCGAAGCCGCGAAGAATTTGCTCGAACGTCTCACGCAGGCGCTGGCGCCGCTCGCGGCGTTTCGCGGCCAGGCGGACGCCGACCTTGCAGCGCTGGTCGGAGCCAGCGTCGTGGCGCTCGAAAGTCTCGGACGCACCGCCGATGGCGGCCTTGGCGTGCTCTATGCGGGTGACGCTGGCGAGAAGCTTGCCGAATTGCTGCGCGGGCTGGTCGCCGCGTCTGCAACGCTGTCCTTCGCCGCAGACGAGTGGCCCGACGTGATGGCGGCGCTGATCGCGCCTGAAACGGTCAAGCCGGCACAGGGAACCGACAGGAACATCGCCATCTGGGGCGCGCTGGAAGCGCGCTTGCAGGATGTGGACACGCTGGTCATCGGCGGGCTCAACGAGGGCGTGTGGCCGCGCAAGCCCGAGAGCGACCGCTTCATGTCTCGGCTAATGAAGACCGGCATCGATCTCGAACCGCCCGAACGGCGCATCGGCCTTGCCGCGCATGATTTCCAGATGGCCATTGGCGCGAAGAAAGTGGTGCTGGCCCGCTCGGCGCGTGCCGGCGACGCGCCTGCCGTGCCGTCGCGGTGGCTGCAGCGCCTCCTCACATTCATAGGCAACGACCAGGCGGCCGAACTGCGCCGGCGCGGCGACGAGTTGCTCGCCTGGGCACGCGCGCTCGATACCGGCCCAAGGCAGGATTTCGCAACGCGGCCGCAGCCGAAGCCGCCTTTGTCGGTGCGTCCGAGCCATTTCTCGGTCACCGAGATCGAGACCCTGCGCCGGGATCCCTACGCCGTCTACGCACGAAAAATCCTCGGCCTGATGCCGCTCGATCCGGTCATCCGCGACCCCGGTGCGGCCGAGCGCGGCACGCTGTTTCACGCCATCCTGCATGTGTTCTCGGCGCGCGTTGCCGATCCGCGCGCAGCCGACGCGCTCGCCGGCCTCATCGCTGCCGGCCGCGCCTGCTTTGCCGAAGCCGCACTTCCGGCCGATGTCGAGGCGGTGTGGTGGCCGCGTTTCGAAAAACTCGCCGCCAACATCATCGAGTGGGAGCGCACGCGCGCCGACGCGGTGACACGGCGGCATGCCGAGGAACGCGCCGGAAAGACCGTCGTCGGCCAGTCCGGCGTGACGCTGTCCGGCTATGCCGACCGCGTCGACCTGCTGGCCGGTGGCATGGCTGACATATTGGACTACAAGACAGGCTCGTCGCCTTCCAAGGCACAGGCGCACACGCTGCTCGCACCGCAACTGGCGCTGGAGGGCGCGCTGCTCAGGCGGGGCGCCTTCAAGGATCTGGGCGCGCGCGAACCCTCGCAACTGGCCTTCGTGCGGCTGAAGCCGAATGGCGAGGTGTTCGAGGAATCGATCCTTGAACACAACCGCCAGCCGCGCACCGCGACCGATCTCGCCGAAGAGGCCTGGGCACGGCTGGAAAAGCTGTTGGTCCACTATGCCGACCCGGCGACCGGCTATCTGTCGCGCGCGCTGCCGTTTCGCGAAGGCGAGACCGATGGCGACTACGACCATCTTGCCCGCGTGCTCGAATGGTCGGCCGGCGGCGATGCCGGCGACGAGGGAGGGGAGGCATGAAGAAGGCCTATCCCATCCCCAGCGACACCGCGACCAGCCAGGCCCGTGCCGCCGACCCCCAGAATTCCGCCTGGGTGTCGGCCAATGCCGGCTCCGGCAAGACCCATGTGCTGGCCCAGCGCGTCATCCGGCTGCTGCTGGGCGGCACCGATCCGTCGAAGATCCTGTGCCTGACCTATACACGCGCCGCCGCCGCCAACATGTCGAACCGGGTCTTTTCGACACTGTCGGAGTGGACGACGCTCGCTGACGCGAATCTGGCGGCAAGGATCGAAACGCTGGAAGGCCGTCGGCCCGATCTTGAGACCATGCGCCGGGCGCGGCGCCTGTTTGCCGAGGCGCTGGAAACGCCGGGCGGGCTGAAGATTCAAACCATCCACGCCTTTTGCGAATCGGTGCTTCACCAGTTCCCGCTGGAGGCCAATATCCCGGCGCATTTCGAGATGCTCGATCCGGCGATGGAGGCGTCGCTGTTCGCCACCGCGCGCCGCGACATGATTTCCGGGACGACCGCCGGCGACATGGACCTGGCCGAGGCGTTTGCCACCATTCTCGATCGTGGCGGCGAAGCCGGGCTCGATGCCTTGCTGGGCGAGATCGTGCGCAAGCGCGACGGCCTGCGCAATTTCATCGACGCCGTCGGGCGCGACGGGACGCGTTTCCAGGCGCTGTTCGATGAATTCCATTTCCGCCCGGGCCAGACCGCCGAAGGCATAGCGGCATCGGTCTGGCCGTTGCCGGGTTTCCTGCCCGACTATTTTGCCGGCTTCGCCCAGGCCGCAGATGCCACCGATGCCAGGACGATGCTGAACAACATCCTGCCCTATGCGCGTCAGGCTTTCGCCGAAAGTGACCCGGTTCGCCGGCTGCAACTGCTGGCGAGGGCCTTTCTCAAGACCGATGGCGACGCCTATGATCCGGCCAAGGCGTTCAAGAAGGCCCTGGTCGACCGGCTGCCGGATCTGGCGGAACGCTATCTCTCGACGGCAAATGCCATCGTCGAAACGGTCGACAGGCTGGCGCTGTTCCGGATGCTGGAAGGCACGCGTGCTGCGCTGACCATAGCCGACTGGCTGATCGCCCGTTACGAAGTGCTGAAGCGCAGTCGCGGCTTTCTCGACTTCAACGACCTGATCACCCGCACGGTCAATCTGCTGGCGCGGCCCGACGCCGGCCCGTGGGTGCAGTACAAGCTCGACCAGGGCATCGACCACATCCTGCTCGACGAGGCGCAGGACACCAGCCCGGATCAATGGGAGGTGGTGAAGCGGCTGGCGGAAGAGTTCTTTGCCGGCTTCGGCGCCCGCGACAGGGTGCATCGCACGATCTTTGCCGTCGGTGACGAAAAGCAGTCGATCTATTCCTTTCAGGGCGCCGCCCCGGATTCGTTCGCCGACAGCCGGCTGTTATTCGCGGGACGGGTGCGTGATGCCGAGGCGTCCTTCGCCGACCTCAAGCTGACCTGGTCGTTCCGCTCGACCGACGACGTTCTGACGGCGGTCGACCGCGTCTTTGCCGATCCCATCGTGCGGCGCGGCATCAGCCATGATCCCGATCCGCTGCGCCACCAGGCGATCCGCACCGATGCGCCTGGCTATGTCGAAGTCTGGCCGTCGGTCGGTGCCGACGTCGTCGACGAGCCCGACGACTGGACGCAAGCCATCGACCATGCCCATGCGCCGGCGGTGCGCGTTGCCGAGCATGTCGCGGCCACCATTGCCGGCTGGATTGGCACCGGCGAGATGATCGAAGGCCGTGGCAAGCGGCTGCGGCCGGGCGACGTGCTGGTGCTGGTGCGCAAGCGCGACCGCTTCGTCCATGCGCTGACCCGGGCGCTCAAGCGCCGTGACATTCCAGTTGCCGGCGCCGACCGGCTGAGCTTGCCCGGCCATATCGCGGTCAAGGACCTGATCGCGCTCGGCCATCTGCTCATCCAGCCGCAGGACGATCTGTCGCTCGCCGCCGTCCTGCGCAGCCCGATCTTCGATCTGCCGGAGGAGGGGCTCTTTGCGCTGGCGGCGGAGAGGCCGCCTGGCCTGGCGCAGATCGCGTCGCTGCGCCAGCGTGCAAGTGAAAGCGAGGTCTTGGCGGCGGTCGTCTCCCAGCTCGACATCTGGACGAACGAGGCCGCCTTCAAGCCGGTGTTCGAATTCTATGCAGGCCTGCTGGCGCGCGATGGCGTGCGCAGGAAGATGATCGCGCGGCTCGGTCCCGAGGCCGGCGATATTCTCGACGAGTTCCTGAGCTTCTGCCTTGCCGAGGAGCGAACCGGCCTGCCCGGGCTGGAAGCCTTCCTGTCGACGCTGGAGAATGCCGGTCCCGAGATCAAGCGTGAGATGGACCAGACCCGCGACGAGGTTCGCGTCATGACCGTGCACGCGGCCAAGGGCCTGGAAGCGCCGGTCGTGTTCCTGGTCGACGGCGGTTCGGCGCCGTTCAGCGACCAGCATCTGCCGCGCCTGGTGCCCTTCGACGGTTCGAGCTGGGACGGCAAGGGCTATCTCTGGCGCTCGGCCAGCGACGTCGCCAATGGGTTTTCCAAGGCTGCGGCGGTGCGGGCACGGGAACTCGCCGACGACGAATACCGCCGGCTGCTTTATGTCGGCATGACCCGCGCAGAGGATCGGCTGATCGTCTGCGGCTACCACGGCAAGCGGGCGCCGAACACCGGCACCTGGCACTCGATCGTCAGCCGCGCGTTGATCGGTGCACCTGAGAGCGTGGAGCGCCCGCATCCTGCCGGCGGCGATCCGGTGCATCGGTTTCACGTCACCAAGCTGCCGCCCGTCGCATTGGTTTCCAGCGAGCAGGCGCTGCAGGCGCACAGTTTCGGGCCATTGCCGGCGACCCTGTTCCGGCCCTTGCCGCCTTTCGAGGATTTGCCGCGTCCGCTGTCGCCATCCGGTGCCTCGGCGCTCATTGACGAAGGCAAGGAAGCCGTGGTCGACAAGGCTTCGCCGGTACTCGATGCCGATGCCGAGCCAGGCTTTGCCGTGCTGCGCGGGCTCGCTTTGCACAAATTGCTGCAGATGTTGCCGGGCATTGCCGAGGGCGAACGCGAGGGCGCGGCGCGACGCTACCTCTCCCGCATCGGAGGGCAATGGTCTGCCGGCGAGCGCGAAAACGCCCTGGCCTCAGTCACCAGCATTCTCGCCGATCCCGGCTTCGGTCCGCTGTTTGCGCCATCGTCGCGCGCCGAGGTCGCGATCATGGGCAGCCTGGAGGTCAAGGGCAAAAAGCGCTCGATTTCGGGCAAGATCGACCGGCTGGCGGTGACGTCGGACGCGGTCTCTATCGTCGACTACAAGACCAACCGGCCGGCACCCGCCTCCCTGGCCGAGGTCCCGCAGGCTTACGTCCTGCAACTCGCGCTCTATCGCGCCCTGCTGCAGCCGCTTTATTCCGGACGCGCGGTGAAGGCGGCCTTGCTGTTCACCGAAGCGCCGCGGCTGATCGAACTGCCGGCCAGTGCCATGGATGACGCCCTTGCTCGACTCACAGGAGCGTGACACAACACCTGCTTGAAGAAGGGCGCGATCACCACCACATTTGGTGCGACGAAAACTTTCGAAAGGATTTTTCCGCATGACCACCGTCAAGGTCGACAAGAGCAATTTCCAGGCCGATGTACTTAACGCCAACGTACCGGTCGTCGTCGATTTCTGGGCGGAATGGTGCGGTCCGTGCAAGATGATCGCTCCGGCGCTCGAAGACATCGCCACCGAACTCGGCGCCAAGGTGAAGATCGCCAAGCTGAACATCGACGAGAATCCCGAGCTCGCTGCGCAGTTCGGCGTGCGCTCGATCCCGACGCTGATGATCTTCAAGGGCGGAGAAGTGGCCGACATGAAGGTTGGCGCCGCACCCAAGACCGCGCTGTCGCACTGGATCAATGGCAGCCTCGCCTGATCCGTCCCTAATTCCTGACATCAAGCCCGGCCTCGCGCCGGGCTTTTTGTTGGCGTCATCGGTGGGTGGTTCTGGCCCTCACGCCTGCGCACTCCATGTCTTCTGTTGTCACGAGAAGCAAGGAGAACGCCATGACCGGATCCGCCAAGGCCACCGTCTTCATCGACAATGAGCGTGTCATCGTCACCGAGTATCGCTTTGCGCCCGGTGACAACACCGGCTGGCACCGCCACGGCCACGACTATGTCGTCGTGCCGCTGATGGACGGCAAGGTGAAGCTGTTGACCAAGGACGGCGAATCCTTCGCCGAGATGAAGAAGGGCGCGCCCTATTTCCGCAAGGAGGGCGTCGAACACGACGTCATCAACGCCAATGAGGGCGAATACGCCTTTATCGAGATCGAATTGAAGTAACCGCGAAGGCCATCGGGAGGCAGGCGCCATTACCAGTCGGCGATACGATCGCCTCCGGCGAATTGCGCACTTTTTTCGGTATACTCGAACAGTTCTATCTTCACGCCGTTGGGGTCGCGAATCCAGGCCTGGTAGGTGTCGTCGCAGGCGAGTTTCTTTGCCGTGACGTCGACGCCCTTAGACCTGATATGGGCGATCGCTGCATCGATGCTTTCCACTTCGAGGCAGAAGTGGTTGATCTGGTTCAGGTCACTGTAGCGGGCCTCATCTTTCCTGAACACCTCGACGTGGCTGCGACCGCCGCAATCGAGGTAGAACCCGAAAATCTTGCCGTCGCGCAGGAAATTGAACTGGGTGTCCATACCGAGGACATCGCGATAGAAGCTTCGCGTCGCCTCCAGATCATTGGCGAAGATGCAGACGTGAGCGAGTTGCTTGACCTTGATCATCACTGCTCCTTGCGGTGATCGCCGAATGCCGACCTCAGGTCGGGGGCGTGCCGTTTTCGGCGAGCACCGCGCCGGCCAGATAAAGCGAACCGCCGATCAGGATGCGCGGCGCCGGACCGTCCCAGGTATCGCGCAGCAGCATCAGCGCGCTGGCGACGGAACTCACCGGTTCGGCCGTCAGGCCGGCTTCCGTCGCGCGGATCGCCAGTTCGTCGTTCGGCACGCCGGCGTCGCTCAGGCTTACCGGCACCGTGTAGACATGCCGCGCCAAGCCCTTGAAGGCGCGGAAATAGCCGCTCTGGTCCTTGGTGTTGATCATGCCCGAGATGAGGAAGAGCGGCCGCGGGTTCTTTTCTTCCTGCTCGGCCAGCGCCTCGGCGACCACCACGCCGGCGCCCGGATTGTGGCCGCCGTCGAGCCAGATGTCGGCGCCCTTCGGTGCCAGTTCGGCCAGCCGGCCCTGCGCCAGCTTCTGCATCCGGCCGGGCCAAGCGACGCTGGTCATTGCCTTCTCGGCGGCGCGATGGCTGATCTCGAAGCCGGCCGCCTTGACCGCCGCGATCGCCGCCGCCGCATTGGCGAACTGGTGGCGCCCGGGCAGCCGTGGCGGCGGCAGGTCCATCAAACCGTCTTCGTCCTGGTAGACCATGCGGCCGTTCTCCTCGAAGGCGAGGAAATCCTGGCCGTAGACGAAGGTCGGACATTCGAGCCGCTCGGCGGTCTCGATCAGCACCTGCAGCGCCGTCTCGCTTTCCTGCGCGCCGATGACCACCGGGCAGCCGCGCTTGATGATGCCTGCCTTTTCGGCGGCGATCAGTTCGACACGGTCTCCGAGATAGGCCTCGTGGTCGAGCGACACCGGCATGACGACTGAAACCGCCGGTTCCTTGATGACATTGGTGGCGTCGAAACGGCCGCCGAGCCCGACCTCGATGATGGCGGCATCGGCCTGGTGTTCGGAAAACAGCAGGAAGGTGACAGCGGTGAGGATCTCGAAGACGGTGATATGCTCGCCTTCGTTGGCCCTGGCGACCCGGGCGATGGCATCGGCGAACACCCTGTCGTCAACCAGCCTGCCGCCGCCATCGGCGGCCAGCCGGTAACGCTCGTGCCAGTTCACCAGATGCGGCGATGTGTGGACATGGACGCGGTAGTCCGCCGCCTCAAGCAGTGCGCGTGAAAACGCGGCGCACGAGCCTTTGCCGTTGGTGCCGGCGATATGGATGACCGGCGGCAGCCGTTCCTGCGGGTCGTCGAGACGCTCCAGCAACCGTGAAATGCGGTCGAGCGAAAGGTCGAAGCCTTTCGGGTGAAGCGCCATCAGGGCTTCGATTTCGCGGTCGGCGGCAAGCGTTTTCATGGCGCAATCCTGGCCCATGGCCCGGGAACCAGAATTGGTTTCACAATGGCCATGGCAATCAAAAAGCTACAGCGCGCCACGGACATGGCGCAATCGCGGTTCGCGGCGAAGAATGTCGCGTCAAACCTGTGGCCGTGCCTCGGCCGGAATTGTTGCAGGCGGCAGGATTTCCGGCTCCAGCGGCTTTTGCTCCTCCGGCAGCTTGAGCAGCATCTTCAGCAGCCGTGCGATGGTCTGACGCATCTCCAGGCGCGACACCACCATGTCGACCATGCCGTGCTCCATCAGGTATTCGGAGCGCTGGAACCCGTCGGGCAGCTTTTCCCGGATGGTCTGTTCGATGACACGCGGCCCGGCAAAGCCGATCAGCGCGCCCGGCTCGGCGATGTGCACGTCGCCCAGCATGGCGTAGGAGGCGGTGACGCCGCCGGTGGTCGGATTGGTCAGAACGACGATATAGGGCAGGCCGGCTTCCTTCAGGCGGTCGACACCAACCGTGGTGCGCGGCAACTGCATCAGCGACAGGATGCCTTCCTGCATGCGGGCGCCGCCGGACGCGGCGAACAGGATCAGTGGCCGCTTGCGCTGCAAGGCGACTTCGAAACCGTGCACGATGGCGTCACCCGCGGCCATGCCGAGCGAGCCGCCCATGAAGGCGAAGTCCTGCACGGTCACCACCACCGGCAGGCCTTCGACGGTCCCCAGCGCGTTGATGATGGCGTCTTCCAAGCCGGTCTTGGCCTTGGCGTCCTTCAGCCGGTCGACATAGCGCTTCTCGTCGCGGAACTTCAGCGGATCCTGCATGACCTTGGGGTTGTCCAGGGTCTCGTACTTGCCGTTGTCGAAGAAGAACTTCAGCCGCTCCTTGGCTGAAATCTTCATGTGGTGGCCAGAGGACGGAATGACGAACTGGTTGGATTCCAGATCCTTGTGGAACACCATCTCGCCGGTCTCCGGATCCTTGATCCAGAGATTCTCGGGCATGTCGGTGCGCCGGCCGAGCATCGAATTGATCTTCGGGCGAACGTAATTGGTGATCCAGTTCATCGCTTCGGCTCCTGTCCTGACGAAGATTTGGGAAGAGAGGTAGGAGAACTATTCGGCGGCAGCAAGGCGGGCCGAGCGCACGCCTTGCGCAAGGCCGCTGACCAGCGTGGCAACGGCTTCGGCCGGGTCGGCGGTCTTTTCGCCCTTCGGTCCCAGCACATTGGCCACCGCATTGACGATCGCGGTGCCGACGACAACGCCATCTGCATTGGCGCCGATCACGCGGGCCTGCTCGGCGGTCTTGACGCCGAAGCCGACGCAGACCGGCAGGTCGGTATGACCCTTGATGCGTTTCACCGCCGCCGCCACCTTGCCTGTGTCGGCCAGCGCCGAACCGGTGATGCCGGTCATCGACACATAGTAGACAAAACCCGACGTGTTCTGCAGTACCTTGGGCAGGCGCTTATCATCGGTGGTCGGCGTTGCCAGCCGGATGAAGTTGATGCCGGCCTTGAGCGCCGGAATGCACAATTCCTCGTCCATTTCCGGCGGCAGGTCGACGACGATCAGCCCATCGATGCCGCTGGCGATCGCGTCCTTGAGGAAGCGGTCGACGCCATAGATGTAGATCGGATTGTAATAGCCCATCAGCACGATCGGCGTCTCATTGTCGCCGGTGCGGAATTCCGAGGCCATCTTTAGCGTCTTGACCAGCGTCTGGCCGCCTTTCAGCGCCCTCAGGCCCGCCGCCTGGATCGCCGGGCCGTCGGCCATCGGATCGGAGAATGGCATGCCGAGTTCAATGATGTCGGCGCCTGCTCCAGGCAGTGCCTTCATGATTGACAGCGACGTGTCATAGTCGGGGTCGCCGCCCATGAAATAGGTGACGAGGGCCGGGCGGCCTTCGGTCTTCAGCTTGGCCATGCGGCGGTCGATGCGGGTGGTCATGATCAGATCTCCATGCCCAGCATGCTGGCAACCGTGTGCACGTCCTTGTCGCCACGGCCGGACAGGTTGACGATGACGATCTGGTCCTTGTCCATGGCCGGCACGATCTTCACCGCGTGCGCAATGGCGTGCGCCGATTCCAGAGCCGGGATGATGCCCTCGACACGTGTCGTCAGCTTGAAGGCCTCCAGCGCCTCGTCGTCGAGGATCGGCACATATTCGACGCGGCCGGAATCGCGCAGCCAGGAATGCTCCGGGCCGACGCCGGGATAATCGAGACCCGCAGAGATCGAATGGCCGTCCATGATCTGGCCGTCGGAATTTTGCAGGAGATAGGTGCGGTTGCCGTGCAGCACGCCAGGCGCGCCGGCGCTCATCGAGGCGCAGTGCTCGATGCCGTCGAGACCACGGCCGCCGGCCTCGATGCCGATGATGCGAACATCCTTGTCGTCGAGGAAGGGATGGAACAGGCCGATGGCATTGGAGCCGCCGCCGACACAGGCGATGATGGTGTCCGGCAGCCGGCCTTCCTGTTCGAGGATCTGTGCGCGCGCCTCGGTGCCGATCACCGACTGGAAGTCGCGCACCAGCTCCGGATAGGGATGCGGCCCGGCGGCGGTGCCGATCAGGTAATAGGTGTCCTCGACATTGGTCACCCAGTCACGCAACGCCTCGTTCATGGCGTCCTTCAGCGTGCCGTGGCCGGCGGTCACCGGCCGCACTTCGGCGCCGAGCAGCTTCATGCGGAAGACGTTCGGGCTTTGGCGGGCGACGTCGGTCGCGCCCATATAGACGACGCAGGGAAAGCCGAAGCGGGCCGCGACGGTGGCAGACGCCACGCCATGCTGGCCGGCGCCCGTCTCGGCGATGATGCGCTTCTTGCCCATGCGCTTGGCCAGCAGGATCTGGCCGAGGCAGTTGTTGATCTTGTGCGAGCCGGTGTGGTTCAGGTCCTCGCGCTTGAAATAGACTTTTGCACCACCGAGATGCCTGGTCAGCCCTTCCGCGAAATAGAGCTTCGACGGCCGCCCGGCATAGTGGGTCGAAAGGTCGGTGAGTTCAGCCTTGAAATCCGGATCGTTCTTGACCTCGTTCCAGTGCCGCTCGAGGTCGAGGATCAGCGGCATCAGCGTTTCGGCAACGAAACGACCGCCAAAAATGCCGAACATACCCTGTTCGTCGGGTCCGGTACGGAAGGAATTGGGCGTCGCCGGCTTGTCCATCGCCGATCTCCTGGTCTCGATGTGGGGGCATGTCCTTGCCGGAAAACCGGTTCCCACTTTTCCGGGACATGCTCTGGTTTGAGCCGGTCAGCCGGCGCGGTTGTCGCGCGCTGCCCTGACGGCCCGGAAAAACTGTTCGATCAGCGCCGGATCCTTGACGCCCGGCGCGCTTTCCACGCCTGAGGAAATGTCTATTCCGGGCGGGTTGGCAAGCCGAAGGGCATCGCCGACATTGGCGGCGTTGAGCCCACCGGAAAGCATGTAATCGACGCCGGCGTCAAGGCCGGTGAGGATGCGCCAGTCGTAGGCCACGCCGTTGCCGCCCGGCAGCTCGGAGCCCTTGGGTGGCTTGGCGTCGAACAGGAAGTGGTCGGCAATGCCGATAAACGGCTTTATCCGTTCGAGGTCGGCGGCCTGGCTGACCGACAGCGCCTTCATCACCGGCAAGCCGTAGCGGGCTTTCACCTCGGCCACACGCTCCGGCGTTTCCGAGCCGTGCAGCTGCAGCATGTCGGGCTGCATCGTTGCCACGATCTCGTCCAGGAAGGCGTCGCTGGCATCCACGGTGACGGCCACAGCTTTTGCCTTGCCGCGCGCTGCCTCGCGCAGACGGCCAGCCTCGGTCGGTTCCAAATAGCGCGGGCTTTTGGCGAAGAAAATAAACCCGACATGGCTGGCGCCGCCGGCCAGCGCCGCGGCCATTGCCCCGTCGGTCTTCAAGCCGCAAATCTTGATGTCGAGCGCCATGGCGCGGGGATTGGCATGAAAAGCGCCAAGAGTCGAGAAAAAGCATGCTGTTTGCCGGCAAGGCCAAAGGCGCTACCTATTGAAGGACAGGGACACAAGGCGGGAGCAAGACCATGGCTGACAGAACCGTTGCCGAACTCAGGCAGAAGATCGCGCAGGCGCGCGAGGTCATCGCTCATCTGATGGCCAAGGCAGCCTTCAACGGCGCCGAAGCCCATCGCGCGTTGGAGTATTTCGGCGGCGATGAATTCGACGGCAACTTCCTGCCGTGGCCGCATCATGGCGATGAGGGACTGCGACCGGAAGAGCTCAACGCAGCGAATGACGATTGAAAGGCGCGCTTTCAGTCCTTTGCGAGACTTGGGGTAGCTCCCTGCAGAGCGTGCTCCAGCTTGTAAACCGCGTCCGCGGGGAACTCATGGCGGCCCCATTTTTCAACATAACCCTGTAGACCGTGGGTATCGAGAACCGTTCTTGCTGCGACCAGAACTGCCTCCGCGAACTCTCGAAAAGCGCACATTGCATCAAGTCTTGCAGCCCCTGCCTCGTCTGGCTCCTCGGACCAGGTTTCTGGGAATTCCAGTATCCTGACTCTAATCTGGTAGCCTTGCAGCTCGAGCACGAGACGGCACTCTCCCGGCTCATCATAAAAATGCGCGACAGAATGCGCTGAGCCTTCGACAATAGTTAGCGTGGCTTCAACCAGCTCACGCAAAGCATCACCAATATAGGATGCTTCGACGGTGGTGGTGTTGCTGCCGATTGCAAAATTGCAATCTGCCCAGCCTGCGTCACCCAGCCGATATTCGATCTTGACGGCCATGCCCTACTCGAACGCAATCGCTTGCAGCGCGCCGCCATTGCGCTTCAACCAGGCCTTGCAGCGCTCGGTATCCGGGCAAAGCTGCTCGCATAGTTTCCAGAATTTCGGACCGTGGTTCATCTCCTTGAGATGCGCCACTTCATGCGCGACGAGGTAGTTTATGACAGGCGACGGCGCCATCATGATACGCCAGGAAAACGACAGATTGCCGTCGGAGGTGCAGGAGCCCCAGCGGCTTGACGTGTCCTTGAAGCGGATTGCCTTGGCGCGCTTGCCCAGCGCCAGCGTGTGTTTGCCCACCAGCTTCTCGATCTCGCGCTTGGCCTCGCGCTTGAGGAAATCGGCAATGCGGCGCGGCAGGTGCACGCGGTCGCCGTGCACGATCAGCAGCGGACCGCGCTCGTCGCTCGATATGGTCACCGTGCCGCGCTTCGAAGGCTCATGGACGATGCGGTGCGGGACGCCGCGTACGGGGATCTTGATGCCTGGCCGCACCTGCGGCCGGGCCGGTACCTTGGCCAGCCGCTGCTCCAGCCAGTCCTGGTGACGGTCGAGGAACTTTTCCACCTCGCCGCGGCGCAGGCCTGGCGGCACCGTGATGCGCAGGCCCTTACCGCCCGAATCGATGCGCAGCGTCAGCCGCCTTGCGCGGTCGTTCTCGACGATCTTGAGTGGCAAGGTACGGCCGGCGACGCAATATTCGCGCTCCACGACGGGCGTGGCCTTGGGCTTTGTCAGATTGCGGAAGAATCCGAGGGTCATGGCGGGACGATACGCGATTCGAGAAAAACGAATAGAACAAAAAAGAAACGGCGCCGCTCGCGCGACGCCGTCGTCATACCTTGGCCTGTCGCCGGGCCTCAGTCGTCAAGCAGGTTCGAACCCTTGCCACGCTTGGTGGTGGTCGTTCCGGTGCTCGGGTCGGTCTTCGTCGGCGCCGTCGACTTGTTGCGGTTGGCCATGAAGCGGTCGAACTCATCCTGGTCCTTGGCACGGCGCAATTCGCGGGCGTAGTCGTCGAACTCAGTCAGCATCTCGTCGAGCTTGCGGCGTTCCTCGGCGAGGCGCTCCAGTTCCTTTTCGCGCCAGTCGTCGAAAGCGACGTTGCCGGTGCGGGCGGAGCCGTGGCCCCAGCGCGCCGCCTTGTCGGAACCGCGGCGGCAGCCGGCGAAGATGCCGTCGGTAGCGCGGTTGACGTCACGCTTGAAACCATCGAGGCGGTCGCCCCAGATGATGTAGGCAAGCATGGCGAAGCCGAGTGGCCAGAACACCATGAAACCGATCACCATCAACGCGATGGTTGCCGGCGTCCAGGCCGGACGGATCAATGCAGATGTGTTCATTTTCTCCCATTCCTTCGGTTGGAGACAGCCAAAATCCGGCTGCGTGGAATCGAAATGGGAAGGAGAAAACGGCGATTCAAGACAATATCGGCCAAAACCGGACAAGCTCATGAAATGATTATCGCTTTTCGAGCGTATCGAAGAAAAGCACGACCAGGCATGAGGAACAGTGGCAATGCCGCCGGCGGTGCTATGGTTTGATGCATCGGCGGGGAACCCGTTCCTTTCAAAAATCCAGTGGCGCGTTGTCGACGACTTCCTTCATGACGAAGAACGTCCTCGTCTGGCGAACGCCGGGCAATGCGATCAACTGATCCCCGTGGATCCGGTTGAAGTCCGCCATGTCGCCGACCCTGATCTTCAGAAAATAGTCGAAGTCGCCTGCCACCAGATGGCAATCAAGAATGAACTTCAGTTTCGCGACTGCCTTCTCGAATTCCGCGAAACTTTCCGGGGTCGAGCGGTCGAGGACGACGCCAACCATCACCAGCGCGCCTCTGTCGACCTTCTGCGGTGTCACCACTGCCCTGACATGGCTGATGTAGCCTTCATCGAACAAGCGTTGCGTGCGGCGGTGGCACGTCGCCGGGCTGACAACAACCGACTGCGCCAACTCCGCATTGGTCAGCCGCCCATTGTCCTGGAGCAGGCGCAACATTTTGAGGTCGATCCGGTCGAGTGATGATTTCATGGAAGATTCTTCCGTTATTGAGGCAAATCATCGAAGCAATATAGCATTTTGACGTCAGAAATTTCGATTTCTGGCATTTTCGGCTCGATCTTTGAGAACACCTTTCAAGCGAAAACTGGTAGCGTTTCCAGCATCAAAATCACAATCAGAGGAGGATCTCTCATGTTGGAGAAGTTCGAACGCTATCCGCTCACATTTGGACCGACCCATATCGAGAAACTGGATCGGCTCAGCGCTCATCTCGGCGGCAAGGTCGATCTCTACGCCAAGCGGGAAGATTGCAATTCCGGCCTCGCCTTCGGCGGCAACAAGCTGCGCAAGCTCGAATACATCATCCCGGACGCGATCGCCTCAAACGCCGACACGCTGGTTTCGATCGGCGGCGTACAATCCAACCATACGCGCATGGTGGCAGCCGTGGCGGCGAAGATCGGCATGAAATGCCGCCTCGTGCAGGAAAGCTGGGTGCCCCACGAGGACGCCGTCTATGATCGCGTCGGCAACATCCTTTTGAGCCGGATCATGGGCGCCGATGTCCAGATGGTCGATGAGGGCTTCGACATCGGAATCAGGGAAAGCTGGGAACAGGCGATCGCCGATGTGAAAGCCAAAGGCGGCAAACCCTATCCAATTCCGGCCGGGGCTTCGGTGCATAAATATGGCGGCCTGGGCTACGTCGGCTTCGCCGAAGAGGTGCGCGCGCAGGAGAAGGAACTCGGCCTTGCCTTCGACTTCATCGTCGTCTGCACCGTCACCGGCTCTACCCATGCCGGCATGGTGGTCGGCTTCGCCAAGGACGGTCGCGAGCGCAAGGTGATCGGCATCGACGCATCGGGCACCCCGACGCAGACCAAGGCGCAAGTGCTTGAGATCGTGAGGAACACCGCGGCTTTGGTCGAACTCGACAAGGAACTCAATGCGGACGACGTCGTGCTCATCGAGGACTATGCCTACCCAGCCTATGGTGTCCCCTCGCAGGAGACGAAGGACGCAATCCGCCTCTGCGCGCGCCTTGAAGGCATGATCACCGATCCGGTCTACGAGGGAAAATCCATGCAGGGCATGATCGACCTCGTTAGGAAGGGCTATTTCCCCGAAGGGTCGAAGGTGCTTTACGCCCATCTTGGCGGCGCTCCAGCCATCAATGGGTATGCTTATGCATTCCGTAATGGCTGAATGCCCGTAGGGCGTGGCAGGTGACCTCGGACGACTATCCCGCCTGGCGCAGCATGTTGCGGTGGATGGGAAGGGGAAAGGCGGCGATTCAGGACAATGTCCGCCAAATCCGGACAAGCGGCTGAAATGATTGTCGCAGTTTGAACTCTTCGAGGAAGAGCACGACCATGCCGGCGACCAGGCCCCAGAATGCGGCGCCGACGCCGAACAGCGTCAGCCCCGAAGCGGTGACGGCGAAGGTGACCGTGGCGGCCATGCGGTGACCTTCGTCCTTGAGCGCGATCGACAAGGCGTTGGCAAGTGGCGCCATCAGCGCGAGACCCGCCACCAGCACGATCAGGCTCTGCGGCAGGACGGCGAAGATCGCCACCAGCGACGCACCGAAGATGGCGAAGACAAGATAGGCGAGCGCATAGAATGGGCCGGTCTTCCAGCGTTCGGCGGGGTCGGGGTGGACGTCCGGCCCGGTGCAGATCGCCGCCGAGATCGCAGCCAGATTGGTGGTCGAGCCGCCAAACGGCGCCGACAGCAGCGAAAACAGGCCGGTGACGCCGATCAGCGGGCCGGGCTCCGGGTGATAGCCGGCGGCGCGCAGCACGGCGAGGCCGGACAGGTTTTGGGAAGCCATGGTGACGAGGTAGAGCGGCAGCGCCAGGCCGATGGTCGCGGCGACGCTGAAGTGCGGCGCGATCAGCGTCAGCGTCGACAGTTCCGGTGTCGGCAAGCCGCCGACGCGGCCGGTCAAGAAAGCGGCGAGGCCGCCGCCGATCAGCACCACCAGCACCGACACCGCCGGATTGAACAGGCGAATGACGAAGAAGGCCCCGATCAGCGGCAGGATTAGCCAGGGATCGGCGGGGATGGCCTTAATCGCGTTGATGGCGAAGCTGACGAGGATGCCGGCCAGCATGCCCGATGCCACCGACGGCGGGATCCTGGCGATCAGCCGTGTCAGCGGTCCGAACAGGCCGGTGGCGATCAAGAGGATGCCGGTGACGATGAAGGCGCCGACCGCTTCGCCCATCGAGAAGCTGCTCGACGCGGCGATCAGCGCCAGGCCCGGTGTCGACCAGGCCGTGATGACCGGCATCTTCGTGCGCCAGGACAGCCACAGGCATTCGATTGCCATCGCCAGGCAGATCGCCGTCACCCAGCTCGCGGTCTCGATCTGTGTCGCGCTGACCGCCTTGGCAGCGGCGATGACGATGGCCAGTGTGCCGCCAAAGCCGACGATTGCCGCGACAAAGGCGGATATCGGAATGGAAATGCGCATCAGTTTCCCCTCTGCGCCATCGCGCCGACGGCCCGCACCAGCATGTCGAGATCCTGCGGCCGCGACAGCCGATGATCGCCCTCGGGGATCAGTGACAGGGTCACGTCGTCGGCCGGCAGGAGGCTGACCAGCTTCAGCGCGTGGCTTGCCGGCACGTCCGCATCGGCCAGCCCCTGCAATATGTGCACCGGGCAATGCGTGTCGATCGGGCCTGTCATCACCAGGTTGTTGCGTCCATCCTCGATCAGCGCGCTTGTGTAGATGTAAGGCTCGGCGGAATAATTGGACGGCTCCTCGAAGAAGCCTTTTTCGGCAAGGGCGCGTTTCTGCGCCTTGGTCAGCGCCGGCTCGACCAGCTCAGCGGTAAAATCGGGCGCCGGCGCCAGCAGCACCAGGCCGGCGACATTGCTGTCGCCCGCCTTGCGCAGTTCCTGCACCATGCGCAGCGCAATCCAGGCGCCCATCGAGGAGCCGACCAGGATCTGCTTGCCCTGGGTGAAATGCCGGAACACGGCGAGGCTCTGCGAAAGCCATTTCGAAATCGTGCCGTCCGCAAAGGCGCCACCGGATTCGCCATGACCGGAATAGTCGTGGCGCAGGAAGGCGCGGCCTTCTCTTGCCGTCCAGTCCGACAGCGTCTGCGCCTTCGTGCCCAGCATGTCGGACTTGTAGCCGCCGAGCCAGACGATGCCGGGCGCGGCACCTGTCGTATGGCGCACCGCGATGCTCGATCCGTCGACATCCAGAAAGACAGGAGGCGTGTCGGTCATGGTTTCTTCCTCACGCCCGTCTTTTGGCGCACGGCGTCTTGTGGCACAGCCAGTGGCGTGGCGAAAAGTGCTCGCGATGGTTCTTTGTTTGGTGCAGGGCAGTGATCAGGGTGATTTCCTGTCAATGCTGTGCTATTGACTTCGCCCGCGCGCTTACCACATTGGCGCGTCCACGCATCAATATCCGCAAACCCTGAACGAAACGGCCAAGGAGACCACGACCATTCGCAGACCTTTCAAAGCAGCGGCGCCGACCAAGGATGGCCCGCGCTCCAACCGTGACATCCGGGTTCCCCGGGTCCAGCTTATCGACGCCGAAGGCCAGAACCGCGGCGATGTTTCAATCAACGACGCATTGCTGCTCGCCGAAGAGGCTGGGCTCGATCTCGTCGAGATATCGCCCAATGCGGTGCCCCCCGTCGTAAAAATCCTCGATCTCGGCAAGTTGAAATACGCCAACCAGAAGAAGGCGGCCGAGGCGCGCAAGAACCAGAAGGTCATCGAGATCAAGGAGATCAAGATGCGCCCCAACATCGACAGCCATGACTACGAGACCAAGATGAAGGCGGTTCGCCGCTTCTTCGAGGAAGGCGACAAGGTCAAGCTAACTTTGCGTTTCCGTGGCCGCGAGATGGCGCATATGGAACTCGGCATGCAGCTTTTGAACAAGGTTCGCGAGGAAGTGGCGACCATTGCCAAGGTCGAAGCGGAACCGAAGCTCGAAGGCCGCCAGATGATGATGGTGCTGGCGCCGCGCTAGGGTGCAGTGAGATTGAAGTCAGGCCGAGCCGAAAATGGTGGGATGCACAGGAAGCTGCCGTTTGCAGGCCGGCATCACCTGAACGTCAACACACCGAGATCACGATGACGTCAGGCCTGGTCATAGCGCTCTAAATCCGCCTGAATTGTAGTACAGGGCGTCCCGGCGATCGGCGGGACGCCTGCTTCCTGGCCACAGCTGCGATCGCCGGCTCTGTTTTCATGCATGTCGTCCTCCCAAAACCGGGGCCACTTTTGGGCGAATGCATTAGGCTTCTCGACGATCGGATTCCTCCCTTGGACAAAGAACTCAAATACGGGCTGGGTAACTACCAGCAAACGCGCAGGATAGTGCTGGCCGTTCTCGTGGTCGTGCTGTTCGCCGCACTGCTGTTTGGCCAATCGACCTTCCCGCCCGATACGGCGATGCATGAGACGATCGAGATGTTCGGCGTGCTGCTGATTTTTCTCGGCATCGTCGGTCGCCTTTGGTCGACGCTCTATATAGGCGGGCGCAAATCTTCCGAAGTTGTGACGGGCGGACCCTATTCGATGACCCGCAATCCGCTCTATGTGTTCTCGACCGTGGCCGCGGCCGGCGTCGGCGCGCAGATCGGTTCGTTCTCCGGCATCATTCTCTTTGCTGTCCTGTGCGCGGGTGCCTTCCATATCGTCATCCTCCGCGAGGAGAAATTCCTCAAGGAAGCGCTCGGCGCGCCCTATCAGGCCTATCTGGCGCGGGTGCCACGCTTCTTTCCGAACCTTTCCCTCTACCAGGAGGGTGACACGGGCAGCTTCAAGCCGCGCCTGCTGTTGACCACGCTGCTCGACGGCCTGGTGTTCCTGATGGCGCTGCCGGCCTTCGAACTGATCGACGGCGCCCAGCAGTCGGGCATGCTGCCAGTCTGGTTCACGCTCCCCTGATCGAGGGCCGCGCGTCGCGTCCCAACGTTCCGGCAACGAGCGGCGCAGTGGGTGTTGCACAGCCGCCTGCTTTGACGTATAGGACCGCGTTCCAAAAAAACCGCCCGGCAGGGCATGCCGTGGCGGTTTCATTTGCTTTTCGGGCTTTGGTCGGCCTGAAGCGAACAAAACAGGAGGTGCTGCGTGCCAGAGGCACGAATAGCGACCTCATAGAAACGGAGTAGCAAAATGCCCAAGATGAAGACCAAGTCCGCCGCCAAAAAGCGGTTCAAGATCACAGGTACGGGTAAAGTCCTGTCGGCTGCGGCCGGCAAGCGTCACGGCATGATCAAGCGTTCCAACAAGTTCATTCGAAATGCCCGCGGCACGATGGTTCTGGCTGAACCGGATGGCAAGAAGGTCATCAAGAATTTTCTGCCGAACGGCCTCTAAGGCATTCGGTCCGGACACGTTTTAAGGAGATCATGACATGGCACGCGTAAAGAGAGGCGTCACCTCGCACGCCAAGCACAAGAAGGTCCTGAAAGCCGCCAAAGGCTTCTACGGCCGCCGCAAGAACACCATCCGCATCGCCAAGCAGGCGGTGGAAAAGTCGCTGCAGTACGCTTACCGCGACCGCAAGAACCGCAAGCGCTCGTTCCGCGCCCTGTGGATCCAGCGCATCAACGCCGCGACGCACGAGCACGGCCTGACCTATGGCCGCTTCATCGACGGCCTCAACAAGGCCGGCATCGAGATCGATCGCAAGATCCTGTCGGACATGGCCATCCATGAGCCGCAGGCTTTCGCCGCACTTGTGGCCAAGGCCAAGGTTGCGCTCGAATATCTGAAGAACACCACGCCGAACGCTTTTGAAAGCGCTGTCGCCTAAGCCAGCGCTTCCCAAGCATTCGCAATTCTGATTTTGGGGAACCCGCGCTGGCACGGCTGGCGCGGGTTTTTCTTATGCCTTTAATCGGGTCTGGAACATGAGTGACATGGAAACTCTCGAAAATTCCCTGATGGCTGACATCGCATCGGCCGCTGACGAGGCCTCGATCGAGGCGGTGCGCGTTTCGGCGCTAGGCAAGAAGGGCTCGGTTTCCGAGATGCTGAAGACGCTTGGCGCGATGAGCGCCGAGGAGCGCCAACTGAAGGGTCCGGCCATCAACGGCCTCAAGAACCGCGTCACCGATGCGCTCTCGCTGCGTCGGGCCGAGCTGAAGGATGTGGCGATCACCGCCCGCCTGGCCGCCGAAAAGGTCGACGTGACGCTGCCGGTGCGGCAGTCGCCGGCCGAGCGCGGCCGCATCCACCCGATCAGCCAGGTCATCGACGAGATCGCGGCGATCTTCGGCGATCTCGGCTTCTCGATCGCCGAAGGCCCGGACATCGAGACCGACTATTACAATTTCACCGCGCTGAATTTCCCCGAAGGCCATCCTGCGCGCGAGATGCACGACACCTTCTTCTTCCAGCCGGACGAGAAGGGCGAGCGCAAACTTTTGCGCACCCACACCTCGCCGGTGCAGATCCGCACCATGGAGACGAAGAAGCCGCCGATCCGTATCGTCATTCCGGGCAAGACCTACCGGCAGGATTCGGACGCCACCCACTCGCCGATGTTCCATCAGGTCGAGGGGCTGGTGATCGACAAGACGGCCAATGTCGCCAACATGAAGTGGGTGCTGGAGGAGTTCTGCAAGGCCTTCTTCGAAGTGCCCTCGGTCAAGATGCGGTTCCGGCCGTCCTTCTTCCCATTCACCGAACCGAGCCTCGAGGTCGACATCCAGTGCGACCGTTCGCGGCCCGGCGAAGTGCGCTTCGGCGAAGGTGCCGACTGGATGGAGATCCTCGGCTGCGGCATGGTGCATCCCAATGTGCTGCGCCATGGCGGGCTCGACCCGGACGAATACCAGGGCTTTGCCTGGGGCATGGGCATCGATCGCATCGCCATGCTGAAATACGGCATGCCGGACCTGCGCGCCTTCTTCGATGCCGACGTGCGCTGGCTGTCGCATTACGGGTTCAGGCCGCTCGACATGCCGACGCTGTTCGGAGGCTTGAGCGCATGACAGCCGCCCACACCGGCGGCTGCCGCTGCGGCGCCGTGCGGTTCGAGGCCTCGGCCGAACCGCACCACGTCAGCTATTGCCATTGCGGCGATTGCCGGCGGGCGAGCGGCGCGCCGGTATCGGCCTTTGTCGGCTTCCTGGTCGGTCAGGTGGCGTTCACCGGCAAGGCGCTGAAGATGTATGAGAACGGGCCGGTGACGCGCTCGTTCTGCGGCGTCTGCGGCTCGCCGATCGCCTATGTCGACGAGCGGCTGGAGGACGTCATCTATTTCACGCTCGGCGCCATGGACATGCCGGCTGATTTCCCGCCGACGTTGCATGCCTATGTCAGCGAGCAGCTTCCCTTCCTGCATATATCCGACGATCTGCCGAGACATCTGAAAACAAGCGTCAAAAGACCAGACGGAACAGTCCCATGAAATTCACCCTCTCCTGGCTCAAGGACCACCTCGATACCGACGCCAAGCTCGACGAGATCGTCGGGCGGCTGACCTCGATCGGCCTCGAAGTCGAGCATGTCGACGACAAGTCGAGCCTGAAACCGTTCGTTATCGCCAAGGTGCTGACGGCGGTGCAGCATCCCGATGCCGACCGGCTGCGCGTGCTCACCGTCGATACCGGCAACGGCAAGCCGCCCGTGCAGGTCGTCTGCGGCGCGCCGAACGCCCGCGCGGGCCTGATCGGCGCCTTTGCTGCGCCCGGCGCCTATGTGCCCGGCATCGACGTGACGCTAACGGTCGGCAAGATCAGGGGCGTGGAAAGCCATGGCATGATGTGTTCGGAGCGCGAGCTGCAGCTTTCCGACGAGCACAACGGCATCATCGATCTGCCCGAGGATGCGCCTGTCGGCACCAGCTTTGCTGCCTATGCGCATCTCGACGATCCGGTCATCGAGATCAACCTGACGCCCAACCGGCCGGACGCGACCAGCGTCTATGGCATCGCCAGGGACCTGGCGGCGAGCGGGCTTGGCACGTTGAAGAGCGCTGCGATCGACGTGATCCCGGGCAAGGGCGAGACGCCGGTCAAGGTGACGATCGAAGCGCCGGAGCTCTGCCCCGGTTTTGCGCTGCGGCTGGTGCGCGGTGTCAAGAATGGCCCATCGCCGAAATGGCTGCAGCAGCGGTTGATCGCCATTGGGTTGAGGCCGATCAGCGCGCTGGTCGACATCACCAACTATGTCACCTTCGACCGCGGCCGGCCGCTGCATGTGTTCGACGCCAAGAAGGTTGCCGGCAATCTGACCGTGCGGCGAGCGCGCGATGGCGAAAAGGTACAGGCGCTCGACGGCCGCGAATACACGCTGACCCCGGAGATGTGCGTCATATCTGACGAGGACGGCGTCGAGTCGATCGCCGGCATCATGGGCGGCGAGCATTCGGGTTGCGACGAGAACACGTCAGACGTGCTGATCGAATCGGCCCTTTGGGATCCGATCACCACCGCCCGCACCGGCCGCACGCTCGGCATCATCACCGACGCGCGCTACCGCTTCGAGCGCGGCGTCGATCCCGAATTCATGGTGCTCGGCGTCGAGCTGGCGACCAGGCTGGTGCTCGATTTCTGCGGCGGCACGCCGACCGAGATCGAAGTGACCGGCTATGCCGGCTACCAACCCAAGATCGTTTCCTTCCCGCTATCGGAAGTGAAGCGGCTGACCGGCATCGAGGTGCCAAGGGCGGAAAGCCTCGATATCCTGTCGCGCCTCGGCTTCGAGCCGCAGGGCTCGGGCGATGTTGTCGACGTCGCCGTGCCGTCCTGGCGCCCGGATGTCGATGGCAAGGCCGACCTGGTCGAAGAGGTGATGCGCATCCACGGCGTCGACAACATCGTGCCGCAGCCGCTCAGTGCGCATGATGCGGTCAATGCCAGGATCCTCACCACGCTGCAGGTCCGCACCCGCACGGCCAAGCGCGCGCTTGCCGTGCGCGGCATGATGGAGGCGGTCACCTGGTCGTTCATTCCGGCCAGGCACGCCGAACTGTTCGGCGGCGGCCAGACTGCGCTGAAGCTTGCGAACCCGATCGCCGCCGACATGTCCGACATGCGGCCGTCGCTGCTGCCGGGGCTGATTGCTGCCGCCCAGCGCAACGCCGACAGGGGCATTGGCGACGTCGCTTTGTTCGAAGTGTCGGGCACCTATGAGGGCGATGGCGCCGACCAGCAGCGGCGCGTGGCCGCCGGCGTGCGGCGCGGCACCGCCAAGCTCGACGGTTCCGGCCGCAATTGGGCCGGCAATTCAGGCGCGGTCGGCGTGTTCGATGCCAAGGCCGATGCGATCGCCGCACTCGAAGCCTGTGGCGCGCCGGTCGACCGCTTGCAGGTCGAGGCCGGCGGTCCGGACTGGTATCATCCCGGTCGTTCCGGCACCATCAAGCTCGGGCCGAAAACCGTGCTCGGAACCTTCGGCGAGTTCCATCCGAAGACGCTTGAGGGCCTCGATGTCTCCGGGCCGCTCTGCGGTTTCGAAGTGTTCGTCGACGCCGTGCCCGAGCCGAAGGCCAAGCCGACCAAAACCAAGCCGAAGCTGGAGCTGTCCGCGTTCCAGGCGGTCAAGCGCGATTTCGCTTTCGTCGTCGATAGGACGATCGAGGCCGGCACTTTGGTCCGCGCAGCCCTCGCCGCCGACAAGAAGCTGATCACGGCTGTCTCGGTCTTCGATATTTTCGAGGGCGCCTCGCTTGGCGAAGGCAAGAAGTCGATCGCCATCGAAGTGTCGATCCAGCCGGTCGAAAAGACGCTGACCGACGAGGATTTCGAGGCCTTGGCCAAGCGCATCGTCGAGAATGTCGGCAAGCAGACGGGTGGCGTGCTGAGAACCTAGAACGGATGCGATGATGGCTCACGAGCTCTCCATCTCCTGGCTGGCAACGCATATCGGGACGATCGACGGCTTCCTTGACGACCAGGAATGCGCCGACCTGATCGCTGACAGCGAACGGCGCGGTTTCGAGGCAGCCAAAGTGAACAGCGCCGGCGGCGCAAGCGTCATGAAGGAGCTTCGCAACAACGACCGAGTTGTCTTCGACGACGAGGACCTTGCGGACCTGCTCTTCGCGCGGGCGCGCCCACTGCTCTATCGCGGCCTTGGTGACTGGCGGCTGACAGGACTGAACGAGCGTTTCCGGTTCTACCGTTACGGTCCGGGCCAGAAGTTCGATTGGCACAATGATGGCTATTTCGAGCGCAATGCCTCAGAGCGCAGCCAGTTCACCTTCATGATCTATCTGTCGGATGGATTTGAAGGCGGCGGAACCTCGTTTCGCGGCGAGATGCCGGGCTATGACGGCACGAGCCTCGTGGTTAAACCCAGGAAAGGCATGGCGCTGGCCTTCTATCACCCGATCGAACATCGCGGCGACGAGGTGCTCTCGGGCCGCAAATATGTCATCCGGACGGATGTCATGTACAAGCGCCAAATGGCGGCACAATGAGGGATTGCGGAGGTATGTCGAATCGCCCTCCAAACGGTGATGGACCATCTGCGCTATTCCGGACTTTCCTTCGAGGCACAACGCGCGGCGTTTCTCGACATCGTGTGGCAAGAACCGCTGATCCGTGAGGCG
The DNA here is from genome assembly GCF_056405075.1 of Mesorhizobium sp. P2_A12. NCBI lineage: Bacteria > Pseudomonadati > Pseudomonadota > Alphaproteobacteria > Hyphomicrobiales > Phyllobacteriaceae > Mesorhizobium > Mesorhizobium sp. P2_A12. The sequence continues at coordinate 527,287 of NZ_JBFUCU010000001.1, forward strand.
CTGATTCGGGCGCGGCGCCTTGCTCTGCCCAACTGGCTGCTTGTCTCGGGCGCGCTCTACAACACCGTCTGGAACCAGCTGACGGGCAAACCGTCGGGTTACGGCATCAAGGATGTCGACCTGTTCTATTTCGATGAGAGCGACCTCTCCTATGAAGCCGAGGATGCCGTCATTCGGCGGGCGGCAAAGCATTTCGAGGGGCTGATGCTGCCAGTCGAGGTGCGCAATCAGGCGCGGGTACACCTGTGGTATCCCCTGAAGTTCGGACAGTCATGCCCGCGCTATACAAGTTCCAGCGAGTCGGTCCGCCACTTCGCCTCCAAAACCCATGCGGTTGGGGTCCGCTTTGATGCAGCCGGGCAGCTTGACCTCGTGGCGCCGTTTGGTCTCGACGATATCTTCTCGTTTCGGATCACGCCGAACCGGGTCTTGGACAACCGGCAGACGCACGAGACGAAGGGCGCGCGTGCGAAGGCCAATTGGCCGGAAATATCAGTCGTGCCGTGGTAGGCGTACAGAAGGTCTAACGTCGGCGGGGCAGAGGGGGTGTTTTGCGCCACCGTCTCGCAACTTTCTGCACCGCGCGAGGTTCGAAAAAAGGGGCGCCGAAGCGCCCCTCTTGTTTCCGAGATCAACGTTCACCCATTCACGAGCGCCAATAACTCCTCGGTGTAGCGTTTGCCGACAACCTTGTCGGGAGACAGCGCGTCGCCGATGGCTTGCACCTCGGCCGTGCTCAGCTCGATCCCGGCCGCCGCCGTGTTCTGCTCCAGATGGCGGATTTTTCGCGCGCCGGGGATCGGCACGATGAAATCGCCCTGGTGCAGCACCCAGGCCAGCGCCAGCTGCGCCGGGGTCACGCCCTTTTCAGCCGCCATCTTTTCCAGCGTGGCGATGACTGCGGCATTGGCCGCCATGGCGTCGGCTTGGAAGCGCGGCAGGCCACGCCGCCAGTCGTCGTCACCCAAGGCTTCGGGCTTGGCGATGGTGCCGGTCAAAAGGCCACGGCCGAGCGGGCTGTAGGGGACAAAGCCGACGCCAAGCTCGCGGCAGACGGCGAACACCTCGTCTTCCGGATCGCGGCTCCACAGCGAGTATTCGCTCTGTACGGCCGATATCGGATGCACGGCATGCGCCCGGCGGATGGTCGCGGCACTCGCCTCCGACAGGCCGAGCGCGCGCACCTTGCCCTCGCGCACCAACTCGGCCATGGCGCCGACCGTATCCTCGATCGGCACATTGGGGTCGACGCGGTGCTGGTAGTAGAGGTCGATCACTTCGGTGCCCAGCCGCTTCAGCGACGCCTCGGCAACCGCCTTGACGTGCTCGGGGCGGCTGTCGACGCCAGCCATGCGCTCGATGCCGGTGCCTTCCTCCAAAATCTTGAAGCCGAATTTGGTGGCGATGGTCACCTTGTCCCGCACCGACTTCAGCGCCTTGCCGAGCAGGATCTCGTTCTCGTACGGACCGTAGACTTCCGCCGTGTCGAAGAAATTGACGCCGATGTCGACGGCGCGGTGCAACGTGGCGATCGCGTCAGCTTCCGGCTGGCCGCCATAGACAAAGCTCATCCCCATGCAGCCGAGGCCGACGGGATAGACGGTCAATTCAGTTCCAAGCTTGCGGGTTTGCATCACGCGTCTCCTTGTTGTGATGCTTAAAGCGCGTCGACAACGCGCTTTAAGTCTTTGTTTTGTGCATGTCGTTGCCCCAAAACCGCTGCGCACTCTTGGGCGACATGCATGAGGAGATAGCGCCTTGCTTTCTGTTCGATAATCGTCTCTCATTTGCACGGGCTGTTCCAAAAAATAGATCAATGAACCGAGCGCATCTCTCCCAACTGGCCGTGCTGGCAACCGTTGCCCAATGCGGCAGCTTTCGCGGCGCGGCCAGGGAATTGGCCATCGCGCCATCGGCGGTCAGCCATGCGGTCTCCAGTCTGGAAGCGCGGCTCGGCGTGCGGCTGCTGGCGCGCAGCACCCGCAGCGTCGCGCCGACGGAAGAAGGCGCGCAACTCTTGGAGCGGCTGCGGCCGGCCCTTTCCGAGATCGACCTGGCTCTGGAGACGGCGGTCGAGTCGCGCGACCGGCCGGCCGGGAATCTGCGGCTCAGCGTGCCGCGCACGGCAGCGCATCTGGTGCTGACGCCACGGCTCGGCGCCTTTGCCGCGGCCTATCCCGATATCGTGCTGGAGATCGTCATCGAGGACCGCTTCACCGATGTCGTCGAGGGCGGTTTCGATGCCGGTGTGCGGCTCGGCGAGAGCCTGCAGCGCGACATGATCGCCGTGCGCATAGGGCCGGACATTCGCGGCGCGGTGGTCGGCGCGCCAGCCTATTTCGCGGCCATGCCGAAACCGCATCATCCGCGCGACCTTGCCGATCATCGCTGCATCCGCTTCCGCTTCTCCAGTGGCATTCTCTACCGGTGGGAGTTCGAGAAGGGCGGCGAGGCGATCGAGATGGCCGTGCAGGGACCGCTTGTCCTCGACGAGGACCATCTGATCGCCCGGGCGGCCGTCGATGGCGCCGGGCTCGCCTTCGTCTTCGAGGATTATGTCGCCACGCCGCTCGCCGACGGCCGACTGATCCGCGTGCTGGAGGACTGGTGCCCGCCTTTCGAGGGGTTCTTCGTCTACTATCCCAGCCGCCGCCAGATGCGGCCGGCGCTGCGCGCCTTCGTCGATTTTTTCAAGGTGAGCGGATAACTTCACCCTCGCCCTTGCTGGAGGGTCGCGCGCAAGGCGGCTTTTACGAAGCGGGGTGGCAGTCTCGTAGAGCGCACCCCCGTCTCGCAATCGCCGCTGCGAGCAAGGGAAGGGTGGAGCGAAGGAAGATAGTCGCCCCGGCATTCGTTCACGTCCCATGCAGGCATCAATTACCAACAGCACGACCCGCTATGGCTGGGGTGCGATCATTCTTCACTGGCTGATTGCGCTGATCTTCATCGGCCAGTTCGGGCTCGGCTTCATCATGGTGCGGCTGACCAGCCAGCGCACTGCCTTCGAACTGATCCAGCTGCACAAATCCTTCGGCTTTCTGCTGCTCGGACTGGTGATCCTGCGCATCGCCTGGCGCTTCGGCAATGCGGCGCCGGCGCTGCCGCGCTCGGTTGGAACCTTGGAGAGGCGGGCCGCGCCGCTCGCTCACATTGCGCTCTACGCGTTTCAACTGGCCCTGCCCTTGTCCGGCTGGGCGCTGGTGTCGGTGTCGATGCTGGAGATCCCCAGCCTGCCGTTCAATCTTTTCCTCATGCCGAACCTGCCGCTGGCCGAATCGGATGCGGCCGAAAGCTTCTGGGCGTCAGCGCATTGGTATCTCGCCTATGCCGGCATGGCCCTGGTCGTGCTGCATGTCGCGGCGGCGCTGCGTCATCATTTCCAGCTCAGGGATGGCGTGCTCACACGCATGATCACGCCTTCGTCAGAGGACGGTGCGGAATAGAGCGGCCGGGTCATTCGTTCATTTTGTGAGGGCGCGCAGGAAATGCGCTGCCTACAACAAGGAACACCTCAATGTACACGCGTATCCTCGGATTTGCGGCGGTCGCCGTTTGCCTTGCCATGCCGGCTTCAGCGGCAATCGCGCTTGGTGATGCCGCCGGCAGTTACGCGATCAGCCCGGCCAACTCCTCGATCCGCTTTTCCATCGGCAAGGTCGGTGGCGGCGGCCTCGATGGCGCCTTCGGCCGCTTCAAAGGCTCGATCCGCATCGACAACAGCGACGTCGCCCGCTCGCAGGTCAATTTCACCATATTTCCCGAAAGCGTCGGCACCGGCCAGGGCCGCATCGATGCCTTCCTGCGCTCCGACGCGGTGTTCGACGCCGCAGACAGCCCTGAGATCCAGTTCCGCTCGACCAGCGTGACCCGCACCAGCGACACCACGGCGCTCGTCAGCGGCCGGCTGACGGCGCGCGGCAAGACATTCCCGGAAAAGTTCACGGCCGAGCTTGGCGGTCTGAAGGCCGGCACGATAGAATTCCATGTCACCGGCCAGGTGCTCAGGTCACGCTACGGCATGGATGTCGGCACGCCGATCTATTCCAACATCGTCGACTTCGACATGACGCTGACGGGCAAACGGGGCTGAATCCAGGCAGTCCTGGTCATTGGCTTTTCCTGAGATTTCGGGCAAACCTCGTCGCCTGCAATCGCTATGGAGAAGCCTGATGTTCCGATGGGGTGTGTTGTCGACGGCCAAGATCGGCCGCGAGCAGTTGTTGCCGGCAATGGTCGACGCGGAGAACGGCGTTCTGTCGGCGATTGCCAGCCGCGATTTATCGAAAGCCAAGGCACTGGCAGAGCGCTTCGGCGCGCGCCATGCCTTCGGCTCCTATGAGGACCTGCTCGCCTCCAGCGAGGTCGACGGCGTGTACATCCCGCTGCCGACCTCCCAACACGTCGAATGGGCGGCCAAGGCGATCGAGGCCGGCAAGCACGTGCTGGTCGAAAAGCCGCTGGCGCTCGACGCCAAGGACATTCTGCCGCTGATCAAGCTGCGCGATGTCAAGAAGGTGCTGGTCTGCGAGGCCTTCATGGTCATCTACCACCCGCAATGGATCAAGGTGCGCGATCTCATCGCCAGCGGCGCCATCGGCCGCCTGCGCCACGTCCAGGGCGCCTTCTCCTATTACAATGTCGACCCCAACAACATGCGCAACAAGCTCGATCTCGGCGGCGGCGCGCTGCCCGACATCGGCGTCTACCCCACGGTCTCGACGCGCTTTTCCACTGGCAAGGAGCCGTTGCGCGTCCAGGCGACGATAGAGCGCGACAAGACATTCGGCACCGACATCTATTCCTCGATCCGCGCCGATTTCGGCGACTTCGAGCTGTCCTTCTACCTGTCGACGCAGATGGCAGCGCGCCAGGTCATGGTGTTCCATGGCGAGGAGGGGTTCATCGAGGTGTTTTCGCCCTTCAACGCCGGGCTCTACGACCATCACCGCGTCGAACTGCACAACCAGAACCACACCGAGGCGCAGGTATTCCGCTTTCCCGGCACCCAACAGTACCGGCTGGAGGTCGAGACCTTCGCGCGGGCCGCGCAGGGCGGCAAGGAGCGAGTCTTCACGCTGGAAGAATCCGTGCTCAACCAGAAGGTCATCGACGCCATCTTCCGCGCTGGCGGCAAGGAAGGTTGGGAGGCCGTCTAGCCAAGCCCTTTGTTCGACGCAATTCCAGGAAACCGTTTCACGATTTCCTGGAATTGCTTTAGCCGGCTAATGGGGAGGGGGAAAGATGGCTGACGATGCGGACGTGATCATTGTCGGCGCCGGCCTCGCCGGGCTGGTCGCCGCCGCCGAGCTTGCCGAGGCCGGCAAGAAAACCGTCATCGTCGACCAGGAACCGGAACAGTCGCTCGGCGGCCAGGCGTTCTGGTCGTTCGGCGGCCTTTTCCTCGTCGATTCGCCCGAGCAGCGGCGCATGCGCATCCGCGACTCGCATGATCTGGCGCTCGAGGACTGGCTGGGTACCGCCGCTTTCGACCGCCCGGAAGATTACTGGCCGCGCAAATGGGCCGAAGCCTATGTCGGCTTCGCCGCCGGCGAGAAGCGCTCATGGCTGACGCAGCGCGGCCTGAAATTCTTTCCCGTCGTCGGTTGGGCCGAGCGTGGCGGTGGCAATGCCATCGGCCATGGCAATTCGGTGCCGCGCTTTCACGTCACCTGGGGCACCGGCCCCGGCGTGCTCGAACCCTTCGTCCAGCGCGTCCGCGAAGCCGAGAAAAGTGGGCTGATCCGCTTCAAATTCCGCCACAGGGTCAACGAATTGACCCGCACGGGTGCCATCGTCGACGGCGTGCGCGGCGACATCCTGCAGCCAAGCACCGTCGAGCGTGGCCACAAGAGCTCGCGCGACATATCAGGCGATTTCGAGCTTCATGCGCAAGCGGTGATCGTTGCCTCCGGCGGCATCGGCGCCAACCAACAGCTTGTCCGGGAGAACTGGCCACAGCGGTTGGGCGCGGCACCCAAGCGCATGATCACGGGCGTGCCCGACCATGTCGACGGCCGCATGCTGGCGATCACCGAAACGGCCGGCGGCAGCATCATCAACCGCGACCGCATGTGGCACTATGTCGAGGGCATCAAGAACTGGGCGCCGATCTGGACCGATCATGCGATCCGCATCCTGCCCGGCCCGTCATCCCTGTGGCTCGATGCCAGGGGCAAGCGCCTGCCGGTGCCGCTCTATCCCGGCTTCGACACGCTGGGCACGCTCAGCCACATCATGAGCACCGGCTTCGACTATTCCTGGTTCATCCTGACCAGGAAGATCATCCAGAAGGAGTTCGCACTGTCGGGCTCCGAACAGAATCCCGACCTGACCGGCAAGAGCTGGCGCCAGGTCCTCGGCCGCGCCACGTCAGGCATTCCGGGCCCGGTCAAGGCGTTTATGGAAAAGGGCGAGGATTTCATCGTCGAGGCCGACCTGTCGACGCTGGTCGCCCGCATGAACGCGCTGGCCGGCGGCGAGCCGCTACTCGAACTCGCAAAGGTCGAACGCGAGATCCGCGCCCGCGACCGGCAGCTCGATAATCCGTTCTCCAAGGACATGCAGATCACCGCGTTGCGCGGTGCGCGTGCTTACCTTGGCGACAAGCTGATCCGCACGGCCAAGCCGCACAAAATGCTTGACCCGGCAAACGGCCCGCTGATCGCGGTCCGCCTCAACATCCTGACCCGCAAGACGCTGGGCGGCCTGGAGACCGATCTCGACAGCCGCGTGCTGGGTGCCGACGGCCAGCCGGTGGTGGGGCTCTATGCCGTTGGCGAGGCCGCAGGTTTCGGTGGCGGCGGTGTGCATGGCTATGCCGCGCTTGAAGGCACGTTCCTCGGCGGCTGCATCTTTTCCGGCCGCAGCGCCGGCCGGGCCGCGGCCGCCGCGGTGGCGTGAAACAGCGCCGCGGCGGTCCGATTTCCTGCTTGGGGGCCACATACGCCCAGGCGATAAACATATGACTTTTTTATATTTTTCAGTTTTCGGCCGCCTCGAATACAAATGCGGATGCTTTTATCTTTCTGAGTGCAGCCGGTCTTGAGCCGCTGCAGGCAGTCATCACTTCGTGGCGACAGTTAAGAAAGAAGGAAGTCTTCGATGTTCCTCTCGGACGGGCTCTATCTGCCCACCCATCGTCCGCTGCCGGCGTCGCAGCTCGAGCAAATCAGGCGGGCGGCCAACAACAATCGCCGGCCGGGCAGCCTGGTCGCGCCCTTCACTCCGACATGGTGGCTCCTGGTCGCCGGCGGCTTGCTGGTCGCGGCCACCATCGCTGCTCAAGTTTCCTGATCGCAAGGCAGAAGATTATCATGCAACGTTCTCATATCCCCTCTGACGGAAACGCCCTTCACCGCTTCGTGGTTGGGCGCGATGGCGAAGGCCACTGGATCGCGCGCGACGAAGAAGGCATGACCGGCGGTGTTTTCGCCGACAGGACCTCGGCTGTTCGTTTCGCCACGATGGAAAGCGGTCATCAGGCCGGCGCGATACGCTTCGCCCCGGCAAGCGTGTGCCTTTCCCTGTTCAACTGATCCTGTTTCCGGCTGCTTTCACCTTTCCGGAACGGTCTGACCATGGACACGTCCAACACTGCCGATCTGGCCGGATTGTTCGATCGTCTCCCGCATGTAGGCAGGCTGATCGAACACCAGCTGTGGGAGGCCGCACGCGGCCTGTCGCTCGACAGATCGTCCCGGCAAGGCCGGCGGTTTGCCGGCCTGGTCGAGGCCGGCGCCACGCTCGACGCCGTCCTCCTGCTCGTCGCCCTGTCGAAACCGGAGCGCGCGGTTTCGTCGCTCAGCAGTATCGGCGAGCGATGGTTTTGCACCATTCAAACCCCGCCTGTAGCGACGCCGGGCAACGCCGGCAAAGTCGAAGCGGACCACACCGATCTGGCAGCAGCGGTGCTCTCGGCTTTGCTTCTTTCGCACCGCGAACAGGCGGCGTCCCCTAAAAATCACCAAGGAGAATTTGATTCCCATGACACCCGAACAAGCACGAACGCGCCTGACCGGAGCGATGACCGCGCTGGTAACGCCATTCACCGACGGCGAGGTCGACCTGAAGCAACTGACCACGCTGCTGCGCTGGCAGATCGAACAAGGGATCAACGGGCTGGTGCCGTGCGGCACCACCGGTGAGTCCCCGACCTTATCGTGGGAGGAGCGCCTCGACATCATCGCGCTCTGCGTGAAAATTGCCGCGGGCAAGGTGCCGATCATCGCGGGCACCGGGACGAACAGCACCGAGACGACGATTGCTCTTTCGACAGCCGCCGAGGTTTTCGGCGCCGACGCTGCCCTCATCGTCACGCCCTACTACAACAGGCCGAGCCAGGAGGGGATTTTCCGCCACTTCGAAGCGATCGCCAGCAAGGTCAAGATACCGATCATCGTCTACAACGTCCCGGCACGGACCGGTGTCGACCTGTCGCTGGAGACGGTCGAGCGCCTGGCGCAGATTCCGACCATCGTCGGCATCAAGGACGCCACTGGCGATGTGAATCGCCTGTCCTCGCTTCCCGCCGTGCTGAGGCGCCGCTTCATCTGCCTGTCCGGTCACGACGCCACGTCGTTCGGCTTCAACACTATGGGCGGGCGTGGCACGATCTCCGTGGTCTCCAACGTCGCCCCTCGACTGTGCGTCGAGATGCATGATGCCTGCCGGCAAGACGACCACCATGCCGCTCGGGCCATCCATCATAGGTTGCGGCCACTCATCGCGGCCCTCGAGCTGGAGAGCAATCCCGTGCCGGTCAAATACGCCCTGCACCTGGCGCTGGGGCTGAGCCCGGACGTCCGCTTGCCAATGACCGCTGTCCGTCCCGAAACCGCGACGGCGATTCGAAAGGCGATGGTGACTTTGAACGAGGGCGGATCCAGCGCAATGCAATCAGGACGGATCGCGGCCGCGCCTGCTCAGCAGCGGTTTTGACGGAGCGGCCTTGCCGTCAGCGGCATAGACCAGGCCCGGTTGGACGATCCATTCGCCAGCCCGCAGCGCTTCGACATCGAAACGTCCATCGGCGTCACGCGCTGCAACGCCCGCATAGCGATATCTGGATCCGCTCGCATCGACGACCGTTTCGGCGATCGGATGGCCGGCGAGCCGGCCGATGATCGCGCCCTGTTCTCTGAGGTTTGCCAGGACAAAATGTTGCGTCGGCACCCTGCGGCTGACCCTGGAGGTCAGCCAGACTGAATGTGATTTCATGTTTGAAGCCAGTCTGTCGTTCCGGCCGCGTCGAGCGGCGGCCCGGAAGTACTTAATCGCTGGCCGCATAGGAATTCGAGAGCAGGTTTTGACCTGAATTATATACGCCGCATGTGTGACGGCGCTAACCGGACTCATTCGTCCCTTCCCAAAGCGGCTACCGCATCGACGATCCGCGTAAAGCTGGCGCGGGCGCGGCCGACCGTGTGCCGGGCTCGCAGATAGCCATGCACCAGCCCAGGTTCCTCGAACCAATATGCCCGTCCGCCGGCGGCGGCGACGCGGTCGCGATAGGCTTCGCCGTCTGATGACAGCGGGTCGCACTCGGCAGTGATCAGCACCGTCGGCGGCAGATTGGCGAAGTCGCCATCGGCGAGCGGCGACAGCGTGATGTCACCGGTCCCATCCACGCCGCCGGTGCGGATGTTCTTGTAGAACTCGAGATCGCGCATGGTCAGCATCGGTGCCTCGGCATGCGTCACATAAGAGCCGCGCGAGCGGTCGCCGCCGAGTCCGGGATAGATCAGAACCTGGCCGACCGGCTTGCGCGGATGGCCGCGTGTCGCATGGCTGACGGCAGCGGCAAGATTGCCGCCCGCGCTGTCGCCGCAAAGCACGATGGGATGCTCGCGATTGGCGGTGGCCCATTCAAAGGCGCTCATCACGTCGTCGAAGGCCGCCGGATGCACGTGCTCCGGCGCCAGCCGGTAGTCGACCGAGACCACCTCATAGCCGGTGCGGGCGCAGAGCTCGGCGCAGACATCGTCATGGCTGTCGAGGCCACCAAGGATGAAGCCGCCGCCATGGAAGTAAAGCACCGTCGCCGCTGCCTGCGGCGCGCTCCGGTAGATGCGGATCGGGATATCATGGGTGGGCGTTGCAATGGCAGAGGTTTCGACCGCAACACCCTCGGGATAGCCGGCAAAGAACTCGCGGCACATGCGGTCATAGATCTCGCGCTGCTGCGCGATCGTGTAGTCGATCGTGTCAGGCGGATAATAGGAATTGGTCCGCTCGATGAAGGCCCAGGTCTCGGCGTCGATGAAGGTTTTGTAGTCGGTCATGGGGGCTTTGTAGTCGGCCATGGGGCCGCCACTACTTCCCCTTCCACACAGGCTCGCGCTTTTCGGCGAAAGCACGAAAACCCTCCATATTGTCTTCGGAGCCATAGAGGGCATCGACCGTCGGCAACTGGCGGCGCGTCACCTTGTTCATCGCGTCCTGGAAGGTGAGCGCCTCCGCCACCCGCGCCGTCTCCTTGATCGCGGCAAACACCAGCGGCGGGCCGCCAGCGAGCAGCCGGGCGATCTCCCAGACGCGGTCCTCGAGCTTCTCCTTGGGCAGCACCTCGTTGACCAGACCCCAGCGATGCGCCTCCGCGACATCCATCCAGCGGCCGGTGAGCAAAAGGTCCATGGCGACATGATAGGGGATGCGCTTCGGCAGTTTGATCGTCGCCGCGTCAGCCAACGTGCCGGCGCGGATCTCGGGCAGTGCGAAAGATGAATGATCGGAGGCGTAGATGAGGTCGCACGATAGCGCCAGCTCGAAGCCGCCGCCCACCGCCATGCCGTTGACGCAGGCCATGACCGGCTTGTTGAGGTCGCGCAGTTCCTGCAGTCCGGCAAATCCGCCGACGCCATAGTCGCCGTCGACCGCATCGCCGCCGGCAGCCGCCTTCAGGTCCCAGCCGGCGCAGAAGAACTTGTCGCCGGCGGTCTTGACGATGGCGACGCGCAACTCCGGATCGTCGCGGAATGCCTTGAACGTTTCGCCCATCAGCCGCGAGGTCTTGAGGTCGATGGCGTTGGCCTTGGGGCGGTCGAGCGTGACCTCGAGGATGGTGCCTTCGCGGCGGGTCGAAATGACGTCAGACATTCTTCTTGTCTCCCAGCACCAGCAGCGCGTCGGCGATCCAGGCGCCCTTGCCCTCCGTGCAGACGATCAGCGGGTTGATGTCGAGTTCCTCGATCTCGCCGGCATTCTGTTGCACGAAGGCGGCAATGCCCGAGATGGCCTCGATGGCCGCGGCGACGTCGGCCTTCGGCCGGCCACGATAGCCTGCGAGCAGCGGGAACAGTTTGAGGCCGCGCAACGCGGCCTCGATGTCGTCGCGGGTTGCCGGCAGCATCAGCGTGACGCTGTCGCGCAGCAGCTCGACCAGCACGCCGCCGGTGCCCAGCGTCATCACAGCGCCGAACATCGGGTCGCGGGTGAAGCCGACGATCAGTTCGGCGACGCCGTCGCGCACCATGCGCTCGACATAGAGGCCGGTGCCGAGCGGCAGCAGGTCATGCGCTGCCGTGCTGACGGATTCGGCGTCCTTGAGGTTGAGCCTGACAGCACCGACCTCGGATTTGTGTGTAACGCCCAGCGCCTTCAGCGCCACCGGAAAGCCGAGCGCCATCGACGAGATCACCGCCTCGACGGCATTGGCGGCGCGTTCGCCCTTGGGCACTGGCAGGCCGGCCTTGATCAGCCGGGATTTCGCCTCGGCCTCGTCGGGCGTGATGTGGTCGCCACCGGGCGCGCCGGAGGCAGATGTGTCGATCGGCTGCGCCTGTGGCTCGCGCCATGCCCAGCCGATGAAGGCTGCCGCCTGGGCGGCGTCCATGGCCTCGGAAATGCCGAACAACGGCACCATGCCACGCGCCATCAGTCCGGCCGTGTACTCCTCCGGCAGGTTCTCGGGCAGCGAGGAGACGATGGCGCCTTGCGCCCTGTTGGTCTTCAGCGCCGATTCGAAGGCGCGCAGCGTCGCCCACCAGTCGGTGTCCGAGCAGCGGTCGGGGCGCGGGAAGTCCAGCACCAGCATGTTGAGGTCGAAGCCGCCCGACACCATGGCGGTGAAGGTGGCGGTCATCGCCGGCTCGTTGTTCCAGATGAAGGTGTGGTAGTCGAGTGGGTTGGCCACCGCCACCAGCGGCCCGAGCGTCGATTTGACGTGCGCGCGGTGCGAACCGGTCAGCTCAGGGAAATTGACCCAGCGGCCCTCGGCACTGTCGGCCATGACGGATGCCTCGCCGCCCGAGCAGCTCATCGACGACAGACGATAACCGGGCAGCGGGCCGGTGACGTGCAGCAGCTTCAGCGCCTCGATAAAGGCGGGGATGGAATCGACGCGGGCAATGCCGAGCCGCCTCAGGAAGGCGCCCGAGGCCGCGTCCGAGCCGGCCAGCGAGGCGGTGTGCGAGACTGTCGCCTGCCGCGCCTGTTCGGAACGTCCGACCTTCATGGCGATGATCGGCTTCTTCAGTTCGCGGGCCCGGGCCGCCAGCCGTTCAAAGCCGGCGACCGAATCGAAGGCTTCGATGTGCAGGCCGAGCGACGTGACCCGCTCATCCTCGATCAGGCCAAGCGCCATTTCGGAAAGGCCGGTCTGCGCCTGGTTGCCGGCCGTCATCAGGAAGGCAATCGGCAGGCCGCGCTTCTGCATCGTCATGTTGATGGCGATGTTGGACGACTGGGTGATGATGGCGACGCCCTTGCCGCCCTCGGCCAGCCTGATGCCGCCATGCTGGTCGGGCCACAGCAGTGCGCCGTCGGCATAGTTGATCAGGCCATAGCAATTAGGCCCGATGATCGGCATCTGGCCCGCCGCAGAGACCAGCTCGGCCTGCAGCCGCTCGCCGTTGTCGTCATAGGCCTCGGTCTCGAGGAAGCCTGCGGCAAAGCAGACGGCGCCGCCGGCGCCGCGTTCGGCCAGCGCCTTGACCACCTCGATGGTCAGGTGGCGGTTGACACCGACAAAGGCGGCGTCAGGTGCGCCGGGCAGATCGGCCACCGAACGATAGGCCTTGCGGCCGGCCACCTCGTCCTTGGTCGGGTGTACCGGCCAGATCTCGCCGGCAAAGCCCATCTTGATCGATTGCGCGACGACGGCGGCAGCCTGCGCACCGCCGAAGACGGCGATCGACTTCGGCCGCAGGAGACGTTCGAGTTTATGCATGATGGTTTTCTCGTTGGAGCATGATCTCGGGACAAACGAGATCGTTTGTCCGAGAAAACCGGATACCACTTTTCGCGATCATGCTCAGGCTCCAAACGGGCGCAGCAGCGCCCGTGAAATGATGTGGCGCTGGATCTCGGACGTGCCTTCCCAGATACGCTCGACGCGCGCGTCTCGCCAGATACGCTCCAACGGCAGGTCGTCCATCAGCCCCATGCCGCCATGGATCTGGATCGCTTCGTCGGCGACGAAAGCAAGCATTTCGGTGGCCTTCAGTTTGGCCATGGCCATGTCCTGATCGGTGACGGTGCCCTGATCGTACTTCCAGCCGGCTTCGAACACCATCAGGTCAGCCGCCTTCAGTTCCGTCGCCATGTCGGCAAGCTTGAACGACACGCCCTGGAACTTGCCGATCTGCTGGCCGAACTGCTGGCGCTGCGCGGCATATTCGACGGCATGGCCAAGCGCCCGCTCGGCGCGGCCGAGGCAGGTGGCGCCGACCTGCAGCCGGGTGGCGCCTAGCCAGGAATTGGCGACGTCAAATCCCTTGTGGATCTCGCCGAGCACCTGGCTTGCCGGAAGCCGGCAATCGTCGAATTCGAGGATGGCGTTGGTGTAGCCGCGATGCGAGACGTTGCGATAGCCGTCGCGCACGGCAAAGCCCTTGGTGCCCTTGTCGACGAAAAAGGCCGTGATCTTCTTGCGCCTACCGCGCGGCGAATCCTCTTCGCCCGAGGCCATGAAGACGATGGCGAAATCGGCGAGATCGGCATGGCTGATGAAGTGCTTGGTGCCATTCAGCACCCAGTCGTCGCCATCCTGCACCGCGGTCGCCTTCATGCCGCGCAGATCGGAGCCGGCGCCCGGCTCGGTCATCGCCAGGCAGTCCCATTTCTCGCCGCGGATGCAAGGAAACAGATATTTTTCGCGTTGCTCCGGCGTGCCGGCCAAAAGGATGTTGGAAGGGCGCGCCACGCAGGTCCAATGCAGGGCATAGTTGGCGCGGCCGAGCTCCTTTTCATAAAGCAGCCAGGTCACCGTATCGAGCCCGGCGCCACCGACATCCGCCGGCATGTTGGCGGCGTACAGGCCGGCTTCTATCGCCTTGACCTTGATCTCCTCGATCAGTTCGCGGCGCAGCACGCCGGTGCGCTCGACCTCGCGCTCATGCGGATAAAGCTCGTTCTCGACGAAGGCACGCGTCGTCTCGACAATGAGCCTCTGTTCCTCCGACAGCCCGAAATCCATGGGGTCAACCCTTCTTCTTGCCGGTCTTCTTCTTCGGCTTGCTTGCCTTGGCTTTCTCTGCCGCCTTGGAACCGGTCGGCTTCTTCGCCGCCAGTTTGGCCAACTGCTTGGTATAGTCCTTGTGCAAGGCGCCGGCGCCCCAGCCCTTGCCTTTGTTCTGCTTCGACAGTGCGTCCATGATCGCGACCAGATTGTCGTCGCGGATCTTTTCCAGCTCGCGGATCGACAGCCCATGCGCCTGGTCGTCCGATTGCGTGGCGATCAGGTCGACCAATTCGTCGTTGAACTCCGGCACGTCCATCAGCTTGGTCCACGGCCACTTGAGGCAGGGACCGAACTGCGCCATGAAGTGGCGCATGCCGGCCTCGCCGCCGGCGACGCGATAGACCTGGAACATGCCCATCTGCGCCCAGCGCAGGCCGAAGCCATAGCGCATGATGTCGTCGAGCTCCTCGACCGTGCAGATGCCGTCCTTGATCAGCCACAGCGCCTCGCGCCATGCCGCTTCGAGCAGGCGGTCGCCGACGAAGGCTTCGATTTCCTTGCGGATGACGACAGGCTTCATGCCGATCGAGGCGTAGATCTCCTTGGCGACTTCGATTGCTTCGGGAAAGGTCTGCTCGCCACCGACGATCTCGACCAGCGGCAGCAGATAGACCGGGTTGAACGGATGGCCGACGACCAACCGCTCAGGGTGCTTCTTCATCGCCACCTGCATGTCGGTCGGCTTGATGCCGGAGGTCGAAGAACCGACAATGGCATTGGCTGGTGCGTGGGCATCGATCTCGGCCAGCACGCGGTGCTTGAGGTCGAGCCGTTCCGGCACGCTTTCCTGGATGAAATCGGCGTCGGCCACCGCCTCGGCGATGGTCTTGGCAAAGGTCAGCCGGCCCTCTTTCGGCAGGCCGCCGGGCACCATCTGCTTGTAGGCGCGATGCGCACCCTTCATCACTTCGCTGACCTTGCGCGACGCCTCCGGATCGGGATCGAAGATCGAAACGTCAATGCCGTTGAGCAGCAGGCGTGCCACCCAGCCGGCGCCGATGACACCGCCGCCGATGGCGGCCGCCTTGTTGATGATGCTCATGCTTAGGCTCCGGTTCTCTTGGTGGCAGTTTCGGGATCGAGGAGAGGCACGCGCTCGCCGGCGCGGATCACGGACGGGTCATAGGCCTTGCGGGCAAAGACTTCGAGCACGAACGGTCGGAAGAATTCGATCGGCAGCGTCTCATAGTCGGGGTCGAAACTCGACTGGTCCCAGCGTTCGCAAAACTGATCGCAATCGTCGAAATAGGCGTGGCCAGCAAAGCGGTCGCGGGTGTGGCGATTGCCGCCGAGATGATGGGCGTAATAGAGCCGCTGGAAGTCGCCGTGCTTCTCCACCACCCAGGTGCATTGCTCGCGCACGAAGGGTTTCAGGATCGAAGCAGCGTATTCGTCGTGATTGTAGGGCGCGTAGATATCGCCGATGTCGTGCAGCAACGCGCAAGCGATCCAGTCGGTGTCGGCGCCGTCGCGCCAAGCGCGCGTCGCCGCCTGCAGCGAATGGCCGAGCCGGGTGATCTTGTAGCCCGACAGGCCTTCATCGAGCTGGACCAGCGCGTCGAGCAGCCGCTCGCCGGTCTTCGCCGCATAGTCGATCTCATGCGCGTTTAGGAACTCGTAGTCCTGCCTGTCGCCATCCTTCATCGCCGTGAACTTGACGGTAGTCATGCCGACCTCCCAGCGATTGAGCTATGCCGCTATCGGCGCCCGCTTGGTCAGATTAAGCTTCTTGCGCACTTCTTCGGGCCCGAGGATCCTGGCGCCCAGATTGGTGATGATGCCGGCGGCGCGCTCGACCAATTGCGCATTGGTCGCCAGCACGCCCTTGTCGAGCCACAGATTGTCTTCGAGCCCGACGCGGACATTGCCGCCGGCCAGCACCGCCGCGGCTACATAGGCCATCTGGTTGCGGCCGATGGCAAAGGCCGACCAGTTCCAGGTCGACGGCACATTGTTGACCATGGCCATGAAGGTGTTGAGGTCGTCAGGCGCACCCCACGGAACGCCCATGCAGAGCTGCACCAGGGCATCCGGGTTGAGAACCTTCTCTTCGACCAACTGCTTCGCGAACCACAGATGGCCGGTGTCGAAGGCCTCAATCTCCGGCTTGACGCCGAGCGCCGTCATCATGCCGCCCATGGCGCGCAGCATGCCGGGCGTGTTGGTCATGACATAGTCGGCCTCGGCGAAATTCATGGTGCCGCAGTCGAGCGTGCAGATTTCCGGCAGGCACTGGCGCACATGTTCCATGCGGTTGGTGGCGCCGCCCATGTCGGTGCCTTTTTCATTCAAAGGCAGCGGTGCTTCGGGCGAACCGAACACCATGTCGCCGCCCATGCCGGCGGTCAGGTTCAGGATGACGTCGACGTTTGCGGCGCGGATGCGCTCGGTCACTTCGCGGTAGAGATGCACGTCGCGACGAGGTTTGCCTGTTTCGGGGTCGCGCACATGGCAATGCACGATCGCGGCACCCGCCTTAGCCGCGTCGATGGCCGAATCGGCGATCTGCTTGGGCGAGCGCGGCACATGCGGGCTGCGGTCCTGCGAGCCACCGGACCCGGTCACGGCACAGGTAATGAAGACCTCACGGTTCATCGCGAGCGGCATCGAATTCTCCTCCCAATCGAAACAACCATGCATGCCGCCCAAAGTTGGCAACCGGTCTTGGGACACCGACATGCATAAGAACCAATCAACATTGCCTGACTTGCCGGAAACTGTTTTGCCTTTTACGAAGGGCATATGATAAAAAGCGAAAAATCCGATATCTTTCGCGCCGAGCGCCTGCCGCTCAAGGTCACGCTGCTGGTGTTTTCCGGCTCGTCCATCATGTGCGTCGCGTCGGCCGTCGATCCCTTGCGCGCCGCCAACCGCATCTCCGGCGAGACCCTCTTCGATTTCAAGCTGGTCTCGGTGACTGGCGAGGCTCCAGTCACCACGTGCGGCCTGCCGGTGGCAGTCAGTGGCCGCTTCGACGCGGCCGATCCAACGGACGTGCTTGTCGTCGTCGCCGGCTTCGGCACCCAGAACTACGCAACGTCGGCTCTGCTTTCAGGCTTGCGACGGGCGGCACGGGCAGCGCGGGCCTGCGGCGGCGTCGAGGCCGGCACCTGGCTGGTGGCGCGCGCCGGCCTGCTGGAAGGGCGCAGTGCCACCACCCACTGGGAGGACATGGAGGATTTTTCGTCGGCCTTTCCCGGCGTCGATGTCCGCCCGGACCGCTATGTCATCGACGGACCGGTCTTCACCTCGGGCGGCGCGTCGCCGACCTTCGACCTGATGCTACATCTCATTCGCACGCGCCTTGGCATGGCGGTGGCGCTCGATGTCGCCAGCGTCTTCATCTACGACCAGGCACGCGCGGCCACCGATGCCCAGCCGTTGGTCTCGCTCGGCCGGCTCGATGGCTATGATCCACGACTGGCGCAAGCCATCCGATTGATGGAATCGCATGTCGACCAGCCGCTGACCATAGAAGCGGTGGCAAAACGCGCCGGAGTGACGGCACGAACCCTGGAAAGCATTTTCCGCAAGTCGATCGGCGAGACGCCGGGTGCCTACTATCTCAGGCTTCGGCTGGGGGCGGCCCGCCGGCTGGTGGTCGACACCCGGGTGGCGATGGCCGATATTGCCGGGCGGACCGGATTTTCGTCGGCCGCGGCGTTTTCCAGAGCGTTTTCGAGAGCTTTTGGCGAGGCGCCAGTCAGAGTACGGCGCGGTTGGTGAGTATCCAGTCGGTCGCGGCGGCGAGGTCATCTACAACAGCCGTGGGCGCCGGATTGAAACGTGTTTCGTCGTTTGGGCGATACTTGCCTGTCCGCACATGCAGCGCCGCACCAAGCCCGGCGCGCAGCGCGCCGGCGACATCGCTCTCGGCATCGTCGCCGACCATGACCGCATCGGCGGCCGAGCAGTTCATATTGGCAAGCGCCGAAAGAAAGAAGTCCGGTGACGGCTTGCCGAGCACGACAGGGCTTCGGCCACTGGCGAATTCGAGGGCGGCAACGAAGGCGCCCGTGTCGAGGCTGAGCAGACCGTCTGCATCCTTGAAGGTGCGATTGGTGGCGAGCGCCACAAAATCGGCGCCGGCCACCAGTTCGCGGAACGCCCGGTTGAGCCTGGCATGATCGAAGGCTTCGCCTGCATCTCCGACGATGACGGCCCGACCATTTGCGCCGTCCAGTCCGGAAAACTCAGGCTCCAGGTTGGGATGGACGAGCAGATGCGGTGTGAGGCCGTGCCTGCGCAGCCATTCGACGGCGGCACGCGCCGGCGTCAGTAATTCCGCTTCTCCAACCTCGACGCCGAGGGCCGTAAGTTGCGCGATGATTGCCTTGTGTGGTGAGCGAGTAGTGTTGCTGACAAAGCGGAGCGGCAAGCCCGCATTGCGCAGGCGATCGATTGCCGAGACAGCGCCCGCTATCGGGGTGTCGCCATTGTAGACGACACCCAAAAGGTCCAGAAGCACCGCGCGTACCATCGGTGAAGGATGACGAAACAGGCTTCGTTCGTCAAACCACAGGGACCTTCAAGCGACATCGCGGTTTTCGTGGACAATGCGCGAGCGCATGCTCTTGGCCAGCACCGTTTCAAGCCGCGCTGCAACCGCGCGATCCCATTCGTTTGTGCGCTGCGTGCCGTCTTTCGGATGCGGCATTGCCATCAGCCGGTCGATGATCGATCCGGCCTCGCCAGGTGAGAGCAGGGCGTCGATTTCACGTTCGTTCTGCATATCGGTTCGCCTCCTTCTTCCTTCCCGCCACGAGCCAGTCTTATACGAGATACGTGACGGCAGTTTGAAGGCAAGAGGGAGGTCATTGAAGGGCGGGAAAGGGCCAAACCGTGTCGTCGGAGCCAGCCTTGCGCAAAGCCGTTCCTGCGTCTGGCTAGGCCAGGTCGGAGACTTCTACAGCCGCTTCTCGAACAGCACGGTGGTGAAGCCACTGTCCCATTCGTCGTCGGGGTAGCGATCTTTCTCGGCATAGCCGATCGCTTTGTAGAGCGTCTGGCTGCGCAGGTTGAACGTGTCGGTTTCCAGCCGCGCCTGCGCAAATCCGGCGGCAGCGATCGCCAGTTCGGCATGGGAAAGCAGCTTGCGGCCAACGCCTTGCCCTTGGCGCGACGCCATGACGTGCAGGGCCTCGATGAAGTCCGCGCGCCAATGGATCAGGCCGGCGACGTTGCCATCGATCTCGGCAACGGCAAATTCCGGCCAGCTCTGGTCGACATAGCGCCCGCCAATATCCGATTCGACGTAGCGCTGCGCCGATTCCTCGGTGATGTTCGGCAGCCAGGTGCCTTCGAATGTTTCCTGCAGCACCTGCTTCAGCGCCGGGATATCGCTTGCCTGCGCCCGGCGCACGATGATTCGATCCTCTGCCATTTCCTCCTCCTGCCAGCCGCCGCGTCGCCTTTTCGCGGCGCGGCACCTTGAACTCGCACAGGCCAACAAAGATCCGTGACTAGCAGAAGGCGACCACGGCTGCTTTCAGCCAGAGGTGGTGGATGTCGGTCCAGAGATCAGGCTTCACACGTACCGGTTGACGATGTTTTCCAGCAGTTCCTGGCGGCCGGACCTTGGCTGCGGCTCGATCTTCTTCTTGACGACGCGCTCGGCGATCTCTTCCAGCGTGCGCTTGCCCGACAGCATCGCCTTACCCTCGGCCGTGTTCCAGCCGGCGTAGCGCTCTGCCAGCGGCGCCGACAGCGCCTTGTCCTCGACCATGCGAGCCGCGGCTTTCAGGCCGCGCGCGCACGAATCCATGCCGCCGATGTGGCCGATCAGCAGATCCTGGGGGTCGAGCGACTGGCGGCGCAGCTTGGCGTCGAAATTGGTGCCGCCGGTCTTGAAGCCGCCGGCCTGCAGGACCTGGTAATAGGCCAGCGCCATTTCCGGCACGTTGTTGGGGAACTGGTCGGTATCCCAGCCCGACTGGTAGTCGTTGCGGTTCATGTCGATCGAACCGAAAATACCGAGCGCATTGGCCAGCGCCAGCTCGTGCTCGAAGGAATGGCCGGCCAGGATGGCGTGGCCCTGCTCGATGTTGACCTTGACCTCCTTCTCCAGCCCGAAGCGCTTGAGGAAGCCATAGACCGTCGCGACATCATAGTCGTACTGGTGCTTGGTCGGCTCCTGCGGCTTTGGCTCGATCAGGATCGTGCCCTTGAAACCTATCTTGTGCTTGTAGTCGACGACGAGGCTGAGGAACCTGCCTGCCTGTTCCTGCTCGCGCGCAAGGTCGGTGTTGAGCAGCGTCTCGTAGCCCTCGCGCCCGCCCCACAGAACATAGTTCTCGCCCTTCAGCCGCTTGGTGACGTCGATGCAGCTTTTCACCGTCGCCGCCGCATAGGCAAAGACATCCGGATCGGGATTGGTGGCGGCGCCCGACATGAAGCGGCGATTGGAGAACAGGTTCGCCGTGCCCCACAGAAGCTTGACGCCGGTCTGCTTCATCTTGGTGGCGAAATAGTCCGCGATCTCGTCGAGGCGGGCAGCGCTTTCGGAGAAATCCTTGCCCTCCGGCCGCACGTCGGCGTCGTGGAAGCAGAAATAGGGTGCGCCGAGCAGCGAGAACATCTCGAAGGCGACATCGGCCTTGAGCTTCGCCAGTTCCATCGTGTCGACGCCACCCGCTTTCGGGAACCACGGACGGTCGAAGGTCTGGCCACCGAACGGGTCGCCGCCCGGCCAGGCGAAGGAATGCCAGTAGGCGACGGCGAAGCGCAGATGGTCTTCCAGCCGCTTGCCGGCCACCACCTCGTCGGGATTGTAGAACCTGTAGGCGAGCGGATTGGTCGAATCCGGCCCTTCATACTTGATCTGTTTGATGTCGCCGAAAAATCCGCTGCTCATGATCTTTGTCCTCTCTCGAATAGTTCGCCCCTGATTACCTCAGGCGTAATTGGTTTCGTTCTTCCGCTGATCGAAAAGGCTCATGTCAAAACCGTCAAACAAAGGAGACAGACCATGACCGACCTCATCAAGATCGCCGAAGGCTACATCAGCGCCTGGAACGAAAGCGACGTTGACCGCCGGAAAGCCTTGCTCAAGGCGACCTTCACCGAGGACGTCAGCTATCGTGATCCGCTGATGCAGGGCGACGGCCATTCGGGTGTCGCGACGCTGATCGACGGCGTGCAGCAGCGCTTTGCCGGCTTCCGTTTCTCGCTGAAGGGCACGCCGGACGGTTTTGCCGACAAGATCCGCTTTTCGTGGAATCTCGGCCCGGAGGGCACTCCTTCCGTCATCGAAGGCACCGACATCGGCGTCATCGAGAACGGCCGCCTGAAGAGCGTCACCGGCTTTCTCGACAAGGTGCCGGCGCAATAACGCCGTCCTGACGGGCCGCGGCGTGGGCGAGAACGCACTCACGCCGTGGCCACCTTGATCGCCGGATACAGCGCCCGGTAGCGCTGATAGGCATCGGCATAGGCGCCGCCGAGAGCCGCATCCGGTTCGATGGTGGCATCCGTCCTTGGGGCTGTGCAGATGCTGAGTGGATCGGCACCCGTCGCCGCCAGCAAGCCAAGCCGCGCCGCGCCGAAGGCGGCGCCGAAATCGCCATCGGCGGGAATATCGACGGGCAGGCCAAGCGCGGTGGCGATCGCTTTCAGCCAGTAGCGCGAACGCGAACCACCCCCGATCGCCGTCACCCGCGTCAAGGTCGTGCCGGCTGTGGCCAAGGCTTCGAGACTGTCGCGGAAGGCAAAGGCGACGCCTTCGAGCACGGCCTGCGTCAGCACCACGCGGCTCGATTCATGCGCCAATCCGGTGAACGCGCCGCGGATGGCAGCATCATTGTAGGGCGTGCGCTCGCCCGACAGATACGGCAGGAAGGACACGCCGCTCGGCGCCTTCAGCGTATCGCCGAGTTCGGCGGTCAGTTCGCCTGCGCCTTTGCCCGTGATCTCCGCCAGCCAGTTCAGCGAATCGGTCGCCGACAGGATGACGCCCATCTGATGCCAGGTGTTCGGCAGCGCATGGCAGAAGGTGTGGACGGCGCTTGCCGGGTTGGGCAGATAGGAAGCATTGGCGGCAAACAGCACACCCGATGTGCCGAGCGAGACAAAGGCGTGGCCTGGACCGACCGTGCCCATGCCACATGCCGAAGCCGCATTGTCGCCGGCGCCGCCAGCGATTGGGATGCCAACCTGCATGCCCCATTTCGAGGCCAGTTCGCTGCGCAACGCTCCGGCCTTCTCAGTGCCCTCGACCAGCGAAGGCATCTGCTTCTCGTCGAGCGATGTCGCCGCGAGCAGGTCAGCACTCCAGTGCCGCTTGCCGACATCGAGCCAGGAGGTACCGGCCGAATCCGACATTTCCGAAATGTGTTCGCCAGAAAGCCAGAGCCGCAAGAAATCCTTGGGAAGCAGCACTTTTGCGACCTTGGCGAAGACTGCGGGCTCGTTGTTCTTCACCCAGGCAAGCTTCGGCGCGGTGAAGCCGGGAAAGACGATGTTGCCGGTCAGCTTGCGGAAGCGCGGGTCGGCGTCCAGCGCCGCCGCCTCGGCATGGCTGCGCGTGTCGTTCCACAGGATGCAGGGCCGCAGCACTTTGTCTGCAGCATCGAGCAGGGTCGCGCCATGCATCTGTCCCGACAGGCCGATGCCCTTCACTGCGGCGAGCTGGCTTGGGTGGGAAGCCTTCAGTTCGGCAATTGCTTCTTCGCAAGCGCGTATCCAGTGAGACGGATCCTGTTCCGACCAGCCCGGATGCGGCCGAGATACGTCGAGCGATGCATGACCGGAGCCGATGACTGTCTGCTCGGCATCGATCAGAAGCGCCTTGACGCCCGATGTCCCGAGATCGAGGCCGAGATACATGATTTCCTCCCATGCCATTTAATTTTTTCGGATCTCGAAAAAATCTGGCTTGGCCAGTTTTTAAGACAAGATCCGCTTCGGGTCAATTCTCTGACAAATTGGCGGCGCGCCGCGAAAGCAGCGCCGACAGCGGACTGTCGGGTCGTGCCGTCGAACGTTCCGCCGTGAGCGCCCTGGCCAGTGCACCGTCACCGGTCCGCAAGGCCGCCTCGATCAGCGTCAGGTCGATGATGTCGCGCTGGGCGTGGCTGCCGCCGAAACGGTGGGCGATCGCCCGGATCGGCCGGATCAGGCGAACAGTCTCGGCATAGTTACCGGCACCGAATGCCTTGATGGCGAGCGTCAGCGGATGGCCGACATCCCGGGTGAAGGCCGCATTGTCGTCGCCGCCCTGCATCGCCTCGCGCTGCGCCTCCAGCAAGGTCTGAGCCGGCGTTTCGAGCCCGGCGCCGACAAAGGCCATCATCGCGTGGGCATCGTTGAAGGCATAATTGCCGTCGCCGGCCTTGGGCGCCCAGTTGGCGGCGAGCGCTGCCCAGCGGTTGCCGGCATCGACGCCGCCGAGATAGAGCCGCCACAGGATCGCCGAGGCATCGACCATGTTGAGCGCCAGCGTCGATCGCTCGCCGTAGATCGGGCCGTCATAGAGAGCCAGCACCTCGTCGGTCTCGCCGAGGTCAAAGTGGAACAGCGCCAGGTGCCACCAATTGTGCACCTTGAGGAAGCTCTCCTTTGTCCATGCGTCTGGATTGGCCCGCATCCAGGCAATGCCATCCATTTGCCGGCTTTGCATCTCCATGACATGGGCAACGGCATGCTGGGCCCAGCCGTCGCGCGGCTCCAGGTCGACCGCGGTGCGGCCAAGCCTCTCGGCCTGCGCATAGTCACCCATCTCCTCCAGTCCGAAGGCCTGCATGCCGAGGATGGCGTGGTAGCCCGGCATGCCGCTTTGCCAGGATGGCAGGGCGCGGGCGATGCGGTCGCGCAGCATGCGCGCATTGCCTGTGAAGAAGTCGATCTGATGCCCCGTTTGCAGCGCCACAGCGTCGAGCGGGAAGTCGATGGCGATATCCCCAAGAACGCCGGCGGCATCGTGCCAGCGCCCGTTGGCGAGATGACCAAGGGCCGAGACATGCGCCCGCTCGCGCGTCGTCGCGGCAAGCGGCAGCGCCGCCTCATGGCAAGCCTTGGCCACGGCGGTCGCCTCTCGCTCGGTGGCCAGGCCGAAGAGGTAGCCCTTGAAGACATGCGCCATGACGAAGCCGGGATCTTCCGCGATGGCGCGATCGACGGAGGCGACGGGATCGCCGATGAAGCATTGCAATTCACGCACAGCCTGGCTGTAGGGCGTGAACCCCGCCGCCGTTGCGCCCGAAAGTGTCAGGTCGAATGCATCCCTGATGGCCATGCAATGTCCTTTGATCGGCTCATGACGAGGCCTCGATCCTTCGGCCCAAAGCGATCCTAAAGCATGGGCCACGGACTCGCCAACCGGTGCATTTTCCAGGGCAATCTCGGCTTCAGCGTTAAATGGTGAAGCCGAATTTTCTCCATTGTCCTAATTGCCCGAACGCATCGCCACCGTGGCGATGCCGGCGCCGACCAGCAGCGTGCCGCCGGTGCGGTTGAAGATACGGATCGCCTTGGGATTGCGCACGACGTTGCGTGCGCGCGCCGCGATCAGCGCATAGCCGAAGGCATTGGCGAAGGCGAGCGCCAGGAAGGTCGTCTCGAAAATCAACATCTGCGTCCAGAAATCGGCATGCCGGTCGAGGAACTGCGGCAGGAAGGCGACGAAGAAGGTGATGCTTTTCGGGTTGAGCGCGGTGACCAGCCAGGCATGCGCCATCATCTTAGCGGAGGACACCACGTCGGTGCGCGGTTCGGCTTTCAGCGCGCCGCCGGCGCGAAACAGTTTCACGCCGAGATAGATCAGATAGCCGGCGCCGATCAGCTTCAGGACGGTGAAGACGGTCGCCGAAGCGGCCAACAATGCGCCGATGCCCAGCATCGACAGCGTCATCGCGGTGAAGTCGCCGAGCGCCACGCCGACTGCCATAGGCAGAGCGGTACGCCAGCCTTGGCCCAGCGCGTAGGACACGACCAGAAGGATGGTCGGACCTGGAATGATGAGAAGGATCGTCGAGGCGGCAGCGAAGGCGGCCCAGTTTTCGAAGGACATGCTCGTCTCCTTTGAGCGTAAAGAAGAGGATAAATCCTTGGCGACGGGAGAATGTAAAGGGCGATTTCCCTAATTTTGCCAACGGCAGGTCGGTGTCAGTTCGCGCCGCTCAGCGTGCTCACGATATCGGCCAGGCGGACATTGGCACCGAGAACGATTGCTGCTGCGGCAATGGCCGCGGCAAAAAGCTTGATGTCGGTTTTTAAGGTCTTGCACGTGGAACCCCTCGATAGCCGCCTGCAGGGGTAGGAAGCGCCGGCGCCGGGAATATGACCCGATGGAGGCCTTTTTGTGCAGCAGCCCTTCGGTCGACGGTCGGGCGGCGGCTCGAACGCCAGCCAGGCGACGCGCAAACGCAGGCAATGCAAGGCCTTCACGCTTTATCAACCATGAATGATGAAGATGCGTTCTATCCGGCCGGACCGTGCTTCCCGCCGACAGAGTAGGGTTTGGGTATATGCGTGAGTTGCCGCAAGGTCTGACGCCGCCGCGAAACGGCGACGCAATCGAAACCGATCATCATCTTTCCCGTCGCGCCATCCTGTCCGGTGCAGGGGCGCTGGCTTTGCTCAGCGCTGCCGGCTGCTCGACCTCGGGCGGCGGTCTTCCGGTGCTGGATCTCGACGACACGGTCACCAACTCAGTGCCGATCCGGCCGAGCATCAGCGTTGACAAGCACATCACCAGCCCCGACCTGATGTATGCGGGGCTGACCGATGGCGGCTTCAACGTGCCGGAAGTGCCCTATCTGAAGGTCAAGCCGGAATTCCGCCGCCAGATCGTCGTCGACACGACCGGCGAGGCGCCCGGCACCATCGTCGTCCATCTGCAGGAGCGCATGCTCTATCTCGTCCAGCCGGGCGGTGATGCCATCCGCTACGGCGTCGGCATCGGCAAGGACGGCTTCCGCTGGTCTGGCCGCGCCAACATCCAGTACGGCAGGGAATGGCCGACCTGGACGCCGCCGCCCGAAATGATTGCCCGCAAGCCGGAGCTGGTGAAATGGCAGTCCGGCCAGCCCGGCGGCCTCACCAACCCGCTTGGCGCCCGGGCGCTCTATATCTATCAGGACGGCAAGGACACCGGCTATCGCATCCACGGTTCGCCCGAATGGTGGAGCATCGGCCAGGCGATGTCGTCGGGCTGCGTGCGCCTGATCAACCAAGACATCATCGACCTCTACAGCCGCGTCACCAAGAAAAATCCGGTCGTCGTCATGTGACCCTGCCGGCCGCCGGCGCGGCCGCTTCTCCTTTTGTTCGAGCATGATCTCTGGCGAAAGCCGGTTCCCACCCTCGGGCCGGGGGCATGCTTTTCGGGATCATGCTCTGGTTCTCCCGTTGCGCGATGGCGAAAGACAGGCGAATGTGCCTGCGAATTTCATCGCTCGGGAGACGTCAGGAATGGCCGGAACTTTCGTTATCGCGCAGGGCGGCGGCCCGACCGCCGTCATCAACCAGACAGTGGTCGGGGCGACGCTGGAGATCCGCAAGCGGCATCCCGGTGCCAAGGTGCTGGGCTCCATTCACGGCGTGCGCGGCATTCGTGACGGCAACTATGTCGACCTCTCCGCCATCCCGGAAGACCGGCTGCGGCTGATCGCCGGGACGCCAAGTGCGGCCCTTGGCTCGACGCGCGACAAGCCGGACGCCGCCTATTGCGAGGTCATCCTCAACGGGCTGAAGAAGGCCGGCGCCGACGCCTTCATCTACATCGGCGGTAACGACACGTCCGGCACGCAGCAGATCCTGACCGACGCCGCCGGCGGCACGATCGCTTTTGTCCATGCGCCGAAAACCATCGACAATGATCTCGAGGAGAACGATCACACGCCGGGCTTCATCTCGGCGGCCGAGTTCGTGGCTGGCGCCTTCCTGTCCGTCGACCTCGATTTCCGCGCTCTGCCCGGCATCTATGTCGGCATCGTGATGGGCCGGCACGCCGGCTTCCTCACTGCTGCGGCCGCGGCCTGGCAACTCGACCCCGACAGCGGGCCACACCTCGTCTACGTGCCGGAACGGCCGTTCTCGGCGGCCGGCTTCATCGACGACGTGCGCGCCACGCTCGACCGCCACAAGCGCTGTATCGTCGCCGTGTCGGAAGGTGTCAGCACCGCCGATGGCAAGGCGCTGGTCGAAAGTCTGGTACCGCCGGAGAAGCTCGAGCGCGACGCGCATGGCAACGTCAAGCTGTCCGGCAGTGACCTGCCGGCCGCACTCGAGCGCGCGCTGGCCGAAGGCCTGCCCGGCAAGCGGGCCCGCGTCGATGCGCTCGGCTACATGCCTCGCGGCTATATCGGCGCCATCAGCGCGGTCGACGCGCAGGAGGCATTCGATGCCGGCGCCTTCGCCGTCAGCGTCGCCGAACAGGGCGGCGGCTCGGTGGCGCTGCAATATGACGGCGCCAAAACGGTGCTGAAGAAGGTGCCGCTGAAGAACGTCGCCGGCAAGACCCGCCATATGCCCGACGATTTCATGAAGCCCGATGTCAATCAATTGTCCGAGGCCGGCATGGCCTATCTCAAGCGGCTGGTGCCGGAAAAATACAAGGTCGGGAAGCCGTTCGTCTGAACAGGCTCACACGTGATGCGGGCGCACGCCTGATGCCGGGGTGGTTCAGTAAGAGCATCGTCGACGAGAAGACGACGATGCTGACCGAGCCGTTCGTGCATGACTACGTGCGCGCCAACATCTGGCATCTGCGCGGACGCGATGTCGACCTGCTGGTCGATACCGGCATGGGCATCTGTCCGCTGGCGCCGGAGATCGAGTTGTCCGACAGCAAGCCGTTGCTGGTCGTCGCCACCCATATCCATCTCGACCATGTCGGTTCGCTGCACGAGTTCCCGTTGCGGGCCGGGCCAAGGATGAGTGCGGCGCAGTTCGACAGCATGGATGACGCCGCGACCTATGCCTACATGTTCCACGACCTCGAAGGTGCCGTCTCGAAACTGCCAGCACCAGGCTGGAAGGCAGCCGACTACAGGATCCCCTCAGCGCCATTGACGCGGACCCTTGACGAGGGCGACGTGGTCGATCTCGGCGATCGTCGGTTTCGCGTGCTGCATCTGCCCGGGCATTCGCCGGATTCGATCGCACTGCTCGACGAGGCCGATGGCCTTTTCTTCAGCGGCGACGCCATCTACGACGACACGTTGATCGACGACCTGCCGGACTCCGATCGAACAGCCTATCGCCGCACGATGCAGCGGCTGCTCGACATCCCGATCCGCATCGGCCATGGCGGCCACGGGCCGAGCTTCGACGGCAAGCGCATGCACGAAATTGCAACGGCCTATCTAGCGCGAACCGGCACGGACTGATGCCCCGGTGGGCTGGGAAGACCACTTGACCGCTCACCCCACGACATTGTGACCGGGCGCCGTCTGGAAATTAAATCTTCGTAAGGTCGCCTGAAAACCCTAAATCGGGCCAATCCGCACCCTAGATGCAGGGCTGTCGATCCGGTCGGCTGCCATGCAAGGCGAGACGGGCAATCGCGACCCTCGACACGCGTGATGGCCAGTTTCCAAGAGAGGCGGCCACAGCGCAGGATCAACTCTCGCCCGGACAAACGACCATGTCAGATATCATTCGCAGACATCGCGTCGCGGCCTCGCTGGGCGCTGCGCTAATCATATCTCCCTTTGTCATCTCTTTCGCTCAAAGTGCGAGCAACGCCGTTCCGACAACCCAGACCCCTGTCGCCGGCATCACGGCACCCAACGGCTCGTTCGCCCCCATCGTGGCAGCCGACAAGCCCGCGGTGGTGACAGTTACCACCGTCATGAAGGCGCAGCCGGAAAGCACGGACGACGGCATGCCTCTCGGCAACTCACCGTTCGACGAATATTTCCGTCAGTTCTTTGGCGACCAGGGCATGCCCGCCCCACAAACCCCGCCGCAGCAGGCTCCACGTGCCGAGGCGCTCGGTTCGGGCTTCATCGTCGCTGCCGATGGCACCATCGTCACCAACAATCACGTGGTCGATGGCGCCTCTTCCATCAAGGTGACGCTTGACGACGGCACCGAGCTTCCCGCCAAGCTCGTCGGCCGCGATGCCAAGAACGATCTCGCCGTGCTCAAGATCAAATCCGACAAGCCCTTGCCGACCGTCAAATGGGGCGATTCCGACAGGCTGATGACCGGCGACCAGGTGCTGGCGATCGGCAATCCGTTCGGCATCGGCACCACGGTCACCGCAGGCATTGTCTCGGCGCGCGGCCGCGATCTGCACAGCGGGCCGTTCGACGACTTCATCCAGATCGACGCGCCGATCAATCACGGCAATTCCGGCGGTCCGCTGGTCGATGTCAGCGGCAATGTCGTCGGCATCAACACGGCGATCTATTCACCCAATGGCGGCAGTGTCGGCGTCGGCTTCGCCATCCCGTCGGACCAGGCCCAGAAGGTGGTCGCCAAGCTGATGAAGGATGGCTCCATCCAGTACGGCTACCTCGGTGTCGAGATACAGCCGGTGACGCCGGATGTGGCCAGCGCCATCGGGCTCGACCATCCTGGCGGTGCGCTGGTTTCGCAGGTCAATGAAGGCTCGCCGGCTGCCAAGGCCGGCGTCGAGACCGGCGACGTCATCATCAGCTTTGCCGGACAGGATGTGAAGGATCCCAAGGACCTGTCGCGGGCCGTCGCCGATGTCGCGCCGGGCGTCAGGGAGACGCTGGATATCTGGCGCAAGGGCAAGGCCATGAATGTTTCCGTCGATGTCGGGCGCAACGGCGACGATGTGAAGACCGCATCCGTGCCCGACGAATCCGGCGCGCCGAGTACCGAGCAGGGCTCGCGCGTCCCGGCAATCGGGCTTGGCCTGATGGACATCACCCCTGATGTCCGCCAGGAGTTGAACCTGGCGGCCAATCAGCATGGCGCCCTGGTCGCAAGCGTCAATCCCGACAAGCCGGCCTCGGCCTCGGGCATCCAGCCCGGCGACATCATCGTTGCCGTCAATCAGGCGCCGGTGAAAACGGCCAGGCAAGTGACGCAGGCGATCGCCCAGGCCGGCAAGTCCGGCCGCAAGTCGGTGCTTCTGCTGGTCGAGCGCGACGGCAGCCAGATCTATGTCGCGGTGCCGTTTGCCAATGGCTGACGCCGTGCGCTGACGTGAAGGCAGCGATCGGTGGGCTCGGCGACGCCGGCCCGCCGATGTTGTCCATCATCAAGATTTCGGTTGCCCGCCACGGCATCTTCGAGAACATTGCATAAGGTCGATAGTGGCCTGATGCAGGGGGGATTGCCGCGATGGTCACCCGAGGTTTTTCTTCAGGACGGCGCCCGCCGATCGACGGCGATGCGCGCATCCCGCCCGGGCAATATCTCGAGCAGGGATTTCCGGTCTTGTCAGCCGGCCCGACGCCGCGGGTGCGCATCGAGGACTGGTCGTTCACGCTGAAGCACGGGCCGCGGCCGATCAAGAAATGGAACTGGGCCGAGTTCAACGCGCTGCCCTTGACCAAGATGACGCGCGACATCCATTGCGTGACCGCATGGACAAAATTCGACACGCCATGGCAAGGCGTGCTTGTTGACGACATCCTCGCCGATGCCGGCATCGAGCCGCCGACCGCCTTCACGCTGGCGCATTCCTTCGACGGCTATTCCACCAACGTGCCGACCAAGGACCTCACCGCCGGCAAGGCGATGGTGGCTCTGCTTTACGAAGGCAAGCCGATCACGCCTGACCATGGCGGCCCGGCGCGGCTGCTGGTGCCGCATCTCTATTTCTGGAAATCGGCCAAATGGCTGAACGGCCTGCAGTTCACCGAGCGCGATGAGCCGGGTTTCTGGGAATTGCGCGGCTATCACATCTATGGCGACCCTTGGCGCGAGCAGCGCTACACGAACGATCCATGAGCGACGCAGCGGCAGTGCAATCGCCCTGGCAGACAGTCAGGATCGTCCGTATCGAAAAGTGCACGCCGCGTGTCACCAGCTTCTTTTTCCAGCTATCGCGGCCTTTCACCTATCTTGCCGGTCAGCATGTAGACGTCAGGCTGACGGCGCCGGACGGCTATCAGGCGCGCCGCTCCTATTCCATTGCCTCGGCGCCCGGAGATGGCGGGGTGATCGAACTGGCGATCGAAAAACTCGACGATGGCGAGGTCTCGCCCTTTTTCCACGACGTCGCAGCAATTGGCGACGAGGTCGAACTGCGCGGGCCGCTCGGCGGGCATTTCATCTGGCCCGATGACGATGGCGGACCGGTCTTGCTGGTCGGGGGTGGTTCGGGCGTCGTGCCTTTGATGTCGATGGTCCGTCATCGCGCCAAGCGCAATTCGAGCGTGCCCGTCGCCCTGGTCTTTTCAGCGAGGATCTGGGACGAAGTGATCTTTCGTGACGAACTGGTTGCCCTCGATGACCGCAAGGACGGCTTCGACCTGGTGCTGACCCTGACGCGCGAAGCTGCACGCCGTCCAGCCGATTATTCGCGGCGGGTGGACGTTGCCATGATGGTGCAATCCATGGCGCACCTGCCCGGACCGCCCGATATCGCCTTCGTCTGCGGCTCCAACGCCTTCGTTTCGGCTGCCGCCCAAGCCCTGATCGACGCGGGCGTTGCAGCGGAAATCATCCGCACCGAGCGTTACGGGGTTTGAACTGACACGGCCTTTCGAGAGGTTTCGTGTAGCCGTCGTTCTGAGGCCTGGCATCGCCCGCCGGTCACGCCTCGATTTCGAGCGCCGAAAGCGGCTTCGAGCAGCAGGCGAGGATAAAGCCGTCGTCGATTTCGTGATCGAGGATGCCACCATTGTGGCTCATCTCGACATCGCCCGCGACCTTCTTCACTTTGCAGGTTCCGCAGAGGCCGAACTCGCAGGCGGCGGGAATCCGCACGCCCGAGGCGCGGGCCGTCTGCAGCACGGTCTGGCCGGCGACGCATTCGGCCTCGACATCCGAAAGCGAAAACCGGATCGGCGTCGCGGCTTCGACGACAACCGCGGCGCCGTCTTCCGCCGGCAAGGTGAACGGTGCCGGGATCTCCTCCACAACAGGCGCGGCAAAGCTCTCCTGGTGGTATTTCGTCATGTCGAAGCCGGCGGCGTCTAGCATGCCGCGCACGGCGCGCATGAAGGGATCGGGGCCGCAGCAGAAGATTTCGCGCTCGCGGAAATCGGGCGCCAGCAAGGGCAGCCGGATCGCGTCGATGCGGCCCATATGGCCGAACCAGCCCTCGCGGCTGGACCGCTCCTCGATCATGAAACCGAGCGACAGACCCGGCATGTGGCTGCCGAGCAGTTCGAGCTCCTTGCGGAAAATGATCTCTTCCGGGCGCCGTGCGCAGTTGACGAACCCGACATCGGTCCATGGCGCGCAGTCATTGAGCCAGCGTAGCATCGACATCATCGGCGTCACGCCGGAGCCGGCTGAAATGAACAGGTACTTGGCCGCCGGGTGGCTGTGCAGCGAAAAGTCGCCGGTCGGCCCATAGGCCTTGACGTGCGAACCGGGCGTCAGATGATCGAACATCCAGCGTGTGCCGATGCTGCCCGCTTGCGCCTTGATCGTCACTGCGATCGAGAACGGCCGCGATGGCGAAGACGACAGCGTATAGGTGCGCATCAGCGGCCCGTCGGCGGTCGGCAGTTCCAGCGTCACGAACTGACCCGGCTTGTAGCGGAACCAGGTCTGGTTGTCGGAGCGGAAGGTGAAGGTCTTCACATCAGGCGCTTCGTCGCTGACGCCGATCACTTCCAGCACCTGGAGCCTGTCGTTCCAGGGCGTCATCTGGTCGAGATGGCGATAGAGGCCGAGATCGGTCATCGCATTCATCCTTTTGTCCTCACTATTGCCCTATGCATGTCGAGATCCCAAAACCACTGCGCACTTTTGGGCGACATGCACTAGGCAACGCTGCGCAGCGCCGGCCGGCCGCCTTCGGCAAGGCGCGGGCCGATGAACGACGCGTACCACTCGACGAACTGGATGACGCCACCCTCATGCAGCTCCGAATAGGGGCCGGGCTCGTAGGCGGGCGACAGGATGCCGAAGGCGTTTTCCTCGACGATCCGCCGGTCCTGGTCGTTCGTCTCGGTCCAGACGTGGGTGAGTTCGTCGAGATCGTAATCGACGCCTTCGACCGCATCCTTGTGGACCAGCCATTTGGTCGTTACCGCCGTCTCCGTGGCGCTGATCGGCAACACCCGGAAGGTGACGGCGTGGTCGCCCAGGATGTGGTTCCAGGTCGTCGGATAGTGATAGAGCAGCAGGGAACCGATGCGGTCGGTCGAAACGCTGTCGGACAGGTTCTTCTTGACCGCACGCTTTCCCGTCATCGTGTAGCTGACGGCGTCGCGCAACAGCGGCGCGCGGGTGGCGCGGTACTGTCCGGCCGGGTCGATGCGGAATTTGCTTGGCAGGCCGGCTGCTTCGCATTTCGCCCAGTGCGCAAGCATTTCCGGGTCGCTGTCGGCGCCTTGCACGCCGGTCACCGTGGGTGCCTCCGGAAACGTCTTGCAGAGCTCCGGATGATTGCCGGCGCAATGATAGCACTCGCGGTTGTTTTCCCAGACCAGCTTCCAGTTGCCCTTCTCGACAATGGTCGACTCGAACGCCACCTTGGCCTCGCGCAGCCGGTGCGGCAAAAGGTAGGGCTCGATCATCGCGCGCATCGGTGCGAAATCCGCCGGCTCCTTGGCCAGGCAGATGAAAATGTAGCCACCGACGCTTTCGCAGGCGACTGGCTTCAAGCCGAACTGGCTCTTGTCGAAACCGTCGGCCATCTGCCTGGCAAACAACAGCCTTCCGTCCAGCTCATAGGTCCATTGGTGATAGGGGCAGACCAGCTTTGCCGCCGTGCCCTTGTCGGAATTGCAGACGCGGCTGCCGCGATGGCGGCAGGAATTGTGGAAGGCGTTGATATTGCCCTTCTGGTCGCGGACAAGCACGACTGGATAGTCGCCAATCTGCGCCGTGATGTAACTGCCCGGCTTCGGCAGCTCGCAATCATGACCGATGAACAGCCAGTCGCGATACCAGATCAGCTCCATGTCGAGCTTGAAATAGTCTGGATCGGTGTAGAAGGGCTGTTCCAGCGAAAAGCCTTGCCGGCGCCCACTCAAGAGCCTCAGCATGTCGTTGCGAGCATCCATGTCCTGTCCTCGTTTCTAAGGACTGAACTGGTGGTGACGGAGGAAGGATTGGACGCAGGCCGGCGATCCGCCGGACATGCACTATCCACCTCTTGACCGCCCACCGCGATCAGTCGAGTCTAGACATCTCGGGCTGGTTTCCGGGCTCTGGAGTTGTCCTTGCGGACCATCGCGACACCTTCCCAGGCGATTGCCCAGTGGTCTCCCGTTGCGACTTGAACTCCACCACCGTTGCGGGGGCAGCGCCGGATTCTGACCGGCTTCCCAATTCTCCACCTCGTCGTCACGAAGCGGCACCTGAGATGGCATGATCTAATCACGATCGCGGGCGCGCCATCGGCATGAAAACGACATCGTATCCATGCGGCGCGACACGCTTGCGAAACGTTCCGGTGGGCGATCGCGGAGCGGAAGCCCTATCTCTTGGGCAACCATAGCCGGCTGCAATATCGCCGAATCTGCCCCCTTGTCGGGAAGCAAAGAAGGCTATCGGTATCGAAAAGTGACTATTAGCAGCCTCTAAAATCGAACCGAACGGTTCGTTTCTGTTGACGGTGCGTGCAGGACGTGTGAACGCTGGGCCTCCGACACAGTTGGTGATCGGGGTGGCTGTTTTGTACAACTATTTGATATAACTTAGAAAAACATTGAGTGTGGAAACCCCTGGCACAATTTCAAGTGGTGGATTCTTGGTCCACGCGGAACAACTTCGTGATTGGAAATGACTGGATGGCTCTCCCACATCGGGGCTGTCCGGAACGACGCGATTTCTTTCCAAGACACGCCGCTAGACGGACGGCAAAAATAAGAAATACTGGAGTACCAAAAAATGAAAAAGATCATCCTCACTGCCGCCGCCCTTCTGGCCATTTCCGGCAGCGCCTTCGCGAACAGCGACCACTATGGTTCGAATGCCCCGGCAGCCACCGCTGCTGTCGACAGCTCGTACACCGCTTCGACCAAGAAGTCGGAGCCGGCTGCTCAGACGCCTGCCCAGGGTAGCAACCGTAACCTCTTCGGCAACAACTAACAGCCGATTCCCAGGGGCGGCGGGCTCTCCCGCCGTCCTGGCGAAAACCAGAATTCAGGAGACTTGAAATGAAGAAGATCATGCTTGCTGCCGCCGCCGTCCTGGCGATCTCCGGCAGCGCTTTCGCCGCCAGCGACAACTACGGTTCGAATGGCGCAAACCAGCCTGCTGTCGGTTCGGTTGACAACTCGCAAACGAGCTCGATCCGCAGCAGCGGTGGTTTCGTCGGCAAGCTGCTCAACTCGTCGGGTGACGTAGAGAAGTCCGCCCCTCAGAGCGCCGACCGCGACCTCTTCGGCAATCACTAACAGCCGAAGTTGATTTCCAAAAAAGAGCGGCGGGCCCCGCCSCTCTTTTCGTGTCGAGACTTGGTTCTGTCTCAAGCCGCCTTTACTTCCGGCTGACGGAGCGAGAAGGAGTGCCCGTCCGCGTCGAAGATGTGAAGGTCGTTCGCGTCCGCGCTCAGCCGCAGCGTCGCACCGCGTTTGACCTCGACATTGCCAGGCAGCTTGGTCACCAGGGGCAGGTCGGCGCGGCCGATGTCGACATAGACAAGCTGGACCTCGCCGAGTTGCTCGACATAGTCGACCGTCCCCTCGAACAGATAGTCCGTGCCGCTGGCGATGATCAGATCTTCCGGCCGCACGCCGAAACTCACCGCAGCACCCTTTGCCGAAGCCGGCGTCGCGATCGGCACGCTTGCCTTGCGCCCGCCGACATGGCTGATGACGGTCGGGTTTCCGGTCTTGTCGATGGTAGCCGGCAGAATGTTCATGGCCGGCGAGCCGATGAACTGGGCAACGAACAGGTTGCCGGGCTTCTTGTAGAGGTCCATCGGCGTGCCGACCTGCTCGATATGGCCTTCCTTGAGCACCACGATGCGATCGGCCAGCGTCATCGCCTCGACCTGGTCGTGGGTGACGTAGATCATGGTCGTGTTGGGCATCGATTCCTTGAGCTTGGCGATCTCGATGCGGGTGGCGACCCGCAGTGCGGCGTCTAAGTTAGACAGCGGCTCGTCGAACAGGAACACTTTCGGATTGCGCACGATGGCGCGGCCGATGGCGACGCGCTGGCGCTGGCCACCTGACATCGCCTTGGGCAGGCGGTCGAGATATTTGGTCAACTGCAGGATTTCCGCCGCCTGCCTCACGCGGCGGTCGATCTCGGCCTTGTTCTCCTTGCCGATCTTCATCGAGAACGCCATGTTGTCGTAGACGGTCATGTGCGGGTAGAGCGCGTAGGACTGGAACACCATGGCGATGCCCCGCTTCGATGGCGGCACGTCGTTGACGACCTCGCCGGCGATCTTGAGTTCGCCGGAGGTGATTTCCTCCAGCCCGGCGATCGACCTCAGCAATGTCGACTTGCCGCAGCCCGACGGGCCGACAAAGACGATGAACTCGCCCGATTTGATATCGAGGTCGATGCCGTGGAGAATGTTCAGATTGCCGTAGGACTTCTTCACTTGTCTTAGCGTGACATCGGCCATTGGTTTCCTCCCAGTGATTGAAATTCAAGTGATCTGAAATTCAGTCGATGCGCCCGAACCAGGCGCCGTAGCCGTCGAGCTGTATGGAGCCACTGCTCGCCTGCCCCGAAAATCCGTGTCCCGGCAAAGGGTGCAGCGATCGGTTGCCAAGGTCAATCTTGGTTGGCCTGGCTCCCAGATTGAAGACGCAGACGACCTGCTCATTGCCCGCTCGGCGTGTGAAGGCGACCGTATCGCCCTCACTTTCGATGAATGTGATGTCGCCCTTGGCCAGCGCCGGATGGGCGCGGCGGAAGGTGAGAAAGCGCCGGTAGTGCTCGAGCAGCGAGCTCTCGTCGCCCTGCTGGACATTGACCGCTTGCGACAGGTGCTTGGCCGGCACCGGCAGCCATGGCTTGGCCGAGGAGAAGCCGCCATTCCTGGCACTGCCGTCCCACACCATCGGTGTGCGGCAGCCGTCGCGGCCCTTGAATTCCGGCCAGAAGCGAATGCCGTAGGGGTCCTGCAAATCCTCGAAGCGGAGGTCGGCCTCACCGAGCCCAAGCTCCTCGCCCTGGTAGATGCAGACCGAGCCACGCAGCGACATCAGCAGCGCCGAGATGACCTTGAGATAGGCGGTCGGGTCGGCTTCGCCTGCCGCCCAGCGCGAGGCCGGGCGCATCACGTCATGGTTGGAAAAGGCCCAGCACGACCAGCCGTCGCTGGCGACCTTGCCGAACGATTCCAGCACCGAACGGACCTTGGCCGCGCTGATCTTTTCCGGCGCCAGGAAGTCGAACGAGTAGCACATGTGGACGCGCTTGCCGCCGGCCGTATAGGCCGCCACCACTTCCAACCCACGTTGCGAATCGCCGACTTCGCCGACTGCGGCGGTAGCCGGATATTCATCGAGCAGGGCGCGGAAGCGTTCGAGGAAGCCGAGGTTTTCCGGACGGCTCTTGTCGTAGAGATGGTCCTGGTAGTTGTAGGGATTGACCGCGGGCGCGGTCTGGTCGTTGCGCTGCTCGGGCGGCAGCGGCGGATTGTTTTCCAGGCCCTGGCTGTGGAAGTAGAAATTGATGGTGTCGAGGCGGAAGCCGTCGACGCCGCGCTCCAGCCAGAAGCGGGTGACGTCGAGCAGCGCGTCCTGGACTTCGTGGTTGTGGAAGTTGAGATCGGGCTGCTCGGCCAGGAAGTTGTGCAGGTAATATTGCTGACGGCTGGTGTCCCATTGCCAGGCCGAGCCGCCGAAGATCGACAGCCAGTTGTTGGGCGGCGTGCCGTCCGGCCTGGCGTCCGCCCAGACATACCAGTCTGCCTTCGGGTTGGTGCGGCTCGAGCGGCTTTCCTTGAACCATGGGTGGTTGTCGGCAGTGTGCGACAGCACCTCGTCGATCATCACCTTCAAGCCCAGCCTGTGTGCCTCGGCGGTCAGCGCGTCGAAGTCGGCCAGCGTGCCGAACATCGGATCGACGTCGCAGTAATCGGTGACGTCGTAGCCGAAATCCTTCATCGGCGATTTGAAGAACGGCGAGATCCAGATGGCATCCGCACCGAGTGCCGCGATGTAGGGGAGCCGGCCGATGATGCCCTGCAGGTCGCCGATGCCGTCGCCGTTCGAGTCCTGGTAGCTGCGAGGATAGATCTGGTAGATCACCGCACCTCGCCACCAGTCGCGATCGACGGCGAGGTCAGGCTTCGAACTGGCCTTCAAAGCGGATTGCATTGTCTCAGCCTCCTTTCACCGAGCCGGCAAGCAGCCCGCGGACAAAATAGCGCTGCAGCGAGAAGAACACGATCAGCGGCACGATGATGGTCACGAAAGCCGACGTCGTCAGGATCTCCCAGTCGCCGCCCCGTGAGCCAAGCAGCGCGTTGAGTTTGGCGGTCAGCACGATCTGGTCTGCCTCCGTACCCAGGAAAACCATCGCGACCAGCAGATCGTTCCATACCCACAGGAATTGGAAGATGGCAAACGAGGCCAGCACCGGGAACGACAGCGGCAGCACGATCTTGACGAAGATCTCGAAATCGCTGGCGCCGTCGATGCGCGCCGATTCCATGATTTCGCGCGGCAGGCCGGCTATATAGCTGCGCAGCAGGTAGATGGCGAAGGGCAGGCCGAAGCCGGTATGCGCCAGCCAGATGCCGAGATAGGTTTTCGACGGCATGCCGAAGAAAGCGCCGACGCCGTTGTAGAGCTTCAACAGAGGGATCAGCGACATCTGCAGCGGCACCACCAGCAGGCCGATGATGACCGCGATCAGCAGCGCCCGGCCGGGAAAGCGCATCCAGGCTAGGGCGTAGGCGGCAAAGGCGGCGATCAGGATCGGGATGACGGTCGCCGGTATGGTGACGGTCAGCGAATTCATGAACGACCGTCCGATGCCTTCCGAAAACAGCACGGTCTTGTAGTTGTCGGTGGTGAATTTCGGTGGCGCCGACGAGGCATAATAGACGCGCTGGCCGCGATCGCCTTCGAAGGCCTTCGGCGATTGCATGATGAAACTGCCGTCAGCATTGAGCTGCAGGGTGACGCCGTCGCCGAGATCGGCCGGTGTGCCGGCCGGGTATTGCGTCGGTGCCGCCGACTTGACGCCGAAAGCGCTGATGTTGCGGACGGGGCTGTTGCCGAAGATGTTGCCCTGAAGGACGAACTTGCCATCCTTTTCGACTTGCATCGAGGCAGCCGGCAGCCGGCCGGCTTCCGTCTGGGTGGAACTGGAGAACGAATTCCACCAGCCCGAGGCGATGATCTGGTCCTTGTCACGCAGCGACGAGACCAGGATGCCGAGCGTCGGTATGGTCCAGATAGCGACGAAGATGAGGACGGCAATATGGACGCCGAAGCGGCTGGCGAAGGAATTTCCGGTCGCAACGGCCATCTCAATGTCCTCCCGTCTCTTTGTTCGCCTGGCGGATGTTCCAGACCATGATCGGAATGACCGCGATCATGATGATGATGGCGATGGTGGCGCCGCGGCCGAAATCGCCGCCGCCACGGAACATCCAATCGAACATCAGATTGGCAAGCACCTGGCTGTTCCACTGGCCGTTGGTCATGGTCAGCACGATGTCGAACACTTTGAGCACCAGGATGGTGATCGTCGTCCAGACGACGGCGATCGTGCCCCAGATCTGCGGCACCATGATCTTCCAGAATATCTGGAACGGATTGGCGCCGTCGATGACGGCGGCTTCCAGCGTCTCTTCCGGGATGCCGCGCAAGGCCGAAGACAGGATGACCATGGCAAAGCCGGTCTGGATCCAGATCAGGATCACCATCAGGAAGAAATTGTTCCAGAACGGCAGCGATATCCAGACCTGCGGCTGGCCGCCGAAATGCTGGATGATGGCGTTGAGCAGGCCGATCTGGGTCTGACCCTCGCCACGGTACTCGTAGATGAATTTCCAGATGACGCTGGCGCCGACGAAGGAGATCGCCAACGGCAGGAAGATCAGGCTCTTGGCGACCGTGCCCCACCAGATCTTGTCGGTGAGCACGGCGATGATCAGCCCGAGGAAGGTGCAGGCGGCCGGCACCACCGCCAGCCAGACGATGTTGTTGAGGATCGAGTTGCGGAACTCGCGATCGCCGAACGCCCATTCATAATTGGCGAAGCCGACGAAGTTTATGCCGCCGCGATCGAGGAACGACAGCCTCAGCGTCTCGACCACCGGATAGATCAGGTAGATGGTCAGGATGATCATTGCCGGGCCGACGAACAGCCATGGCCGGACCAGCCCTTGCCGGCGCAGATTGTCGATGGCCGCGGCGCCGGCGACGCCGCGCGACGGGAATATCAGGTCGACCAGCTTGTTGGCGCCCCAGAAATAGGCGACGCAACCGCCGACCCCGACGATGATGACGAATATGGCCGAGAAAATCTGAGCCGCCATGGGTCCCTCTCCCTGCGCATGATCCGACAAGGAATGACCTTGGTGACGGGACCAGGCGCCGATTCAGTTGTTGGAGCGTCTTCGGCGGCGGAAACCTGCTCGCATGCCGATCGCGCTTTATGTCGATGCGCTCATGACGAAAGGCTGCGGCACGGGCCGCCGTCGGATCCGGGCCGGCAGGTCCGGATCCAGTGCGAGAATGGCCGGCTCGGCCGTTTGATCGCCGAGCCGGACGGGCCGCTACTTGACAGCCGCCTACTTGATCGCGTCCCAGCTCTTCTGGATGTCGGTGGCGACGTCCTGCGCGGACTTGCCGCCGACCAGGTCGATCATGCCGGTCCAGAAGGCGCCGGCGCCGATCTTGCCCGGCATCAGGTCGGAACCGTCGAAGCGGAAGGTCGAGGCATTGGCGAGGATTTCGCCCTGCTTCCTCAGCGCGTCGCTGGCATAGGCAGCCTTGTTGACACCCTTGAACGGCGTCACGAAGCCGCCCTCGGCCATCCAGATCTCGTGAGCGAGCGGCATCTTCAGGAATTCGATGAAGGCGCGCGCGGCCTTTGAGTCCTTGGTGATCATCGCCAGCGTACCGGCGCCGAGCACCGGCGTGCCCAGTTCAGGCTTGGAGGCATAGGGCGGGAAGTAGAAGAAGTCCGCGTCCTGGCCGACCTTGGTGCCTTCCGGGAAGAAGGTCGGGATGAACGACGCCTGATGGTGCAGGTAGCACTTCGGCGGCACTGAGAAGAGCCCCTTCGGGCTGTCGCGGAAATCGGTCGCCGCAACCGCCTTGGCGCCGCCGTCGACCATCTTGTCGTCGGTCGCGATCTTGCCGAAGATGTCGATGGCGTTCACCACGGCGGGATCGTTGAACGGGATCTCGTTCTTCACCCATTTGTCGTAGACGTCAGGCGCCTGGGTCCGCAGCATCAGGTCTTCGACCCAGTCGGTCGCCGGCCAGCCGGTGGCGCCGCCGGAGCCGAGGCCGATGCACCACGGCTTGCCGCCATCGGCGATGATCTTCTTCTCAAGATCGGCGAGTTCTTCCTGCGTCTTCGGT
The DNA here is from genome assembly GCF_056405075.1 of Mesorhizobium sp. P2_A12. Classification (NCBI taxonomy): domain Bacteria; kingdom Pseudomonadati; phylum Pseudomonadota; class Alphaproteobacteria; order Hyphomicrobiales; family Phyllobacteriaceae; genus Mesorhizobium; species Mesorhizobium sp. P2_A12. Next base: position 569,308 of record NZ_JBFUCU010000001.1, read on the forward strand.
ACCTTGTAGCCGGCTTCCTCGAAATTGTCCGGCGAGTACCAGACCAGCGACTTCACGTCGGCCTTGTAGGGGAAGGCGAAGAAGCCCGGCTTGCCGTCCTTGTCCTTGAAGGTGCCGAGATCGACCCATGACTGGCCGGCGCCGTAATTGTCCTTGACCCATTTGGCGGTGTCGTCGCCCAGTGGCGTCAGCAGGCCCTTCGATGCCAGGTCCTGGATCAGGCCAGGCTGCGGCAGCACGGCGATGTTGGGCGGGCTGCCGGCCTGCGTGTCGATGACGATCTGCTGTTCATAGTTCTCCGAGGAGGAGTATTTGATCTCGACGCCGGTGGCTTCCGAGAAATAGTCGAGAACGCCGCGCACCAGGCCTTCGTCCTCACCGCGCCACGGTCCGAAGATCGATAGCGTCTCACCCTTGAGATCGACTTTCTTGAGCTCTTCGTAATTCGCCCAGTTAAAGCGGGGATCCTCGCCCGGCTTGAACTTCAGTTCGGCATGCGCGGGCGCGTTCAGGGCGAGCGTGGCAAACGCAGCACCCAGCAAAAGCATTTTCTTCATCGGTATTCCTCCCAGTGGGCCACAAACACCGGACGGAACCTCCATTCCGCCCGCCGACGCCGCAGGACTGTGACTCAGTCAGAAAGGAACCGCAACCTTTCGAAGAGTCTTCCAAAGCGCTTTGGCTTTTTTGATCTCGCCATTGAATCCCTCGGAAGTCAAGAGGGTGAGCGGCTAATCGATTTAATTTTGGGCTTTCGACGCGTAAAAAGTGCGCTGCAGCATGTATTTATGGCGGTGCAGCAGCAATTTTTGTTTCAAACTCACCCAAAGCGCGCCTATGCTTGTCTTCATATCGCGGCGTCCCACGTGGCGCTCGGATCCAATCGAATTAAAAGCGCTTTGAGGCGCGGAGGCCTCCTGTGAACCTCAAGCAGCTCGCCCATATGCTGGCACTTTCGCAGACCACGGTAAGTCGTGCCTTGAACGGCTATCCCGAGGTCAACGAAGAGACGCGCCGGCGGGTGATGGACGCCGCCAAGCGCCACGGCTATCGTCCCAACCCCAGCGCACGCCGGCTGGCGACCGGCAAGACCGGCATGATCGGCTATGTCCTGCCGACCGGTGCCTCCGTCGACATCGATCCGCATTTCGTCGAGTTCCTGTCCGGCCTCGGCGACTATGCCCGCTCGCATGAATTGGACCTAGTGCTGTCGCCGGCCGACGCCGACGACCAGGAAACGACCTACCGGCGCATCGTCGCCAACCGGCAGGTCGACGCCGTCTATATCTCCTCACCGAGACCCGCCGACCGCCGCGTGGCGCTGGTCAACACGCTCGGCATTCCCTTCATCGTCCATGGCCGCAGCGAAGGCTTCGATTTCGACTATCCCTTCACCGACATCGACAATGAAGGCGCCTTTCACGAGGCGTCGCGGCTGTTGATCCAACTCGGCCACCGGCGGCTGGCGCTGATCAATGGTGACGACCGCGAGACCTTTGCCATCCATCGCGAGCGCGGCGTTCGCCGGGCGCTGGCGGTGAGTGGGCTGGCATTGGACGAGCGCCATGTCTGCTCGGTGGTCATGACCGAAGAGAACGGCTATCGCGCCACCAGGCGCTTGCTGGAGGCGGGCGACGCGCCGACGGCGATCGTCTGCTCCAGCCTGATCATGGCGCTGGGCGTCGTGCGCGCGGTGCGCGATCTCGGCCTGACCATTCCAGGCGACATATCGCTGATCGCCCATGACGACGTTTTCCCTTGGCTGAGGCCGGAGAACTTCTCCGTGCCGCTGTCGACGACGCGCTCGTCGATCCGTCTCGCCGGCGCGCGCGTCGCCGAGCGGCTGGCGGCACGGATTTCAGGGCTGGAGGAGGGCGCTCGTGGCGAGGTCTGGCCCGTCGACCTTGTGGTCCGAGGCTCGGTCGCCGGCGCGCCGGCCTTGGGGGACTGAACAACTCCGAACGATGGTTGGCCGGCTGTTGTTCAGGCCGCGGATTTGAGGTGATCGATGAAGGCGCGCAGCTTCGGCAGGACCTGGCGTCTGCCGGGATGATAGAGGAAGACGCCCGGCGTCGAGCCGGCAACGCCGTCCAGCACCGACTTGAGTTTTCCTTCGGCGATCGCACCTTCAGCGACGGGTCGAGGCGTCTGTGCCAGCCCGACGCCCTGCATGGCGGCACCGAGCAACGTCGGATAGTCGTGTGCGATCAGCGGGCCTGAGACCATCGCCTTGATCGCCTCGTTGCCATCGACGAAGGACCAGGGCGCGATGGCGCCGTTCGAACGGCGCAAGCGCAAGCAGGCATGGTGGCGCAAGTCGTCGACACGCTCGGGGCTGCCGTGGCGCTCGAGATAGTCTGGGCTGCCGACGACCACGAACGCGAACGGCGGCGTGAGCCGTATCGCCACCATGTCGGTCGCGATGAACTGGCCAAGGCGGATGCCGGCATCGAACCCGCCGGTCGCCAGATCGACCATCTCGTCGCTCGCGGCGATCTCCAGCTGGATCTCGGGATAGGCTTGGCAGAACGACGCGATCATCGGCTCCAGGATCAACGGCACGACGGCGCGGGGCACGGACAGGCGCAGCAGCCCGGTCGGCCGCTGGCTGGCGTCGCGCACCGCCTCGCCGGCCGCGACGAGCTCCTCGAAGGCAGGGCCGGCACGGTCGAGGAAGCGCTGGCCAGGCTCGGTCAAGCCGACGCTGCGCGTCGTGCGCACGAACAGCGCCGTGCCCATACGCGCTTCCAGCGCGCGCACCGCCTGGCTCACGGCGGACGGTGTCACGCCGAGTTCGGCTGCGGCGCGGCGGAAGTTGCGGTGCCTGGCGACAGCCAGAAACGCCTCGACGCCCTCCAGCGCACCGTGTCGGACTGTGTAGTTCTGCTTCATGGGTTGTTGTGATTACAGCGGATAGTCGAATTATGGAAGCGGGCTTAGGTAGGAGGTGAAGCTAGGAGACATCTTGCAATGACCGATGAACTTGATGGGGTGCGCGACCACTATCGCGCGACCGGCCTGACTGAGCGGCTGAAGACGGTGCTGGCTGCCCTTGGCCCGGATGATCAGCTTCTCACGCCCCAGCAATTGGGCGCCCTTGACCAATTTCACACCCGTGGGCTTGCCGCCACCGTCGAGCTTGCCCAATTGACGGGGATCGCTGCCGGCATGTCAGTACTGGACGTCGGTTCGGGCATCGGCGGGCCGGCGCGCTTCCTGGCCGCGACCTATGGTTGCCGGGTCACTGGCGTGGATATCAGCGAGCCTTTCGTGGATGCCGCGCGTTATCTGACCGACCGCACGGGACAGAGCGGGCAGCTGTCGTTCCAGATCGCCAGTGCACTGGAGCTCCCATTCGATGATGGCCGTTTCGACATCGTGCTGCTGCAGCATGTGGCGATGAACATCTCCGACCGGGCACAGCTCTATCGCGAGATTCGACGCGTGCTGAAGCAAGGTGGCAGGTTTGCCACCTTCGACGTCGTGTTGGCCATGGGCGAGCCACACTACCCGCTTCCATGGGCGCGAACGCCGGCGACGAGCTTTCTCATGACCATTGGTGCGACGCGCGAGGCGATCGAACCAGCCGGCTTCCGCATACTGACATGGCAAGACGACACCGAGGTTGCCAAGGCGTGGTTCGCACAGCTCCGCGTTTCGGGACCGCCGCCTTCGCCAAATCTCGGCGTGGTGATGGGGCCTGACTTCGCGGAGCTTGCGACCAACCTGGGACGAAATCTCATGGAGGGCCGGCTCGGCGTCCTGACCGCGGTGTTTGAGGCTGCGTGAACCAATCGTTGAGAGGAGACCAAATGTCCACGGAAGTCCTGTTCCAAACCCATCTCGTTCTGGGCTATGTCGCGTGGCTGCTTTGCCTCAGTGCGTACGGTCTGCCGTGGCTGAGATCGATGGACCGGGTCGCGGCGCAACGCGCTATCGCTACCTTGCACAGCTTCCGCTTCTTCGGGCTCGTCTTCCTCGTCCCGGGCGTCGTCAGCCCCGATCTGCCCGCCGGCTTCGCCATGTTCGCCGCCTATGGCGACTTCGCAACCGGGGTGCTGGCCATGCTGGCGCTGCTCACGGTGAGGATACCTCAGCTGTTCTGGGCGTTCGTCGTCGCCTTCAATCTCGTCGGGATAGTCGACCTCATCGTCGACTATTACCATGCCGTCCAGATCGACCTTCCCGCTCGCGCGGGGGAATTGGGCGCCACTTACGCGATCCCGGTCATCTACGTGCCGCTGCTGATGATCACGCACATCGCCGCATTCTATTTTCTGGCGCGTCCCAAACCGCGACTTGAGCCGTCGCGGACTACTCCTTCGCCGCCTCGGCGGCCTTGATGTCGAGCAGGCCGTAGCCGAAATCATTGTCGCGCCCCTTGGGGCCGAGATCCCTGGCCGTTGCCGCCAGCGCCTTCTCGATGCCGTCGGCCGAGCGGTCGGGCACGGCGTGGATGAGATTGGCGATGGCGCCGGTCACGATCGCTGCCGCGAACGAGGTGCCGGTGACCACGTCCGAGCCGGCGCCGCTCGGCGCCACCATCTCGACACCAGGCGCCGAGATGAAGACGTAGGCGCCGCGATTGGCTTGCGGCATGAGCCCGTCCTTGGCATCGGTGGCGGTCACCGCGATGACGCCGTCGAAGGCCGCCGGGTAGCCATAGGGCGCCTTCGGCCCGTTGTTGCCGGCGGCGGCGACCAGCACGATGCCGAGCGCCCGCGCATTGCGGCAGGCAACGCCGAGCAGGTCGTTCTTCGGCCCGACGAAGCTCATGTTGATGATGTGCACATCCTGGCTCGTCGCCCAGTCGAGCGCCGACAGGATGACGTCCATGGTCGACTTGCCGCCCTCGAAGGCGCGGGCGTGATAGATCCTGGCGCCGGGCGCCATGCCCTCGAGCGCGCCGACGCCGGCGATCAGCCCGTCGACGGAAGTGCCGTGATCGCGTTTTTCGATCGGCACGTCGGGCATGGCGTCGAACTGCCCGGCGATGACACCTGAGAGCGCCGGATTGCTGTCGTCGATGCCGGTGTCGATCACCGCGATGCGGACGTTTTCGCCGCTGGCCTGTTTGGAATCGAGCGCGATGCGCTCGAAGGCATAATTGACGATGCTGGCGGCCTGCTGCAGCGAATAGACATGGTTGGGTTCGCGCCGCTGGGTGCGGCCGTCGGCGGCCAATTGCGCCAGCACGACCCCGACAGGGCGGCCATCGGGAATGCCGAACCGCACCAGCGTGGTGCCAAGCAGCCGCGACTGGCGCAGTGAGCGCACCTGGAGGCCGAAGGACGCGGCGATCTGCTGCACGGCGCCGGCATCGCCGTCGACGGTCACCAGCACCTCGTCGGGCACGAAATCGCCGGCCACCCCGCGCGGCGGCTGAACGGCGTTGAGATCGGTCGGCGAGACGATCGGGCCGCCAGGCGGCGGGCCGGCTTGATTGTCGGCAGGCGGCGTCGCCGGGTCCGGCCGTGGCGTCGGCAGCGGTGCCGGAGGCGCGACCGGATTGGGGAACAGATCGACGATCAGGGCTGGCAGGAAGACAGCGCCGGGCCGCGCCGCGCCCGACCCATTCTTTGTGTCGCGGCCATCCTTGGCGCAGTCGGCGCTTGCCGCATTGTTCGCGTCGCCGCAGTCGATTTTCGTCGGATCGGGGTTGGGGGCGTTGGTCTGCGCCGACGCAGGCACGGCGGCGATTGTCATCGCCGCCGCCAGGATTGCCGCAAATCGAATGACCGCCGCCTCAGCCGCCATCAACCGGTTTCCTTCCCTCGATCACAGTCTCGGTGAAGGGCTGGGCGGCAATAAGGCCGAGCTGCTTGGTGTAGTCGGCCGCCTTGGCGGCGGGAATGCCAAGCCGGAACACGCCATCGGCGGTCGGTCCGCCGATGATCTTCAGCCCGTTGTTGCCCAGAAAGCCTGAAATATCCGACATCCTTGCATCCGGCTTGAACTTGACCAGGGCGAACGGCATTTTCGCCAGATCGCCTTCCGCCCCGGCAATCTCGAAATCCTTGCCCTTGCCGCCGGGCTGAACAAACGACTGGACCATGATCAGCGCCAGCAGGACCGCGGCCGCCGCCCAGGCAACACCGACCGGCACCGCCATGAAGCGGCCCCAGGCCTGCGCCAGCCAGGACGCGTTTGCCGGCGCGCGCGCAGGTCCGGCTTCGGCGTCGAGCGCCTTGGCGAAGCGGCTCAACGCATCGGCAGGCGGGCGGATCGCTTCGTTGGCGGCCGTCGTGCCGGAAAATTCGGCCTCGGCCTCGCCAAGGGCGGCCAGCGCAGCGGGATCGCTGGCCAGCCACTCCTCGACGGCTTCCAGGTCCGAGCCTTCCAGCGAGCCGTTCAGATAGAACGGCAGCAGCGTTTCCATTTCGTCGCGGCGCGACATCTTTTCAGCGGCGCTCATGGCCACCCCCTGTCGTAACCGGCGGCCTTGAGGGCCTCGCCGAGTTTCTTGCGGGCGTAGAACATCCGGGTCTTGACGGTCGCGACCGGAATGCCGAGCACCTCGCCGATCTCGCCCACCGACTGCCCATGATAATAGGCAAGGTCGATCACCGTGCGGTGCTCTTCCGGCAAGGCGTCGACGAAGCGCCGCAAGGCGGCAGCCTTGTCTTCCTTCATGGTGACGACTTCCGGCGTGTCGGCGCTGTCGGGCACTGCGGCTGCAGCCTCGTCGTCGATCCAGTCTTCCTTTTTCTTGCGCAGCGAAGACAGCGCCTTGAACCGGGCGATGCCGAGCAGCCATGTCGAGACTTCGGAGCGTCCTTCGAAGCCTGGCGCCTGCCGCCACAGTTCGAGGAACACCTCGTTCGCGATGTCGTCTGCCATCATTTCCGATCCCGTCTGGCGCGCCACGAAGCGGTAGACCCGCGCGTGGTGACGCATGAACAGGAGCCGCACGGCGGCACGGTCGCCCTTCGCGACCCGGTCGACAAGAGCGCGATCGGTCTCCGTCGCTGCCGTCATGGCCGGTCGAGCCGCCTGGCTCCTGTCTGCTCTGTCGCTGATCGGTCCAAAAAGGTTCATCCTCCGCCAAGGAATTCGCGGAGGCTAACCGAAGAGTGGGGCGGTTGCCAGAGGAGGGAAGGCGCCCATTCAACTCAAAAACGACTTCGCTTTCATTGTCGCCGGCACCGGCACGCCGAGGCGGCTCAAGATGGTCGGCGCCAGTTGCAGCTGGTCGAGCAGCATGTCGGCCTGCGGTCCCTTGCCGGGCCCGAAATAATACAGCGCGAAATCCTGCATCTCGTCGTCATGGCCGCCATGATGGCCGCGATCGGTCTGGCCGTGGTCGGCGGTGACCATCACCTCGTAGCCAGCCTCGATCCAGCGCGGCAGGAAGGCCGCCAGCATGCCGTCCATCGCATAGACGGCATGATCCATCTCGTGGCAGTCGTGGCCGAAGCGGTGGCCCATCGAGTCCAGCGTGCAGGTGTGCAGGATGCCGTAGTCGATGCCGTGGCGCCTGGTCAGCATGGTCAGCGTCGCGAACAAATCGACGTCGCTCGGCGTCATCTGGTTGCGAAGATTGTAGCCGGTCATGGTGTGGAATCGGCCATGCGTGATCGGCCCGCCCGGCTCGTCGAATTCCATGTCCTCGACCAGGTCGAAGGGATAGGCACGGAAGAATTCCGGCCAATAGGAATGGGTCACCGCACCCGTTTTGCCACCGGCTTTGCTGACTTCGGAGAAGATGTCGGGTTGTTCGACGCGGAACCGGTTCTCGTTGGACAGAATGCCGTGCACCTGCGGCGAAACCCCGGTGTGGATCGAGGCGTAGCAGCAGGCGGAGGTCGACGGCAGCACCGAGCGCATCTTCCAGACGCTTGCCTCGCCCGATTGCACCCAGCCTTCGAGATTGCCCATCAGCCGGCGCCAGTTCCCGTAGGGGACGCCATCGAGGATGATCAGCAAAAGTTTTGTCTTGAGCGCCACGGGCGGCTCCCTGCGATTGACCAGTTGAAATCAGAACGCCGTGCACCGCTGGGGCACACGGCGTTCCGTTTATGAACCAATAGGCAGGATAGGCTAGACTAGTGTTGCATGCGGATGACGGCAGCCGTGCCTGGACCAACGGGTCGGGTCTATCCCTGCTCGGACGCAACTCCGGCCGGAAAACGGTTCACACTTTTCCTCGAATTGCCCTAATTCCCCGCGCTCGCCATGCGCCGTCCCTTGATCGCCTTTTCCAGCCAGCCGATCTCCATCTCGGGGACCGACGACAGCAGAAGGTCGGTATAGTCGTCGAAGGGTGGGCTCAACACCTTGCTCTTCGGCCCGTAGCGCACCACCTCGCCGCGATACATCACCGCGATCGAATCGGCGATCGACTTCACCGTGGCCAGGTCATGGGTGATGAACAGATAGGCGACGTTTTCTTCCTTCTGCAGCTCGAGCAGCAGCTTCAGGATGCCGTGCGCCACCAGTGGATCGAGCGCCGAGGTCACCTCGTCGCAGATGATCAGCTTCGGCTTGGCGGCGAGCGAACGGGCGATGCAGACGCGCTGCTTCTGGCCGCCGGAAAGCTCGGCCGGGTAGCGGTCGGAAAAGCCCTTGCCCATCTCGATCTTGTCGAGCAGTTCGGCGACGCGTTTGTCGCGCTCGCGGCCGCGTATGCCGAAATAGAACTCCAGCGGCCGGCCGATGATGGTGCCGACGGTCTGGCGCGGGTTCATCGCCACGTCGGCCATCTGGTAGATCATCTGCAACTGACGCAGATCCTCCTTCGGGCGGTCGGCCAGCCGGTTTGCCAGCGGGCGCCCGTCGAAGGTGACGGTTCCTTCTTCCGGCGGCAAAAGCCCGGTGATGGCGCGTGCCAGCGTCGACTTGCCCGAACCGGATTCGCCGACCACGGCCAGCGTCTGGCCCGGATAGATGTCGACCGAGACGTTCTTCAGCACCTTGATATGGCTGCGGCCATAGGCGGCGGTGACGTTCTTCACCGACAGGAACGGTGTCGTGCCGGGCTTCTGCTCTGCGTGCTCGATCTCATGCACCGACACAAGCGCGTTGGTGTATTCCTGGCGCGGCTCCTTGATGATCTGCCGGGTGCCGCCCCATTCGACCAGCCGGCCATGGCGAAGCACCATGATCTCGTCCGAGACCTGGGCGACGACGGCAAGATCGTGGGTGATGTAGAGCGCGGCGACATGCGTATCGCGGATGGCGTCCTTGATCGCCGCCAGCACGTCGATCTGCGTCGTTACGTCGAGCGCCGTGGTCGGCTCGTCGAAGACGATCAGGTCCGGCTCGGAGCAAAGCGCCATCGCCGTCATCACGCGCTGCAGCTGGCCGCCCGAGACCTGGTGCGGAAAGCGCTCGCCGATGGTTTCGGGGTTTGGCAGGCTGAGCTTCTTGAACAGCGCAACGGCGCGCTTCTCCGCCTCGGCGCGTGTCGCCGTGCCGTGCAGGAGGGTGGCTTCCACCACTTGGTCCATTAGCTTGTGCGCCGGGTTGAAGGCGGCGGCCGCCGATTGCGCGACGTAGCAGACCTCACGGCCGCGCAGCTTGCGGAAGCCGTCCTTGCCGCCCTTGAGGATATCGCGGCCGTTGAGGATCACCTCGCCGCCGGTGATGCGCACACCACCGCGGCCATAGCCCATGGACGAGAGGCCGATGGTCGACTTGCCGGCGCCGGATTCGCCGATCAGGCCAAGCACCTTGCCCTTCTGCAGAGTCAGCGAGACATCGTGCACCAGCACGATGTTCTTCGGCGGCTCGCCTGGCGGGAAGACAGTGGCCTCGATGCGCAGATTGCGGATGTCGAGCAGGAGGCCAGAGTTCGCTTTGCTGTCAGCCATCACCCGCGTCCTCCCTTCAGGCTGGTCGTCCGGTTGAGCACCCAGTCCGCAACCAGGTTGACGGAAATCGCCAGCATGGCGATTGCCGCCGCCGGGATGAGCGCGGCTGCGATGCCGAAGACGATACCGTCCTTGTTTTCCTTGACCATGCCGCCCCAGTCCGCATCCGGCGGCTGGACGCCAAGGCCGAGGAACGACAGCGTCGACAGGAACAGCACGGCATAGATGAAACGCAGGCCGAGTTCCGAAACCAGCGGCGACAGCGCGTTGGGCAGGATCTCGCGGAAAATGATCCAGGCGCTGCCTTCGCCGCGCAGCTTTGCCGCCTCGACATAGTCCATGACGTTGATGTCGACGGCGACGGCCCGCGACAGGCGATAGACGCGGGTCGAGTCCAGAACGCCCATCACCAGGATCAGCGTCACCAGGTTGGTCGGCAGCACGGAGAGCACGACAAGGGCCATGATCAGCGTCGGGATCGACATCAGGAGATCGACGAGGCGCGACAAAAGCGTATCGAACCAGCCGCCGAACACCGCCGCCGAGAAACCGAGGATGGCGCCGAGCGAGAATGACAGCGCGGTGGCAAGCACGGCGATGAACAGCGTGATGCGGGCGCCGTAGATCATGCGCGACAGGAGATCGCGGCCGAGATTGTCGGTGCCCAGCCAGTGCGTTGCCGACATCGGTTCCCAGACGTCGCCGACGATTTCGCCATTGCCGTGCGGCGCGATCCACGGTGCGAAGAGCGCCGCCAGCACGAACAGTGCCGTCAGCACGATGCCGATCAGCGCGGGGATGGGGATGCGTTTGATATCGAGCATATCCGCCCCCTATTTCGGATGTCTGAGACGCGGATTGGCGACGATAGCCCCTATGTCCGCAATGATGTTCAGGCTGATGTAGACGGCGGCGAAGATCAGGCCGACCGCCTGCACCACCGGCACGTCGCGCTTGGTGACGTGGTCGACGAGATATTGCCCCATGCCCGGGTAGACGAAGATCACCTCGACCACGACGACGCCGACGATCAGATAGGCGAGGTTGAGCATCACGACGTTGATGATCGGCGCGATCGCGTTGGGGAAGGCGTGCCTGCGGATGACGTTGAACGCCGACAGGCCTTTCAGTTCCGCCGTCTCGACATAGGCCGACTGCATGACGTTGAGGATCGCCGCGCGCGTCATGCGCATCATATGGGCCAGCACCACCAGCGTCAGCGCCGTCGCCGGCAAGGCGATCGCCTGCATGCGTTCGCCGAACGGCATGCCGTCATAGACGGTCGAAATACCGGGGAAGATCTGCCACTTCACGGCGAAGAAATAGACCAGAACATAGCCGATGAAGAATTCGGGAAACGAGGTCGAGGCCAGCGCCAGTCCGGAGATCAGCTTGTCGACCCAGCCGTTGCGGTAGCGCACGGCGATCAGGCCAAGGATGATCGCCAGTGGTACGGCGACGATCGCCGCCCAGAAGGCGAGGAACAGCGTGTTCCACAGCCGGTCCTTGATCGACGTCGCGATGTCCTGGCCGCTCGACATGGCTGTGCCGAGATCGCCGGTGAGCACGCCGCCGAGCCAGCGGAAATACCTAATATAGGCCGGATCGTTGAGGCCGAGTTGCTCGCGCAAATTGGCGAGCGACTCCGGTGTTGCCGATTGCCCGAGAATGGCTTGCGCGACGTCGCCGGGCAGGATCTGGGTGCCGGCGAAGATCAGGACCGAAACGGCCAACAACAGGACGATGCCCAGCGCAACGCGCTGGGCAATTAGCTTCAGGATGGGTGAAGACATATCCGCAAAGCCGGGCTCAGGCCTGGAGCCAGCACTTCGCCAGGGCGTAGCCGTTCATCAATTCCTGATGCGGATCATCGACCCAGCCATCGACCTTGGCGCCTGTCGCATCGATGAACTGGTTGAACATCGGCAGGATCAGGCCCCCTTCGTCGCGTACCAGGACAGCCATGTCATGATACATCTGCTTGCGCTTGGTCTCGTCGAGTTCAGCGCGCGCCGCCAGCACCATCTTGTCGAAGTCCGGACGCTTGAAGCGCGTGTCGTTCCAGTCGGCGGTCGACAGATAGGCGGTCGAGTACATCTGGTCCTGCGTCGAGCGGCCGCCCCAGTAGGAGGCGCAGAAGGGCTGCTTGTTCCAGACTTCGTTCCAGTAGCCGTCGCCGGGCTCGCGCTTGAGCTCGATCTTGATGCCGGCCTTGGCCGCGCTCTGCTGGAACAGCTGCGAGGCATCGACAGCGCCCGGGAAGGCGACATCCGAGGTCCTCAGCAGCACGGTGCCGTCGTGACCCGACTTCTTGTAGTGGAACTTGGCCTTGTCGGGATCGTACTTGCGCTGCTCGATCTCGGTGAAGAGCGGATAGGACGAATTGATCGGGAAGTCGTTGCCGAGCGAGCCGTAGCCGCGCAGGATCTTGTCCAGCATTTCCTCGCGGTCGATGGCCAGCTTGAGTGCCGTGCGCAGATCGTTGTTGTCGAACGGTGCCGTGTTGCAATGCATAATGAACACGTAATGGCCAGGACCAGCGTGGTTGCGGATGGTGACGCCCGGCAGGCGCTTGATCAGGTCGACGATCTTCGGCTCGACGCGGTTGATCATGTTTACCTGGCCGCCCTGCAGGGCCGCCGTGCGGGCGGTCGCATCGTTGATGACGATGACTTCGATCTGGTCGGCATGGCCCATCTTGTCGCCCTGCCAGTAATTGGCGAAGCGCTCGCCGCCATGGCGCACGCCGGGCTCGTTGGTCTTGACGACGTACGGGCCGGCCGAGATGCCGGCATCCGGCTTGTCCTTGCCGCCGTTCGGCTGCACGATCAGGTGATAGTCGCTGAGCAGATAGGGCAGGTCGGCGTTGGCCTCCTTCAGCGTCAGCACCACTTCCTTGCCGCTCGCCTTGATGGTCTCGATGCCCTTCATGTAGCCGAGCGCGCCGGATTTCGACTTTTCGTCCGAATGGCGCTCGAGTGTCGCGGCGACGTCTGCCGCGGTCACCGTCTTGCCATTGTGGAATTCGACGCCGTCGCGGATCTTCAACGTCCACACCTTGGCGTCGTCCGAGGAGCCGATCTCCTCGGCAATGCGGTTCTCAAGCTTGCCTTCCGGCGACAGCTCGACGATCATTTCGCCCCAGCACTTGCCGAAGGCGAACGGCACCTGCGTCATCATCAGCGCCGGATCGAGGCTGTTGGTGGATTCGCCGCCGACGAGGCCGGCCTTCAATGTGCCGCCCTTGACCGGGCCGGCCGCGCGCGCCGCACCTGAAAGCAGCGAGTTGGCGAAGGTCGCGGTGACGCCGAGCGCTGCCGCCCGACCGAGAAAATCGCGACGGCTCAGTTTGCCGGATGCGACTCGCCGGCTAAGGAATTCCAGTTCGTTTGACATGTTGAGTTCCTCACTCTGTTGGTTCGACTCTGCGGTCGTTTTTCTTGTTTCTTGTGAGGAGAATAATGACCGCAAGGGAAAGCGGTAAGCAAGACCGAATGCGACATGCCGTGGCGTAAATCGTACGTCGCATTTGGACCAACGAAACCCGTGCTCAAAGGAGGACGCGCGGCACCCCTTCCTCGAAGTTGCGCTCGAAAACGAGAGTTTCGCCCTCATAGGTCTCGATTCTGGCGCTGACGATGAAGTTTTGCGCGTCCGATCGCATTTCGGCGAATGTTTCGGTGCGCACCGACCATCCATTTCGCGACAGGGTCTGCGTCCAGTGCGTTTTTCCAGAGGCCGCCAGGGGATCGTCCGGACGGATCGTCCAGGTCTCACGGGCGATGCTGCCATGGACGAGGCCGTGGGCGAGATCGCGCACCTCGCCGAAATCATCCACTGTGGAAAGCGTCACAATTCCGGTCTTCTCGTCGCGATCGACATGACGCTCGGAATTGGTGGCGCGGATCGTCTCGGTCGCCCACGGCGTGGCGCCTTCCGGCTCGGCGAACGTCACTTCGTTGCCGGTCGCCAGAGGACGCAGCGGCAAGGCCAGCGTCGCGGCCGACAAGGCCAGCCGCACCGGTTCCGGCGACGGCCAGATCATCGGCCAATAGGCGTTCGATACGGCAATGCGCAGACGGTGGCCCGCCGGCACGTGATAAGCGCATTGATCGAGCACCACGCGCGCCGACACGGTTTCGCCCGGCACCAGCGCCTCGGGGAATTCGTGCGAATTGCGATGCGTCAGATTGAGCACGCCATAGGAGATCAGTTCCGAGGCGCCGTCAGGGTGCACGTCGCACAGCCGGATCGCGATGTTCGCCTGCGGGCGGTCGGACGACAGCCGCACCTCGACTTCGGGCGCGCCGACGATGTCAACCGCCTCAGCCAGTTCCGGCTGGTCGAAACACACCGACAAAGCGTCGTCGGGGCGCTGGTCGCCGGGCAGTTCGGGGCCGAAGGTGAACGGGAAATACTCGCCGCCGGCGAGGCCGCAGCTCTGCGGCGAGGCAACGACGGCGGGCTTGCTGCCGTCGGGGATAAGATCGATCGATTGCGTCTTGATGGTGGACGACGGCCATTCCTGCTCCGCCACCCAGCGGCCGGGCCGTTCGGGATGCCAGCGCGCCGGGCGCACGCTGTCCATGACATAAGCACGGTAGGCCGGATCGGCCTCGACGCCGGTGTCGATGCCCTTCAGCCAGCGGTCCCACCAGCGCAACGCCTCCTGCAGGAAGCCGATGGCGGGCTTGGGGGCGGCGTAGTGCGGGTATTTGTGGATCCACGGCCCGACAATGCCCTTCACCGGAGACGGGATGTTGGTGACGAGGTGCGAGATCGTGTTGCGATAGCCGTCATGCCAGCCGCCGATCGACAGCACCGCGGCCTGGATGGCGGAATAATCCTCGCAGATCGAGCCGCGTTTCCAATAGGCGTCGCGATGCTGGTGCTTCAGCCACAGCGGTGCCAGGAAGGGCTGGTTCTCCAGCCGGGTCAGCCACAGATCGCGCCACCGGTTGTCGCCGGCCAGCAACGGGTCCGGTGGCCGCGACGAATAGGACAGCATGGTCGAGGCCCAGCCGAAATTCTCGATCAGCAGGCAGCCGCCCTTGTAGTGGATGTCGTCGGCATAGCGGTCGACGGTCGAACACAGGCTGATAACCGCCTTCAGTGCCGGCGGCTGCTTGGCCGCCACCTGCAGGCAGTTGAAGCCGCCCCAGGAAATGCCCATCATGCCGACATTGCCGTTGCACCAAGGCTGCGACGCCGCCCAGGCAATGACGTCGCAGGCGTCCTGCAATTCCTGTTCGGAATATTCGTCGTCCATCAGCCCTTCGGAATCGCCATTGCCGCGCATGTCGACGCGGATCGACGCATAGCCGTGGCCGGCGAAATAGGGATGCGTTAACTGATCGCGAAAGATGGTGCCGTCCCGTTTGCGGTAGGGCAGGTGTTCGACGATCGCCGGCACCGGATCGTCGCCGGCATCCTGCGGCATCCACACCCGCGCCGACAGCCGACAGCCATCGGGCATGACGATGCCCATGTCCGGATATTCGACGACCTTGCGGGGAAATTCGGTGACGGTTTTCATGCGGGACTCCAGGATCGCCAGATGATGGAGCCGACGGGATCGCGTCGTGGGCCAGCCTACGAATTCGGCTGGTCAGTCCGCGTCAATTCAGCGGAATGTCGTTGTCGCCCTTGCTCGCCTGGTAGGCGCCGGACAGGTCGTCATAGCGTGCCGAGATCTTGCCGATGCGTATCTCCAGGCGCTGGCGCTCGGCCTCGGGCAGCGTCCGCACCAACCTGCGGATCGAAAAGCTCTTCCAATAGGCGTTCTCGGCATTGTAGCCGCCGGGATCGAGGGTGAAGACCTCCTTCAGGATCTTCAGATCGTGCGGGATGGCGAAGCTGTCGCGCGAATCCTCATGGCTGAACAGATAGTAGAAATTGTCGAAGCCGGTCCAGGTGATCGCCGACAGGCAGAGCGAGCAGGGTTCATGCGTGGCGATGAAAATGGCGTCCTTGGTATCCACGCGCTCGGCCTTCGGCATTTCGTAGAAGCGCTTCAGGCAGTGCACCTCGCCATGCCAGAGCGGGTTTTCCATCTCGTTGTTGGTCTCGGCCAGCACCAGCGAACGGTCGTCCTTGCGCAGGATCGCCGCGCCGAACAGCTTGTTGCCGTGGGCAACGCCCTCCGCCGTCTTCGGCACGATGTCGTGCTCGATGACGTCGAGCAGGCGGTCGATCAGGGAAATGTCGGTCATTACAGGCTCTCGTCGGGGAGATGGATCTCGTAGGCGTGCGAGAAATGGAATTCTTCCAGGTTGGAACCGTCGCCGCCGCGGTCGACGATCAGGAAATCCTGCGCCTCGCCGAGCGGCGTCAGCACGCCGTGCCACAGGTTAGGGGAATAGTTGATGCCTTGTCCGGGCGCGGTGATAAAGGCCTGCGGTTCACCCGGTCCCCCATCGCCGTCGTGGCAGACGACGACCAGGAACGGCCGCGGCGACAACGGAATGAAAGCCTGGGTGCCGAAGGGATGGCGCTCGACCATGGTCAGCTTCAGTGGCAATTCGTAAGGCGTGCCGCGCACCATCGAGATCAGCACGCGGGCGTTCGGCCCTGTCGCTTGCGCCGTGGCAAGATCGTGGTAGCGCTCGGCCTTGCCGCCATTGATCGGATAGTGGTTGTCGCCGCCCATGTCGATGACGTCGCCGAAGGCGGCAAAGTTCTCGCGGGTCAGCGGCCGCGCGACGATGCGGGTCACGGCGCCCGCCTTGCAATGCCGGCGCCGCCGAGCTTGGCGTGGCGGTTGACGTCCTTGTAGAGCAGATAGCGGAATTTGCCCGGGCCGCCAGCATAGCAGGCCTGCGGGCAGAAGGCGCGCAGCCACATGTAGTCGCCGGCCTCGACCTCGACCCAGTCCTGGTTGAGGCGGTAGACCGCCTTGCCTTCCAGCACATAGAGCCCGTGCTCCATGACATGGGTCTCGGCGAAGGGAATGACCGCGCCGGGCTCCAATGTGACGATGGTCATGTGCATGTCGTGGCGCAAATCGGCCGGATCGACGAAACGGGTCGTCGCCCAGCGGCCTTCAGTGCCGGGCATCGGCGTTGGCGCGATGTCCTGTTCGTTGGTGAAGAAGGCTTCCGGCGCCTCTAGACCGTCGACCGCCTCGTAAGCCTTGCGGATCCAGTGGAAACGGACATCGGCCTTCCCCGCGTTGCGAACCGTCCATCCGCTGGCCGGCGGCAGGAAGGCGAAACCGCCCGGTCGCAGCACATGTTTCTTGCCGGCAAGCAGAACGGTCAACTCTCCTTCGACCACGAACAGGGCGCCTTCGGCGCCGGCATCCGGCTCCGGCCGCTCGCTGCCGCCACCGGGTGCGACCTCGACAATGTATTGCGAGAACGTCTCGGCAAAGCCGGACAGCGGCCGCGACAATATCCAGACGCGGGTCTTGTCCCAGAACGGCAAGGCGCTGGTGACGATGTCCTGCATCACCCCCCTGGGGATGACGGCATAGGCTTCAGTGAAGACGGCGCGGCCGGTCAGCAGCTCACTCTGGCCGGGGTGGCCGCCATGCGGCGCGTAATAGGTTCGGTCGGGCATCCTGATCGTATCCATGGGTTAAACCTATTGCGGAAGCATGTCCTTGAGGCGGAGCAGCGCGATGCGCTCGACCTGTTTGCAGGCGGTCTCGAATTCAACGCCGCGGCTGTTGCCGATGCGTGCCTCGAATTCCGCCAGGATCTCCTCTTTGGCCTTGCCTTTCACCGCGATGATGAACGGGAAGCCGAAGGTGGTGACGTAGGCGGCATTGAGCTTGGAGAACAGTTCGCGCTCCTTATCGGTCAGCGCGTCGAGGCCGGCTGAGGCCTGTTCCTTGGTCGATTCCGCCGTCAGCCGTTTGGCCTTGGCCAGTTTGCCGGCAAGGTCGGGATGGGCGTTGAGCACTGAAAGCCGCTCTGACTCGCTGGCGGAACGGAAGACGCGGCAGAGCGCGTTGTGCAGACCGCCGGATGAGTCATGCGCCGGGCCTAGTTCCAACTCGAAGGCGCGTTCGGCAATCCATGGCGAATGCTCGAAGACACCGCCGAAAGTGTGGACGAACGCCTCGAATTCCATCTTCGATGGCCTGAGTGCCGCCGGTCGATAGGGATGGTTCTCTTGCCAGTGGCGGGCGATATCGATGCGCCGTGCCAGCCAGACCTTGTCGTGCGACTTCACATAGTCGACGAAGCGCTTCAACGCCGCCACCCGGCCCGGCCGCCCGACGAGGCGGCAATGCAGGCCGATGTTCATCATGCGCGGCCGGCCGGCCTTGCCCTCGGCATAGAGCGTGTCGAAACTGTCCTTCAGATAGGCAAAGAACTGGTCGCCTGAATTGAAGCCTTGTGGCGTCGCGAAGCGCATGTCGTTGGCGTCGAGCGTGTAGGGGATGATGAGCTGGGCGCCGCCCTCATGCTCGAACCAGTAGGGCAGTTCGTCGTCATAGGTGTCCGACACATAGGCGAAGCCGCCTTCCTCAGCCACCAGCAGCACCGTGTTGACCGATGTGCGCCCCGTGTACCAGCCGGTCGGGCGCTGGCCGGTCACCTCGTAGTGCAAGCGGATCGCCGCTTCGAGGTCGCGGCGCTCGTCCTCGGCGCTGTGGTCGCGATAGTCGATCCATCTCAGCCCGTGCGAGGCGATCTCCCAGTCGGCTTCCTGCATCGCCGCGACCTGGTCGGGCGAACGGGCGAGCGCGGTGGCGACGCCGTAGCAGGTCACCGGCACTTCGGCCTCGGTGAACAGCCTGAGCAGCCGCCAGAAACCGGCGCGGGCGCCGTATTCGTAGATTGATTCCATGTTCCAGTGGCGCTGGCCCACCCAGGGTGCCGCGCCGACGATCTCCGACAGGAAGGCTTCCGACGCCTTGTCGCCATGCAGCACGCAGTTCTCGCCGCCCTCTTCGTAGTTGACCACGAACTGGACGGCGACATGCGCACCACCAGGCCATTTCGGATCCGGCGGATTGGCTCCATAGCCGCGCATGTCTCTGATGTAACGCATCGTCCCTCCCGCCGGGCATTGCCCGATGTATGCTCAAGATATCGAAAGGGCTGCTCGCGCATTCCCCCGAAAATTTTTGAAAGTGTTTTTGTCGCACTCCGCTCGACCGGGACTTATGCATCGCCTTTAATTGGCGCACAATTCATCAGCAATGTTCGATTGTACCGGGCCAGTTCGCTCGTACAGGAAATGGGAGGCGGCCAGTGGCAGAAACGTCGAAAGCCGATGGCGGGCGTCTGACGACCCATGTCCTCGACACGGCGACCGGCATGCCGGTGGCGGGATTGTCGATCGCGCTCTATCACCTCGAGGGCGATGCGCGCACACATCTGAAGACCGTTGTCACCAATGATGATGGCCGTTGCGACGCACCGCTGCTTGTCGGCGCCGAGTTCCGCACCGGCGAATACGAACTGATCTTTGCCGCGGGCGACTATTTGCGCCAGAAGGGGACGAAATTGCCCAAACCGGCCTTTCTCGACTTGATACCGATCCGCTTCGGCATGGCCGAACCGGTGCACTATCATGTGCCGCTGCTGGTCTCGCCCTATGGCTATTCGACCTACAGGGGGAGCTGAGGCATGGCCAAGGTCCGTATCCGCAACGAGATACGCTTCATTCTCAATGGCAGGGACGTCGCGCTTTCGTCGGTGGCGCCAGACGCGACCCTGCTCGACTGGCTGCGGCTCGACCGTTCGCTGCGCGGCACCAAGGAGGGCTGCGCCGAGGGCGATTGCGGCGCCTGCACCGTGCTGGTCGGAAAGCTCTCGGCTGGTGGGCTGGTCTATGAAAGCGTCAACGCCTGCATCCGCTTCCTCGGCTCGCTGGACGGCACCCATGTTGTGACCGTCGAGCATTTGCGCGGTCTTCCCGGCCAGTTGCACCCGGTGCAGCAGGCGATGGTCGATTTCCACGGCTCGCAGTGCGGCTTCTGCACGCCGGGCTTCGTCATGTCGCTCTATGCCCTGTGGATGAAATCATCAGACCCGTCGAATGAAGCTATCGAAAAGGCACTGCAAGGCAATCTTTGCCGCTGCACCGGCTACGAGGCGATCGTGCGCGCGGCCCGCGCCATCTCCAGCTACGGCAAGGCGGCGAAGGACCCGCTGGCGGTCGAGCGCAAGGCAATCACGGCAAGGCTCCAGGCCATGCATGACGGCGCGCGGATCGAGATCGGCGCCGGCAAGGAGCGGCTCGTCGTGCCCGCCAACGTCGACGATTTCGCCACTGTACTGGACAAGGAACCCGGCGCCACCATCGTTGCCGGCTCGACCGATGTCGGCCTGTGGGTGACCAAGCACATGCGCGATATTTCGCCGGTGATCTTCATCGGCGATCTCGACGGGCTTTGCACCATCGCCGAAGCCAACGGCGTCATCACCATCGGCGCCGGCGTCACCTACACCGAGGCGTTCTCGACGCTCGCCAAGCGCATCCCGGCGATGGGGCCGCTGTTCGATCGCATCGGTGGCGAACAGGTGCGCAACATGGGCACCGTCGGCGGCAACATCGCCAACGGTTCGCCGATCGGCGATACGCCACCGCCCCTGATCGCGCTCGGCGCGCGCCTGACGCTGCGCAAGGGCAAGAAACGGCGGACGATCCCGCTGGAAGCCTTCTTCATCGCCTATGGCAAGCAGGACCGGCAGCCTGGCGAGTTCGTCGAGGCGGTACACGTTCCCGTCCCCGCCAAGAGCACGAAATTCGCTGTCCACAAGATCACCAAGCGCCGCGACGAGGACATCACGGCCGCCCTCGGCGCCTTCTTCCTGAACCTGGCCAAGGACGGCACGGTCGCCGATGTACGCATCGCCTACGGCGGCATGGCGGCGATACCGAAGCGGGCGTCGGCTGTCGAGAACGCGCTGCTCGGCAAGCCGTGGACCGAACAGACGGTTGTGACTGCGATGGCGAAGTATGCCGACGATTTCACCCCGCTGACCGACATGCGGGCCTCGGCCGAGTATCGCGCCCTGGCGGCGCGCAACCTTTTGCTGCGCTTCTTCGCCGAGACCAGCGGCACCAGGGAGCCGATCCAGGTTTCAAGGCATGAGGCGGCATGATGAACAAGCACGCCACCCCCAATATCAGGGCTGAAAAGATCACCGGTGGCGTCGCCACCGACCAGCGGCATGATTCTGGCCACAAGCATGTCAGCGGCACCGCCGTCTACATCGACGACATACCGGAACCGGCCGGCACGCTGCATGGCTGCCTTGGGCTGTCGGCTGCCACCCATGCCACCATCACCAGCATGGACCTGTCGGCGGTGCGCACCGCCCCCGGGGTCGTCGACGTGCTGACGGCCAAAGATGTGCCTGGCGAAAACGACATTTCGCCGACGGGGCGCCATGATGAGCCGGTGCTGGCTGAAGGCAAGGTGCAGTTCTACGGCCAGCCGATCTTCTGCGTCATTGCCGAGACGCGCGAGCAGGCACGCCGCGCCACCAGGCTGGCCAAGGTCGAATACAAGGAATTGCCTTTCGTCACCGACATCGGCGAACTTGATCCCCGTAAGGACAAGCTGGTCACGCCGCCACTGACCCTGAAGCGCGGCGACGCCGCGGCAGCGATCAAGGCCGCGCCCCGCCGGCTCAAAGGCCAGATGCGCGTCGGCGGTCAGGAGCATTTCTATCTCGAGGGCCATATCGCCATGGCCGTGCCCGGCGAGGACGAGGACGTCACCATCTATTCCTCGACCCAGCATCCGAGCGAAGTCCAGCACATGGTCAGCCATGCGCTCGGCGTACCGAGCAACGCCATCACGGTGGAAATCCGCCGCATGGGCGGCGGTTTCGGCGGCAAGGAAACGCAAGGCAACCAGTTTGCGGCATTGGCCGCCATCGCCGCGAAAAAGCACCATCGCGCTGTGAAAATCCGGCCCGACCGCGACGACGACATGATCGCCACCGGCAAGCGTCATGACTTCCTCGTCGACTACGAAGTCGGCTTCGATGACGAGGGCAACATTCTCGGCGTCGATTTCATGTTCGCGGCGCGCTGCGGCTTCTCCTCGGACCTGTCGGGTCCGGTGACCGATCGCGCGCTGTTCCACTGCGACAACACCTATTTCTGGCCGGCGGTGCATGCCCAGTCGGCACCTCTCTACACCAACACCGTGTCGAATACCGCCTTCCGCGGTTTCGGCGGTCCACAAGGCATGGTCGGCGCCGAGCGCGTCATCGACGAGGTTGCCTTTGCCGTCGGCAAGGATCCGCTCGAAATCCGCAAGAAGAATTTTTACGGCACAAGCGACCGCAATATCACGCCCTACCACCAGACGGTCGAGGACAACATCATCCAGCGCATCGTCGCTGAGCTTGAGCAAAGCGCCAGTTATGCGCGGCGGCGGCGTGAGATATCGGCCTTCAATGCCAACAGCCGTTTCATCAAGCGTGGCCTGGCGCTGACGCCGGTCAAGTTCGGCATCTCGTTCACGGCCACGCACTACAACCAGGCCGGCGCGCTGGTGCATGTCTACACCGATGGCTCGGTGCATCTGAACCACGGCGGCACGGAGATGGGGCAGGGCCTCTACGTCAAGGTGGCGCAGGTGGTGGCGGAAGAGTTCCAGATCGATCTCGATCAGGTGAAGATCACCGCGACGACGACCGGCAAGGTGCCGAACACCTCGGCCACCGCAGCGTCATCCGGTTCCGATCTCAACGGCATGGCGGCGCAGAATGGCGCTCGCCAGATCAAGGAGCGGTTGACCGATTTCGCCGCCGAAAAATATCAGGTGCCGCGCGACCAGGTGCTGTTCCTGCCCAACCGGGTGCGCATCGGCAACCAGGAGATCGCCTTCGCCGACCTCGTCAAACAGGCCTACATGGCCCGTATCCAGCTTTCGGCGGCGGGCTTCTACAAAACGCCAAAGATCCACTGGAACCGTGACAAGGGCCAGGGCCGCCCCTTCTACTACTTCGCTTATGGCGCCTCCTGCTCGGAAGTTTCGGTCGACACGCTGACCGGCGAATACATGGTCGAGCGCACCGACATATTGCATGACACGGGCCGCTCGCTGAACCGCGCCATCGATATCGGCCAGATCGAGGGCGGCTTCATCCAGGGCATGGGCTGGCTGACGACCGAGGAACTGTGGTGGGACGGCAAGGGCCGGCTACGCACGCACGCGCCATCAACCTACAAGATCCCGCTGGCGTCGGACCGACCGAAGATCTTCAACGTCACCTTGGCCGACTGGCCGGAAGCCAGCGAGCCGACGATCCACCGCTCCAAGGCGGTCGGTGAACCGCCGTTCCCGCTCGGCATGTCGGTGCTGCACGCGCTGTCGGACGCGGTGGCCAGTGTCGCCGACCACAAGATCTGCCCGCGTCTCGATGCGCCGGCGACGCCGGAACGGGTGCTGATGGCGATCGAGAGGCTGAAGAACGAGGTCAAGACCGCCTGAAACCGGCAAAACGTGCAATTCAGGCCGAAAAAGCCTACATTTCCCATTCGGGAACGTGAGAAATGAACTCGAAAGTGCAAAGTCTGAAAGCCTTTCTCAGCACCGCCGGCCGGGTCGCCCTGGTCGAAGTGGCGGGCACCAAAGGCTCGACGCCACGCGAGAAGGGCGCCTTGATGCTCGTCTCGCAGGCAACGATCTTTGGCACGATCGGCGGCGGCCAGCTCGAATACATGGCGATCGACAAGGCGCGGCAGATGCTTGTCTCCCCCTCAAGGGATGCCCGCATCGAGGTCGACGAGGTCTGCGCGACCCTAGACGTGCCGCTGGGTCCCGAGATCGGTCAATGCTGCGGCGGGCGCGTTCAAGTGTTGATCCGGCTCGTTGACGCAGGGCTGGCAGCCGAGCTTGTCGCAGCGGCTGAGACCGAAGAGGCACACCTGCCCTATGTCTATATCTTCGGCGGCGGCCATGTCGGCCAGGCGCTGGCCTCCGCGGTGGCCCTTCTCCCGGTGCACGCCGTCGTCATCGAGACGCGGGCCGAGGCCCTCGAAGGCATGCCGGAAACCGTCGAGACCCGGTTGACACCGATGCCCGAAGCGATGGTGCGCGATGCGCCGGCCGGCACCGCTTTCGCCATCCTCACCCACGACCACGCGCTTGATTTCCTGATCGTCGCCGAAGCGCTGAAGCGCAACGATACCGCCTATGTCGGCATGATCGGCTCGAAGACCAAGAAAGCGACGTTCAAGAACTGGTTCCTGAAATCGGCGGACGGCAGCGAGGCCGAGTTTGCCCGCCTCGTCTCGCCGATCGGCGGCGATGCCGTAAAGGACAAGCGCCCGCCTGTCATCGCCGCACTCGCGGCCGCAGAAATCATGACCGCGATGGTCATTCACAGCGCAGCGTCAAACGCCGGGCGTCAGGTCCCGCATGACAAGGTGTTAGCCGGCTAATCTTACATCGCAGCTACATCGGCCGCTTCAAGCCCAGATGGTCGCGCAGCGTGCGGCCTTCATAATCCTTGCGAAAAAGGCCACGCCTCTGCAGTTCCGGCACGACCAGTGTCGCAAAGGCATCGAGTTCGCCGGGGAAGTATGAGGGCATGACGTTGAAGCCGTCGGCAGCACCTCCCTCGAACCGCGCCTGCAGCTCGTCGGCGATCTCGGCCGCCGTTCCGACGATGCGCCAATGGCCGCGCGCGCCGGCGAAATGCCGCGCCAGCTGGCGAATGGAGAGGTTGTCGCGGCGCGACTGCTCGATGACCAGCGCTTGCCGGCTCTGCATGCCTTCGCTGGGCGGCAGCTCGGGCAGCGGCCCATCGATCGGATAGCGCCACAGATCGGCGATGCTGAGGTAGCTGGACAGCAGTGCAACGCCGACATCGTCAGGGATCAGCTCCTGCAATTCCTCGTATTTTTCCTGGGCTTGCGCCGCGGTTTCAGCCACCACGGGAGCGACGCCGGGCATGATCTTGATGTCGTCGGGCTCGCGCCCATAGGTCGCCAGGCGCCCCTTGAGATCGTCGTAGAAGGCCTTTGCTTCCTCGAAGGTCTGCGCCGCCGTGAACACCACATCGGCGGTGCGGGCGGCAAGGTCGCGGCCGACATCCGAGGCGCCGGCCTGAACCAGCACCGGTGCGCCCTGCGGCGAACGCGGCAGGTCGAGCGGATCCCGAACCGAAAAGCTCTGGCCATCGTGACCGGGAGCCCCATCTGGATTGCCGCGCCAAAGTCCGGTGACCACCTCGGCGAACTCACGCGCCCGCTCGTAGCGATCGGCATGCGGCCGCAAGCCGGTCGAACCGAAATTGGCGGCCTCGATGGGACTGGCCGAGGTGACCAGATTCCAGCCGGCCCGACCCCCGCTCAAATGGTCGAGCGACAGAAAGGTCCGCGCCAGCCCGTAGGGCTCGTTGTAGCTTGTCGACGCCGTCGAGACGAGACCGATGCGGCTGGTCTGGACGGCCAGCGCCGATAGCAGGCTGATCGGCTCGAAGCCGATCGAACGCGAGGTCTGGCTGGCGATCGCGACATTGGCTTCGCGCAGGCCGGCGGCGTCCTCGCAGAAGACCATGTCGAACTTCGCCGCCTCCGCGTTGCGCGCCACCTGGATGTAATGGTCGATGTCGATGCCCGCCGTCACATGTGCCTTGGGATGGCGCCAGGCGGCGATATGATGGCCTGTCGCCCACAGGAAGGCGCCGAGTTTCATCTGGCGGGAAGCGGCGGTCATAGGTCACCTCCACCGGCAATCCCAAGATGCGAGCGTAAATTTGTCCCGCGATAGCTTTCTCGAAAAAGGCCGCGTCGCCGCAGCGCGGGCAAAACCAGATCGACAAAACTGTGGAGTGCCGAAAGCTGCGCCGGCATCTGCATGTTGAACCCATCGCAGCTTTTCGACCGGAACATGTCTTCGAGGCGGTCGGCGGTGACGGCAGGCTTTTCATCAATGACGTGCGAGACATTCATCAGCACCTTCACGGCGCCCGGGTCGCGTCCGCAGGCGCCAACAAGCCGCTTCAGATCGTCATAACGTGTTTTCGCGCTCTCGATCGGTTCGTTGTCCAGCAGGACGACATCGGCACTGCGGGCGGCAATATCCATGTCGGATACCGACAGGCCGGACAGCACCAGCACCGGCGTGTCCTGCGGTGAGCGCGCGACGTTCAGTGGCCCTCGCACCGAAAAGAATTCGCCCTTGTGGTCGAGCAGATGCATCTTTTCGGGATCGTGGAAGCGTCCCCCGCTCTTGTCGAACAGCAGCGCATCCGCGTCCCAGCCTTGCCACAAGTCCTGAACGATGCCGATATATTCCTCAGTGCGGCGGCGAAGATCGTCGCTGGAAAATCCGTCCGGCCGGCTGAAATTGGCTGCCTCACGTGGCGCCTGCGCCATGGTCGCGTTCCATCCGGCGCGGCCATGGCTGATGATGTCGAGCGAAGCAAAACGACGCGCCAGATTGTAGGGTTGGTGGGCAACCGTCGACGCCGCCGCGACCAGCCCTATCCGGCTCGTTACCGTCGCCAGCGCGGCCAGCAAGGTCGTCGCTTCGAAGGGCATCATCGCGACATCGCTGCCGGAAGCCGACGCGGAATCGGCGAAAATCACCATGTCCAGCCCGGCCGCTTCTGCACTTTGCACAAACCGCGCCAGAAGGCTGAAGTCTGTGTCGGGTGCTGGCAATGGCTCGGCGATTCCCGGAAACGGCGAAACGGCAAGATGCATTGTGGCGCCGTCGTCCATCGATGGTCCCTGCAAGGCGAAATACCATCGGAACTATGTTCGTCACGTCCAGCGATGGCAACCGCTGGCGCTGGGCCAACGGCCGGTCACTTGCCAGCCAGCCCTATTTGCCGGCAAGAAGATCCTTGATCAGCCGCTGGCAGCGCTCGGCCATGAAGTCGAGCAGCAGCCGCACCTTGGGGTCCTGCAGCTTCTTGTGCGGATAGACGGCGGCGAACTGCACCGGCGTTGGCGGCGTATTGCTCAGGATCACCTTCAACCGCAGGTCGCGGATGAACGGCTCGACCTCGAAGCGCGGCTTGTTGATGATGCCGCGGCCGGACAGCGCCCAACCGGTCAGCACGTCGCCATCATCGGTGTCGTAGGGCCCGTGCACCTCGAATTTCTGCGGGCCGGTGGGGGTCTGCAACGTCCACACATATTCGCGTGCACCGGAATAGCGCAGCATAAGGCAGTCATGTTTCTTGCCGATCAGTTCCTGTGGCTCAACGGGTTCGCCGCGCGCTTCCAGATATTTCGGCGCTGCCACCAGCACGCGTTCGCATTCCATGATGCCGCGCATCCTGAGGCTGGAATCTTCGATGATGCCGAGCCGGAAGGCGACGTCGATGCCTTCCTTCATGATATCGACATTGTGGTCCGAGAGCCTCAGCCGCACTTCGATGTCGGGGTACTTGTCATGGAAATCGGGGATGCCGGAGGCCACCAGCCGGCGGCCGAGGCCGAGCGGCGCCGTGACGCGGATGGTGCCGCGTGGCTGGCCGGACAGCGCCGAGACCGCAGCCTCCGCTTCGGTGATCGCCTCCAGCACCTGCTTGGCGCCCGAATAGAAAACCGTGCCATGCTCGGTCGGCATCAATTGCCGTGTGGTGCGGTTGAACAGCCGCACGCCCAGATGCTTCTCCAGCTCCTTGATGCGGTTGGAGGCGACCGCCGGCGAAATGCGCATGTCGCGGCCTGCCGCCGACAGATTGCCGAGTTCGACGACGCGAACGAAGACGGCGATGTTGTCGAGATAGGCCATGCGGTTTCGTGGCTCTCATGCGGCTGCGTCTAGCAACCCTAGTATTTTCCATTTTTTTTTGAAAGTCATCGCGCACCTCGCCTCTTTCCGTTTGCGCCCCAGCCCGTAAAGTCACCCTATCGGCAGGGACGACTTCAATGATGGATTTCTCGATTTTCTGGGACTGGCTGAGCTTCGCCGTGCGTTGGCTGCATGTCATCACCGGCATCGCCTGGATCGGCTCGTCTTTCTACTTCGTCGCGCTCGATCTCGGCCTGCGGCAGCGTCCGGGCATGCCTGTCGGCGCCTTCGGCGAGGAATGGCAGGTGCATGGCGGCGGTTTCTACCACATCCAGAAATATCTGGTGGCGCCGGCCGAGATGCCTGAGCACCTGACCTGGTTCAAATGGGAATCCTACGCCACCTGGCTGTCCGGTTTTGCGATGCTGTGCGTGGTCTATTATGCCGGAGCCGATCTGTTCCTGATCGATCCCAACGTGCTGCCGATGTCGGTGCCGGTTGGCATCTTGCTGTCGCTGGCGACGATCGGCGTCGGCTGGGTGGTCTATGATCTTTTGTGCCGCTCGCCGCTGGGAAAAAGCGACACCGGCCTGATGCTAGTGCTCTACTGTGTGCTGGTGTTCATCGCCTGGGGGCTCACCCATCTGTTCACCGGACGCGCCGCCTTCCTGCATCTGGGCGCCATCACCGCGACGATCATGTCGGCCAACGTCTTCATGGTCATCATCCCCAACCAGAAGATCGTCGTTGCCGACCTGATCGCCGGCCGCAAACCCGATCCGAAATACGGCAAGATCGCCAAGCAGCGCTCGCTGCACAACAACTACCTGACGCTGCCCGTGCTGTTCCTGATGCTGTCGAACCACTATCCGCTGGCGTTCGGCACGCAGTTCAACTGGGTCATCGCCTCGCTGGTGTTCATCATCGGTGTGCTGATCCGGCACTATTTCAACAGCGTCCATGCGCGCAAGGGCAACCCGACCTGGACCTGGCTGGGAGCCGTTGTCCTGTTCATCATCATCATATGGCTGTCGACCGCGCCGAAGGTGCTGACCGGCGAACCCAAGGCGTCCGCTGCGGCGCAGGTCTATGTCGCCTCGGCGCATTTCGCGGCCGTGCGCGATACGGTGCTCGGCCGCTGCTCGATGTGCCACGCGGCGGAGCCGGTCTATGAGGGTATCTACCACGCGCCCAAGGGGGTGATGCTCGACACTGACGCCGACATCGCCAACCATGCCCGCGAGATCTATCTGCAGGCCGGCCGCAGCCACGCCATGCCGCCGGCCAACGTCTCGCAGATCACCGACAAGGAACGGGCGCTGCTGGTGGCTTGGTTCGAAGGCGCAGGGAAATAGCATGACCTCGACACTTCTGCGCGGCCGCACGCTGTCCTTCGTGCGCTGGCCGCAAACCATCGATGACCATTCCGCCTGGCGCTACGAGGAGGATGGTGGCCTGCTGATCCGCGACGGCCGGATCGTCGCCGCCGGTGCCTATGCAGACGTCGAGAAACAGGCAGGCGAAGCAGCGAAAAAAATCGACCATCGGCCGCATCTGCTGCTGCCGGGCTTCATCGACGCGCATGTGCATTTCCCGCAGATGCAGATCATCGCCTCCTATGGCGCCGAACTGCTCGACTGGTTGAACACCTATACCTTCCCGGAAGAGACGAAATTCGCCAATGCGCAGCATGGCCGGCGCGTCGCACGGCTGTTCCTCGACGAGATGGTGCGCCACGGCACCACAACGGTGGCCGCCTACTGCTCGGTGCACAAGGCATCCGCCGAGGCCTTCTTTGCCGAATCGCATGACCGCAACATGCTCAACATCGCCGGCAAGGTGATGATGGACCGCAATGCGCCCGACGGTGTGCTCGACACGCCGCAATCCGGCTACGACGACAGCAAGGCCCTGATCGCGCAATGGCACGGCAAGGGCCGCCAGCACTATGCGATCACACCGCGCTTTGCCATCACCTCGTCACCGGAACAGATGGAGATGGCCGGCGGGCTGTGCCGGGAGCACCCCGACCTGCACATGCAGACGCATCTGTCGGAAAACCACGCCGAAATCGCCTTCACCCAGGAACTCTATCCGTGGTCGCGCGACTACACCGACGTCTACGAGCATTACGGGCTGTTGGGAAAAAAGAGCCTTTTCGGTCATTGCATCCATCTGTCGGACCGTGAGGCGGATGCGCTGTCGGACAGCGGCTCGGTCGCGGTGTTCTGCCCGACCTCGAACCTGTTCCTCGGCTCCGGCCTGTTCGACTATCAGCGCTTTCGCCACCGCAACAAGCCGATCCGGATCGCCGCCGCCACCGATGTCGGCGGCGGCACCAACTATTCCATGCTGCGCACCATGGACGAAGGCTACAAGGTGATCGCGCTGAATGGCGAGAAGCTCAATCCCTTCCAGTCCTTTTGGCAGATGACGCGCGGCAATGCCGAGGCGCTGTCGGTGGCGGAAAAGATCGGCACGCTGGATGAAGGCAGCGACGCCGACATCGTCGTGCTCGATGCCAGGGCTACACCGGCGATGCGGCTCAGGATGGAAACGGTCGAGACACTGGCACAGGAATTGTTTCTCTTGCAGACGCTGGGTGACGATCGCGCGGTGCGCGAGGTCTATGTGGCAGGGCGGGCTGCCAAATCCGACATGGCGATTTAGGCACGCTCCGATGTGTTTCCTTGCTTGACCCGGCGGCAGCCATCGGTCAAAGCGTGCGGCGAAGTTGACAGGGGAACGATATGGCCGTTGCCGAAGACATCGCTCTGATCAAGAGACAGGAAGACGTTCTTGTCTTTCCCGCCTTCGATGAGGCCGTGGCCTTCAAGATCGGCTCGGTCATCCGTGATCGAGCCTTGGCCGAGAACCTGCCTGTTATCGTCGACATCAGGACTTTCGACCGCCCACTGTTCTATGCCGCGATGCCAGGTTCGAACGCCTCCAATCCCGACTGGGCGCGGCGCAAGATCAATGTCGTCAAGCGGTTCCTGAAAAGCACCTACCGCATGGTGCTGGAACAGCAGCGCCCCGATCGCACCTTCAAGATCGGCGAAGGCCTGGATATTGCTGATTATGTGCTGGCCGGCGGGGGTTTCCCGGTCACGGTCAAGGGCGCCGGCGTGATTGGTGTGATCGCCGTCTCCGGCCTACCGGAGCGCCAGGATCATGGCGTCGTGGTCGAGGCGCTATGCAACCATTTGGGCATCAATGGGCGCGAACTCGCGCTGCCGCCGGAAGAAAAATGAACGATCCGAAGACCTTTCTGACCTCCATCTTCAACGCCGCCGTCGCCGCCGCGGATCCCGAAAGAACCATCAGGGATCATTTGCCGGCCAAGCCCAAGGGCCGCACCATCGTCATTGGCGCGGGAAAAGGCTCCGCGCAGATGGCGGCGGCCTTCGAGAAGGTCTGGGACGGGCCGATCGAGGGGCTGGTCGTGACCCGCTACGGTTATGGCGCGACATGCGAGCGCATTGAGATCATCGAGGCGGCGCATCCGGTGCCGGACGCCGCCGGCCTCGAAGCCTCGCAACGCCTGCTCGCCAAGGTCCAGGGGCTGACAGCGGATGATCTGGTCGTGGCGCTGATTTCCGGTGGTGGTTCGGCGCTCTTGCCATCGCCCGCCGGCAGCCTGACGCTGGCGGACGAGATTGCCGTCAATGAGGCGCTGCTCGCATCCGGTGCGCCGATCGCGGCGATGAACACCATCCGCAAGCATCTTTCCACCATCAAGGGTGGACGGTTGGCTGCCGCAGCCTGGCCGGCCAGGGTGGTGTCCCTGGTCGTTTCCGACATTCCCGGCGACAATCCTGCCCTGGTCGCCTCCGGTCCGACCGTGCCGGATACCGGCAGCCGTCAAGACGCGTTGGCGTCGATTGCAGCCTATGGGATGAAACTGCCGGCTGCGGTAATGGCTCATATCAGCACGCCTGCCGCCGATGCACCAAACTCCGATGATCCGCGCTTTTCACGCAACGAGGTACATTTGATCGCCTCGGCCGGGGTCTCGCTCGAAGCAGCGGCCACTGAGGCGAAACGGCAAGGCATCGAAGCCGTCATCCTTTCCGATGCCATCGAAGGCGAGGCACGTGAGGTCGGCGGCGTCCATGCGGCCATCGCGCGCGAAGCGGCGACGCGCAACCGGCCGTTCGCAAAGCCAGTGCTGATCCTGTCCGGTGGCGAGACGACAGTGACCTTGCGCGAAAAAGGCAAGGGCGGCCGCAATTCGGAATTCCTGCTCGCCTTCGCCATCGGCATCAACGGCGCGCAAGGCATTCACGCCCTGGCCGCTGACACCGACGGCATCGACGGTTCGGAAAACAATGCCGGGGCCTTCGCCGACGGTTCGACCGTGTCGCGCATGCGCGCGGCCGGCGTCGATGCCAAGGCGATGCTTGCAGGCAACAATGCCTGGACGGCCTTCAATGCGATAGGCGATCTATTCGTACCCGGCCCGACCGGCACGAATGTCAACGACCTGCGGGCAATTCTGATCCGGTAATCTCAAGCGGCCATCAGCCGCTTCACCTGCTTCATGTCTTGCAGGAACCGCTGGCGTTCAGCTTCCTTGTCCGCGGGCTCTTGGATGCGCAGGATAAAGGAGGGGTGGATGGTGATGAAGACACGCAAGCCGTCCTCGCGTTCGATCACCTGGCCGCGCATTTTTGTTACCGGGATCGCCTTGCCCAGCAGCGACAAGGCCGCCGTTGCGCCGAGTGCCACGGCCAGATTCGGCTTGATCAGCTCGAACTCCTTGTCGATCCACCAGCGGCAGGCCTGAACCTCACCGGCATTCGGTTTGGAATGGATACGTCGCTTGCCACGCGGCTCGAACTTGAAGTGCTTGACTGCATTGGTCACGTAGACTTTCTGGCGGTCAACCCCCGCGTCGTCGAGGATGGCATCGAACACCTTGCCCGCCGGGCCGACGAAAGGTTTGCCGGCCAGATCCTCCTGGTCGCCGGGCTGTTCGCCGACGAAGATCACCTTGGCGCCGTCAGGCCCTTCGCCGAACACGGTCTGCGTGGCGTCGCGCCAAAGCGGGCAGCGCCGGCAACCTTTTGCCGCCTCCCGCAATTCGGAAATGGTGTTGGCGGCCTGCTCTCCCAGGCCTTCAGCCGGCTCATTCTTCGACCAATGCTTTGCCTGCAGCTTGGCGTGGTGCGGCGCGGGTGTCGTCGGCATTCTGGCGATCATGTCCTTGGCGGCCTTGTCCGCTCCTGCGATCAATTCCGGAATGAGCGAGGCCTCGGGAAGGTTCCGCCAATATTTCTTCGGCATCTCCTTCTGCATGGCTTTCACCTTCAGCCGCGCCGGATTGAAGATGTTCTCGAAATAGGTGCGCCATAGGGCTTCGGTATCGTCCTGCGCCGGCGCATCGCCCTTGATGGCGCCAGGCCC
The DNA here is from genome assembly GCF_056405075.1 of Mesorhizobium sp. P2_A12. Lineage (NCBI taxonomy): Bacteria > Pseudomonadati > Pseudomonadota > Alphaproteobacteria > Hyphomicrobiales > Phyllobacteriaceae > Mesorhizobium > Mesorhizobium sp. P2_A12. The sequence goes on from NZ_JBFUCU010000001.1 coordinate 602,209, forward strand.
GATCGCCAGCCTCTCGCCATCCCAGTCGGCGGAGGCATGCGGCGTCAAAATGGTCCAGCGCATGCCGGTGAAGCGCCTGACGAAGAAAGCTGCGTTGCGCTCGACGATAAAATGATCCGGCTCGAACCAGGCGACATAACGCTCCTCATCGCCATCGCCGATCTTCCGGAAGCGTACAAAGGCGCGCATCTTGTGGATGTCGCGCCGCACCGCTTTCTCCATCGTTTCGAGACGCCTGATGTCTGGATCCGATGCAATCGCCAGCAGCTTCGGCTCCGTGCGCAATCGCCAGAGCAACCGGTAGAGAAAAGCGAACCGGCCGGGGTCCGAATGGCAGAGGACGATTTCGGCATGCTCGACGACGTCGCTCGGTACCTCGAGTTGCACGCCCGCCGGCACGGCCGGCAAATCGGTTTGATTGGAGCCCGGCTCGACATGCCAGCTGATGTCATCGGGCCTGACCTCATTCAGAGCCAGCCGGCGCGCCGCGTCGCGCCAGCCGGAAAAATCGGTCTCGGCGTCGAGCCGCACCGTATATCTGCCAAGATCGAGCTGCGCCGGCCGCATGGTCAAAACAGGGACAGTTGTTCGCAGGAACGCACGATCTTGCCGCGCAAACCGGCTTTGTCGGTGAGCGCGCCCGGCGACCAGCCTTCGGCGACGATAAAAGGCCTGAGCTTGGCGATCGACTGGCAGAGACGGCCGATATCTTCCAGCCGCAGCCGCCGGTGTCGGCGGGTCTCCAGGATCTTAGCGATCACCTTGGTGCCGAGACCGGGCACGCGCAACAGTGCCTCTCGATCAGCGCGGTTGATATCGACGGGGAACCGTCCCCGGTTGCGCAGCGCCCAGGCCAGTTTCGGATCGATGGCGAGGTCGAGCATGCCGTCGCTGCTGCCGGCCAGGATCTCCGGCTGCGAAAATCCGTAAAACCGCATCAGCCAGTCGGCTTGGTAGAGCCGGTGTTCGCGCATCAGCGGCGGTTTCTGCAAGGGCAGGGACGACGACGAATCCGGGATCGGGCTGAACGCGGAATAATAGACGCGCCTCAGATGGTAACTGCCATAGAGCCGCGCGCTGGCATGAAGGATGCCGTCATCGGAGGTCTTGTCGGCGCCCACGATCATCTGCGTCGACTGCCCACCCGGCGCGAAGCGCTCGCGCTTTTTGGTCCTCAGCGTCGGCTCGGCCTTTTCCTCCATCTTCTGGCGCAGCCTGGCCATGGAAAGCCGGATCGTTTCCGGCTTCTTTTCCGGCGCCAGTCTCTTCACGCCTTCGTCGGTGGGCAGCTCGACATTGATCGACAACCGGTCGGCGTAGAGGCCTGCTTTCTCGACCAGTTCCGCTGAACTTTCCGGAATGGTCTTCAAATGGATATAGCCGGAGAACTTCGCTTCCAGCCGCAGCCTTCGCGCCACCTCGACCATCTCGCCCATCGTCTCGTCGGGCGAGCGGATGACGCCTGAGGACAGGAAAAGGCCCTCGATGTAGTTGCGCCGGTAGAAATCCATGGTCAGCTTCACCACCTCGTCAACGGTGAAACGGGCGCGCCGCACATTCGACGACGAGCGGTTGATGCAATAGCTGCAATCGTAGATGCAGAAATTGGTCAGCAGGATTTTCAGCAGTGAAATGCAGCGCCCATCCGGCGCATAGGAATGGCAGATGCCCATGCCTTCGGTGGAGCCGATGCCGCCGGATGTCAGGGAATCGTTTTTCGCCGCACCCGATGAGGCGCAGGAGGCGTCGTACTTGGCGGCATCGGACAGGATCGCTAGCTTTTCGCGGACGGTAAGTGCGCTCATTTGTTCATGATATGTTCTCGGGAGCGAACACGCCACCTCATTTGATGCAGGCGGCGAAAAAGTGATCGCCGCCTGATCGCAAGGCTCTCAGACCTCGTGCAGGTAGAGATGATAATCCAGTTCGCTCACCGTGCGCGCCACGCGCAGGTACTCGGATTGCTTGATCGCCACGAAGGTGCGGTGCAGGTCTTCGCCGAGCGCGCCTTTCAGGAAGCTGGATGCCCTGGCAGCCTCGATGGCGGCGCGCCAGTCGACCGGCATCGTTGTGCGCGTTATCGCTGCCTCATAGCCGTTGCCGGTGGTCTCAGGGCCGGGATCGAGACCTTCGTCGAGCCCTTTGATGATGGCGGCGAGCACGGTCGCGGCGATCAGGTAGGGGTTGGCGTCGACGCCCGATGGCCGATGCTCGATGCGCCGGTTCTTCGCGTCTCCCGCCGGCACGCGCAGCGCCACCGAGCGGTTGTTGACGCCCCAGGTCGGCGCCACCGGCGCATAGGATTGCGAGACGAAACGCCGCCAGGAATTGGCGTGCGGCGCAAACACCAGCATCGATTCGGCCATCGTCTGGATCAGGCCGCCGAGCCCCTGCAGCAGCGGCAGCGACCAGCTCTCGCCACCGGATTCGGCAAAGACGTTTCGGCCGGCCTTGTCCTGCAGCGAGACATGGAAATGCATGCCCGAGCCGGCATATTTCTCGATCGGCTTGGCCATGAAACAAGCGGTGACGCCGTGGCGGCGCGCCTGCGCCCGCACCAGCCGCTTCAGCATGACCAGGTCGTCGGCCGCCCGCATCACGTCCTTGCGGTAGTTCAGCGTCAATTCGTACTGGCCAGGGGCATATTCGGAAATCACCGTCTCGGCCGGAATGCCTTGTGCCTTGGCAGCCGCATAGATGTCGGAGAACAGCGGCTCCATGCCGTGCAGGTGATCGACGGAATAGACTTCCGTCTTGCCCGAGACGCGGCCGTCGAGCACGGCGCGCGCCGGCTGCACCTTGCCGTCGGCATCGCGCTCGTTGGCCAGGAGAAAAAATTCCAGCTCGAAGGCGCCGGCCGGATATAGACCCTTGGCAGCCAGGATCTCCACTTGCCGGGCCAGCGCCAGGCGAGGATCCGACGACATCGGCTGGCCGTCGAGGTGATACATCTCCATCAGCAGCTGGCCGCGCGGCGGGTTCGTGCCGTAGAGCGGCACCAGCGTGCCGGGGATTGGCCAGGCCCTGAGGTCGCCGTCACCGGTCGTCCAGATCAGCCCGGTTTCGTGCACATCCTCGCCGGTGATATCGAGGCCGAGGATCGAGATCGGCATGTGCCGGCCGCCCTCGAAGATGCTTTTCAGCTCATGCCGGCGCACGATCTTGCCGCGACCGACGCCATTGGCGTCGGTCAGCACGATATCGAAGGCTTCGATCTCGGGATGGGCGTCGAGAAAGGCTTGCGCCTCGGTGGGCGTCGAGCCCGAAGGTGAGGTCATGATCTGTCCGGCTTTTCTTCGCGCGCCCATTTGTTAGCCGCTTGTCTCATGCTGCAAGCTTTGCCGCAACCGCGCCGAAGGCGGAGATCAGCCGGTTGACTTGGGCACCGGTGGTCGCCGGCGAGATCAGCATCATGTTGTGGAAGGGCGCGATCAGCACGCCGCGATTGACCAGCGCGACATGGATGGCCGCTTCCAGCTCCGGCGCATGCGCCGTCTCGGTCTCGGCGCCATTCCGCAGCGGGCCGGGCGCACAGATGAACTCGACGCGGGCGCCGACGCGGGCGACATGCCAGGGCAAGCGGTAACGGTCGATCACGCCGGTCAGCCCGGCGTCGAGTCGCCGCGCCAAATGGTCCATGCGGGCATAATTGTCTTCGGTCATCACCTCTTCGAGCGTGGCGCGCATCGCCGCAAACTGCAGCGGATTGGCCGAGAGCGTCGTGCCCATGCCGGAATAACCCGGCTCCTTCTCCCTGTTGTAGGCAGCATAGCGCGAGGCGACGCCATCGCTCATGCCCCAAACACTGGCCGGCACACCGCCGGCGATCGGCTTGCCCAGCACGAAGAAGTCCGGGTCCAGCCCGTATTTCCTGGTGTAGCCGCCTTGGCCGGTCGAGATCGTATGCGTCTCATCGATCAGAAGCAGTGTACCGGCTTCGCGCGTCAGCCTGCGCAACGCGTCATGGAAGCCCGGATCGGCCAGCACCATACAGGAATTGGTAAGCACCGGCTCGGCGATGACGCAGGCGACATCCTTATCCCTAAGCGCGGCCTCCAGTGCGGCGACATCGTTGAACTCGATCACCTTCGCCGTGCGGGTCAGGTCGCGGAATTCGCCCGCCAGTCCCGGCCGGTTGACTGGAATACCATCCACCAGCCGCACCATCGTCTCATCGACCGAGCCGTGATAGCAGCCGTTGAAGACCAGGATCTTTTCGCGCCCGGTGATGGCCCGGGCGACCCGCAGCGCAAAGCGGTTGGCATCGGTCGCCGTCGTCGCGATCTGCCAGAACGGCAGGCCGAAATGCTGCTGCAGCAATGGGCCGATGGCGAGTGCGTCTTCGGAGGGCAGCATATAGGTCAGGCCCCGCCCGGCCTGGCGGCGGATGGCGCGCGCCACCGGCGGTGGCGAATGGCCGAACATCGAGCCGGTGTCGCCCAGACAGAAATCGTCGAGCCTCATACCGTCGATGTCAGTGATGGTGGCGCCCCTGGCTCTGTCGACCAGGATCGGAAACGGCGTCGGCCAGTCGTTCATCCAGTGCATCGGCACGCCACCGAAGAAGCCTGGCAGGCCATTGCCGACCTTCGCCTCCGATTTCGGCCGCGCCTTGCGGAAGGCTGCCGCCTCAATCTCGCGCAGGTCGGCAATACGGTCGCGATCGATGCCGCCGATGGACGTCCTGGAACTGTCGCTGTGCATGAAAACCCCTCTGGTCGTCCCTCTTAGCCAATCCATGTCCGCGACCGCAATCGGCCGCGCGTCTGTCCTGCATTGGCTCAGCCGCTGGTGCCAGCGCTTGACGCTGCTGGCGAAACCAGGGCCAATAAGGGGGGCAATTTGGGGTGCGGGGGAAAAATGCGGACGATCATCTGCGCGGCGGGGTTGCTTTTGTCGGCCAACATGGCCTGCGCCTCCGGTGGCATCTGGTGCAACGTCGACGATGCGGCGGTCGCATTCGAGGTCGGCGCCGGCGTCACCAGAGGCATGGGCGGCCCGACTTTCAACTTTCGTGGCGACCTCGAAATCAAGGCAAGGCCTGCTGACGACCAGCTGCGCAAGACCGTGTTCGAGGATGCCAACCTCACTCAGTACTGGCTCGACGACAAGGAGTTGCGCCTGAACATCTATCATGAGCACGAGGTGGCCAAGACCTTCAGTTCCGTCGAACTGACGATCCTGACCAAGGCCAGCGATGAAGGTATCTATGACGGGCAGTATACGCTTGCCGTCTATGACAGCACCGCCGACAAGGACGGCGATGGCAAGACCGCCGATCTGACCGGCAAGGTTTCCTGCGGCGCCGAGTGATCCGTCTTTTGAAATTATGCCGTGATGTCGATGACGCCGCAATCGCCGGCCGCGCTGCCGAAGGCGACGCGGCGCTCTTCCTTGTCCCACATCATCGAGGTGATGGTGCCCTTGCCCGGTCGCCGCAACAGCACTTCCTTGGCGTCCGAGAAGCGTACCGCCATCACCATGCCGTCATCATAGCCGACAGCGACGACATCCTGGCTCGGATGGCAGGCGACCGCCGTCACCATGGCGTTGCCGCGCGTGCCGAGTTCCAGCGGTGCCTTGCCCATCGGGCCGTCCTTGCCTGAAAACGGCCAGACGATCGCCGCCGGCGCACCGGAGCTCGCCAGCCACTTGCCTTTCGCGCTCCACGACAGGCTTTTGACCTTGCCGGGATAGCCGCTCATGCGCATGTGCTTGCCATCGGCAAGCTTCCAGCCGTGCAGGGCGTTCTCCTGCATCGTGGTGACAAGGAACGCACCGTCGGGCGAGAAGGTGATGCCGGTATGGGCGCCGGCCCATTCGAGCTCCGCCGGCTTGCCTTCGGTGGCCGGGAAATGCAGCGTCGCGCCATTGTAGCGGGCAACACCAAAGCGCATGCCCTTGGGCGAGAACGCCAACCCCTCGACCGAACGCGGATGGGCAAATTCCCTGGTCTTGCCGTCGGCGAAACGCACGAAGGCGTTCTTGCCTGAGGCATAGGCGATGGTGCCCTGCGGTCCGGCGGCGACGCTGGTGATCCATTTTTTCCCGGCGCTCGCCAACTCCTGGAAGCTGCCGCCCGCGGTGACAGAAAAAATCTTGCCATCCTCGCCGCCGGTGATCAGCCGGTCATTGGCCGCATCGTGGAAGGCGGCGAGCAGCCCGTCATTGGCTTGAATTGTCTTGTGGCCATGGTCGAGCCGATGGACGGCACCATCGGCCAGCGCGAAATGCGGCACGTCGCCGAGGAAGACGGCGGCGACGCAATGGCCTTCGAGATCAAGCGGGGCGACGGTGGGCATCTACAACTATTCCATTCGAGATCTGTTTGCGCCTCTTCCGTCTCAATCACGGGCGACCGCGCTCGTTTCCTTCTCCCCTTGTGGGAGAAGGTGGATTGGCGCAGCGCCAAGACGGTTGGGGTGCTGGACAGATTGCGGTTTGCCAAGCTGGAACACCCCTCATCCGCCCGAGCTTCGCTCGGCCACCTTCTCCCACAAGGGGCGAAGGAAGGCCAGCGCTAGCGCCAGAAACTGATTGGGAAATCAGGCAGCCTGGCAGGCGTCAAAACTCTTCTTCAGCCGCTCTGCGTCGAGTTGGCGGCCGATGAAGACCAGCCGACTCTCATGTTTCTCGCCGTCTTTCCAGGCGCGCTGGTGGTCACCCTCGATGATCATGTGCACGCCCTGGATGACGTAGCGCTCGTCATCGCCCTTGAGCGCGATGATGCCCTTCAGGCGCAGGATGTTGGGGCCTTCCATCTGGGTGATCTTCTCGATCCACGGGAAGAACTTCTTCGGGTCCATCTCGCCGCCGCGCAGCGACACCGACTGCACCGTCACGTCATGGATGTCGGAAGGATGCGCGTGATGGTGGTCATGCCCGTCATGATCATGGTGATCGTGCCCGTCATGGTCATGATGGTCGTGGTCGTGGTCGTGATGATCGTGATCGTCATGCGCCTTGAGGAAATGCGGATCGTTTTCCAGCGCCCTTGAAAGGTCGAAGGCGCCGCGGTCGAGCACTTCCGACAAGGCGACGCCGGCGCGCGTCGTGCGATGGATCTTCGCCGCTGGATTGATGGCACGGATCGTCGCTTCGACCTTGGCGAGCTCTTCGGGGGTGACGAGGTCGGTCTTGTTGAGCACGACGACGTCGGCGAAGGCGATCTGGTCCTCGGCTTCTCTGGAATCCTTGAGCCGCAGCGGCAGATGCTTGGCATCGACCAGCGCCACCACCGCGTCGAGCCTGGTCTTGGAGCGCACGTCGTCGTCCATGAAGAAGGTCTGCGCCACCGGCACCGGATCGGCGAGGCCGGTGGTCTCGACCACGATGGCGTCGAAACGGCCGGGCCGGCGCATCAGGCCTTCAACGACGCGGATCAGGTCGCCGCGCACCGTGCAGCAGACGCAGCCATTGTTCATTTCGTAGATTTCCTCGTCGGATTCCACGATCAGTTCGTTGTCGATGCCGATTTCGCCGAACTCATTGACGATGACGGCGTAACGCTTGCCGTGGCTTTCTGACAGGATGCGGTTGAGCAGCGTCGTCTTGCCGGCGCCGAGATAGCCGGTGAGAACGGTTACGGGGATCTGCGTCTGTGCGTCGCTCATGACTTGCCTCGGAAAAATCTGGGCCTTGAAAAAAGCCTCGAAAAGGGATTGTTGGCTCCATATAGGACGTGTGCCGGGATTTTGCACGAGGCAAACCGATGGGCCAAACCGGCTTGCCGCCATTGCCGGTTTTTCACCGGCGGGAGCCGCTGTCACAGCCTAGATCAGCATACGGCAGGCCAATTCGAGAGGCGCGATATGTCCGGCAAACCATTCTCCTTGTCATTGAGCCGGCGCAAGGCGCTCGGCTTGATCGCGGTGACTGCCGGCGGTGGTGCCTTCCTGCCGGCCGCGGCAATCGCCGCCCAGTCTTCCGCCGCCCAGTCCTGGTCCTATGCCGGGCTGACCCTGTTCCAATCCGGCGCCGGCGTCTGCGCCATCACACCCGAGGTGACCGAAGGGCCATTCTATTTCGACCCGAAACTCGAACGTGCCGACGTCACTGAAGGCAAGAAGGGCGTTGCCCTCACCGTAAGGCTCCAGGTTGTCGACGCGACCTGCCGCCCGCTTGCCGGCGCCCGCGTCGACATCTGGCATTGCGATGCGCAAGGTGCCTATTCGGGCTACCCGGGACAAGGTGACGGCCGCGATGTCGACACGTCGGGCCAGACCTTCCTGCGTGGTTGGCAGAAGACCGATGCGAGCGGCATCGTTACCTTCGCCACCATCTATCCCGGCTGGTATCGCGGCCGCACCACCCATATCCACTTCAAGGTGTTCCCCGACGACAATTCGGTGATGACCGGCCAGTTGTTCTTCCCCGACAGTCTCAGCGAGCAGATATTCACCGCTGTCGCGCCATACAATGACCGGCCCGGCAAGCGCGACACCTCGAACGCCAGCGACGGCATCGCCAGGCAGGCCGGACCGTTGTCGCAGGCCGCACTGCGCGAGGTGGAGGATGCCTATCAGGCGCTGATGATCGTCGCGGTGAAGCCCGGTTGAGCGACATCCCTCACGCATGTGCCCCCGCGGCGAAAACTCCGGTCGCGAAAAGTCGTTTGTCATCTAACTGAAATAAACATCTGGCATTAGCCACGGCGGACACCGCAATGCTTGCCGGCAAAGCTGTTTGGAGCGCCGGAATCTTTTTGATCGTCGATTGCCAACCGGCCGGCTGCGTCTATGCTGACCGCACCGGTACGGCCGAAGAGGGATGACCATGGCCAAGGCGGACAAAACTGCAACAATGAGCCGGCTGCATTCGGCGGCAAGGCTGGCAAGAACCGCGCTCGCGGCGCGGCTTCTGGCACACGGCTTCTATGCCGGCCAGGACCAGATCATGCTGGCGCTCGATCGTGAAGACGGCCAGACGCCGGGCAATCTCGCCGGACGCCTCGGCGTGCGCCCGCCGACCATCACCAAGACCATCAACCGCCTGCAGGCGCAGGGCTTTCTGGAAAAGCGCGCCTCGTCGGCCGATGCTCGCCAGGCCCATATTTTCCTCACCGACACGGGCCGAGACATCATCCACGCTATCGAGAAATCGGTGAAGAAGACCGAAAAGCAGGCGCTGAAGGGCCTCGACAAGAAGGACCAGAAAGCGCTGTTCAAGCTGCTTGCCCGCATCGAGGCCAACCTCTCGAACGAGGAATTGGTGTTGATCGACGACGACGCCGAGACGGACGACTGATCGCTGATCCCGGCGCAGCAATCAAGCGGCCTCAGCCGCAGCGCCCTGGATCAGCGAGGACCAGCGCCCCGGCGTCATGCCGAACGCCTTCTTGAATTGCCTAATGAAATGGCTTTGGTCGCTGAAGCCGGCCTCAATGGCGATCTGCGCCAGGGGCTCGCCGGCGGCGATCATCCGCCGCGCGCTCTGAAGCCGGCGCATCACCAGGAAGCGATGCGGGCTGGTGCAGAAGGCGGCCCGGAAATGCCGTGACAAGGCATAGCGGTCGAGCCCTGTGATCGCCTCCAACTCACCCGAACGCACCGGGCGGCCGAAATTCTCCGCGAGATAGTCGCGCGCCAGCGTAGCTGCTCGCCATGCCGTTCTGGCCATTGGCTTCGCCGGCTGGCCGGCATGCCGGGTCAGGCTTTGCATCAGCTGAGCGAGGAAGTCGGCAACGAACAGCTCGTCGAGTTCCTCCTCCAGCGGTCCCAGCGCCGAAAGCAGCGTCGTGCAGAAGCTGTCGTCCGTCAGCACGCCGTCCCTGACAAAGGGCAAAGACGCGCCGCCAAGGCAGTCGAGCATCAACGAGGGTTCCAGGTAGAGCATCCTGTAGCGCAATCCGTCCTCGGTGCCGGCACCCCCGTCATGCAATTCGTCGGGATGCAGCACGATGACCTGGCCAGGCAGGCTGTGGCGCGTCGCGCCGAGGTAGCGAAACCGCTGCACGCCATGCAGCGTCACCCCGATCGCATAGGTGTCGTGGCGGTGCAGGTCGAAGGCGCTGCCATGGAACCGCGCCTCGATCCGCTCCATGCCGGCAGGGTCGGAGGCGGAAATGATGCAGTTCTCCGCCGCGTCAACGCACAAACGTCCAAGACCCTCGAAGGCCTGGCTGTTTAGATCGTGCGACATCTTCTCCTTCAGCCTCGCGTTGGGGCACAGCTCGAATGGTCAATGTCTCATGTTCGACACGAAATTTGCAATCGTGCTCAGGCACGATCTGCCGGTCTGGCAGAAACTCAACGTCACCGCCTTCCTGACCAGCGGCATCGTCGCCCAGTTCCCGGACATCATCGGCGAACCCTACCGCGACCGCGCAGGCAATCTCTACAATCCGCTGTCGATCCAGCCGGTCATCGTGCTGTCCGCCGACCAGGCGACGCTGGCCACAATCCACCAGCGCACGCTGGAGCGTGGCGTGACGACCTCGCTCTATGTCGAGGAGATGTTCGCGACCGGCCACGACGCTGCCAACCGTGCGGTCTTTGCCGAATTCGCACCTGAAGACGCCAGGGTGGTCGGTATCGCGCTTCGCGCCGAGAAGAAGGTGGTCGACAAGATCACCAAGGGCGCCCGCATGCACGACTAGGGTGCGCTGAATATGCCGGCCTGATTGGGGTTTCGATGCACCTTCGCTCCAAAAGACTAAGCCTGCCGGGCGCTGTTGTTGTGCCAGCCGGCTTTGGCGCGGTGGCAGCCGACAATTGGCTTGCCGGCAAGCGGCATTTCCCGCAAAGGTGGGCTCCAGCCCAGCTTCCCATCCGGCCTGCAAGTGAGCGCTCCCCAAAGACATCCAGAAAGCGCAACGCCCCCGGTGGCGATCCTCTGCATGCTTTCCACCTACATCTTCTTCACCTTCCTCGACACCAGCAGCAAATATCTCGTGCTGGCCGGCGTATCCGTACTGATCGTGGCCTGGGTACGCTTTGCCGTGCATGTGGTGCTTGTCGGCGCGCTTTTGCGCGGCTGGCGCCAACCGGTACGGTTTCGCCCGGTCAACCTGCCGGCCCATGTCCTGCGCGGTCTGTTCCTGTTCGGCTCGACCATGTTCAACATCCTGGCGCTACGCTCCCTGCAACTGGCAGAAACCACCTCGATCTATTTCTTCGGGCCGATGGTGATCACTGCACTTGCCGGCCCGCTGCTTGGCGAATGGGCCGGCTGGCGCCGCTGGCTGGCGATCCTTGCCGCTTTCGCCGGGGTTCTGATCATCACCCGGCCGGGTGTCGGCGTCTTCGGCATCGGGCATCTCTTCGCGCTCGGCTCGATGCTCTCGAACTGCTTCTACGTCATCATGACGCGCCGCATGTCGGCGACCGAGACGTCGGAAAGCCTCATCCTGTTCTCGGCACTGGCGCCGGCGGTGCTGCTTTTGCCCCTGCTGCCGTTTTCGTTCTCCCTGCCGCATGATGGCTGGCACTGGTTTGTCCTGCTCATGCTTGGCGTGTTCGGCGGTGTCGGCCACTGGCTGCTGGTCCAGGCCTACCGGCTGGCGACGACCACCGCATTGGCGCCCTATCCCTATTCGCAGATGGTGTGGATGATCATTTCCGGCTGGATCGTCTTCAAGCAGTTTCCCGACCGTTGGACATTGGTCGGCGCCGCCATTATCGTCGCCAGCGGCCTCTACATCGTTCATCGCGAGCATCGGCTTCGGCTGCAGAGCCGCGCGGCCTCCGACGTCGAAGCGGAGGCGTTGGCAAAAAAACTTTGATTTACTGCCGATCGATGGCATAACGCCGCCTTTAAACTGTTTAATGCATGTCGCCCAAAAGTGGGAACCGGTTTCGGGACAACGACGTGCATAAGGACTGAAGCCGGTCGGGGAGCACAGGTCGCTGGCACAGAAAATCAAGCTTTCGACGATCGCGGATGCGCTCGGCGTCTCCACGGCCACGGTGTCACTGGCGCTACGCGACAGCCCGCTGGTCGCCGGCACCACCCGCGACCGCATCAAGGAACATGCCCGCGCCATCGGCTATATCTACAACCGGCGCGCCGCCAGCCTGCGCACCTCGCGTTCGGGCATTGTCGGTGTCGTCGTCCACGACATCATGAACCCGTTCTTCGCCGAGATCCTGCGCTCGATCGAAAGCGAGCTTGACCGCAGCCGCCAGACCTTCATCCTGTCCAACCACTATGACCAACTCGAGAAGCAGCGCACCTTCATCGATACGCTGCTGCAGCTCGGTGCCGACGGGGTCATCATGTCGCCGGCCATCGGCACGCCGGCTTCCGACATCCTGATGGCGGAGGAGAACGGCCTCCCGGCGGTGCTGATCGCCCGCACGGTCGAGGGCGCCGACGTGCCGGTCTTTCGCGGCGACGATGCCTATGGCACCGGGCTCGCCACCAACCATCTGATCTCGCTCGGCCACAAGCGCATCGCCATGATCGGCGGCACCGACCAGACCTCGACCGGCCGCGATCGCTACCAGGGCTATGTCAACGCCATGGAGGCGGCCGGGCTTGAAGTCAGGCCGTCCTGGCGCATCGCCGGCCCGCGCACCAAGCAAGCCGGCTTCGAGGCCGCCGGGCAGTTCCTGGCGCTGAAGGACAAGCCGACGGCCGCCTGCTGCTGGAACGACCTTGTCGCCATCGGCCTTATGAACGGCATTGCGCGTGCCGGCCTGGTGCCGGGCGTCGACATCTCGGTCACCGGCTATGACGATCTCGAAGAGGCGGCGATTGCGACGCCTGCGCTGACCACCGTCTGGAACGGCCAGCGCGAGGTTGGACGCCGCGCCGCCAGTGCGCTGCTGGACAAGTTGAACGGGCAGACGGTGCGGCCGTCGCAGGAATTGATCAAGCCGGAACTGCATGTGCGCCAGTCGACCGGCAAGCCGGTGGAGCGTGCATGACCAAGACCGAGCAATTGCAGACCGTCGGCATTCTGGTGCCGGGCGATTTCAACGATCATGCGGTCAAGCGCATCGACAACACCTTCAACCCGGTCAGGATCGAACGAGCCGATCCGGCGCTGGTCACCGACGAGATGCGCAGCAACGTGCGTGGCATTGCCTCGTTCGCCGGCATCAATGCGGCAATGATGGATGCATTGCCCAATCTCGAACTCATCGCCTCCTTCGGCGTCGGTTATGATTCGGTCGATGTCGGCCACGCGGCTGCGAAAAACATCATGGTCACCAACACGCCGGACGTGTTGACCGAAGAGGTTGCCGACACCACCATCGGGCTGCTGATCAACACCATCCGCGACCTGCCGCGCGCCGAGACCTGGCTGCGTGACGGCAGCTGGCTGCGCAAGGGCAACTATCCCCTGAGCCGGCTGACCTTGCGCGGGCGCCGCGCCGGCATTTTCGGCATGGGCCGCATCGGCCAGGCGGTTGCCAGGCGGCTGGAAGCTTTTGGCCTGCCCGTCGCTTACCACAACCGGCGCCGGGTCGAGGGGTTGAGCTACCAGTACCATTCGACGCTGAAGGGCCTTGCCGGAGCGGTCGACACGCTGATTTCGGTGGCGCCCGGCGGCGCCTCGACGGAGAAGGCGGTCAATGCCGAAATCCTGTCGGCGCTCGGCGCCAACGGCGTCTTCGTCAACATCGGCCGCGGCAGCACGGTCGACGAGACAGCGCTAGCGGCAGCGCTCGCCAATGGCACCATCGCCGCCGCGGGCCTCGATGTCTTCGCCGACGAGCCGAACGTGCCCAAGGCCCTGCTCGACGCACCCAACACCTCGCTGTTGCCGCATGTCGGCTCTGCCTCGGACCATACACGCCGCGCCATGGCGGATCTGTGCGTCGACAATCTGGTCTCCTGGTTCGCAGAACGTCGTCCGCTGACGCCGGTGCCGGAGACTGTGAATGTGAAGGCCAAAGCAATTCCAGGAAAAGTGTGAAGCGCCTTTCCGTCTGGATGGAACGGCAGGCTGCCACACTTATTGACGTCCGTTTAACCATCTGAAATCATTCTTGATCTTGTCCGTGTGCGTGGATGAAGATGATGAAAACGCTTTCTATGGTGATCGCTGCCGCCGCGCTGTTTGGCGGCATCCAGCCGTTTCATCCCGGCAACGGTGAAAGTGCAGCCGATGCGGTCGCGCCATCCAACAGCTACAGGCTGGTGGCCAATGGCGACCAAGGCAATTGCGCGGTCACGCGCGGCGCGTCGGTTTCGGATGACCTGTCGCTGTTGACGGTGGGGCCGAACTGCCGCCGGCTCCTGCCTGGCATCGAGCGGGCAAAGTTCTGGCGGCAGGAACAGGACGGCACGGTCGCCTTCAGCGCCAATGGCGTCGATCCGATCGTCACCTTCGCGGTTGCTGACGGTGGCGGCTACGAATCCTACGCCCCGGCCGCGCCATTGCTATCGCTGGCAGCCACCGGTGGTTTGAGGGACTGATTATTCCGCAGCGGCGCGCGCACCGGCTTTCGCCGTGGCGTGCAGCCGCACGGCATCGCCGAAGGCACGGAAAATCTTGACCGAGTTGCTGTCCGAGTTGACCCAATATTCCGGATGCCATTGCACGCCGACGGCGAAGGCGCGTGAGTCACGCACCGAAACCGCCTCGACCGTGCCGTCGCCGGCGACCGCCTCGATCTGCAGTTTCGGGCCGAGCCGGTCGATCGCCTGGCGGTGCAACGAGTTGACCTTGATGTCGCCGGCACCGAACACGCCGGCCAGGCAGCTGCCCGGCTTGATCGAAATGGTCTGGTGGATGGCGAAGCGCTCGTCCTGATTGTCGCTCACCGGCGCGCGGTGGTCGAACGAACCCTCGCGCTCCTGGATCTCGGTGCCTAGCGTGCCACCGAGCGCCACGTTCATCTCCTGGATACCGCGGCAGATGGCGAGCAGCGGTACGCCGCGCTCTATCGCCCTGCGAATCAGCGGCAGCGTGGTGGCGTCGCGCGCCGTGTCGTAGGGACCATTGGCTTCGCTGGCGTCGCCGCCATAGAGCGAGGGGTGCACATTGGATTTCGACCCGGTGACCATGACCCCGTCGACCGACGACAGAAGTTCATCGAAGTCGAGCCTGTCGCCGAACGATGGCACCAGCACCGGGAACACGCCGGCACCGGCAATCGCCGCCTCCAGATATTGCTGCGGGGCGGCATGCCAGGTGTAGTTGTCGAACTGACGTACGTCGGTCGATATGGCGACGAGCGGCTGATGCATTTTGGCTCTGTGTTCCATCTGCAAAGGGTATCCTGCCTCCAAAATAGGCGATCCGCCGATATTTTTCCATGGCAAGTTTCACGTGTCGCATGGGCCACGAAACGGCCTGTTAGACTATAGTTGCAAGGCAGCTGGGCTTCGACGTCAAATCGGGCCGCCGCGCTGGACTCGACTTCTTGCCTGTGTATTGTTTTGCGCCAACCGGCACGGGAATCGAGGATTTCCGAACGTCGGTCTGTCTGGTCCAAAAGGGAGGAACTTCATGGATCGTCGTTCATTCATTCGCAAGGCTGGTGTTACCGGCGTCAGTGCTGCAGCGGCGGCGGCCACGCTCGCGGCGCCGGCAATAGCCCAGTCCAATCCCAAGGTGACGTGGCGGCTGGCGTCTTCCTTCCCGAAGTCGCTCGACACCATCTATGGCGGCGCCGAGGTGTTCTCCAAGATGCTGTCGGAAGCCACTGATGGCAACTTCCAGGTCCAGGTCTTTGCCGCCGGCGAGCTTGTGCCCGGTCTGCAGGCTGCCGACGCCACCACGGCCGGCACGGTCGAGGCCTGCCACACGGTGGCATATTATTACTGGGGCAAGGACCCGACATGGGCGCTCGGTGCGGCGGTTCCCTTTTCGCTCAACGCGCGCGGCATGAACGCCTGGCACTACCATGGCGGCGGCATCGACCTGTTCAACGAGTTTCTCGCCACGCAGGGCCTTTTCGGCCTGCCGGGCGGCAATACCGGCGTGCAGATGGGTGGCTGGTTCCGCAAAGAGATCAACACGGTTGCCGACCTGTCCGGCCTCAAAATGCGCATCGGCGGCTTTGCCGGCAAGGTGGTGCAGAAGCTCGGCGTCGTGCCGCAGCAGATCGCCGGCGGCGACATCTATCCGGCGCTGGAAAAAGGCACCATCGACGCCGCCGAATGGGTCGGCCCGTATGACGACGAGAAGCTCGGCTTCTACAAGGTCGCACCCTACTACTACTATCCCGGCTGGTGGGAAGGCGGTCCGACCGTCCACCTGATGTTCAACAAGGCGAAATACGACGAGCTTTCGCCGGCTTACAAGTCACTGCTGCGCACCGCCGCCCAGGCTGCCGATGCCAACATGCTGCAGAAGTACGATTATCTGAACCCGGCAGCGGTGAAGCGGCTGGTGGCCGGTGGTGCGAAGCTGCGCCCATTCAGCCAGGACATCATGGCCGCCTGCTTCGAGAAGGCCAACGAGGTCTATGCCGAAATGGAAGCCTCCAACGCGCCGTTCAAGAAGATTTGGGAATCGATCAAGGGCTTCCGCAAGGAGCACTATCTCTGGGCGCAGGTGGCCGAATACAATTACGACACCTTCATGATGGTCCAGCAGCGCAACGGCAAGCTGTAGACCGCTCTTTGCATCACTCGAAAGACCCCGGGCTCGAACGCCCGGGGTTTTTCATTTCAGGCTTCGGCAGGGCGATGGCGGCAGCGCAAACGCCGCAGCCGCTCAGCCCGGGTGCGGCACCACCAGCACCTTGACCTCGCCGGGCGCCGGCGGATTGGCGATCACCGCTGCCGCGTCTTCGAGGTCCACTTGTCTGGAGATCAGCCGGTCGATCTCGATTGTGCCCGATGCAATGAGTTCGGCGGCGCGGCGATGCGTGTAGGGATTGAGGAAGGAGCCGAGCACTTTCAGTTCCCGGAACAGCAGGTCGAAGGGCTCGAATTCCGCTTTCATGCCTTGCGGCGTCACGCCGACGATGACGACCGTGCCGCCGGCGCGGGCCAGCCGCATCGACTGCTCGACGGTCTCCCGCACGCCCGCGCATTCGAAGACGACGTCGACACCGCCTGGCGCCAGGCCCGTTGCCCCGGCGACGGCGTCGATGACGTCGGCGGCGGTCGGATCGACCGTCGCCGTGGCCCCGAGATCCTCGGCGAGCGCGCGCCGCGAGGCTTGCCTGGTCGACAAGATGATGGTCGTGGCACCGGCCAGACGCGCCAACTGCACGGTGAGCAGGCCGATCACGCCGCCGCCGAGCACGGCCACCGAACTGCCTGGCCTGATTTCGGCCAGGTCCACGCCATGCAGGCAACAGCCGAGCGGTTCGCAGAAGGCACCATGCGTCGGCTTCAGGCCGGCAGGCACGATGAAGGCCTGCTTGTGCGGCAAGGCAAGATATTCGGCAAAGCCGCCATCGCGATGAATGCCGATGGCGCGCAGGTTGCTGCAGAGGTTGACCCGCCCGGCATGACAGTGCGCGCAACGCCCGCAGGCGATGTTGGGGTCGCCGGTGACGCGGTCGCCAACGGCAAAGCCGGAGACGGATTCTCCGACCGCCTCGACGATGCCGGAGAATTCATGCCCGGGCGTCACCGGCGGCGTGCACGGGAATTCGCCATGGAACAGATGCCGGTCGGTGCCGCAGACGCCGCAGGCTTCAACGCGCACCAGAAGCTCATCCGGCCCGATGTCGGGCTTGTCGACCTCGCGCAGGGCGATGCTGCCCACCGCTTCCAGTCGCACAGCTTTCATGATCCTGGCCATTGCCGGGTTCAGTTGAAGCTTGGCGGTTGCGACAGGTCCGGCTGCGGGGGCGCCGGTTTGGCCGGCGGCGTGTCGCCGAAACTCGGTGGTTGCGACAGATCGGGGGCTGCAGGGGCCGCCGGCGCCGTGCCGCCGCCGGCCGGCGGTGTGCCAAGCGGCGACAGGCCGGGTATTTCCGGCACCTTGTAGTCGATCGTGCCGGGATCGACCACCGTGCCCTTGTAATGCATCACCATCTGCGGGAAGGCGATGGTCAGCCCGATCATGATCACCTGGATGCAGACGAAGGGCACCGCGCCCCAATAGATCTGCCCGGTGGTGACGGGTGCGATCTGTTTGCCGGTGATGCGATCGAGATAGGGCACGCGCGCCGCGACCGAGCGCAGGTAGAACAGCGCGAAGCCGAAGGGCGGGTGCATGAAGCTGGTCTGCATGTTGACGCCCAGAAGCACGCCGAACCAGATCAGGTCGATACCGAGCTTGTCCGCGGCCGGCGCCAGCAGCGGCACGATGATGAAGGCGAGTTCGAAGAAGTCGAGGAAGAACGCCAGGAAGAAGACCAGCATGTTGACGCCGATCAGGAAGCCGACTTCGCCGCCCGGCAGCGAGGTCAGCAGGTGCTCGACCCAGATATGGCCGTTGACGCCGTAGAAGGTGAGCGAGAACACCCGCGCACCGATCAGGATGAACAGGACGAAGGACGACAGCCGCGTCGTCGAGGTCAGGGCCTGCTTGACCACGTCCAGCGACAGCCGCCCCTTTGCCGCCGCCATGATCAAGGCACCGACAGAACCCATGGCGCCGCCCTCCGTCGGGGTGGCGATGCCGAGGAAGATGGTGCCGAGCACCAGGAAGATCAGCGCCAGTGGCGGGATCAGCACGATGATCACCTGCTGCGCCAGCCTGGACATCATGTTGAAGTTCAGGCGTTTGTCCGCAATTGCCACGACGTAGATGAAGAGCACACCTGCAGTGGCGCCGAGAATGTCGGCATTGTCGCCATGCGCCGGCGCGAGATACCGATACGCTGCGTAGGAAACCGCAAACGTGACCAACAATGCCACCAGCAGCGACACGACGCCGTGGCCGAGCGTGCGGGCCTCCAGCGGCAGTGCCGGCACCGACGCCGGCCGGACGATCGACATGATCAGGATGTAGAGCGCGTAGAGGCCGGTCAGCACCAGGCCCGGGATCAGCGCGCCCGCATACATGTCGCCGACCGAGCGGCCGAGTTGGTCGGCCAGCACGATCAGCACCAGCGACGGCGGGATGATCTGGGCGAGCGTGCCGGATGCCGCGATGACACCGGATGCCAGCCGGCGGTCATAGCCGTAGCGCAGCATGATGGGCAGCGAGATCAGGCCCATGGCGATGACGGATGCCGCCACCACACCGGTGGTTGCCGCCAGCAGCGCGCCGACGAAGATCACCGCGTACGCAAGGCCGCCACGGATCGGCCCGAACAGCTGGCCGATCGTGTCGAGCAGATCTTCGGCCATGCCGGATCGTTCAAGCACGATGCCCATGAAGGTGAAGAACGGAATGGCAAGCAGCGTGTCGTTCGACATCACCCGGCTGCCGTAGAAATTATCCGGCAGTGCGTGCAGAAGCGGCCAGGCCAGATTGATCGATCCACCGGAATAGGGCGAGAGAAGCACGCCGATGAAGAAGAACATCAAGCCGTTGGCGGCCAGCGAAAAGGCGACGGGGTAGCCGATCAGCAGGAAGATGATCAGCGAAGCGAACATGATCGGCGCCATGTTCTGGGCGATCAACTCCATCATGAGCGCACCTCGTCGGCCAGCGCCTTGGCCTCGAGTTCGGCCTGCTCATGTGCCGATATGAACGGATTTGGGTCGTCCATGTCGCCGCGCATGATGGCGATCTTCTTGATGATCTCGGAGATGCCCTGCAGAGCGAGCAGGAAAAAGCCGACCAGCAGGATGGCCTTGGCCGGCCAGATGATCAGTCCGCCGGAGTTGTTGGACATCTCGCCGCTTCGAAACGACAGCGACACATAGGGAACGAAATAGATCACCATCAGCGTCACGAACGGCATCAGGAAGAGGATGTGGCCGAGCAGGTCTATCCAGTGCTGCACGCGGCGCGAAAACATGCCGTAGACGATGTCGATGCGGATATGTTCGTTCTGCTTCAGCGTATAGGCGGCAGCCAGCATGAAGGCGGCGCCGAACAGATACCACTGCAGCTCGAGCCAGGCGTTCGAGGATATGTCGAAGATCTTGCGGATGATGGCGTTGGCGGCGCTGACCAGGATCGCCAGCAGGATCAGCCACGACACCCATTTGCCGATGAATTCGTTCACGCGATCAATGGTCCTGGATAGAGCGAGAAGCCCTGCCATGCATTCCTCCCTGTGCCGGAGGCGTGCCGGCTTCCCCTAAGGTCCGTCACGCCGCGTGGTCCAACGGTATGCCGCGCGTGGCCGGACCGGTCAACAAGGATGGAGGCAGCAAACGTCATCGCATCGGAGGGCAGGTCCGGATATTGGCGATTTGCCCCGGCGTCATGCAACCAAAGTCTGATGGTTTCAGGCGATCTTGCTGGTGTCGCGGCCGGCGCCGATCAGCACCAGCATGGCGACCAGGAACAGATACATCCAGGCGTCGCGCCATTCGACCGGGAAATAGCCGGCCCACAGCGATTCGGCCATGCCGAACGCGGCCGCTCCGAGCGCTGCGCGCGGCGGCGAGAGATAGCCGCCGACCGCGGTCACGAACAGGATCTTCAAGCCGTAGACGAGACCCGAGCCGAAACTGACATTGCCGTAATAGAGGCCGGCCATGACGCCGGCCAGCGCGGCGCAGAAACCGCCGAACAGCACGGCATGCCGGAACACCGCGCGCACGTCGACACCGCACATGGCGGCCGCCTTTGGGTCGTCGGAGACGGCGCGCCAGCGCCGGCCGAAGCTCGAGCGGGCGAATGCCCACGCAGCCAGCACGATTGCCACAAGCACCACCGTGCAGTCGATGAGCTGGATGAGCGTCAGCGTTGCCTTGAAGGTTGCGTCCTGCGCGAAAATGACGGGCTGCGCCAGCATCGGCGGCAGCCACAGATCATGGGTGTCGGCGGCGATGCGGCTTGCCTCGGACAACAAAAGCAGGATGCCGAGCGTCGTCACCACGATTGCATTGGGCGAGCGGTCGGCCAACGGTTCGAAGACGCTGCGCGACAGCACGTAGCTGACCAGCGCGGCATAGAGGAAAGCCGCGAAGACGCCGAGGGCCACAGCAGCCAGCAGCGTCAGCCACAGCACCTGATAGCCGAAGGCCGCGGTGAGGATCATCGTCTGGCCGCAAAAGGCAAACAGCGCGCCATAGGCAAGATTGGTGCGGTGCAGGATGCCGTTGGTCAGCACGTAGCCGAAGGCCAGCAGCGCGTAGAGCGCTCCCGAATGCAGCCCGTTCAGCACCTGCTGGAAGAAATAGAGCATGCAAAACCCTCGGATCATGCCGTCCAGAAGCAACTGACGTGACGACGACATGTTCAAAAAGGCTGCGGGGAACCGCATCCCTACAGAGGTTGCATCTCTGAATCTAACTTGTCAAATGCGATTTATCGGTTAGATTTCGAGCATGACAGTATCCTGGACCCCGCACCGCTTCACCGGCGGCCTGCTTGCGCTCGACACGACGAACACCGTCGTGCTGCGCGGCGATCCGGAGAGAACGTTCGACCGCTTCGATGATCCGGCCGAGATCGCCCGCTTTGCCGATGCGGCGAGCCGCTTTCGCGCCGCCGAGCTAGGCGACCGACAACTGGCCGTATCGTCGCCCGTGGCAATCGCGCCCGTCGTGCTGTCGATCCGCGAGGCGACGGACCGGCTGTTTCGTGGCGCGGTGTCGAAAGGCACGGTGGCCACCGCCGATCTGCCGGGGTTTTTGAGCGCCTGCGCCGAGGGGTTGGCTGGCAGCCAGACCGAAATCGGGGCGCCGGGAAGGCCGTTCGGCGACCCCGTGACGCCGATCGCCTTCGAGGCGGCGCTGGCGGTTTCCGCTCTGTCGCTGCTGCGCGACGACACCGTCGCAAGGCTGAGGATCTGTCCCAACTGCACCTGGCTGTTCGTCGACAGAAGCCGCAATTCCAGCCGTCTTTGGTGCGATATGGCGGTATGCGGCAACCGTCAGAAGGCAAGTCGTCATTATCGTCGCCGCCGCATGGCGGCCAATGAGGTTAAGGATGCTTAGAAGTCTTTCCCGCTCGATCGTTGTCGGCGCTGCGCTGATTGCCGCCGTTGCGCTCGGTGCCTGCCGCGATACCGGCAACGACGAAGGCAAGCTGTTCGAGATTTCGGGCAAGATATTCGTTTTCAACTACCGTCTCGCCAGGGCGACCTATGTCGTCACGCTGCGGCCGCTGCAGCCGATGGGAGACGGCCAGGTGGCGGTCGCCAGCTTCCAGGATCCCGCCGGCGGCGCGCCTTTGGTGGTCGAGCAGAAGGTCTGGCCGAAGCTCGACAAGGTGACCCTTGAGAGCCCGGCCCTGACCTGCGTCGTCAAAAACAAGCCCTATGCGATTGCCATCAGCATCAAGGGCGCCGATGGCGCGATCCTGCAAAAGATCGACACCACCTTGATGTCGACGGAGGACCAGTCGGTGCTGCCCGACCGGCCGCTGGTCATCGATCAGCTCTACACGGCCAATCCCGATCTCGTCGGCCATCCCGACGGCAAGTTGCCGGGCGAACCGAAGCCGGATTGCTCGAAAGGCATCTGACGCGCAGAAATTTTAGTGCGCTAGCCAGCGTCCGTGGATCGGTTTTGCACCCGATTCGGGATCGCCGCGGACCGTTCGTTGCGCGTCGCCTGGTACCTTCGATTTTGTTTGACCTGCCTTGCAAGGGGAGAAAGGATGCGTCATCCGACTCCGAACGTTGGCTGCCTGCTCCCACGCGGCCTCCGCAGAGGAAATGCCTGATGACGCTGCATGATGTCGCGCTCGACGACAAGTTCGACCTCGCAAAGGAGCGCATCTTCCTGTCCGGTGCGCAGGCGGTCATCCGCATGCTTCTGATGCAGCGCGAGCGCGACCGCCGCGCCGGCCTCAACACGGCGGGCTTCGTTTCCGGCTATCGCGGCTCGCCGCTCGGCGGCCTCGATATGCAGTTGTGGAAGGCCAAGAAGCAGCTCGCCCAGGCCGATATTGTCTTCCAGCCCGGCCTTAACGAGGAGCTTGCCGCCACCGCTTGCTGGGGATCGCAGCAGGCGGAACTGCTGGGCGAGGGCACCCATGATGGCGTCTTTTCGGTCTGGTACGGCAAGGGGCCGGGCGTGGATCGTTCGGGAGATGTGTTCCGCCACGCCAATCTCGCCGGCTCGTCCAAACATGGCGGTGTGCTCGCCCTGATGGGCGACGACCACATGGCCGAATCATCGACCAACGCGCACGCCACCGAATTCCTGTTCGTCGACACCATGGTGCCGATCCTCAACCCGGCCGGCGTCCAGGAGATCATCGATTACGGCCTCTACGGCTTTGCCATGTCGCGCTTTGCTGGCACCTGGGCGGCGATCAAATGCGTCAAGGACAACATCGAATCGACGGCCTCGGTCGATGCCTCGCTCGAACGGCTGAACATCGTCGTGCCCGATTTCGACATGCCGCCCGGCGGTCTCAACATCCGCCACGAGATCGACATGCTCGGCCAGGAGGAGCGGCTGCATGAATACAAGCGCGCCGCTGCCTCCGCCTTTATCCATGCCAACGGGCTGAACCGCATCGTCTATTCGGGCGGCCGCAACCCGAAGCTCGGCATCATCACGCTGGGCAAGAGCTATCTCGATGTCCGCCAGGCACTGGAGGACATCGGCATCGACGAGGCGGCCGCCAACCGCATCGGCGTGCGGCTGTTCAAGGTCGGCTGCCCCTGGCCGCTCGACCTGCAGCATATCGCCGACTTCGCCCGCGGCCTCGACACCATCGTCGTCGTCGAGGAGAAGCGCTCGCTGATCGAGGTGCAATTGCGCGAAAGTCTTTACGGCACCGCCTCGCAGCCGGTCATTGTCGGCAAGAAGGACGAGCGTGGCGACTGGTTGTTTCCGGCCAAGGGCGCGCTCGACCCCAACGAGATCGCCATCGCGCTTGGCGAGAGGATCGTGCGGACGATCGGTCCGTCGGAAGAGATTTCGGCGCGGGTGGCAAAGCTGCGCCAGTTCCAGGCGATGCTTGCGGATGCCACCGACATCGGCTCGCGCATGCCGTTCTTCTGTTCCGGCTGCCCGCACAATTCCTCGACCAAGGTGCCGGACGGGTCGATCGCCGCTGCCGGCATCGGTTGCCACTTCATGGCGCTGTGGATGGACCGCAACACCCTCGGCTTCACCGCGATGGGCGGCGAGGGTGCGCAATGGGTCGGCCAGGCGCCGTTCTCGAAGCGCGACCACATCTTCCAGAATCTCGGCGACGGCACCTACAACCATTCCGGGACGCTGGCGATCCGCTTCGCACTATCGACCGACGCCAACATCACCTACAAGATCCTCTACAACGACGCCGTCGCCATGACCGGCGGCCAGCCGCACGAAGGCGGCCTGACCGTCGACATGATCGCCAGGCAAGTGCGAGCCGAAGGGATCGACCGCATCGCCATCGTCACCGACGAGCCGGACAAATATGCTGGCAAGGTCGAATTCCCAGCCGGCGCCACCATCCATCACCGCGACGACCTCGATCTCGTCCAGCGCGAGCTGCGCGGCGTCAAAGGCGTGTCGGTGCTGCTCTACGACCAGACCTGCGCGGCCGAAAAGCGCCGCCGCCGCAAGCGCGGCACCTTTCCCGATCCCGACAAGCGGGTCTTCATCAACGAACTGGTCTGTGAAGGCTGCGGCGATTGCGGCGTGCAATCGAACTGCGTTTCGATCCAGCCGGTCGAGACCGAATTCGGCCGCAAGCGCAGGATCGACCAGTCGAGCTGCAACAAGGATTTCTCCTGCGTCAACGGCTTCTGCCCGTCCTTCGTCACCGTGCACGGCGCCAAGATCCGCAAGGCCGAGGGTACGGCTGGCAAGGCCGACCCGCTCGACGGCGTGCCGACGCCCGCCGAATTTCCGCTTGGCGAGCAGGGCTGGGCGGCGATCATCGACGGCGTCGGCGGCACCGGCGTCGTCACCGTCGGTGCGGTGCTCGGCATGGCGGCCCATCTCGAGGACAAGGGCTGCGGCATGATCGACATGGCCGGCCTCGCCCAGAAGGGCGGCTCGGTGTTCACCCATGTCCGCATCGCCCGCACCCCTGACGATATCCACGCCATCCGCGTCTCGGCCGGCAAGGCCGATCTCGTGCTTGGCTGCGATCTCGTTGTGTCTGGCGCCAAGAAGGTGCTGACGGCGGTGCGCGAGGGCCACACCATCTTTCTCGCCAACACAGCCGAGATCATGCCCGGCGAATTCGCCCGGTCGGCCGATTTCTCATTGCCGGTCGAGCGCCTGAAGAAGGCGATCCGCGCCGCCGCCGGCGACGGCAAGGCGCATTTCTTCGACGCAACGCGCACCGCCACCGCGCTGTTCGGCAATTCGCTCGGCGCCAACATGTTCATGCTCGGCTTTGCCTTCCAGCACGGCGGCTTGCCGCTGTCGGCCGAGGCTGTCGAGAAGGCGATCGAGCTCAATGGCGAAGCCGTGGCGATGAACATCGCCGCCTTCCGCTGGGGCCGCCGTGCCGCCCATCAGCCGGATTTCGTGCGAGACCTCGTCGCCCAGCCGGGCAAGACCGGACAGGCCGCCGCGATCGCCGAGACGCTGGATGACATCATTGCCCGCCGCGTCGCTTTCCTGACCGCCTACCAGAATGCCGCCTACGGCAGGCGTTATGCCGAAAGGATCGCCGTCCTGCGCGCGGCCGAAGCCAAGGCCGTGCCCGGTTCGACCGCGGTGTCGGAGGCTGCCGCCAGGAACCTGTTCAAGCTGATGGCCATCAAGGACGAGTACGAGGTGGCGCGGCTCTACACCGATGGCTCCTTTGCCGCCGAATTGGGCAAGCAGTTCCAGAGTTACGAGAAACTCGAATTCCATCTCGCCCCGCCGATCATGGGCCGCCGCGGCAATGACGGCACACCGAGGAAATCGAGCTTCGGCCCCTGGATGATGAAGGGTTTTCGCCTGCTGGCGGCGATGAAAGGCGTGCGCGGCACCGCCTTCGACCTGTTCGGCTACACCGCCGAGCGGCGCAGGGAGCGGCAGCTTCTTGCGCAGTACGAGGCGGATCTGGACCTCGTCGCCAGATCGCTGGCGCCGGCCGGGGTCGATGCGGCAATTGCCCTTGCCTCGGTGCCGGCTCTCATTCGCGGCTATGGCCACGTCCGCCAGGCCAGCGCAGAAAGGGCCGCCGGCGAACGCCAAAGGCTGCTCGAACGTCTGTCGAACACGCCGGCACGGCCGAAACTTCAGGCTGCCGAATGATCGATACGCCTTGTTTACCTGAAGCCCAGTTTCCCAGCCGATCCTGCATCTGCGCGCCCTCGGCAACCGAGCCGAAACCACTGTTCTAAGCCTTTCTTAAGGCGGACGTGGCATGACAGGGCTTAGCGTTGGGCCGACGATATGGGCAGGACAAAGACCGAAAACATCCCACCGGATGTTTATATCCAGTTTGTGCGGTCGTTGTTCGACAACGCCCACATGCTGGTGATTGGCGGCGTGTGCTACTGGATCCTCGGATTCATGATCTACTTTCGCACGCATAATCCGTTGTTCCTGGCTTTCTCTTTTACTCTACTGTCCATCAGCCTCTTCCGCTACTTCGGCATTCGCGCCTTCCGCAAGGCGGGCGGTGTCATAGCCAATGTCGACGAGGCGCAGCGGTGGGAGCGCAACTACATCCTGAAGGGCAGCCTGCAGGGCCTCGGGTTGGGCGCGCTATGCTTCATTTCGATCTATGTGTATCCAGATCCCTTTGCCGAACTGGCCGCGACGTCGCTGGCCATTGCTACCCTGGTCACGGTTGTTGGCCGGAACTACGGATCTCCGCGCATGGTGCGGATTTTTTCCGTGACCTTCATTGGTCCGGCGGCACTTGCACTCTTGCTGCGCATGGATATCCCTTCGGTCGTTCTCGGGTTGATGATCATCCCGTTGACTTTCATCACCATCAACAGCGCCGATCACGTCCGCAACGTGCTTTTCTCGGCCGTCATTGGCCACAAGGAAGCGAGGAAGCTCGCCCTCAGGTTCGATCGCGCCCTCAACACCATGTCGCACGGCCTTGTCATGCTCGGCCCGAACGGCCGCGTGGCGGTGGCGAATGCCGAGGCCGCGCATCTGATGTCGCTCAAGTCACCGGATGCGCTGCTCGGGCGGTCGATCCACGGTCTGTTGATGCGCGGTGTCGCCGGCGGCATGCTGGCGCCGAAGGATTGCCGCTATATCGAGGCCCAGCTGACGCGCGCCCTGCGCGAAGGCCGCGACCGCAAGGTGCTGGTTTCGCTCGCCAACGGCCAGCACTATGAATTCTCGGCTCGCGAGGGCAGCCAGGAGTTGGGCGTCATTACCTTCGAGGACGTCACCGCCCGTGTCGAGGCGGAAGACAAGATCCGCTTCATGGCCCGCTACGACAACCTCACCGGCCTGCCCAACCGGGCCTATTTCCACGAACTGGTCGGCGAGGCCATGGCGTCCGGCGACGGCGACCGTCTCTGCGGGCTGGCAGTGCTCGACCTCGACGATTTCAAGAGCGTCAACGACACGCTTGGGCACCCGATCGGCGACGGGTTGATCTACGCCGTCGCCGAGCGGCTTGCCGCCATTGCCGGGCAAGGCATCACGGTCAGCCGTTTCGGCGGCGACGAATTCATGATCTTCTTCGACCGCGTCGAGGACGAGAGCCATCTGACCGGCCAGCTCGACGAGATTTTCGCCGGCCTGCAGGGGGAGGTCGACGTCGCCGGTCACGGGCTGCGTATCCAGGCCAGCGGCGGCGCGGTGCTGTCGCGGGTCAAGGATACCGATGTCGACGCCATGATCGTCAAGGCGGACCTGGCGCTCTACAAGGCCAAGGAACTCGGCAAGAACAGCTGGCGGCTGTTCGAGGCCTCGATGGATGCCGCCTTCCGCAACCGTCAGCTGATGAAGGCGGATCTGCGCACCGCCGTAGAAAGCAAGGCCCTGCGGGTGGTCTATCAGCCGATCGTGGCGATGAACACCATGCGTATCGCCAGCTGCGAGGCGCTGTGCCGCTGGGATCATCCAGATCTCGGGCCGATCTCGCCCAGCATCTTCATCCCGCTGGCCGAGGAAATGGGCATCATTTCCGAGATCAGCACCTTCGTGCTGCAGGCGGCCTGCACCGAATGCGCCAAATGGCCGGACCAGACGAGCGTCTCGGTCAATCTCTCCGCCAAGGATTTCCGCAGCCGCGACGTCGTCCAGAAGGTTCGTGACGCGTTGATCAGCTCCAGCCTCGCCGCCGGTCGGCTGGAGATCGAGGTCACCGAAACGGCGCTGCTCGACGACAAGTCGCTGACGCGCCAGTACATCGAGGAGCTGAAGCAGCTTGGCGTGCGCATTGCGCTCGACGACTTCGGCACCGGCTATTCGAGCCTGAGCTACCTGCACAAGCTGCCGCTCGACAAGATCAAGATCGACCGTTCGTTCCTGATAGACGTCACTCAGAACAGCCGCTCGCTCGAACTGCTCAAGGGCATTGTCAATTTGTCACGGCCGCTCGGACTTTCCGTGACCGTCGAAGGTGTAGAGACCTTCGAGCAGCTCAAGATCCTGGCCTTGCAGGTCAAACCGGATCTCGTGCAAGGCTTCCTCTTCGGCGCCGCGCTTAGTGCGTCGGGTATCGAGACGATGTCGAGTGCCACCTGGCCATTCGTCGCTGACCTGCGCCTCACCGGCAAGCGGACAGCCAGTTAGTATCCTGCTTTTCGAAGTTGGCTCTTGGCGGCCTCCTCCTCACGCGAGGTAATCATCAGTAGACATTTCCAAACGGACGCCCGGCCGTTAACGTTAACAGAAGGTAAATCAACAATATCGGAATTTCAGCTTGTGTCTCATTTCAGCTCGAATAGCCTATCCGCAGGCGGAATTTTCGAGGACAGACAATGGATGCTGCACGGGCTGTAGGGAGTGCGTCTGGCGGGGTCAGCACGGCTGGGGATTCGGTGTTGAACCGATCGATCATGCAACTGCTGGAGCATGTCGATTATCGCCTTATTACAGGAGGCGAGGATCTGGAGGCGATCTACCGACTTCGCTATAAATCCTACCTGCGCTCAGGCATGTGCGGTCCGATCGCCAGCGGTATGTTCGAGGATCGCTGGGACAATCTGCCCAATTCCTACCGGTTCGGTGTCTATTGCTATGGCGAATTGGTCAGCACGATCCGCTTCCATTACATTTCCAGCGAGCACCCGTATTCGCCCTCCGTCGATGCCTATCCGGAAATACTGATCGAGCGACTTGCCCGCGGAGAAACCTTCATCGACGGAACCCGGTTCGCAACCGATCCCGACAGCGCGCCGGCGCCCGGAGTGCTGCCTTTTCTGACACTCCGGCTTGCCATGGTGGCATCGCGCTACTTTGGCCAGGATTCGGTGCTTACGCCGGTCAAGATCGAGCATTCCAATTTTTATGCCCGTTACTTCAATGCCGTGCAGAGGACCGAGGGCAAAGAGTTTCCGGGCGTTCTTACTCCGATCGCATTGTTCGAAATCCCTGCCGGCGAAAACATGCGCCTGACACTCGAACGGTTCCCATTCTTCAGGTCGACGCCGACCGAACAGCGGCTGATGTTTGCCAATCCGGCCATCAACCGACTGACACCCTTGTCCATCGTGCCGACAGCGAAATATTATCGCGAAGCCGCCTGAGGCCGCGCGATTTTCGCGAAGCGCCTGGAGCTTTCCGGCCACTTCCGCGTTCTGGATGACGTCAAGGGCGCTGCCGCGCCCCGGGCATCGCCGCGCAGTCTTTGAAGGAACCCGACATGCACATCTCGCAGCTCGCGCTCACGCCGCTCATCTCGCTGATCGCCGGCGTGCTGATTCTCATCATGCCTCGGCTGTTGAACTACATTGTCGCGCTCTATCTGATCGTCGTCGGTCTGCTCGGGCTTTTCCCCCATCTTGCCGGCTGAAGCGTCCGTCAGCCGGCGAAGAACGCAGCGTCGCGGCGACGATCGCTTCGGGTGCATCTTCCTGCATGCGATGGCTGATGTCGCCGAAAATGTGAAATTATCACAGCGCGTTGAGTTCCGCTGACAGGGTCGCCGGTGCCGCCTGTGGTCGGGTTCGGGGAGCCGGCTTCAATTTTCCTTTGAGGCAGTTGTCGGCTGCGATGCGGCAATAGCGCCATTGCTCTCGGCCCGGCTTTTCGCTATGTGCCTGAAAGATGTCTTCGAAGGGGTATTGCTATGGCTGATCACACGCCGACCGGTCCTGTCGAACTGGGCGCGAAGATGGACTATGCCGAGCATGACCGCACCTATGCGGGCTTTCTCATGCTGGCCAAATACGGATCGCTCTTTTGCGGCGCCATACTGGTGGCGATGGCTTTCGGCTTCTTTGCGGGCGGCTTCTTTTCGGCGACCATCCTGTTCATTCTGATTCTGGCCGCCGGCGCCTTTATCCTCCGATAGATTTTTCCGATACCTTGTCCACGGCGCCGCCGCGAGGCCGGTCGGCGTCTTGCGGGAAACAGCTTCCGGCCGAAAGGATCATGCGGTGGGACAGACGGTTTTCATCCCTCGTGAACTCGATGCCAACGAGCCGCGCGTGGCGGCTTCGCCCGACACGGTTAAACGGCTGGCGGGGCTTGGCTTCGATGTCGTCGTCGAGACCGGTGCCGGCACGAGGTCGCGTATCCCCGACGAGGAATTCGCCAAGGCAGGTGCCGCCATCGGCAAGGCTGGCGATGTCGCCAAGGCCAATGTGGTGCTGAAGGTCCGCCGGCCGACGGATACCGAGCTGAAGGGCTACAAGCCCGGTACGGCTGTCATCGCCATCATGGATCCCTATGGCAATGACGCCGCAGTCGCGGCCCTGGCCAAAGCCGGTGTCACCGCCTTCTCGATGGAGTTCATGCCGCGCATCACCCGCGCCCAGTCGATGGATGTGCTGTCCTCGCAGGCCAATCTCGCCGGCTATCAGGCGGTCATCGACGGCGCTTCGGAATATGATCGCGCCTTGCCGATGATGATGACGGCGGCGGGCACGGTGCCGGCGGCGAAGGTCTTCATCATGGGCGTCGGCGTCGCCGGCCTGCAGGCGATCGCCACCGCGCGTCGCCTCGGTGCGGTCGTCACCGCCACCGACGTGCGCCCCGCCGCCAAGGAACAGGTCGCCTCGCTCGGCGCAAAATTCCTCGCGGTCGAGGATGACGAATTCAAGGCGGCCGAGACGGCTGGCGGCTACGCCAAGGAAATGTCGAAGGAATATCAGGCCAAGCAGGCGGCGCTCACCGCCGAGCACATCGCCAAGCAGGACATCGTCATCACCACGGCGTTGATTCCCGGTCGGCCGGCGCCGAAGCTGGTGTCGGCGGCCATGGTCGCCTCGATGAAGCCGGGCTCGGTGCTCGTCGATCTGGCGGTCGAGCGCGGCGGCAATGTCGAGGGCGCTGAAGCCGGCAAGGTCGTCACCACGGCCAACAACGTCAAGATCGTCGGCCATCTCAATGTGCCGGGCCGCGTCGCCGCATCCGCCTCGCTGCTTTACGCCAAGAACCTGTTCGCTTTCCTCGAGACGCTGGTCGACAAGACCACCAAGACGCTTGCGATCAACCGCGATGACGATCTGGTCAAGGCAACGATGCTGACCGATGGCGGCAAGGTCGTTCATCCGGCCTTCGCCAAGGCCGACCAGCAGCCTCATGTCGAACCCGCCGCGATCCCAGCCACCACCATGGTCGCCGACGCTTCGGCCAAACCCGCTGCAAAGAAGGCCGCGCCCAAGAAACCGGCCGCACCCAAGTCGCCCTCGTCGAAGTCGAAAGGCATTGCGTGATGGATCAGACCCTGCAGAAAGCCCTCGATCAGCTCGACCAGGCCTCCGCCGCCGTTCGGCTGGCGGTACAGAACATGGCAACGGCGCCCGGCGGTGCCGAAGCGGCGGGTGATGCCGCGCATGCGCTGTCCGGCGGCGCCATCGATCCCTTCGTCTTCCGTTTCGCCATCTTCGTGCTGGCGATCTTCGTCGGCTACTATGTCGTCTGGTCCGTCACGCCGGCGCTGCACACACCGCTGATGGCCGTCACCAACGCCATCTCGTCGGTCATTGTCGTCGGAGCCCTGCTTGCCGTCGGCATCGCCGCCTCCGGCATTGCCGCCGGCTTCGGCTTCGTCGCGCTGATGCTGGTGTCGGTCAACATCTTCGGCGGCTTCCTCGTCACCCAGCGCATGCTGGCCATGTACAAGAAGAAGGACAAGTAGAGCGCCATGAACGCCAACTTCGCGTCCTTCCTCTATCTGGTTTCCGGCGTCCTGTTCATCATGGCGCTGCGCGGCCTGTCGCATCCGACCACCAGCCGCCAGGGCAACCTCTACGGCATGATCGGCATGGGCATTGCCATTGCCACCACGCTAGCGCTGGCGACGCCATCCGCCCCGCGCTTCGGTCTCATCATTCTTGGTCTGCTGATCGGCGGCTCGGTCGGCGCGGTCACCGCGCGGCGCATCGCCATGACCTCGATGCCGCAGCTGGTTGCCGCCTTCCACTCGCTGGTCGGCCTTGCCGCCGTCATGGTGGCAGCTGCCGCCATCTATGCGCCTGAAAGTTTTGGCATCGGCACCGTCGCCGATATCCACGCCCAGGCGCTGATCGAGATGAGCCTTGGCGTCGCCATTGGCGCCATCACCTTCACGGGCTCGGTCATCGCCTTCCTGAAGCTCGACGGACGCATGTCGGGCAAGCCGATCATGATCGGCGGCCGGCACTTCATCAACGCCGCGCTTGGCATCGCTCTGATCGTGCTGATCGTGCTTCTGGTCGGCACGGAATCGAAGCTGGTGTTCTGGCTGATCGTCGCGGCATCGCTGGTGCTGGGTATCCTGCTCATCATTCCGATCGGCGGCGCCGACATGCCGGTCGTCGTCTCGATGCTCAACTCCTATTCCGGCTGGGCAGCGGCCGCCCTTGGCTTCACGCTCGGCAATCTGGCGCTCATCATCACCGGTGCGCTGGTCGGCTCGTCCGGCGCGATCCTGTCCTACATCATGTGCAAGGGCATGAACCGCTCCTTCATCTCGGTCATCCTCGGCGGCTTCGGCGGCGAGACGGCGGCAGCGGCGGATGACGGCATCGAGCGCACGGTCAAGCAGGGTTCGGCCGACGATGCGGCCTATCTGATGATGAACGCGCAGAAGGTCATCATCGTGCCGGGCTACGGCATGGCGGTCGCCCAGGCTCAGCACGCGCTGCGCGAGATGGCTGACAAGCTCAAGGCCAACGGCGTCGACGTCAAATACGCCATTCATCCTGTCGCCGGCCGCATGCCTGGCCACATGAACGTGCTCTTGGCCGAGGCCAACGTGCCGTACGACGAGGTGTTCGAGCTCGAGGACATCAACTCCGAATTCGCGCAGGCCGATGTCGCCTATGTCATCGGCGCCAACGACGTCACCAACCCGTCCGCACGCGACGACAAGTCGTCGCCGATCTACGGCATGCCGATCCTCGACGTCGACAAGGCCCGCACCTGCCTGTTCGTCAAGCGCTCGCTCGGCTCCGGCTATGCCGGCATCGACAACACGCTGTTCTACAAGGACGGCACCATGATGCTGCTCGGCGACGCCAAGAAGATGACCGAGGAGATCGTCAAGGCCATGGATCACTGATCAGCGGATCAGCGCAGAGCCACGCCAAGAAACGCCCGGCCTCGCGCCGGGCTTTTTCTTGGCTTGACGGCGGTTTCGGGGCTACGATGACGAATGCCCGTCCTCGTCGACGGGATTGTCGTCAACGGAGACGTTGGTGCCCGACCCCATCGCATCGCAGGCCACCCCAAAAGCGCCGCGCAAGCTCAGCCAGGCGGTGGTGATCGTGCATGGCATGGGCGAACAGCGGCCCATGGATACGCTGCGGGGCTTTGTCCAGGCGGTCTGGAGCCATGACCCCGCCCGTGCGCCGTTTTATGCCCATGTCGCCGATCCGGCCGACCCCGCTGGCGCGAAGATCAACCAGAGCTGGATCACACCCGACAGCCGGACAAATTCGTACGAACTTCGCCGCATCACGACGCCTTACGATGTCGATGGCCGTCGCACCGATTTCTACGAGCTTTACTGGGCCGACATCACGCAAGGCACGACACGGGGCCGGCTCGCGGCCTGGGTGACGAACCTGCTGTGGCGCAAGCCCGCCGACATTCCGCGCGACGCCCGCAAGCTCTATCTCGTCACCCTGTTTGCCGTCATCGTCGTCCTGTGCGCGACGCTGGCGCTGGCGACGTCGGTTTGGCAAGGCTACATGTCCTGGGCCGCCGGCGTGCTCGTCACGATCCTGGCCTCATTCGTTATCTGGTCGGTCGACCGGTTCGGCCTTCCCTATTTCGGCGATGTCGCCGCCTATGTGCGTGCGGAAGCGGCGACGGTCGAGAAGCGCGCGCTGATCCGTGACCGCGGCCTGAAGCTGCTGAAGCGCCTGATGATGGACGATACCTACGACCGGATCGTGCTCGTCTCGCACAGTCTGGGATCGATGATCGCCTATGATCTCTTGCAGATATTGTGGGCCGATTTCAGGCCCCGAAAACTGGAGGCCATCCGCGCCAAGGCGAAACTGAAGGCGATCCGCGCCATCGACAAGGCGACACTCAGTTCCGACGGTTCCGCGTGGCCGGATAGGCTGGACGACCTCGCCGGTTTCCGGCGTGATCAGTGGGAGCTCTACCGACAGCTGCGTACGAAAGACGCCGACCATCCGCTGCCATGGAAGATCAGCGATTTCGTAACACTCGGCAGTCCGCTGACCCACAGCGAGTTTCTGGTGACATATGATCTCGCCGAGTTCCGGCGCGGCATCGCGGAGCGGTTGTTCTCGGCCTG
Source organism: Mesorhizobium sp. P2_A12 (assembly GCF_056405075.1). NCBI lineage: Bacteria > Pseudomonadati > Pseudomonadota > Alphaproteobacteria > Hyphomicrobiales > Phyllobacteriaceae > Mesorhizobium > Mesorhizobium sp. P2_A12. The sequence goes on from NZ_JBFUCU010000001.1 coordinate 636,869, forward strand.
TCCGCCAATCGCCCAAGGGGCGGCCGCCGGCGGCACTATCCTCTATCAGCAAGGGCGCAGTCCTTCAGGCAAACCGCAACGGGGGGTGCATCATGGCGCGGTGTTTGCCGCAACGCGATGGACCAACATCTTCGACAGGGGCAATGGCTGGCTGACCGGCGACCCGATTTCCGGACCGATGACGGAGAATTTCGGCCCCGGCGTGGAGAACGTCCGGGTCGAGCTGCACGGCTCCCTCGGCCGCATCTTCACGCATACGCTCTATTGGTCGCTGGCGGCAACCGGCGTCGAGGTCGCCGCGTTGGCCGGCGTTGTGCCGCGCACGCATCTTGCCGTGTTGCGCGACGCTGTCGACCTTGGCCGCAAGCTGGAGCCGAGCCAAGCGCCGGCGACTGCCGAATGATAAGAACAGAGAAACCCACCGCGCTACCTGGCAATTCAAACAAAAATCCACCCCGGGTTTGGCCCGGAGTGGATTGATTGCGTCGGCTACAGAATCAGCGGCCGGTCAGGAACACCGACTCCTCATCGTCACGCTGCCTGCCGCCGAGGGCAGCCGCGGCACTTGCGATGAAGGCGCCGATGGCCAGCGACAGAGCACCAAGCAGCGCAAAGGTCGCGCTGCCCTTCCTTGCTGTGTCTGCGGCTTGCTTGGCCTTGACCTTGGCATCCTCGACCTTCGCAACAAGAGCGTCGACCCGCGCCTTGGCGTCGGCCTCGGACAGACCGGTGCGGGCAACAACCAGTTGCGACAGGTAGGTCTTGTCGTCGCCCGAAATCTCGCCGGCAGCAGCGCCGGCGATCAGGATGCGCGAGGCTTGCCCAACTGCGGCGGCATCGCTCTCCGGATTGGTCGCCGCGAGCTTGCCTGCATCGGCCGGGCGGAACAGCGAATCCACCAGATAAGACGTCGCATTGTCGCTCGAAACGCCGTTGGCGGAAGCACCCGCCGATGTGCCCTTGGCGGCACCCGAAGCGACGGTCGAGACCGCCTGCACGCCTGACCCCAGCGCGGCGGACAGGGCCGAGCCAAGCACCCCGACGACGAGCAAGGTGGCCAATGCCCAGGCGAGGAAGCCGTGGGCGGTGTCACGGAAATAGACCTCGTCGGTGTGGATGCCGACCCATTTGGTGCGCAGGCGCCCTGCAAGGTAGCCGCCGACACCGGAGGACAGCCATTGCACGATGATGAGCCAGATAGCGGTGGACACCGCGAATGTGGTGACCGATGCGCCTGAGCCCGACCAGGGTGACACCATGGTCAGCCCCAACCCTGAGCCGAGCAACATCAGGATCAAGGTCAACGTGGAGGCCGCGAAGGCACCGGCGATGATCGGCCCCCAACTGACGGCGGGAGTGGAGGATTCAGTGGAAGCGGAAACGTCGACAGCCGATAGGGTGGACTGCATGAATTCCCCCTACCGTACGAAAAGCATGATCAGAATGATGATTGGAATCGGGATTCCAAGTAGCCAGAGCAAGATACCGCGTCCCATGAAGGCCTCCTGTGAGAAATTGTGATCGATACTGTCACAATGTCCCTCGGGTGCTTCCGTTCCGGCGGGTTATGAAATGATTCTGTTTGCCTCGGATGGAACAATTGGCGCGCCGCAGCGCGCCAATGCCGGAGAGAAGATATCCAGGTAGATCAAATGTCCAGGTTGGCGACCGACAAGGCGTTGTCCTGGATGAACTCCCGCCTCGGCTCCACCTCGTCGCCCATCAGCCGCGAGAACAGGCTGTCGGCGTCGGTGGCGTCGTTGACCTTGACCTGCAGCAGCGAGCGCACATTCGGGTCGAGCGTGGTTTCCCAGAGCTGCTCGGCGTTCATCTCGCCGAGACCCTTGTAGCGCTGCATGGTCAGGCCCTTGCGGCCGGTCGCAAAGACCGCGTTCAGCAGCGCCAGCGGCCCCGAGATGGTTTCGGCGACATCCTTGCGGCGCAGCACCGGTGGCGTCCCGTAGACCTCGCTGAGGCGCGGTGCGTAGCGGTCGAGCTGCCGTGCATCGGCTGAATTGATCAGCGCCAGGTCGAGATGCGCGTATTCCTTGACACTGCGCACCGTACGCTCGAACACATAGCCGCCGACGCCTTCGTTCGAAGTCGACATGCGGCCGGTCCAGCCGCGCTCGGTGTCCTCGGCGATGATGTCGAGGCGTTTTGCAATCCGCTCCGCCATGACATTGGCGCGACCGAGATCTGCGAAGACGTCGGGGTTGAGCCCGCCGGCGATCGCCGCCTGTTCGACCACGCCTCTGTTGTAGCGCGTGTGCAGCCCGTTGATCAGCTGGCGCACCGCCAGCGCATCGTCGATGGCGCTGCGCAGGTCCTGTCCGGTGCGAACCTCGCCGGAGCCCAGCGAAAGCGATGCTTCCTCGAGTCCCGAGCCGATCAGGAACTCCTCGAAGGCGCTCTCGTCCTTGATGTATTGCGAGCTCTTGCCGCGGGTCACTTTGTAGAGCGGCGGCTGGGCGATGTAGAGATGGCCGCGCTCGATCAGTTCCGGCATCTGCCGGAAGAAGAAGGTGAGTAGCAACGTGCGGATGTGGGCGCCGTCGACGTCGGCGTCGGTCATCAGGATGATCTTGTGGTAGCGCAGCTTGTCGGCGTTGAACTCGTCCTTGCCGATCGAGGTACCGAGCGCGGTGATGAGCGTGCCGATCATGTCGGAACCGAGCATGCGGTCGAAGCGTGCCCGTTCGACATTGAGGATCTTGCCGCGCAACGGCAGGATCGCCTGGTTCTGGCGCGAACGGCCGCCCTTGGCCGAGCCGCCGGCGGAATCGCCCTCGACAATGAAGATTTCGGATTTTGCCGGATCGCGCTCCTGGCAGTCGGCCAGCTTGCCGGGCAGCGAGGTGACGCCGAGCGAGCTCTTGCGGGTGATGTCGCGCGCCTTGCGCGCGGCTTCACGCGCCGCCGCGGCCTGGATCACCTTCTCAATGACCACCTTGCCCTCGCTCGGATGTTCTTCCAGCCAGGTGCCGAGCGCTTCGTTGACCAGCCCTTCGACCACCGGACGGACCTCCGACGAGACCAATTTGTCCTTGGTCTGCGAGGAGAATTTTGGGTCGGGAACCTTGACCGACAGCACCGCCGTCAGGCCCTCGCGGCAATCGTCGCCGATCAGCGAGACCTTTTCCTTCTTAGTCAGGCCCGAGGAGTCGCCATAGCCTGTGACCTGACGGGTCAGCGCACCGCGGAAACCGGCGAGATGGGTGCCGCCGTCGCGCTGCGGGATGTTGTTGGTGAAGGCCAGCACGTTCTCGTGGTAGCTGTCGTTCCACCACATCGCCACCTCGACAGTGATGCCGTCGCGCTCGGCCTTGATGGCGATCGGTTTGTCGATCAGCGGTTTCTTGACCCGGTCGAGATATTTGACGAACTCTTCCAGCCCGCCATCATAGTGCAGCTCGTGGCGCACGACGTCGGCATGGCGGGCATCGGTCAAAACGATGCGCACGCCGGAATTGAGGAAGGCAAGCTCGCGCAGCCGATGTTCCAGCGTGCCGAAGTCGAACTCGACCATGGTGAAGGTTTCGGCCGACGGGAAGAAGGTGATCTCGCTGCCGCTGCGTCCTTCATAGGTGCCGGCAACCTTGTTTTGCTCATAGCTGCCCGTCGCCTTCAGCGGCGCGTCGGCATTGCCGTGCGTGAAGCTCATCTCGAAGATCTGGCCGTTGCGGCGGATCTTGAGCTTCAGCCATGCCGAAAGCGCGTTGACCACCGAGACGCCGACGCCGTGCAGGCCGCCCGACACCTTGTAGGAATTCTGGTCGAACTTGCCGCCGGCGTGCAGCTGCGTCATGATCACTTCGGCAGCGGAAATGCCTTCGCCGGTGTGGATATCGGTCGGAATGCCGCGGCCATTGTCGATCACGGTGACCGAACCATCGGGGTTGAGCGTCACGGTGACGAGGTCGGCATGACCGGCCAGGGCCTCGTCGATGGCGTTGTCGACCACCTCATAGACCATGTGATGCAGGCCGGAACCGTCGTCGGTGTCGCCGATATACATGCCGGGGCGTTTGCGGACGGCATCCAACCCCTTCAAAACCTTGATGGAATCGGCGCCGTATTCGGCTTCAGCGCCGTTGTTGTTGTCGATCTGATCGCTCATGAAAACCTGTTGTCTGGATGCCGCTTGCACGGTGCTAAAAATCGGCACCGAATCGCGCCTCTGATATTGCCTAGATATAGGCGCTAAAGGCGGTTTTTCCAAGGTTTGCAGGCATTTCCGGGGTGAATCCCGAGCCGGCAGCCGGCTATTTTTTTCGGGCGCCGGATTTGGCGAGAAGGCTGCGCAAATATTTGATCATGAATTTGTCTCCGGGCGCCAGCCGCCCCGTCCGGTCAAGCTCCAGCGTCAGGTTGAGCGCCTTGGTCAGCGCGGCCTTCGGATCCCTCGCCACATAGGCATAGGCGACGTAGGCGCGCGCCAGATCGATTTGCCAGATCGCATTGTTCGGATCGGACTGGGCCAATTTCCGGGCAATAGCGAGGCTGGCCTCGAAGGCCGCCTTGGAACCCTCAAAGTGACGTCGGTCGATTTCCAGATACCCGATCTTCTGCAGGGTGATCGAAATATCGCGTTGCCAGTTCAAATTGGCAGGATCCAGCTTGGCCAGCCGGTCGGCTATAGCAAGACTGTCCTGATAATTTTGCAGAGCACCGCTGGCATCGCCCTGCACTCTAAGCACCTCGGCGACCCGCTCGAGGCACACCGACAGGTCGCGCTGCCATTCCGTGTTGCCGACATCGATGGCGGCAAGGTCGCGCGCAGTGGCCAGCGCCTGCTGGTGGGCCTCCAGCGCGAGCGGCCAATCCTTCTGGTCGCTGTAAGCATTGCCGATTTTGGAGTAACCGATCGACAGGTCCCGCTTCAAGTCGGTATCGTTGGGGTCGCGGCGCACCAGCTCTTCGGCGATCGCCTGGCTCTTGTTGAAGGCCGCGAGCGCACCGGCGGCGTCGCCGCGCTCCCGCAGCAGATCGCCGATCCTGGTTTGGCTGACTGAGACAGCGCGTTGGAGCCGCGCGTCATCGGGCTTGTTCTCAGCCAGCGCCAACCGAATTCTCAGGCTCTCTTCAAACGCTGTCTGGGCGCCGTCCAACTGGCCTGCGGTACGGGCAAGGTCGCCGATTTCGTCATAGGTGATTGTCAGATCATTGAGCAGATCGGCGCGGCCCGGCTCCGCATCGACCAACTGCTGCTTGATCGAGAGGCTTTGTTGATAGGCTTGGGCGGCGGCGCCCACATCGCCTTGCGTCGCCAGCACGTTGCCGATCTTGTCATTGGCCATGGCAAGATCGCCGAGCCAGCCTTTCTTGTCTGGCACATTTGTGGTCAGGTTCTGCAGCATGTCCCTGGCCGCCTCATAGTTTTCCAGGGAGGTTGGCAGGTCGCCTTGCGCCATCCTTATGTTGGCGAGCTTGATATGGCTGATGGCGAGATCGCGCTTGACGCTGGGATCGGTTTCCTGAAGCGACCGCTGCTCGAGGTTGGCCAACAGCGCGGAAAAGGCGCGGCCGGCCGCCTCGATATTGCCGACCGTCGTATAGAGGATACCGAGTTCCTCCAGCGTGCGGCTCTGTCGGTCGGCCTGTTCCAGGCTGAGTGAGGTCTGCCCGGCCTCGCCATAGAGTGCCAGCACGAATTCGTAGCCGTTGATGGCTGCCGCATAGTTCAGGTCGGCGCGCGCCGCGCCTGCCGACAGGAATACCGTTGCGGCCTGCGACAGCGTGCGGTCGACGAAATTCACCTTCAGCGCGTTGCGCGACACCCCGTCTATATTAGCCGCTTCCGCCAGCTTTGCCTGCGCTGCGTCGAAGGCGCCGAGCGACAGCTGCTCTTCGGCCTGCCGACGCAATTCCGTCACTCGCGGATCATCGGCCGCGAGCGACTTCATCTCGCTGCGCACCTTGACGAAGGCGTCGGCCGCTTCACGCAGCCGGGCATTCAGGCTGTCCGCCGACAAATTGCTGGTGTCGGAACCGATCAGCGCGCCATAGAGCGGCGCCAGCGGCATGTCGGCGTCACTGGCGATCTGCTCTACTTCGCCGCGCATCTCCGGCGTCACATCGGCCATTGCGAGCAGCAGGCGTTCGCGCTCCGGCAAATGCTCCTTGGCCGCTGCGGCAAAGAACAGTTTCGGCAGGCCGCTCTCGACATAGGGTAACTGCTTTCCACGCGACAGGTCATAGACCTCCTGCTGAACCAAAGTCAGCACCGAGCGGATCTCGAGACCGTCGGTGCCGAGATATTTGATCAGCGCTGTCGTGAACGGCGAATTCTGGCCGGTGCCGTCGGCCGCCGTCTCGCCGGGGGCGGCCGAGAAGGCGAACAGGATGTTTTCGGCGCGGCCGATCCGGCCAAGCCCGGGCTTGACCTTCTCAGTGATATCCTTTGCCAGGGCCGTCGCGCCGCGCCCTTCGCCTCTGCTTCCCGAGAAAGGATCGCTGCGGCAGGCGTCGAGCACGATCAGCCCGACCTTGGCGGTGGCGGCGACCGCGTCGCGCACCTCTTCGAGAGGCAGGCTGGTCTGCTCCAGCGCATCGAGCGAAGAGGCATCGGCATCGATCGGCAGCAGCCGGTTGTCGCCTGAGATTTCAACGCCATGACCGGAGAAGTAGACCAGCGCCACGTCGGCGCCTTTCCCATCCTGGCGAAAATCGTCGAGCGCGCGGCGCATGCGTCGGAGATCGCGGTTGGTTTCGAGAACGACCTCGAAGCCGAGCTTCTTCAGCGACGCTTTCATCGCCTCGCCGTCATTGATCGGATTGGCGAGCGGCCGGACCATGCGGTAGTCGTCGTCCGCGATGACCAGCGCCACGCGCCGCTCCGCCACCGCGATGGCGGTGGTCGTAAGCATCAGCAGCAAGGCAAACAGCAAGCGCAAGTCGAACCGCCCCCCCGGCTCAGTCGTTCGCCAACCATTCCACCACTTTATCGCGCGAGCAAGCCGGGTCTTTGGCCGAAAACCGGCTCCTTCAGGCCGCCCGCATCGGCTTCAGGGCCTCGCTCCAGCGCAACAGCTCGTCCAGCATGGTCTTGGCTCCGCCCTGCACCTGCTCGCTGGCCCGGAAAGAGCCGTCGTGCTCGAGCAGTTTCTGATAGAGCGGCAAGGAAACACCTTCGGAGATCGGCATTACACCCACCGCAGTCAGCAGCGGCTTGAGCGCTTGCGCCGCGCGCAGGCCGCCGGAGGCGCCGCCGTAGCTGAAGATGGCGGCGGGTTTGTATTTCCACTCGCGGGCGAGATGGTCGACCGCGTTGATGATCGCCGGGGCGGCGAAATAATTGTATTCCGGCGCCACGAAGACGAAGGCGTCGGCAGCATCGATCGCCTTCGACCAGGCCTTGGTGTGGTCGTTCTGATAGTTGCCAAGCTTCGGGTGATGCGGCTCGTCCAGAACCGGCAGATTGAACGCGGCGATGTCGGTCAGCACCGGTTCGAATTTCCCGTGTTCGCGCGCGAATGCCTCCAGCCATTCGGCAAAAACCGGTCCGGCACGGCCGGGCCGCGTGCTGCCGATGATGATGTTCAGCTGGTGCTTCAATACGGGCTCCTTCGATGGGCAGTATCTGTTGGTGACTGTCACCTACGGCAGAGCGCGGCTGCGGACAAGGCAGCACTTCCAGGGGAGCAGTCACAATTGGCTGAACAGCTTGTCTGCCGTCATATTTCAGGATGCCGTTCGGCCACATGGACGCCTGGATTGCCAGCCACTACATTGAGGTATCAGCGGAGCACTCCATGGACGTCCAGCCCGCCCCCTTCGTTCCCCCGGCGCCGAAGCCGCGCACGACGCCGCCCTCGACGCTGGAGATGATCCGCATCGTCTACCGCAACCCGCTCGAACTGTGGGGTGAGCATACCTACAACGAGCCCTGGATTTCGGTGAATGGCATTGGTGGACATCTGGTCGTCGCCAACGATCCCGGCCTCATCCGCCATGTGCTGGTCGACAATGCCAAGAACTACAAGATGGCGACGGTGCGCCAGAAGATCCTGCGGCCGATCCTGCGCGATGGCCTGCTGACCGCCGAGGGCGAGGTCTGGAAGCGGTCTCGCAAGGCGATGGCGCCGGTGTTCACGCCACGCCACATCTTCGGCTTCGCCCAGCCGATGCTCAGGCGCACGCAAGAATTCGTCACCCGCTATGAGGGTGGCGGCACGTCCGACATCGCCCACGACATGACGCTGCTCACCTACGACATCCTGGCCGAAACGCTGTTCTCCGGCGAGATATCAGGCGAGCCGGGCAGTTTCGGTAACGAAATCGACCGCCTGTTCGAGACCATGGGCCGCGTCGATCCGCTCGACCTGTTGCGCGCACCAGACTGGTTGCCGCGTCTCACCCGCATCCGTGGTCGCAAGACCATGGCCTATTTCCGCAAGATCGTCACCGACACGGTCAAGATGCGTGAAGAGAAATTCAAGCGCGATCCCGATGCCGTACCGCAGGATTTCCTGACGCTGCTGCTCAAGGCCGAAGGCCCCGAAGGGCTGACGCGGGCCGAGGTCGAGGACAACATCATCACCTTCATCGGCGCCGGCCACGAGACCACGGCGCGCGCACTCGGCTGGACGCTTTACTGTCTCGCGGAATCGCCATGGGAGCGCGACAGGGTCGAGCAGGAGATTGACCAGTTGCTGGCGCGCGAGCCCGATCCGACGAAATGGCTCGACGCCATGCCGTTCACGCGTGCGGCTTTCGACGAGGCGCTCAGGCTCTACCCGCCGGCGCCGTCGATCAATCGCGAGCCGATCGAACCGGAAATGTGGAACGATCTTTATATCCCGAAACACGCCGCGGTGCTGGTCATGCCGTGGGTCGTCCATCGCCACAGGAAACTGTGGGACCGGCCCAACGCCTTCCTGCCTGAGCGCTTCCATCCGGGAAATCGCGAGAAGATCGACCGCTTCCAGTATCTGCCGTTTGGCGCGGGCCCGCGCGTCTGTATCGGCGCCAGCTTCGCCATGCAGGAGGCGATCATCGCGCTCGCCATCATGCTGTCGCGCTTCCGCTTCGACACCACGGCCGAAACGAAACCCTGGCCGGTGCAGAAGCTGACCACGCAGCCGCAAGGCGGCTTACCGATGCAGGTAACGCCGCGTTAGGTGCGCCGATATTCAGGTGATGCTGGCCTGCGAACGATGGCTTTCTGCGCTTCCGGTGCTCACGTCCTTCAAGTACGCCCCGCTCCGGTTCTCGGAACCCACCGACCTCAACCTGACCTGAATCTCAACACACCTTAGGAATGCCGAATTAAGCCGCGGGCTTGCGCTGCTGGAACTGGCCGGCGGCACGGAAGCGCCAGAGGTAGCTGGGCAGGATCGTGGCGATCGATTGCGGCTGGATGCCGAGCCCGGCCAATGTCCGGTTGGCCTTGGCCGCCGCGTCCGAAACGATGTTGTGCTCGCGCAGCTGCATCACCTGGTCCTTGGTCAGCAGCGGATTGGGCAAGAGGCCGAGGATCGAGGCCTGGATATTCGCCACCCACCACGGCACCGGCACCAGTAGGCGCTTGCGTTCGATCACGTCAAGCAGTTCTTCCATGCACTCCTTGAAGGTCAGCACCTTGGGGCCGCCAAGCTCGTAGATCTGGCCGCCATCGACCTTGCCGTCGACCGAGCGCGCCACCGCTTCGGCGACGTCGCCGACATAGACCGGCTGGAACTTGGTCTGGCCGCCGCCGATCAGCGGCAGCACCGGCGAATAGCGCGCCATGCCGGCGAAGCGGTTGAAGAAGCTGTCCTCGGGCCCGAAAATGATCGACGGCCGGAAGATCACGGCGTCCTTGATCGTCTCCAGGACGGCCTTTTCACCAAGCGCCTTGGTGCGTGCGTAGTCCGATTCGGACTCCAGATCGGCGCCAAGCGCCGAGATATGGGTGAGGCCGGCGCCGACGGCGCGCGCCGCTTCGGCCACCGCGCGGGCACCAAACTCATGCACGGTAGAGAACTTCTGCCGGCCGCTCTGATGCAGGATGGCGACCAGATTGACGACATGGTCGGCACCCTGCACGGCGCGGTCGACCGACCAGCGGACGCGCACATTGGCCTGTACCGGCTGGATCTGGCCGACATTGCCGAGCGGCTGCAGGTGACCGGCGAGATCGGGCCGCCGGCAGGCGACCCGGATGCGATAGCCGCGCTTGGCCAGCGCGCGCACGACATGGCGGCCGACAAAGCCTGAGCCGCCAAAGACGACGACGAGCTTTGGGGTCTGCAGGATTTCGGTCATGGCTGGCTCCGGCGCTCGCAAGCTTGGCTGAAGCCGTTTCATAATCCGTTTCGCGCCAAAGGCAAAGGGCGACGCGTGGTCGCTGCCGCCCTTGTTTCCAAGCAATTCCAGGAAAAGTGCGAAGCGGTTTTCCGTCCGGAATTGCGTCAGAACAAAAGTGCTTCAGAACGCCTTGCCGATGCGGGTGTCGACCGAGTGACGGTTGCCGCCGCGAATAACGAAGAAGAGCAGGATCGCAGCCCACAAAAGCGACTTCTCGGCACCCGAAAAGCCTTGGCCCATAGTGACCCAGTGGAACCAGACCGTGACCAGCAGCACGAACAGGCCAGCAAAGGCGGCCGGCCGCGTCAAAAGGCCGATGGCAATCAAGATGCCGCCGAAAAATTCCGTGCAGGCCAGAAGCAACGACCACAAGGCGCCGGGATAGAAGCCGAGGCCCTCGACCATCTCGGCGGCGCCGAAAGGGTTGGTGATCTTCTGCGAGCCATGCACGGTGAGAAACGCACCGGCGACGACGCGAAGAACGGTTTCACCGGCGTCATGCAGCGACGAATACAGGCGGCCAAGCACTGGAACGATCAGCTTGCCGCGGGAGGCGTCGGTGGTCACGGACATCGTAGCTCCTGTTTTTGTGATATTTCCTTGCAAACGCCCGATGGCTCCCATCAAGTCAAGTTAACAAAAGTTAACTTTCACCATCATGTTTTGGCCCATGCGGAGGATGAAACGCAGAAAACCCCGCCGAAGCGGGGTTTTCCGGGTGACGCAACGGTCGAGACAGGGTCCAACGAGGCGGCTGACCTGAGACGGCATACGCTCGCCCCGACCCTAAACGCATCCGACTGAAGACACCGCCCGGGCAAACCCGACCCGGACACCCATTGGTCGTTGCCGCGCCGGAAAAGGTTCAACAGGCGTGCTGCGAACAGCTATTCTTCGGGTAGTTTCTCTGGCTCCGAGCGACCACCCGTGCAAACCCAGACTTCGCCAGATGCGGAGCTGCGGTCGACCCATTTTTGCCAATGGCGACTTAGCCACTCAGGCGAAATGGCTCCCTTGTCTTGCATTTTCGCTTCCTCTGGGAGAATCACGAGAACATTGCCTGCATCGTAGCCACAATCGCGAACGAGACCCAAGCCCGACCCCTCATGCGTTGCAAAAAGCATGTAGTCGAGGATTTCTTCTTTGGGCGTCATCCTCCGGTACCGAAATAGCGATCCGCGAAAAAGAGGCTGATCGTCTCGCATATCCAGCAGCTTGGTCCAGATCATTTCTTGATATCCAGGTCGAGCTTACTAACATCTGCTTCAGGAAGAATAGCGCTCGGCGAATTCGGAAATGCGCTGCACCACCGCCTTCGGCGCGGTGATGCCCCGCGCCTGCGCCTTCTCGGCGGCTTCGGCCCGGGCACGCCCGGGCACATGCACGCCGAAGCGCCGCCGCAGCCGGTCGAGTTGGTCCTTCATGCGCTGCTCAAAGTCGGGATCGAGCAGCTTGGGCTCGACGGCAAGCACGAACAGCCCGGTTCCTGGACTGTCCGGTCCGCCGGTGAACCATGGCGCGTCGAGCGACCAGTTGGCGCCCGACAGGCCAGCCGCCAGCACTTCGACCATCAGCGCGATGTTGGCGCCGCGCTGGCCGCCGAAGGCAAGCATGGCGCCTTTCATGGCGGCGGCCGGATCGGTGGTCGGGTTGCCGCTGGCATCCAGCGCCCAGCCTTCGGGAATTTTTTTGCCGTCTTCCGCCGCCTTGCGGATGTTGACGAAGGCGGTAGCACTCGACGACTGGTCGATGACCAGCGGCGCGCCGTCGGCGGCAGGTGCTGCAAACGACATCGGGTTGGTGCAGTAGACCGGCTTGACCGAGCCCGAGCCGGCAAGAACGGCCGGGCCATTGGTAGCGGCGAACGACACCAGCCCAAGTTCTGCCAGCCTGCCGGTGAAGTAGCCGAGCGCGCCGCATGTATACGCGTTCTTTTGCGAGAAGATGGCAACGCCGAACAGCTTTGCCGCCTTGGCGAGGTCGTCGATGGTGCGGTCGAAGCCGGTATGCGCCAGCCCGCCGCGTGCGTCGGAGAGATAGACCGCCAGCGCCGGCCGGGTGATCACCGGGTCGGCATTGCCGTCGATGCGTCCGGCTTCAAGCGCCTCGAGATAATCGATGAAATGCGACAGCCCGACGGTCGAAAGCCCTTCCGACTCGGCGGCGATGATCGAGGCGGTGAGCGATTGCGCCGCTTCCTCATTGGCGCCGGCGCCGAGCGCCGCCATCCGGCAAAGTCCTTTCGCCTGGTCGAGACTGAGTTGCATCATGGCTGCCTCTAAGTGGGTAGGGAGTGGTGGCTAGTGAATAGAGGATGCGGTGCGCCGCTTCTACCCGCAATTCGCTCCACGCACCTCACTAGCCGATCTTGTTGGGGATCCGCGCCTCGATCCTGCTGAAGGCGAAGACCAGAATGCCGGTGATCGTCATGTAGATCAGCGCCAGCAGCAGCAAGGGTTCGTAGGTCAGGTAGGTGTCCTGCCGCACCTTGGACGAAACGGCGAAGATATCGATGACGCTGATTGTCGCCACCAGCGGCGTCGACTTCAATTGCAGCACGGTTTCGCCGGTCAGCGTCGGCAGCGCACGATAGAACGCCTGTGGCAGCCAGATGCGCCGAAATGTCTTCCAGCGGGTCATGCCAAAGGCGCGAGCGGCCTCGAGCTGGCCCTTGGGAACGCCGGCGAAGGCGCCGCGCATCACCTCGCCCTCATAACCGGCGAAAGAGAGGGTCAGCGCCAGCACGCCATAGGGCCAAGCCTGCCGCAGATACGGCCACATCCAGGATTCGCGGATCCACGGATATTGCGGAAACAGCGAGCCGAGGCCGTAATAAAGCAGCCACAGCTGGATCAGCAGCGGCGTGCCCCGGATCACCGTGCAGAAGACCTTGGCGGGTGCGGCGAACCAGAACGAGCCGGTCGCTTGCGCCAGCCCCAGCGGCACGGCGAGCAGGAAGCCCAGCACGCAGGTGACGGCCAGGATCCACAGCGAGCGCCAGATGCCGAGCAACCCCATTTCATAATATTGCGGCAGCCAGTCCCAGCGCATGAAAAAGGTGGCCCCCAGGACCAAGCCGAGTGCGATCAGGATCAGCACGATGCGGTGCGGCTGCAGCCACAGCGACGTCCGCGCGACGACATTGATGATGGCCGCGTCACCAGCCATCAGCGCGCCTCCTTGAGCGAAGGCATGCCGCGCCGCGACCAGGCCTCGATACGGCCGATGATCAGATTGGAAAACAGCGACAGCAGCAGATAGAGCATGGCGGCTGCGAAAAAGAAGGTGAAATAGGCCTTGGTGACGCCCGCGGCCTGCCGCGTCGCCAGCGCCAGTTCATAGAAGCCGACGACTGCCAGCAGCGCGGTGTCCTTGGTGGCGATCAGCCAGAGATTGGCGAGGCCCGGTATGGCGAAGGGCAGCATGGCCGGCAAGGTGATGCGTCGCAACAGCAGGCCGGGAGACATGCCATACGCGCGGGCAGCTTCAATTTGCCCCTGAGGAATGGCCAGGATCGCGCCGCGTATCACTTCGGTCGAATAGGCGCCCTGGACAAAGCCGAGCACGGCGATGCCGGCGGCAAGGCCGCTGATGTCGACGCGCTGATATCCCATTGCCGTCAGCGCCTGGTTGATCAGGTCGGTTCCGGCATAATACAGCAGCAGGATCAGCACCAGTTCGGGCACGGCGCGCACGATGGTGGTGTAGACGGCCAAGAGATCGCGCACCACCGGTCCGCCATAGAGCTTGCCATAGGCGCCGCCGGTGCCGATCAGAAGACCTAGGCACGTGGCGCCCAGCGCGATCTCGATCGAATGGAGCAGTCCAACCAAGAGAGCTCCGCCCCAGCCCGGCGGGTAGGGCGAGAGAAGCTCGATGATGCCGGCCGCGGAGGCCGAAAGAAGTGCGTCGATCAGCGTCGCCCCCGGATTGCTGGCGTCAGCCGCTGTCAATTCTCGTCAGCGGTTTCGGCTAAACCGCACGACGAGATGCCGTGCGGTTTTGGCTCATGCGTGGACGACGTCAGTTCGACTGCGTCGGGCCGCCGTAAATATCGAAATCGAAGTACTTCTTCGTGATCTCGTCATACTTGCCGTTGGCGCGGATGGCCTTGATGCCGGTGTTGATCTTGTCCTTCAGGTCGGTGTCCTCCTTGCGCACGCCGGCGCCGATGCCCGGTCCCAGCACCTCATCGTCCGGAGCCACCATGCCCTTGAGATCGCAGCAGGCTTTGCCCTGGTCCGACTTGAGGTATTCGACAAGCGCGATGGAATCGGCCTGCACCGCATCGAGGCGACCGGCGGCGAGATCCTGGTTGGCTTCGTCCTGAGTCTGGTATTCCTTGATTTCCTGCGCCCCAGTGAAATGCTTCTTGGCGTACACGGCGTGTGTGGTCGACACCTGGACGCCGATGACCTTGCCCTTGAGGTCGTCGGGCGTGGCGCCGAACTTCTGGTCCTTGGGCCCGATGATCGCCGGCAGCGTGTTGTAGTACTTGTTCGAGAAGTCGATCGTCTTCTTGCGTTCGTCGGTGATCGACATCGAGGAGACGATGAGGTCGATCTTCTTGGTCGTCAGCGCCGGGATGATGCCGTCCCAGGCAACAGGCGTGATGACGCAGTCGAGCTTCTCTTCGGCGCAGACGGCGCCGATGAAATCGATCTCCCAGCCGACCCACTTGCCCGAAGCATCCGGCGAGGTGAAGGGCGGATAGGGCTCGGCGGCGACGCCGATCTTGACCGGATCGGCCTTGGCCACGCCCATGGCGGCGACGCCCAGCAGCAGCGCTACGGCAAATGTCTTCAGAACAGTCTTCATTTTCACGACTCCCAGTGTGTTGTTGGTTCCCGGTTTTCTTCCGTCCCGGCCTGTCCTAGCCGATGTTGCGGATGAACTGCTTGAGCCTTTCGGATCTGGGCGCGCCGAAGATCTGCTCCGGCGGTCCTTCTTCCTCGACCAATCCATTGTAGAGATAGACGACATGCGTCGCGACCTCGCGGGCGAACTTCATCTCGTGGGTGACCAGCACCATGGTGCGGCCTTCGCGCGCCAGGTCGCCGATCACCTTCAGCACTTCGCCGACCAGTTCGGGGTCGAGCGCCGAGGTCGGCTCGTCGAACAGCATGACGCGCGGATTGATGGCCAGCGCCCGGGCGATCGCGGCGCGCTGCTGCTGGCCGCCCGACAGATAGGCCGGATAGACGTCGCGCTTCTCGGCCAGGCCGACGCGGGCGAGCAGCTTTTCGGCCTCGCGGATCGCCACATCGCGCTTGACGCCAAGCACGTGCACGGGAACCTCGATGACGTTCTCGATCAGCGTCATGTGGCTCCACAGGTTGAAGTTCTGGAACACCATGCCGAGCTTGGAGCGGATGCGCTCGATCTGCTTGCGGTCGGCCGGGACCGTATGGCCGTGGCTGTCCGCCTTCAGCTTGATCTCCTCGCCGTTGACGCGGATGATGCCGCTGGTCGGATTCTCCAGGCAGTTGATGCAGCGCAGCAATGTCGATTTGCCCGAGCCTGAGCCGCCGATGATGGCGATGACCTCGCCGTCGCGTGCCGACAGCGAGACGCCCTTCAGCACATGCAGCTCACCGAACCTCTTGTGCAGGTTCTCGACATGGATGGCTTCGGCGGCGCCGTCTTGCGCCGTGTGTTTCAGTACGGGCGCGGCGCTTTGCGCCATCATCCCTTCGACGCTCCGCGGAGTGGTCGAGCCCGTCGCTGCTGGATTCTTTTACCCATTACCCGTCACTGGACAGAGTTCCCGTTCTCAAGATGGACCGTTCCGCTTGCCTCCGTCAACCACGGTTTTTGGACTATTGATCACAGCTTGCCGTAGTGGTTAGTGGCGGCAACGGACGTCTCGGGAGAATTGAGTGGGCAAATCATACGGGTCGCAGTCCATGGCCGGACCGCTGAAACGCGTGCTTATGCGGTCCGCCGCCAGCGCCATGCGCGCTGCCAGGGCGCAGGAATGGCACTACGGCCCGGGCTTCGAGCCGGGAAAGGCCGCCGCCCAGCATGAGCGATTGACGCAGCTGGTTTCTGCCTCCGGCGCCGAGGTCGAATGGCTGACGGATGCCGACGACGGGCTGGCCGATTCGGTCTTCACCCATGATCCTTCGCTGATGACCGATCACGGCGCGATCATTCTTGCCATGGGCAAGGCGCTGCGCCGGACTGAGCCTGGCCTGCATGAAGCAGCTTACAAACGCATGGGCATTCCCATCCTCGGCCGCATCGATGATCCGGGCCAGGTGGAAGGCGGCGACTGCGTCTGGGTGGATGCAAACACGCTGGCCGTCGGCCGTGGCGTGCGTACCAACCAGGATGGTATCCAGCAACTTTCAAATCTGCTTTCGCCCAAAGGCATTTCGGTTTTTGGCTTCGATCTGCCGCTCTGGCACGGCGAGGAAGCCTGCCTGCATCTGATGTCGGTGATCAGTCCGCTTGCCGACAATCTGGCGCTGGTCTACGCGCCGTTGCTGCCGGCCGCCTTCTACCAGATGCTGAGGGCGCGCGGCATCACGCTGGTCGGGGGCGATGCCGATGAGTTCCATGCTTCCAACGGGCTCAGCCTCAACGTGCTGCCGACGGCGCCGCGCCGGGTGATCGCCGTCGCCGGCTTTCCCAGGACGGCGGCTGCCATGCAGGCGGCCGGCTGCACGGTTTCCACCTTCGAGGCGGATGCGCTGTGCATTGCTTGCGAGGGTGGCCCGACCTGCCTGACGCGCCCGGTGCTGCGCCAATGACCACCGTTGGGACCACCTCTGGGAACACCGTTGGGACGACCGTCGGAGAGGCGCTCATTTCGCTGCTCGAAGCCCATGGCGTCGACACGGTCTTCGGCATTCCCGGCGTGCACACGGTCGAACTCTATCGGGGGCTGGCGCGCTCGAATATCCGCCATGTCACGCCGCGCCACGAGCAGGGCGCCGGCTTCATGGCCGACGGCTATGCACGCGCCAGCGGCAGGCCGGGCGTCGCCTTCGTCATCACCGGACCGGGGCTGACCAACACCATCACCGCCATGGGACAGGCGCGCGCCGATTCGGTGCCGATGCTGGTGGTCTCAGGCGTCAACGCCACGCCGACGCTCGGCAAGGGCCTGGGCCATCTGCATGAACTGCCCGACCAGCGCGGCATGATGGAGAAGGTGGCGCTGTCTTCGCAGCGGGTCACCGACGCCAGTGAATTGCCCGGCGCGCTGGCGCAGGCCTTCGCGCTGTTTTCATCGGCCCGGCCCGGTCCGGTGCATATCGAAATCCCGACCGACGTCATGGTCAAGCCGGCGGATGGCCTCGCTGCCATGCTGAGCAATGCGGCACCGCCAGCGCCTTCCGGCGCGGCAATTGCCAGCGCGGCCAAACTCATCGCCGCCGCGCGCGCTCCGTTGATCCTGGCCGGCGGCGGCGCCAAACGCGCCGAAGCGCCATTGCGGCGTCTGGCCGAACGGCTGGGCGCGCCGGTCGTCGAGACCGCCAATGCGCGCGGCCTGCTGCATGCACATCCGCTTTGCGTGCCGGCCAGTCCCAGCCTGAAGGCGGTGCGGACGTTGATGGCGCAAGCGGACCTGGTCATTGCCGCCGGCACCGAGTTCGGCCCCACCGACTATGACGGCTACAGCGATGGCGGTTTCGTCCTGCCTGCCAACCTGATCCGCATCGATATCGGCGCAGACCAGCTGGCCCGCCGCCCAGCGACGGTTTCGATTCAGGCCGATTGCGCCGAGGCGCTCGAAGCGCTGCTCCTGGAAATCAGCCATGTCCCGGCAAGCGAGGACGGCCCGTCGCGCGCCGCCGCAGCACGAGAGGCGGCCTTTGCCGAGATCAGTCCGACGATGCAGTCGCAGGTGCGCGCCGTGGAAGTGATCCGCGACACGCTGCCGGGCGCGCTCATCGTCGGCGATTCGACGCAGCCGATCTATGCCGCCAACCTCTACTATGACCATGACCGCCCCGGCGGCTGGTTCAATGCCGCCACCGGCTTCGGCGCGCTCGGCTACGGCCCGCCGGCGGCGATCGGCGCCGCCCTTGCCGTGCCCGATGCGCCGGTCGTCTGTCTCACGGGGGATGGCGGCTTCCAGTTCACGCTGCCGGAACTGGGCGCCGCACTTGATGCGCATGCACCGGTCATCTTCGTCGTCTGGAACAATCGCGGCTATCGCGAGATCGAAACCTCGATGCTCGATGTCGGCGTCGAGCCTGTCGGCGTGTCGCCGGCGCCGCCGGATTTCTGCAAGCTGGCCGAAGCCTATGGCCTTGGTGCGGAACGGCTTGCCGATATCGACGCCTTGGCGGACGCGTTGAAACGCGCCCGGGCAACCGGACTGCCGCGCGTCATCGAAATCACAGTCGACTGAAGAGTGGCGGCGCAACGGGCTTCATGTGCCTCAGCCGGCATGGACCCGGCTGGCCGACGGACCGATGCATGCAAAGACGCAACAACTGCCATGTCGAGATATCAGTTGAGTGATGCCGCGAAAGGCGCGACGCTCTGCGTCGGGCGGCGTAACAAGCGACACAATCAAAAAAATAACAGGAGCGGTCCAGGATGACGGAAACACTTGAAGGCAGGCACATTGTCGTGACCGGAGGCACCGGGGCGCTCGGTGGTGCGGTCGTCGGCAAACTGCTGAGTGAGGGCGCGATCTGCCATGTGCCCAATGCCCATGCCGCGGCGCCAGGGCATTTCCCCTTTACCGAGCATGACCGCGTCAAGCTGGTGCACAATGTCGATCTCTCGGACTCCGCCAAGGTCGAGGCGTTCTATGGCCAGGTTCCAGGTCTGTGGGGCTCGATCCACCTGGCCGGCGGCTTCACCGCGGCGCCGGTGGAAAAGATCGAGTCGGCATCCTTTGCCGAGATGATGGACACCAACGCACGCACCGCCTTCCTGTGCTGCCGCGCGGCGGTGCGCTCGATGCTGGCGTCGGACATCGCGGGCCGCATCGTCAATGTCACGGCGCGCGCTGGGCTCGACCCGCGGCGCGGCAGCGGCATGGTCGCCTACGCCGCCAGCAAGGCCGCGGTAGCGGCGATGACGGTGGCGATGGCCGAGGAGTTGAAAGGCAAGGGCATCCTGGTCAATGCCGTGGCGCCGTCGACGCTCGACACGCCGGCAAACCGTGCCGATATGCCCGATGCCGATGTCACCAGATGGGTCAGTCTCGAAGCGGCGGCCGAAGCCATCGCCTATCTCGCCTCGCCAGCCAATCAGGCGATGAGCGGAACGCTGGTGCCGCTCTACGGCAGGGCCTGAGCAGAAACCGTCGAAACAGGGCAGGTGGCGTCCGATCCATCCGCGTTGCGGTAGCTGTAGAGCCGCAGCGGGGAGGTAGCATCCGTCGGACACTCCTTGAGCCATGACGGCGGGTGGCCCTCCATCAGCGCTGCCGCGAATGGATAGGTGTTTTCGAGTTCTAGCGACGGTGGGCCTCTCCACCCGCAAAGGGCGACATGCGTCGCCTTGGACGCATCGAGAAACGTGCGCGGGTCGGCGGTCGAGGGATCAAGGAAGCGATAGCTCCGTTCGATCCCTTGAGCCGACGGGTGGTTGGGGATTGTCACCACCTTGGGACCTTCGGCAAGAGCCAGAAGATGCGCTCCGATCAACGGTGGCGTCAGGACGACGGCGCCAGCAGGCCAACCCTGCCGCGGTTCAACATGCCTGAGATCGCAACTGTCGGCGAACTCGGCGGCGGGAATGGCTGCCTGCGATGGTCTTGCCGACAGCTGGTACAGCGCCATTGCCGCGGACAAAACCAAACCGGGCAGGATTAACGCGTATCTTCGCGATGCCACCGGCACGCGTGATTTCAAATAGCGCCCCAGTCCCGCATCTGGTGGCAGGAAACTCGCCAGCACGAAGGTCAGACCGATGCCGGAAAAGACCGGAAGATAGCGAAAGTAACGGAAGTAGCCGATCGCCAGCCCCAGCGAGAGCAGCGAGAACAGCGACAGGATGACCAGCGGCCGGCTTCGGCTCTGCGGATTGAGGCAGATGACTGCCGGGGCGAGCGCGCCGACGAACAGCAACGCCATGCTGGGAAAGCTCTCCGACAAAACGAAATCAGGGCGCCGGAACAGGCTCAGTTCCTGAGGGATCCTGTTGAGCATGTTGTCGCGTACATAGGCGTCGAGCGAAGCATAAGGGCCGGCCAGGCATTGTGGGAACAACATCACCAGCGCCGCCGCGCTGGCGGCCGCGAACACCAGCAAGATTGCTGTCCGCGTCGCCCATCCGCCGCGCCGGCCGACAAGCAAAGGCACCACGGCAAATGAAAGCCCGGCCGCGACGAGTGCCGTCACATGCGGCGTGGAATAGGTATCGCATCTGATGGCGGAATAGGCTGAAGGCGGCACGATCGCGGCGAACAGCCCGACCCCGCCCAGGGCCAATGCCAGCCCGAAGCCAGCGATCCTGTCGGCACCCCGTTCGCGGCCAAAGATCCAGTCAAAGGCATAGACCGCCATCACCAGCGCATAGAACGGCGCGAACTCGGCGCTGATGGCAAGCGCCAAGGCCGCCAGCAGCCCGTTGATGAAGGCAGCGACGCGGTTCTGCGACAACATCAAGACCAGGGCCGCGAGCAGAAGCAGAATTTGCAGATTGTGGTAGTCGATCCGTCCCGGGGCGTATTCGAAAAAGCTGCGCGCGGCAAAGATCAGAGCCAGCGGCAATGCAACGGCCGGGTTGGCAAAGCCCGAGGCGATCACCAGCCGATTGTAGAAATAGAGCGCGGGCGCAAGCAGCAGCAGCGGCACGGCAAAGCTTGCCAGCGTCAGCGCCGGCTCGAAGCCGGCAAACGGCATCAGCAGGCGCGCGAAGGCGGCATAGGGCAGGTCCACGATCCATGGCCAGTGCGAGACATAGGGCTCCGGCTGGACAACGCCGGGCAGCGTCCGGTCGAAGATGTTGCCCGTTTCAAGCAAGGTGCGGACTTCGTGCAGTTTGACCAGGTCGTCCACGTCGCCATTGAGCTGGAAGCCCAGGGACCAGAGCACAGCCATCAAGATCGCCATTCCGCAAAAGCAGAACAAGGCCGGTGACCCGATGTAGAGACGCGGCAACCACGAAGAGCCCGTAGCGGGACAATCGTCGTCATTGCGCATGGAAAGCCTCTCCTCGGATTACTGGCAAATACGCGAGGAAGTTTATCTTACCGTAAAGAAAAACCCCGCCGGATCGCTCCGGCGGGGTTTGAACTGACCACCGCGCAAGGCGGTGGGGGCAGATGACTTAGCTGCCCTGCTTCTTCAGCGCGGCACCCAGGATGTCGCCCAGCGAAGCGCCGGAGTCGGTCGAGCCGTACTGGGCGACCGCTTCCTTCTCTTCGGCGATTTCCAGCGCCTTGATCGAGACCTGCAGCTTGCGGGTCTTCTTGTCGAAGGCGATGACGCGCGCGTCGACCTTCTGGCCGACGGTGAAGCGCTCGGGGCGCTGCTCGTCGCGGTCACGGCTGAGATCGGAGCGCTTGATGAAGGTCTCGATGCCGCTGTCGACCAGCCGCACTTCCAGACCGCCATCCTTGACGCCGATGACTTCGCAGGTGACGACCGCGTTCTTGCGCAGTTCGCCGCTCGTCGCTGCTTCGCCAACCGTATCCTTGGCCAGCTGCTTGATGCCGAGCGAGATGCGCTCCTTGTCGATGTCGACGTCGAGCACCTGCGCCTTGACCATGTCGCCGCGATTGTACTCTTCGATGACCTGCTCGCCCGGACGGGTCCAGTCGAGATCGGAGAGATGGACCATGCCGTCGACATCGCCTTCGAGGCCGATGAACAGGCCGAACTCGGTCTTGTTCTTGACCTCGCCCTCGACCTGGCTGCCGACCGGATGGCTGCTGGCGAAAGCCTGCCACGGATTCTCGAGCGTCTGCTTGAGGCCGAGCGAGATGCGGCGCTTGGCCGGATCGACTTCGAGCACCACCACGTCGACTTCCTGGGTCGTCGACAGGATCTTGCCGGGATGCACGTTCTTCTTCGTCCACGACATTTCCGAAACGTGGATGAGGCCTTCGATGCCCGGCTCCAGCTCGACGAACGCGCCGTAGTCGGTGATGTTGGTGACGGTACCCTTGATCTTCTTGCCGATCGGGAACTTGGTGCCGATCTCGGACCACGGATCGCTCTCGAGCTGCTTCATGCCGAGCGAGATGCGGTGGGTTTCCTGGTTGATGCGGATGATCTGCACCTTGACCGTCTGACCGATGTTGAGGATTTCGGTCGGATGGTTGACGCGGCGCCATGCCATGTCGGTGACATGCAGCAGGCCGTCGATGCCGCCGAGGTCGACGAACGCACCGTAGTCGGTGATGTTCTTGACGACGCCTTCGACAACCTGGCCTTCTTCGAGGTTCTGCACGATTTCCGAACGCTGTTCGGCGCGGCTCTCCTCGAGCACGGTGCGGCGCGACACCACGATGTTGCCGCGGCGGCGATCCATCTTGAGGATCTCGAAGGGCTGCGGGTTGTGCATCAACGGGGAGACGTCGCGGATCGGGCGGATATCGACCTGGCTGCGCGGCAGGAAGGCCACGGCACCGTCGAGGTCGACGGTGAAGCCGCCCTTGACCTGGTTGAAGATGACGCCTTCGACGCGCTCGCCCTTGGTGAACTTCTCTTCGAGACGGACCCAGCTCTCTTCGCGGCGGGCTTTCTCACGGCTGAGCATCGCTTCGCCAAGCGCGTTCTCGATGCGCTCGACATAGACTTCGACGGTGTCACCGACCTTGAGGGTGGTGTCCTTGCCCTTGACGCCGAATTCCTTCAGCGGCACGCGGCCTTCGACCTTGAGGCCGACGTCGATGATGGCCATGTCCTTTTCGATCGCCGTGATCGTGCCCTTGACGACCTGGCCTTCGCCGGAATGACCTGTTGTGAATGATTCTTCGAGCAGGCTCGCGAAATCGTCGCGAGTGGGATTTGCAGCTGACATTGTTTCTCCTGGAGTGCCCCGCTTCTGTCGCGGGACGGGCGCCGTGGGTTAGCGTTGCGTTGGCCTGCCGGCGTTCCGGGCTACAAAAGCCCTGGGCCGCTCTTTAAGCGGCAATTCCGGCGCATGAAGAATGCTGGCAGGCTGGTTCGTGCCCGATATGGGTATTTTCTTCGCCTCCGGCAACGGAAACACGAGGGAAAAACCCGCTCAGGCCTTGTCTCTCTTGGCCAGCACGTCGTCGATGATCGCCATGGCCGCAAGAAACGCGGCTTCTATAGCCATTTCGCTGGTATCAAGCAAGTGCGCGTCTGCCGCCGGCTTCAAGGGCGAGTCGGCGCGGCCCATGTCGCGCTCGTCACGGCGCACGATATCGGCGAGAATTTCGGTGAAATCGGCGGTGCCGCCGATGCTCTCGATCTCGGCCAGTCGCCGCCGCGCCCGCACCTCGGCGCTTGCCGTCACATAGAGCTTTATGTCGGCGTCGGGGCAGACGACGGTGCCGATGTCACGGCCGTCGAGCACTGCACCTGGCGGCGTCGTGGCGAATGCGCGCTGCTTTTCCACCAGGATGCGCCGCACGGTCGGGAACACCGCGACCTTCGAGGCCGCCTCGCCGACCGCATGCGCCGACAGCACCGCCCGGTCGAGCTTGGCCAGATCGACCTGGCGCGCAGCGGTTTCGGCCGCCGAGACATTGTCGAGCGGCAGCGCGTGCTGGATCAGCGCATAGGCCACCGCGCGATAGGTGAGGCCGGTGTCGAGCAGGTTCAGCCGGTAGTGGTCGGCAAGCCGCCGGGCCAGCGTGCCTTTTCCGGCGCCGGCCGGGCCGTCGATGGCGATGGTGAAGGTCGAAGTCATGGACGACAACAAGCCGAGAACTGGCTTCAATGCAATATGCCACTATACGGTTTGACGAAGCCCCATCAACGCGAAACGGGCCGCGCAAATGCGCTAAGCAGATTGAATACCCATCCCAGCACATGGCTGAAAAAATATACGCAAAGGATCGCATAGCCGCCCATTACGAAAAATATCGCATTTGGGAATATGTCGGCTTTGACGAGTTCAAGCACCCAGCCGAAATGCAGGCCGTATGTGCAGCCTATCGTTCCACATGAGGAACGCATGCTTGGAATGGTAAGCCCGGCCCAAAACGCCGAGATCAAACCGAAGCGCGCCAATGAATAGTTCCGTTCCTTGATCATCTTGGCCACGGATATGGCCTTTGCAATGATCAAAACGACACCCGCTACGACCGCAATCAGAATCGAGGCTAGGATATTCATGGCTCTCCCCAATGTTCGCTCGACCCCGAAGGACCGGCCTTAAAGAACAATTGAGTTGATAGCCAAATTTGACGACAATCGTGGGTTTAGGAAATCTCCGCGCCTAGTCCCTTCATGAGCCCCATGAATTCCGGAAAACTGGTCGCGATCATCGCTTGATCATCTATGGTCACCGGCTTTTCTGTGGCCAGACCCATGACCAGAAAGCTCATGGCGATGCGGTGGTCGAGATGCGTCTGCACGGTCGTGTCCTGGCCGTTCGGATGGCGACCGAGGCCCTTGCCACCCGGTTTGCCGCGCACGGAGAGCGAGGCTTCGCCCTCGGCGCAGTCGACGCCGTTGATCTTCAGCCCGTTGGCGACGGCCGACAGCCGGTCGGATTCCTTCACCCGCAGCTCTTCCAGCCCCTGCATCAGCGTTTCGCCCTCGGCAAAGCTGGCGGCGACCGCAAGCACGGGATATTCGTCGATCATCGACGGCGCCCGCTCGGGCGGCACGGTGACCCCCTTCAACTCGGAGTAACGCACGCGCAGGTCGGCGACGTCCTCTCCGCCGGCATTGCGCGGGTTGAGGATCTCGATCTTGCCGCCCATTTCCTGCAACGTCAGCAATAGGCCGGTGCGGGTCGGGTTCATCAGCACGTTTTCGATCACGATGTCGGAGCCCGGCACGATCAGTGCGGCCACCAGCGGGAAGCCGGCCGAGGACGGGTCGCCCGGTACCGCGATCGTCTGGCCGGTCAGCTTGCCCTGGCCTTCGATGAAGATGTGGCGCACGCCGCGCTCGTCGGTCTCCACCGACAGATTGGCGCCAAAGCCTTTCAGCATCTTTTCAGTGTGGTCGCGCGTCATCACGGGCTCGATCACGGTGGTGATGCCCGGCGTGTTCAGCCCGGCCAGCAGCACCGCCGACTTCACCTGCGCCGAGGCCATCGGCACGCGGTAGGTGATCGGCGCGGCATGCTTGGGTCCATGCAGCGTGATCGGCATGCGGTCGCCGGGCGTCGCCTTCAGCACCTGCACGCCCATCTGGCGCAAGGGTTCGAGCACGCGGCCCATTGGCCGGCCGGACAGCGAGGCGTCGCCGATGAAGGTCGTTTCCATGTCATAGGTGCCGACCAGGCCCATGGTCAGCCGCGAGCCTGTGCCGGCATTGCCGAAGTCGAGCGGGCCTTCCGGCTGCAGCAGCGCGCCATTGCCGGTGCCGCGGATCACCCATTCGGCGCCGCGCTTCTCGATATGCGCGCCCATCGCCTTCATGGCCGCACCGGTGCGCATCACGTCCTCGCCTTCGAGCAGGCCGGTGATACGTGTCTCGCCGGAGGCGAGGCCGCCAAACATGAAGGAGCGGTGCGAGATCGACTTGTCGCCCGGCACGCGCGCCGTGCCGGCAAGGGCTGGTGATTTGCGAGCGGTGGCCGACTTTGGGGCGGCGGCGTGAGACATGGAATTTCCCTGGACGGAATGCCGGCGGGCCGGCGCTTTTCATTTGTTGCGGCGGTCTCGTATCACGGCGGGCCGAAATGGTCATCCCCCATGGTCGTCCCCATGGTCGTCATCGACGCGAGGCCTTTCATTGCATGGTTTTGTGACGCCGGCTTTTCGCTTTGACAGCGCTGCAAACTGTGGTTAAGGGGACCACTCTTTTATTGACGAGGCTTGCCGTGGCAAAAACCGAACTTGGCACAAAACGTATCGACCCGGAGACGGGCCGAAAATTCTACGACCTGAACAAGGACCCGATCGTCTCGCCTTACACCGGCAAGACTTATCCGCGTTCCTATTTCGAGGAAGGCAAGATCGCCGCCCTCGAGGAGGAAGAGGAAGTGGCCGAGAAGGAAGTGGACGCCGAGGACGAAGAGGGAGTTGAGGTCGTCTCGCTCGAAGAGGCCGACGAGGACGTCAAGGCTGACGATCTGCCGGATCTCGGCGACGACGAGGACGATGTCGACCTCGGCGACGACGAGGATGACACGTTCCTTGCCGACGAAGAAGAAGAAGACGACGACGTTGCCGACATGATCGGCGTCGGCGACGACGACGACGAGGTCTGATCGGCCTTGAAAGCAGGCGCTTGCCAGCTTTCGTGGCCTGTGAAGAAAAAGCCGCTCTCTAAGGCTTGATATTGACGAAAGGCGGGGTTAGAAGCCGCCTGCACTAACGGCGCGGTCTCCAACCCACGCCGGATCTCTTCGCCGGAAACGGCGCCGGTTGACTGCCGGAAGTGGGGCCATAGCTCAGTTGGGAGAGCGCTTGAATGGCATTCAAGAGGTCGTCGGTTCGATTCCGATTGGCTCCACCAAACAGTCTCAGGTAGTTAGAAGGAGAGTAGGCTCGGAGGTGTAACCCCGAAAACGCTCCAGGGTAACTGTCAGGGTAACTGCCCGCCTGTGATGCTCGACGCAAACGTCTTCAACCCCTTGGTGGAAGGCTCGATCGATCTGGCATCAATACCTGACGACGAGATCGCAAAACCGGCGATCCCTGTTGAGCGCAAGGCTATGCAGGTGCCCCGTTGATCGGTTCCTGCTCACAGTTGCAGCCAATCTGCGGCGAGCCAACCCTAGACACGCAAGATCAACTTTCTCTATGTTCGTGTAGTGGCCGACACCCTTACCGTTCTCGAACGAAGTCAGCGCATGGCGAGAGTCACCGGCGCGGATACTAAGCCCGAGCTGATTGTCAGGCACCTACTCTGGCGCATGGGATACAGATATCGCCTCCATGCACGTGACCTACCCGGCAATCCCGACATTGTCTTTCGAAGCCGCAAACGCGCGATATTCGTACACGGCTGTTTCTGGCACCGCCACAGCGACCCAGCGTGCCGGCTGGCGCGGTTGCCGAAGAGCCGGCTGGACTTCTGGGTGCCAAAGCTGGAGGGTAACCGCGCACGCGACGCAGAAAATATCTCGCAACTTAAAACGCTTGGATGGCAGGTCCTGCTTGTCTGGGAATGCAGGATGAAGGATAGAGAACAATTAGGAAACGGACTTTATCGGTTTGTCGAGGGGATTGATGAAGGCGATTGAGCTTTTCGCCGGCGCCGGAGGCCTTGGATTAGGCGTTAGCCGCGCGGGGTTCACGCCGATCGAGGTTGTCGAATGGGACCGCTGGTGCTGCGACACCATTCGCGAGAACCGAGCGCGGGGCTCCGATGGAGTACGTCACTGGCCAGAGCCGCGCGAGGGTGATGTTCGCAGTTTCTCGTTTGAGGGTCTCGCCGGCATCGACCTGGTGACGGGTGGCCCGCCCTGCCAACCTTTCTCACTGGGAGGGAGGCATCGCGCGCAGCATGATCATCGCGACATGTGGCCAGAAGCGGTGCGCGTCGTGCGCGAGACCCAGCCGTCAGCATTTATTTTTGAGAATGTGAAGGGACTCACTCGTGAGACCTTCGCGATCTATTTCAGCTACATTTTCCTCCAACTCACGTATCCCGAAATCATGTTTCGCGGCGATGAGACATGGCTAGATCATCGCGCGCGATTAGAACAGCACCACACCTCAAGCCGGTCCTCGGGGCTGAGCTACCGCGTGCTCCCACCAAAAGTCCTCAATGCGGCCAATTACGGTGTGCCGCAAAAGCGTGCGCGCGTCTTCTTCGTTGGGTTTCGCTCGGACCTAGGCGTTGAATGGTCGTTCCCGCGCGAGACTCATTCGCGTGACGCGCTTCTATGGGATCAGTATCGAAGCGGCGACTATTGGGATCGGCATCAGATAGGTAAGTCGCATCGCCTAGCCGACGAGCCTGCAGTACGCGCTGCTGAGGCGATTACCGTTAGACCCGCCACGCTTCCCTGGACAACCACCCGCGACGCGCTGATCGGGCTGCCGGATCCCGAACTGTCGCCGCGGGCGGCGCACGGGTTCAAGGACCACCGCTTGCAAGTCGGTGCTCGCTCGTACCAAGGGCATACCGGAAGCCCGCTTGACGAACCAGCCAAGACCTTGAAGGCGGGCGTTCATGGGGTGCCCGGCGGCGAGAACATGCTGCGCCGTCCCGACGGCTCGGTGCGCTATTTCACGGTGCGCGAGAGCGCGCGGCTGCAGACATTCCCGGACGACTACGTGTTTCACGGCTCCTGGAGCGAGACAATGCGTCAACTGGGCAACGCTGTTCCGGTCGACCTCGCCCACGTAGTGGCTTCGTCAGTTCGCGAACATTTGGATCGAGCGAACGCCCATGCCGGCCGAGCATGAGTTACCCTATCTACCTTTCACTCCCGTCTATGATCTTCGGGAATGCGTCGCCGCCGAGTTATTCTGCGGTCGGTATTGCGATCTCATGTTGTTCGCCATGCCATTCTGTTAGCCCTAACGAGAACAACCCGAGAACAATGACCGCGATGTCGGCAGATCGTCAATTCGATTTGCCTGCATCACCAGTATACGTGGACCAGACGGGCGCTAGAGCGATCTAATGAATGTTACCCAAAACAGGTCACATGCTGTCATGGCTCAAAGGTACGAGGCCGCAGATAGTCTAGACGATTTTCCGACTCCACCATGGGCCACTCGGGCGCTCATCGAGCATGTGCTTGGAGTCGGTGACGTCGGGTCGATGAGTTGTCTTGAACCCGCGTGCGGACGCGGCCACATGGCTGAAGCGCTGAGACCCTACTTTCGTTCGCTGGAAGTGAGCGACATCGGCGGCTACGGATACGGTGATCGCCGCGATTTTCTTTCGATTGAAAGGCGCCAGATCACCGACTGGGTAATCACCAACCCGCCCTTTCGCTTGGCTGAGGACTTCTTTCTCCACGCTCACGAGATCGCGCGCGTCGGCGTCGCCCTTCTCGTGCGCACCGTCTTTCTCGAGAGCATTGGTCGACACCTGCGAGTCTTCTCCAAATTCGCTCCAACAATGGTTGCTCAATTCTCGGAGCGAGTACCGATGGTCAAAGGGCGGTTGGATCCAAAGGCGTCTACCGCAACCGGATACGCCTGGATCATCTGGCGGAAGCCACTGATACCGGACACCCGCCTTGTCTGGATACCGCCGTGCCGCAAAGTCCTGGAGCGAAGCATGGATTATGAGCCCGGGTTTCTCAATCATTCTTCAGTGCCCGGGAACGCACCACGTGAGTCGCGCGAGATTTCCAAAGATCTATTTTCAGACCTGTAGGCGCTAAATCATCAATCAGATAGCTCCATGCTCGATCAACGCGTAGAGCCCATCGCGGAATCGAGCGTTAACCGCCTCAATCGCGGCCTGAACAGGAAAATCGAAGTGCCGATCGAGGTCATCTCCAACCAACGAGAATGGTTCGGGGATCGACCGTAGCCCGTAGTAGAACACGATGTAGGCGGTGGCGCCTCGCGCCGGGATCCCCATCGAACGGGCATAATCTCTAAGATGCATCTGGGTGCGCAGAAGCTCGTTCAGGATTAGGCGCTTTTTCCCAGCATCATATTCGCCGTTGCCGCGTTTCACATTGTACGACCTAATGCTGCCGTTAGTGCTGTCGAAAACAATAAGATCAACCGGTATGGTTTGATCATACTCGCCATATGACATTGATATCTCTCTATAGGCGGCGGGCGGCATGGCTTTTTGCAGTTCAAGTCGGGAAGCTGGGCCGAGTTTGAATTCGTCCTCGGTCCACACTTGGAAACGTCTGCAATCCTTCAGTCTCTCGAGCAGCGCGCGGCCCAGGATCTGGCCATGTCGCTTGTAGGCCGAACTAATGATGCTTGTCGCGCGTGAATACTTCGCGCCTCCGATTGGATCGGATCGAAAGCTTGTGTCGGCCAGTTTGGTTAACGCCGCATTTAGCGTCGGCTGCATCCGCACCAAGAAGGCCTCGAGATCTTCTGTATGTCGCTCTTTCATCATCGCCCCCGGAACTTGTATCATCTACGGTGGTACACGCACTACCGAATCGAAGGGGAGAAAATGGCGCAACCAATGCCTCAGACGGCCGGCACGAGGGAGTTTGATCTCGCTCCTTCGCCCCGTGTTCTCCCGATGCTCGGCGAAATCAACCTCGACCAGTGGCGGTGCATTGGTGAGTTGGTGGATAACTCGATCGACGGCTTTCTTCATGCGAAGCGACGTGGCGAGGGTGTAGGTGATCCCGTCGTGCAGATCACCCTTCCAGAAGCTGACCGAGAGGAGGCTGTGGTTCAGATCGTCGACAACGGCCCGGGAATGACGACCGAGAACCTCGAAAAGGCCGTGAAGGCGGGTTGGTCGGGCAACAATCCAACCGACAATCTCGGTCTTTTCGGAATGGGGTTCAACATTGCAACCGCACGCTTAGGCCTGACCACTGAAGTGTGGACGACCCAGGCCGGCGATGCGGAGTGGCATGGTCTTGAGATCGACTTCGATCGCCTGCAGCGTCAGGGAAATTTCCGAACCCCGTTGCTGACTACGCCGAAGCCCGACACGTCTGTCCACGGAACGAAGATTATCATACGCCGGCTTAAGCCGGCGCAGCGCCAGTGGCTTGCGAAGTCCGGCAATCAATCACAGCTCAGAAAGAGGCTGTCGCAAGCTTATGCCGCGATGCTACGACCTAATGGCCACCCAATTGAGTTCAAGCTGTATCTAAATAACCGCGTGGTCCTGTCGCGCCCGTTTTGTCTTTGGGGGGAAACTCGATCAACCGAGTTGCCCGACCTTGGCGAGGTGCTCGCTGTCCAAACGTTCAACTATCCCCTCGGCGACCGCCACCATTGCATTTCCTGCATGAACTGGGTCGCAATCCCGACTACCGCGCCCGAGGTGTGCCCGGTGTGTGGAGGCGAAGGAACTCTGCAGAGACGAACACGGCGTGTACATGGTTGGATCGGCCTTCAACGCTATGCGGATACCGTCGACTTCGGTCTCGATTTCATCCGGAACGGACGCAAGATCGAACTCAGCAGCAAAGACCTCTTCATCTGGCGCGGCGACAACGGTGAGGAGCCCGAATACCCGATCGATGACCCAAGCCGACGCGGTCGGTTTGTGGGCGAAATCCACATTGATCACTGCCGGGTGAATTTCGCCAAAGAGCGCTTCGACAGGACTGACCCGGCTTGGGATGAGATGGTGAAGCTCATACGGGGCGAAGGGCCGCTACGTCCAGAGAAGGCTCGAGAACTCGGGCACACCAACAACAGCAGTCCTCTCTTCAAGCTTTATCGAGCGTTCCGCCGGATAAGGCCGCATAGCAGCGTCGCTGGCGGTTGGAGGCGCCTTCTGGCGGTCCCCGACAATGGGATCGCCAAGGAACTCTCTCAAAAGTTCTATGACGGACACCCCGATTATCAGGAGGATACCCATTGGTGGCGCCTCATCGAGGAGGCCGAGCGGCGGCTGCTTACAACGTCCGGCACCCCGGGTGACGACAGCAATGATGACGATGAGCTGCCTGAAGGCTTGCTCGACGAGCCTGAGCAGCCACAAGCGGAAGCGGAAGCGCCGCAGGTCGAGCCACCACCCTTGCCAGACTATCGCGCACAACGGCGCGAGGCTCCGAGCCTGTCCAGAACGTACGTCTATGCTCCAGCTGGTCAAACCTTCACCGTTAGGGCGTTTGAGTGCGTCGCGCATGATCCAGACATCGGCACTGACGCCGCCTGGAGTCTTGTTATGGGCGACGTGGCGACCCGGACCTATCATTTCTTGTTCAAGCCGCGAGCCGATGTATTTCGTTCAATCACGCTCGAACCCCTAGACGCGCTTCTCATCGAACTCTCGTTTCTCACTGGCGAGTATCTGCGGACCGCGAAAGTAGCGCCTTCCAATGCCGCGCTGCTAGGTTACTATCGTGAGCACTACGCCCAGACGGCAAGCTTGGACGCAAGAATGATCGCGTTGGACGCGAGCGATGCGCTATCCACATTGGCCAGAGCGATTCTCCACAACATGGCGGGCACTGAAACCAGCAAGCTGTTCGACGCCCTCACTGTTGAGCAACGGTCCGATGTCATGCGAGCACTGGCCCGAAAAGGTATCGCGCCCGCAGCCCCAATCGCGGACGGCTCGTTTCTCACCGCTGCACCTGTGACGATTCTCGGGCAGATTATCGAGGCATTCCCGAACCTCGTCTTCGACGGAACGTTCTGGGACACGCCCTATTCCTCGCTTGACTATGGTGACGCCCAGCTTACGGAGCGCGCTAAACAGCAAGTCATCGACCGAGCGAAGTCGCTCGTCTCGGACGCCTCTTGGCTCGCGGAGGCTGACAGCACAATTCTAGGCGACATTCGCAAGGAGGAACTGGTCCGAGGATTGATGTCCGTCAGTCTCCTGCGTCCTGACCGGGAAATCTTGTGAGCCACCCGTTTCTTGATGAGCGCCGCCTGCTCGACGGTCCATGGCAGGCCTTTGAGCGCGACGTAGCAAGAGCGTTTATGTTTGCGGGGTTCGACGATGTCCGCATCGTCGGAGGGACCGGCGACATGGGCGCCGATGTCGTGGGCGTGAAGGCCGGCCAAGTTTGGGTTGTCCAATGTAAGTTCACGAGCACCTCATCACCCCCGAAAGCGGCGGTTGAGGAGGTGCTCGCAGCAGGCCGATTTTACGAAGCCCATCGCATGGCTCTCGCGACTAGCCGCGCGCCAGGCAAAGCCCTTATCGACGAATTGGCCCGTGTAAAGGAACTTGGGTTCAAGGTCGAGCTACTCAGCCCCAACAAACTTATGCAGATTATGGCGAGCGTACCCGATCTGCCGCCAACGCGCAGGGAATTGCGACCCTATCAGGACCACGCTTGTGATCGTCTTTTTGCTGCGCTGGAGGAGACAGGTCGAGGACAACTTGTCCTGGCGACGGGGCTAGGAAAAACGGTCGTGATGGCGGAGGTCGCATCGCGCCTTTTTGACGCCGGCACCCTAGAAAACAGACGCATCCTAGTTCTCGCCGACAAGCGTGAACTTGTTCGCCAGCTCCAAATCGGGTTCTGGGCGCAGCTGCCGAAGAACGTCGCCACACATCTTCTCGCGCCGGAAGAGGAACCTGCCTACTGGGAGGGAGTCACATTTGCAACGGTTCAGACGGTTCACAGCCGGGTTGAGAAGCTGCCGGATTTTGACGCTGTCTTCGTGGACGAGGCGCATCACATCGGTTCGCGAACATATCAGGAGGTGTTGCATAAACTCGCTCCTAAGCGGCTCGCTGGCGTGACTGCCACCCCATGGCGCGGCGACGAATTCGACATTGATAGCGTCCTCGGCCAACCTCTCTCCCGCGTTGGCATCGCTGAGGGTTTGAAGTTTGGTTATTTGAGCGAGGTCGATTATCGGCTGCTTGCTGATAACATTGACTGGGAATTTATTCAGAACGCCTCCGCTTATGGCTACACGCTGACTGAATTGAACCGGCGGCTGATCATTCCCACACGGGACGAAGAAGCGGCGCGCATCTTCGCCAACGTCTTCAAACAGGAGAACCGCAAGTCCGCGCTAGTCTTCTCGCCGAGCGTCGATCACGCGGAGCACTTCACTGCGATGCTCCGCCTGTTCGGATTCCGGGCTGAAGCGATGTTCGGAGCCTCACCAGCACGCGAGCGAGACAAGCTGATGTCGCAATTTAAGAGGGGTACCATTGATGTCCTCTGTACCGTCGATCTATTCAACGAGGGCGTCGATGTACCTGACGTTGATCTGATCGCGTTCATGCGCGCCACCCACAGCCGTCGCATTTTCGTGCAGCAGCTGGGCCGCGGCCTTCGAATAAAGCCAGGCAAGGACAAGGTGGTTATCCTCGATTTCGTAACGGACCTGCGCCGCATTGCCGAAGTCACCGAACTGGAACGGATCGCAGGACTCAACGCCCCGACCGAGAAGCTGCCATTGGGTGGCCATCTCATCGAATTCGCGGATCGGTCCGCAGGCTCGCTCCTGATGGAATGGGTCAAGGACCAAGCGTCACTCTTGCTTCGAGAGGGGGACCCGACGTTAGATTTGCCCAGCTTCGAATATCCAAACACGCTTCCGCACGGTGGTGTGCATTGACCGTCCCGAAGGAGATCCGAGACGCGATCAGGGCGCGCCTTTGGCAAACGGCAGACCACCTACAGTGGGATTCTCTCACCCAATCAGAGAAGGCGCGCCATTATCAGCAATGGACCGACAGCGATATCGGCCGAACTCTCGCCGCCCACATGGATGCTCGATCTGTAAGGGTCTATATCAAGGACACGCTTCTCAAAGGCTTCAGCCGCGAAAAGCTCAACCTGCATGAAGGCCAGGTATTGCGCGTCCTACAGCGACACCGCCAGGACGTAACAGAGAGCTTCATAAAGCCTCACGGCTTCCGCTTCTCCGACGGCGCATTTGTGGCGTGGGGGCGAGCTGACGACTGGAAATCGCTACTTGGTGCTCTGTTCGAACGATCTTACGGAACCAGCGGCACGACACTAACGGCCTTTCTATTTCGAGCTTCGCCTAGGTACGTTCGTCCGTCAACGCGCGAACTCGTCGAGGCCGCTGCGAGTCGCCTCGGGGTAGCCACGTGTATATGGTTCGACTGAGGAGGCCGGTCCGTATCCGGCTAGGGCGGCTCATCGAGGCGGAAGTTGTATACCTAATCGGCGAGGCCGGTTGGTGGCCTGCGTTGCAGACCGAAATCCACTTCTCTCAGCACGCTCGCAGCTCTAATCGACAGAGTGGCGGGGCAGCCAGGGAAATGAAGTAGCTTGTCAGCCGACTCGGTCTGGCCGAGAATAACCTAGCTATCCCACTATTTTGGCTGCTCCACCACCCATCGAGCTGAGGCTGTCCATGTCAATCGCACAGGACATCAACGATTTTCTAACGGGCAGAGCGCCCGCAGCGTTTTGCGACGATTGCATTGCGGAGGCGCTTCACCTTCCTGCCCGCCAGCAATCCGCGCTGCGAACGGGAGCGCTTGGTACGACATCTGATTTCACGCGCCAGCTAGGCGAATGCTCCAATTGCGGAACGGAGAAACAGGTAATCCATGCCAACCGGACCTAAAGGCCAGAAGCGCCTCGCCGACGTGATCGGCAACGCCGTCGGCGTCATGCGAATTGCCAATGGCGAGGAAGCAGACGACATAGCAAAGCCAGAAGGAAGCCGGTAGGAAAGGTACGACAGCGGCCTTTGCCGGCGACATTTTCAGCGTCTTGTGAAAAACCCAAATCGCGCACAGGGCTACCATGTGAACGCGGTTTCAAACTTAGTAAGCGAGTGTCGGAGACACTCTCGTGATGGATGACATTCAAGCGTTCCCCTACAAGAAAATCGCGATTTAGGCAGCAATTTCCCGCAGGTATCGGCTTACACCCTCTCGGCTAACCTGCCTCAGACCTTCCTCGATGAGGCTTTGATCCTCTTTTGGTAGGATGCGGATTTGCTTCTCAATTATTGCGATCATCCTTTCTCTCTCATCCTCACTGAGGCGGGCCGATGACGAGATTTCGTCCAAGAGAGCACTGACGTCCGAATCGCGCATGGCCTCTTTTCTAAGAAGGTACTTCACGCGGTGCTTCGCTCTTAGCGCATGCGCGGTTTTTACCCACGTTATGATGCTAGCGCTTCCGGCGATCACTCCTGCAAGCAGCGATATGATGACGGCAGCGGCATTCATTGCATCCATCACGAAATCCTTTCAGGGAAAGGCCGGTCCAGTCCGATGTGCCAGTAGAAACGTTCAGACGCATGGAGCACACATACGCCGATTAATATAAGGCCCGCGTAGGAATTAAGTTCCTCAGAAAACGGCCCGCTGACGATATCAAATATAAGCGTCAATGCGAACAGCGACATATAAACAACACGTATGAGCATATTCTCGGCCATAAAAACAAAACCTATGCACATAACAGATGCTGTTATGTAAATGCTATCGCTTCTCATCGAGCCCGTCTTGAGTAATTCTATTATCAACGGCAGGCACGGAGCCCCTATCAGTGCGAGCACGCTGAGTAGCCAAACGCCAAGCTTTGTAGAGGCAGTCCCTAGAATGGCCCACCCAGTTTTGCATTTGGCTCGAACTACTACCCATTTGGGGGGCTCCGCCTTATCTTGACCAGGCGTTTCATTCTGGGTCATTTAGCACGTGCGTTGGAGCGGAACCTAGACGCACACATTCACGGATAATTGACTATGCGTCAATGGAGGCGATTTTAGGGTCTCAGATCTAAATTGAGACAATACCAACTTTAAGCGCAGTCCCACAACACCTATTCTAATAAGGCTTTGCGGAGGTGCAGAGTCGGGAGGCGGGGTGTATGTCGGAAATCAAGCTTGAACGCGGTGTTTGGCAGATCGATGAGAGCAAGCCGCTCGGCCCTGCAGGTGGCTTTGGCGAGGTCTTTCGTGGGAGCGGAAAGAACGGCGACGTTGCCATCAAGCGGCTCAAGATTAACGCCAGCGCTGCCGCTCATCGCGAGATGAACATTGGCAAGGTGTTGGCATCTCGGACTTTGGAGCATGTCGTACCTGTCTTAGATTTCGGGAAAGATGCCGATTCAGACCGCTACTACCTGGTGATGCCGGTTTGCGACCGCAGCTTGCAAGACGATCTAAATCAGAAAGGTAAGTTGGACTGGCAAGAGGCCAAGACCGCGACGCTGGATATAATCGCGGGGCTCATGGAGGTCGGAGACCTCGTTCACCGCGACCTCAAGCCCGGCAATGTGCTCTGGTACGAAGCCAGGTGGCGAATTGCCGATTTTGGAATCGCGAAATTCGTTGAGGACAGTACGTCCGACAATACCCTCCGGGACAGTCTAACTGCGTGGTACGGCGCGCCGGAGCAATGGCTCGGCAAAGCGCCCACTCGCGCAACGGACGTTTATGCCTTGGGCTGCCTTCTCCACGCCCTGATTAACGGATCGCCTCCATTTACGGGCTCGCAAGATGCCGTGCGCGAGGCCCATTTGCACATTTCTCCGCCAGACCTCATAGGGGTTGACCCCCGACTTCAGGGGCTTGTGCAAACGATGCTCAGGAAAAGTCCTTCCTCTCGGCCGATACTGGAAAGGTGCGCCTCAGTCATCCGAGGAATTGAGGACAAGCCGTTGACTCCAAGAAATCAGGGGCTCGCAGAGGCAGGGAGCGCGATCGCTCAAAAAGCAGCCGCTGATGAGGCTAAGCGCCATCTGGCGGAGACGGCGAAGCAGGAGCGGAAGGAGGCATCATACGAGGCCATTAAGGACTTACAGGGCATCGTGAGACGCCTCTTCGACGAGGTTGAAGCATCGTCCGAAGTCGTGAGGCGACAGCCGCAATTCATTACCCTTGGTCCCGCCACTCTCACATTCCAGCAGCCGGTCGTCTTGACGCCCGATCAGGCACCCGACCGGTACCAAACCGGATGGGATGTTCTCGCCGCATCTGCCATTAGTATCAAGGCCGCCATCGAGCGGGTCGCGATGCACCATCCATCGGAATACACGTTCCCGGCGACGCTCGTGTTCGCTCGAACAGGCAAGGACTCTGAATACAGATGGCGGGAAATATCATTCTGGAGTTGGGCTTCGAGCACGCCCAATGACCAGCAGCCATCGGCCCTGTCGCCAATTGATACCAACTTCTATCTGGCGCTCTCAAACGTCACAGGCGGCTGGCAAACAGCCCACGGCCCGCTGACGATAGATGCTGAAGACGAGGATGGATTTCACGTCCGGTGGCTTCGTCTCTTTACGAAAGCCGCAACCGGAAAGCTGCGACCGTCAAACCAAATGCCGCTGCCGCCCAATTTCTTCGATTAATCTTACCAAGAGAAATTCTTACCGTTGAATTTGCCGCGCCTCAAGCACTGCACTATTCGGTTGGCTTTCCAGTCTTCGGCAGCATGTACTGTGCCAAGAGGCGAGCATACCACGACGCAGCCGAAACCGTGTGGATGACTAGCGAAAATCGTCACATCCGAGGGCGTTCTCGACTGCGACGACCCCAGGATAGTCGCATGGAAGTAACTGACTGAGCGCTGCATCGCGTCCACGCGCCGTCATTCTGTACCCGCAACGCCAACCCGCAGACGTTCCTGCGGGTTGGCGAGCGACAACTGCGCGCCGGTGCAAATCAGCGTGTGGGAGGTGGGGCGCGATGGGCTGCTCCAACAATGCCGAGGCGAATAAGCGTCATCTGCTTTAACTCGGCTTGAATAACTCCTGCGCTTGCGAAGTCAGGTGTTGCGTCAAAATACTTATTCTATAAGCATCTTCCGCAACGGGGGGGGGTGGCAACATGGCAATGATGGAAATGGCGCGGGAGCCTGAGCCAGAACAGCAGCCGAGGCTCTTCATCACCATCGGTAACGAGCAACCAATCAACGCCGAAGAACTCGGACGACTCGTGCGAGAACTGGGAGCCGACTACCGCCGTACAACCGGCTCCCGCCTTGTCCTTGCCCGGTTGGAGCAAGGCTCGACCTTCATAGAGTTCGCGGACCAGGTTGTGATCGCCACCGCCTATGTAGGGGCGGGCCTGATCGCTATAGAGGCTGCCGAGCGCATAGCCCAGTTCTACAATTTCCTGAAAGGTCAGCTGAAGGGGTCAGAAATTGTGCAGACGGCGCTTCCGCCACCGTTGGATGCGTCGCCAGCTCGGTTGCTGGAGATCGCCGCGAATAGCGGTGCAAATCTGGAAATTAGCAGGGGCAGCGGCAAGAGCAAGGAAGTCATCAGGCTTTCATTCCCTGAAGTTTCGATGCGAAACGCAGACGCTAAAGAGCGAAAGAAGAGAAAAGGGCAGGGTCGCCTGCCCGCGCCGGAAAAGCCCCTTCAGATAGAGCAACTTACTGAGCGCTTGCGCCTCCAATCCGAAGCTGATCCAAGCCAGATGGAGGGCCTCGAAGTTGTAGTCGAATTCCTGAAGTCGAACAACCTGACCGGACAACTACCCGCACTAGCCAAAAGCCTTGAAGCCAAGAATCTCTGGACAATGGCCTCGATAGTCCGCCGTCATATCAACAAGGGCAAAGGTGACGAACGAGTCATGGTTCGGCGCGACTAGCAGTGGCGAAGCCCAAAACACGGTCGGCGGCCAAGCCAGCCCCAGAGCCTGCACACAGCGCTCGTGGGTGGGACCACGCCACAATCGTGGCTTGGCCGCCATTCGATATCGGGAGTGTCCTCAGGCCTTTGTCACCAGACATCCAAAACCTCTCAGAAAGACCGCACCCTTCGCTTGCGCGAACCACCCCCTACTGAGTGGAGAACCGGGGAGCGTTGTACCAATCTGCACCCTGGTCTCCCGACGCACCTATTTCGGCCATTCCTTGTAGCCGTCCGGCCACAAGTCCGCACCAGCCATGGCCTTCCGGTACCCGTCTGCAAACCAGCCCGTGCGTTTCGTGTAGCCATTGCTCACGGTGAAGACGTAGGCATCCGCCAGCTGGATCATTCGGGAATGGTGCGATCGGCAGAAGTGCACGGAGTCCACGATGCGAGTGATGAGCTTGCCGTACTTCGAGTTTGTGCCTTGCGTCCGGTAGCGGGAGAATTCGGAGACCATATTTCTGGCCTGCTGGTCGTCGAGATCGCCAATCAGGATCGCGGAACCACCTTTGCCTATCACGTTGTCGACGCGTTCGACGAAATGCATGAATGCGTGCTCGGCCGCGTTCGTCCCCGCATAGAGCTTGTCGGTGTTGATGCAGGCGTAGACCTTCTTGATGGCGTCCTTGTCCGACAGAATCTGGCCAAGCCGTTCGAAGATGTGGAAACGTTGCGCCGGCTCCATCGCTTTGAAGCCGCCCTTCTTGCTGTAGATGAAGGTGCTGTGGAACTCCGTATCTGTGGTGAGGTCCGAGGTGCCAAAGACTTCCTCAGAAAGCGCCGTCAGTTGCGCCTCTATGGCAGCAATGCTGCTCATGGCCACGACGATGCCACCGACGATATATCGGTACTGGCCTTCCTTTTCGTTCGGCTTCACCTCGTCAAAATATGCGACGTACATTTGCCCTTCCGCTAATAGGCGAGCATATCACAGTCCGTGCCGTGGAAAACAATGGCACGCGCGAGGCCCCCTCACTTTCATGCATCGGTAAGTTTCGCCAAACCGCTATCTTTAGCCCTATCCCCCAGTGATGAGACCCATGGCAGCATAAAACTTCTTTCCCTGGAGTCTTGCGAAAATGGCTCAGCAGTCGGTCCGGGCTCCTCGAGTTCGCAAAGATTAATTTGACCCCCCTATTACCCGTCGGCCGAACCAGCCACCGAGCTCAAGCTCAGACCCGAGGAGTTTCCTGGTTGATATGCACCGCTGCGTCCCGGCTATCACAAATCGATAGGCCAGTGGGATGCACGCGCTACGGAATCTTCCGTTGAGGCTGCTTGCCAATAATCACATATGGCTCGCGCCGGCGAGGGATGTTATCTGGTGACCGCCCGCTAAGGCCGCAGCTTGCTGCAGTGTTAAGGGTCTTCGAAGCGGTTCAGCAACGTCGCCGTTCATCGTTTGGTGTCGGACGCCGCCGTCTTCGTCATCCTTGCCGCTATCCGACTGGGCGCTACTCAAGTCCTATATCTTCTGTGCTACCCAGCGGTTACCCCGAAGGTATATCTTCCTCTAGATTCACTCACGGAAGGCCGCGTCCTCTGGGGTCAACTGCTTGGAGAGCGCTTGTCTGTGTGTCACAGGGTATGCCCAACGCACCATTTTCCGATGGCGTGCCTTTCGCGGTTTGTCACCATTATTTCGCCTGTCTGGAAACTGCGTTCACTCAAGCGGCGGTAGTCGCTCTCTCGCGCGCGGACTTGGCGCCAACAGAAGACGTGGGGCCTGAGGCCCCACACCCCCACTCTGACCCGCTTCGCGGGCAGATGAGCGTCAGGCTGCGGTATCGGGGCCGTCTCGATAGAGCAGGGAGTGATCAACAGTGCGGGCAACGGTTGCGGAGTACCGGCGGATTTCCATATCGACTTGACGACAAGGGATGCCGATGGCGCGAAGCTGGGCCCGGAGGCTTTTGACGTGCTCGCTCCAGAATTTGCGGCCGGCGATATAGTCGAGGGAGCAAAGCTCATGCGCAGTTGCCCTGACCATAATGGCGCGGCGGTCGACCGGGAACGACACCACTTGGCCTGGCTTCTTCGGTGCTTGCTTGAAAAGGTCCAGTTGCGTCATGCGTCACCCGAGCAAGATATGGCTGTAATAGCGGGACCACTGTGGACCCACATTCGGGAGGTTGGCACCGGAAGGCATGCGAGACCACTATGGTCCGGCAGACTGGCGCCACCATGCGAGACCACTGTGGTCCTCACGGCCCGTCCTCCCTCATGGTAATTCCGGGGGCAAATGTCTTCGGTAGCGACAGGCGAAGGGTCCGGACTTCGATGATGCCGCCACCTGGCAGCTTGTGCCGACGTCGTGTTCCGATGAACAGGCCGAGCCCCTCATACAAGCCGATCTCACGCGAGATGGTCTTGATAGAGCAGCCCCCACCCATCTTGGAGAATTCCAGATTGGTGCCGCTGATCGTGCCTGTCTTCATGTTGAGATGCTGGCGGACGAAGGCCAACAGGCGGAAGCTGATATTTTCGGCATGCACGATCTGCAGAGCGCAATGGTGCCAGTCGGCGAATGCCTCCTCGCACTCTTTGACGGTCTTGCCCCACCCCATAGGGACCGAGCCGGACGTGCAACGCGGGATCCGCTTGCGCTTGCCGGTCCACCGCGGATTGTTCGGGTTGGTGCCAGGGATGAACGTCGACGGCTGAACGGTCATGCGGCGCGAGCCCGGCGCAGGTTCGCCTCTTTGCAGACCTCACAGGCCTCGGCGACAGTCAAGCCGAAGCGCTGACGCAACAGCAGGATGATCGGCCGCCCGATACGGTCGCGCGGGTGCTGTGACAGCCACTGGGCGGCTATCTCGATCGCCTCGGAATGTTCGCGGTCACAGCCCGTCAATGCTGCTTTCGGGCACGAGCGCGCTCCCAGGCGACGAGGTCGGAATCGAGGAAATAGCGCCGGCGGTTGATCACCATCGGCCTAGGGAAGGCGAGGGCGTCATCGGCAAGCCAGCGCCATAGCGTCATGTCGGTAATATTGTAACGCCCAAGCACCTGCTTGGCAGTCACGTAGTTTCCGGGATTTTCCATCAGTGTTAGGCCCTTTGTTGCTACAGTGCCTAACTAGTTATTGAGATGTGGCAGCCTCATCACCGTGGACTTTTTCAGTCGGGTTCGAACGGGTCGAGGTCCACGTCGCCGAAAGGCTCGAACTTTGCCGGATGCCAGCTTTCTTCAGCAGCTTCGGCTTGGCGACCCCTATCGTCGCGCTCTCTTATCGCTGGCCGAATATGATCCTGTACCAATTGCAGCAGCGTTTTGGGTGCCGGTCTTTGGTCGCCCAGCGGGACTTTCAAGCAACAGTCGATGAACCTGATTAGCGGATTCGACGGATTTGGATTTCGCCGCGGCAGTCCTAGCGATGGATCGATATAGTCATGCCAAACTTGACAGAAGTCGTAGATCATCTCCTGCAAATCCGTTGGGAGTCGCGAGGTGGTTGACGGCGGGCGCGTCCAATGCAGTTTCCATCGCGCTTTATCCCACGACATCAGATCCCCGAATTCGGCGGATATGTCGCAACGGACATCCCATAAGCTTCTTATCTTCCAATTGTTTGATCGATCGAAATGCCCGTCCGGCTCCGGGCATTCGACATTTGGGCCTTCGCCCTGAAGCCAGGCGTAGGCTTCGCCTTCGGTTCGAAATGCCCAAAGGTCATCCTCGTCATGGAAGGACCATGATTCTATTAAGATGGACGCCAACGCCCGGTCGATATGTTCGAGCGTCCGGGACAAGCGATCCGATTCTGCCGAATAAAATTCTGACCAACCATCAAGGAATCGCTCGATCGCGAGCTCTATGAGCTCGATCATATTGTCTTCTTCCGCTCGCAGGAGCTGCTTAACAACCTTTGTGTGGGCGAAAATCTCCGAACGGTCTAGGGTTACTCGACGCTCGTTCATTTCGCGGTCGCTTTCAATGTCACGACGTTCGCTGCTGGCCCGTCGTCGACCAGCGCCGATAGGTAAT
Source organism: Mesorhizobium sp. P2_A12 (assembly GCF_056405075.1). NCBI lineage: Bacteria > Pseudomonadati > Pseudomonadota > Alphaproteobacteria > Hyphomicrobiales > Phyllobacteriaceae > Mesorhizobium > Mesorhizobium sp. P2_A12. The sequence goes on from NZ_JBFUCU010000001.1 coordinate 680,339, forward strand.
CCGCCCAGGCGTTCATCGCTCGCCGTTTCTCGTCCTTGAATTCATGCCGTTGGTAGACGCCGACGATGCCGGCGAACGTTCCAGAAACGTGGTTCAGGACTTTCTCGATCACCGGCAAATTGATGTTCAACCCGGCCAGGCGTGACGCAACCGTGCGGCGTAAGTCGTGCAGTGTCCAATGGGGGATTGCCTTGACCGCGGCAGGGTCCTCACCGCGTTCGCTGGCCTCGTCGCGAAGGATTTCCAGCATCTTCGCTTCGACGCGCTCCTTGGCTTTGCTGTAGCCCGATACGGGCGTCTCGCCGGTGGTTGTGAACAGGAAGCCTCTCTTTCCAATCTTCGGCAGGCCTTCGATGATTCCGACTGCCAGCTTGGACAGGGGAACGGTGTGCTCGCTCCCGTTCTTGGCGCGGCCGCCGGGCAGCGTCCAAAGCGGATCGGCGCCGAGAGTAAGCTCCTTGCTGATCAATCCGCCGACCTCTTCCCGACGCTGGCCGGTGACAAGTAACAACCGGAACATCGGCCCGAACGGGTACTCGAGCGTCTCCGTCGCTTTCCAGAACAGGCGCAGCTCGTCGTCGGAAAGAATCCGATCGCGCGACTTCTCAGCCGTCGGCATCTTCACCCCGACACAGGGCGAAGTCGTGATGACGTCGCGATCGATGAGCCATGAGAAGAACTTGCGGACGGAGGCAAACACCCGGTTCGCGGTCACCGGCGAGCCGCGGTCAATAATGCCATCCAGAAGATCGAGCACGTCACGCTTGGTGATGTCCTTGACGCTGCGATCGCCCCAGAAAGGCTTGCCGTCTCGGTCGTAAATCTCGACTTTGAACTGGCGCTCGACCTCGGCCCATGAGCGATTGCGCGGCTTCGCATAGCGCTCGATGAATGACGCGCCGAGCGCGCGCACCGTGTCCTTGTCAGGCTCGGCCGCAACCGCCTGCAGGGCCTTGGAGAGCTTCTTGGCCTGCGACGGGTCTTTGCCCTCGGCAATCCCTTGGAGCGCCCTCCTGGCCGCGCTGCGAGCCTCAGTGAGCGTCATCGGCACACCGAAGGGCAGTTCGCCTCCAGTCGGCTCGGCACGCTCGGTAAGCACCGGCCCGATGGTCAGTTTCTTGGGTACACCGGCGAACCGGTAGCGCAGCGCCCACGACTTCACGCCGCTGCGTTGGATGATCAGGTAAAGGCCCGGCAGGGCCGCATCGGGCCTTTCAATGCGTTTGTTCGGGTTCGGCTTCGCGGATTCGACCGATCCCACCGTAAGCACCTTCGATTTTGCCATTTTTTCGCCCCGGGTAACGGGGGGTAACGCGATTTGCCTGTTAGGGTGCGTTACCCTGCAATACCAACATTAGGCATAGATAAGGCGAATTTCCATGCGACGCAAGCGGTTGTGGCGTTGAAGAGGTTTTGATCTGTTAGGCGGTGAAGGCCGGGATAATTTGAATGGCATTCAAGAGGTCGTCGGTTCGATTCCGATTGGCTCCACCAAGTTCCCTCTAGGCCGTTGATTTTCCTGGAAAGCCTTTGATTTGAAGGCCTATTCTACGAAAGCACTTTCCTGAACCCACCACCTTTGGAGCCGTTCAATCGGCTGCTGAATGCGATGGATTGGGATGAAACCTTGCCCCGTCGAGCAGGCAGACCAATCGAGCAGCCGCGAGCGGGTATGGGGTGCGTTCGATTTCCTTCCCGCATCCGCTCATTTCGAGTAATGCTATGAGTGGGCGCCTTCCGATCGCGCGGGGACGGCGCTGTTAGGTGGCGGCGTGACCGTGATCGGCTTTGATTGCAGCGTTTGCCATCTAGAATTGCGTGCTTCGAGGCTGGAACATGGAACACAGGCTCGCGGCGGTGCTGGCAGCCGACATGGCTGGATACTCTCGGCTCATGGAAGCCGACGAGAGGGGCACGCTTGCGCGGCTCAAAACGCATCGGATCGAACTCATTGATCCGGCAATCGCCAAGAACCAGGGCCGCATCATCAAAACCACCGGTGACGGCATGCTGGTCGAGTTCCAGAGCGTGGCAGATGCCGTGCGCTGCGCCGCGGAGGTGCAGATCCGCATGCGCCGCCGCAATGCCGACGTGCCGGAAGCCGGACGCATTCAGTTCCGGATCGGCATCAATCTCGGCGACATCATCTTCGATGAGGGCGACATTTATGGCGACGGCGTGAATGTCGCCGCCCGGCTGGAGCAGATGGCCGAAGTCGGCGGGGTGTGCGTCACCCAGGCCGTGTACGAACAGGTCTTCGATCGGCTCGAAATCAAGTTCGAGGACCTCGGCGAGAAGGCCCTGAAGAACATCTCTCGCCCGATACGGGTCTGGCGCGCGGTGCTGGAGGATGCAGCCGATCCGCGAGCGGGGGACGGCTCGGCCCGGCACAGCGTGGTGAAGCCGTCGATTGCGGTCCTGCCGTTTGCCAACATGAGCGGCGAATCCGAACAGGAATTTTTCGTGGACGGACTGACCGAGGATATCATCACGGAACTTTCGCGGCGGCACGAGCTGTTCGTCATCTCGCGCAACTCCACCTTCGTCTACAAGGGGCAGTCGGTAAACCTCCGCGAAATCGCCCGGAAGCTGGGCGCGCAATTCCTGGTGGAAGGCAGTGTTCGCAAATCGGGCGGCCAGCTCAGGGTGACAGCGCAGTTGATCGATACTGCCACCGATACGCACATCTGGGCCGAGCGATACGACCGCAAGCTCGACGATGTTTTCGCCATTCAGGACGAACTGACCGCAGCGATAGTGGCCACGCTGCCAGGCCGCGTCGAAGCCGCGCAGCAGGATGTCGTGGCGCGCAAAACACCTGCCAACATGGCAGCATACGAATGCGTGCTCGCGGCCAAGGTCCGCCACCATCGCAGCAGTCGAGCCGAGAATGAGGAGGCGCTGAAGCTGGTGACACGAGCGCTGGAACTCGACCCCGAATACGCGCATGCCCATGCCTGGCGGGGCTGCATCCTGGGGCAAGCTTGGGGCTACGGCTGGTGCGCCGATAAGGACGCCGCTTTCGACGAAGTCGTCCGTGAGCTTGAGTTGGCGCAAGCACTGGACAGCAACGATGCGGACGTCCAACGGATATTGGCCGCCATCAGCATCAGCCGCAACGATCTGACGAAGGCTCGGCACCACCAGGAGCGGGCTCTCGCACTCAATCCGAACTATGATCTCGTCGTGGTCCAGCACGGCGAGCTTTTGACTTGGCTCGGTCGCCCCAAGGAAGGGGCCGACTGGATTCGCAAGGCGATGCGGTTGAACCCTCACCACCCAGAACGCTTCTGGAGCCATCTTGGGAAAGCTCACTTTACAGCCCACGAATATCCCGAAGCAATCGAGGCCTTCATGCATCTGTCGAAGATGGATGCCAACCAACACGCTTTTGTCGCGGCGGCCTATCACTGGCTGGGCGATCGGACCGCTGCGTCCGCTCACCTCGCTCAAATAGACAAGGTCGATCCGGAATTTACGATCGATGCGTTGGTCTCGACCCTGCACTACGAGAACGAGGCGGATCTTCATCACCTGGTTGATGGACTGAAGTCACCCGAAGCGGCGCAGGTGAAAGCATAGTCATCACCACTCGGCGAAGGAACCGTCCTTGTGGCGCCAGATCGGGTTGCGCCAGCGGTGGCCTTCCTTGGCGCGCTCCTTGACGTAGTCCTCGTCGATCTCGACGCCGAGGCCAGGGCCATCGGGAATGGCGACATAGCCATCCTCGTAGCGGAAGACATCCTTGTTGGCGGCATAGTCGAGCAGGTCGTTGGCGGCGTTGTAGTGGATGCCGAGGCTCTGCTCCTGGATGAAGCAGTTGTAGCTGACCGCATCGAGCTGCAGGCAGGCGGCAAGCGCGATCGGCCCGAGCGGGCAGTGCGGCGCCACCGCGACGTCATAGGCTTCGGCCATGGCCGCGATCTTGCGGCATTCGGTGATACCGCCGGCATGCGATAGATCGGGCTGGATGATATCGACGACGCCCTCCTCGAACACGGACTTGAAGTCCCAGCGGCTGTAGAGCCGCTCGCCGAGCGCAATTGGCGTCGAGCCGAGGGCGGCGATCTCCTTCAGTGCCTCGCGGTTTTCGCTCAGCACCGGCTCCTCGATGAACATCAGCCTGTAGGGCTCCAACTCCTTGACCAGGATGCGCGCCATCGGCCGGTGAACGCGGCCGTGGAAATCGACGGCGATGCCGATGTTGGGACCGACGGCCTCGCGCACCATGGCGACCCGCTCGACCGCGGCATCTATTCTGTCATGGCTATCGACGATCTGCAGTTCCTCGGTGCCGTTCATCTTGAGCGCCAGGAAGCCGCGCGCCACCACTTCCCGGGCGCCGGCGGCGACCTCGGCCGGACGGTCGCCGCCGATCCAGGAATAAACCTTGATGCTGTCACGCAACTTGCCACCGAGCAGTTCATGCACGGGCACGCCGAGCGCCTTGCCCTTGATGTCCCACAGTGCCTGGTCGATGCCGGCAATCGCGCTCATCAGGATCGGTCCGCCACGGTAGAAGCCGCCGCGATGCATCACCGTCCAGTGGTCCTCGATCAGGCGCGGGTCCTTGCCGATGAGATAATCGCCAAGCTCCTTGACCGCCGCCTCGACGGTCAGCGCCCGACCCTCGACGACCGGCTCGCCCCAGCCGGTGACGCCGGCGTCGGTCTCGATCTTCAGGAACAGCCAGCGCGGCGGAACGATGTAGGTGGTGAGCGAGATGATTTTCATGCGCAGTCTCAGTTGTTCTTGAGTTTCTTGGCACTGACCAGGTCGCGCGCCGCAAGGTCGAGGATCTTGTTTGCCGCCCCACGCGCCGCCTCGGCGTCGCGCATGCGCAGCGCCTCGACCACCTCGCGGTGAGCCGCCACCGCTTCCAGACGCCGTTCGAGCGAAATGGTCGCCGTCGCCTCCAGCGAGAATTTCAGCCCCGTGTCGATCAGATTGCCGATCTGGCGGAAGATCGGGTTATGGCTCGCGGCATAGACGATCTGGTGGAAAGCGATGTCGCTGCGCGAGAAAGCGGCGCGATCCTCTCCGGCGCTGGCCATGCCGCGCCACGCCGCTTCAAGATCGGCGATCTCCTGCAGTGTCGCGCGCGTCGCGGCAAGCTCGGCGACAAGCGGTTCGATGGCCCGGCGTGTTTCCAGGATGGCGTCGAAGAGCTTGTCGTCCAGCGCGTGCGGCGCGTGCCAGGCCAGCACTTGCGGGTCGATGATGTTCCAGTCGTCCTCGTTGCAGACGATGGTGCCGACGCGCGGCCGCGACAACACCAGCCCCTTGGCGGCCAGCACCTTCAGCGCCTCGCGGATGACGGTGCGGCTCACGCCGTATTCGACGCCAAGTTCGTTTTCGGTCGGCAAGGAGGACCCGGCCGGGTAGCGCCCGGAAAAGATGTCCGAGGCCATTGCCTTGGTCACGTCGGGCATGACGCGCGGGCGACGGGTGGTCGCACCCTCCGGGGCCTTCTTCGAAATTTCGGTCACCTCAGCCCTCCTCCAAGGCGGCAAACCAGCCGGTTCGCACAACCGGCCCGGCATTAGCGGATGCAAACGGGTTTCGCTAGCGGTCGTTGGTCAGAGCATGTACATTAATTATCATACCAGATCAATTGACGAGTATGATAAAAGCGAATAGAAACGCCGACACCCGGGCTGAGCGCCCGGCCTATCGCTGGGAGGTAATCATGCGACTTTTGAAGACCGCGCTCTTCGCGGGCGCGCTTGCCGTGCTGTCCGTCACGACGATCGCTTCTGCCTATGCTCAGGACACCAAGATCGGCTTCATCGTCAAGCAGCCTGAGGAACCTTGGTTCCAGGACGAATGGAAATTCGCCGACCAGGCCGCCAAGGAAAAGGGCTTCACCCTCGTCAAGATCGGCGCCGAGGACGGTGAGAAGCTGATGTCGGCGATCGACAATCTCGGTGCCCAGGGCGCCCAAGGCTTCATCGTCTGCACGCCGGACGTGAAGCTCGGACCTGGCATCGTCGCCAAGGCCGCCGCCAACAATCTCAAGCTGATGACCGTCGACGACCGTCTGGTCGGTGCCGACGGCAAGGCGCTGGAAGACGTGCCGCACATGGGCATCTCGGCCACCAAGATCGGCGAGGCCGTCGGCCAGGCGATCGTCGATGAAATGAAGGCGCGCGGCTGGAAGGCTGACGAGGTAGGCGCCATCCGCGTCTCCTATGATCAGCTGCCGACGGCGGTCGATCGCGTCGAAGGCGCCATCTCGGTGCTGAAGGCGAACGGCTTCAAGGCGGAGAACATCTTCGACGCGCCGCAGGCCAAGACCGACACGGAAGCCGCGCTGAATGCCGCGACGGTCGTGCTCAATGCGCAGGCCGACATCAAGAAGTGGGTCTCCTTCGGCCTCAATGACGAAGCCGTGCTGGGCGCCGTGCGCGCCTCCGAGAGCGTCGGCATCCCGGCGGACGGCATGATCGGCGTCGGCATCGGCGGCGCGGATTCGGCGATCAACGAGTTCAAGAAGCCGGCCGCCACCGGCTTTGTCGGCACCGTGATCATCTCGCCGAAGCGCCATGGCTATGAGACGGCGCTCAACATGTACGACTGGGTTGCCAACAACAAGGAACCGGAGAAGCTGATTCTGACCTCCGGCGCGCTGGCCAAGCGGGACGACTATCAGAAGGTCCGCCAGGGCCTCGGCATCGAATAATCCTCCCTATACAAACAGGCGGCGGCTCATCCCGCCGCCTGTTTGTCATGGCACAACAAGGATCGACGCCCGTGTCCTTTCTCGACTTCTCGCGCATCACCAAGACCTATCCGGGCGTCAAGGCACTGTCGGACGTCTCTTTCGGCGTCGACAAGGGCGTCGTGCATGGCCTGATGGGCGAGAACGGCGCGGGCAAATCCACCCTGATCAAGATCCTGTCCGGCGACCAGCATGCCGACGCGGGTGAGATCAGCATCGAAGGCAAGGTCCAGGCCTATGCCTCGACCCGGGATGCCTTCGACAATGGCGTCATCGTCATCCACCAGGAACTGCAGCTCGTTCCCGAGCTCTCCGTTGCCGAAAACCTCAGCCTCGGCCGCTTTCCCGCCAGCGCCGGCATCATCGCGCGCGCCAGGATGCTGGACGACGTCGGCGCCAAGCTGAAATCGGCCGGCATCGACATCGACATGCGCCGCAAGGTCAAGACGCTGTCGATTGGCGAACGCCAGATGGTCGAGATCGCCAAGGCGATCATGCTCGACGCGCGCGTCATAGCGCTGGACGAGCCGACCTCGTCGCTGTCGTCGCGCGAAAGCGAAATCCTGTTTGCCCTGATCGATCGGCTGCGCGGCGAGGGCAAGGTCATCATCTACGTGTCGCATCGATTGGATGAGGTGTTCCGACTTTGCGACAGCCTGACCGTGCTGCGCGACGGCAAGCTCGCGGCCCACCACATATCGCTCAAGAACGTCACCCGCGACCAGGTCGTCGCCGAAATGGTCGGCCGCGAGATTTCGGACATTTGGGGTTTTCGCCCGCGCAAGGCAGGTGATATCCGCCTGAAGGTCGAGGCCCTGTCAGGAGCAAAGCTGCCGACGCCGGCCGGCTTCGAGGCCCGCGCCGGCGAGATCGTCGGCTTCTTCGGCCTGATCGGCGCCGGCCGCTCGGAACTGATGCGGCTGGTCTTCGGCGCCGATCCGCGCTCGGGCGGCGTCGTCACCGTCGACAGCAAGCTGGTGCACGCCACCGATCCGCATGGCGCGATCCGGGCCGGCATCGTGCTGTGCTCGGAAGACCGCAAGCATGACGGCATCATCCAGGGCCGCTCGATCGAGGAGAACATCAACATCTCGTCGCGCCGCCATCACACACGCTTTGGCGTGCTCAACCGCGCCAGGGAAACCGCTACCGCCGAAACCTTTATCAAGAAGCTCAAGGTGCGCACGCCGTCGCGCAAGCAGGACATCATCAACCTCTCCGGCGGCAACCAGCAGAAGGTCATCCTTGGCCGCTGGCTGTCCGAGCAGGGCGTGCGGGTGCTCATCGTCGACGAGCCGACACGCGGCATCGACGTCGGCGCCAAATCGGAAATCTACGAACTTCTCTATCAGCTTGCCGAGGACGGCATGGCGATCGTTGTCGTCTCGTCCGAACTGCCGGAGGTGATGGGCATCTGCGACCGCATCCTGGTGATGTGCGGTGGGCGCATCAGCGCCGAACTCACACGCCACCAGTTCGCCGAGAAGGCGATCCTGGCCGCCGCTCTTCCCGACAAGAAAACCCTCGACGCGATCGCATCCTGAGGACCCCCCGCCATGACCGACCGGTTGAAGAAGATCCTGCTCGGCGAACAGGGCCTTGTCGTCATTTTCATCGTTGCCTTCGCGCTGGTGTCGGCTCTGGTGCCGAACTTCCTCACCGACCGCAACATGCTCGGCCTGCTGCAGTCGGTGGTCACCGTTGGCATCGTCGCCTGCACCATGATGTTCTGCCTCGCGGCGCGCGACTTCGACCTGTCGGTCGGCTCCATCGTCGCCTTTGCCGGGATGGTCGCGGTGATGGCGTCGAACGCCACCGGTTCGATCCTGCTCGGCCTTCTGGCGGCAATTGCCTGCGGCGCCTTCGTCGGCTTCATCAACGGCGTTGTCATCGCCAAATTCCGCATCAACGCGCTGATCACCACCCTGGCCACCATGCAGATCGTGCGCGGCCTTGCCCTGATCGCGTCCGACGGCCGCGCCGTCGGCATCAACAGCCCGGATTTCTACCAGCTGGCGCTGTCGAAACTGCTCGGCATACCGACGCCGATCTGGGTGCTGGCCGTTCTCTTCGGCGTCTTCGGTTTCGTCCTCAACCGCACCGTCTTTGGCAAGAACACGCTGGCCATCGGCGGCAATCCGGAGGCCTCGCGGCTGGCCGGCGTCGATGTCGACTGGACGCGCATCTGGATCTTTACGCTCCAGGGCGTCGTCTGCGGCATCGCCGGCATCCTGCTCGCGTCGCGCATCACCTCCGGCCAGCCCAACGCGGCGGTCGGGCTTGAGCTTTCGGTCATCTCGGCCTGCGTGCTCGGCGGCGTCTCGCTCGCAGGCGGCCGCGCCACCATGTCGGGCGTGATCGTCGGCGTGCTGATCATGGGCATCGCCGAAAACGCCATGAACCTGCTCAACATCCCGGCCTTCTACCAGTACATCGTGCGCGGCGTTATCTTGCTCCTGGCGGTCCTGCTCGACAATCTGCGCTCGTCGGCACTGGGCCGGCGTTGAGCGTCTTCGACTGGAGCAACAAAATGGCAGAGCGCCTGTCCGGCAAACGCATCTTCCTGACAGGGGCCGCGCAAGGCATCGGGCTCGCCATCGCCAAGGCCTGTTTGGCCGAAGGGGCGAGGTTGTTCCTGGTCGACCGCGACAGCGCGTTGCTGGACAAGGCCGTTGCTGGCCTTGCCGCACCACAAGGCTATGTCGGGCATACCGCAGCCGACATCAGCGATTGGGCGGCGATTGCCGCGGCTGTCAGCCGGGCAAACAACGAAATCGGCACCGTCAACGCGCTGATCAACAATGCCGGTGTCAATGTGTTTTCGACGCCGCTCGACACCAGCGAGGAGGAGTGGAACCGCAATTTCGACGTCAACGTCAAGGGCGCCTGGAACTGCACAAAGGCAGTCTTGCCGGGTATGATCGCAAGCGGCGGCGGCGCCATCCTCAACATCGCCTCGACGCACAGCTTCACCATCATTCCGCATACCTTCCCCTATCCCGTCGCCAAGCATGCGCTGCTCGGGCTGACCAAATCGCTGGCACTCGAATATGCGGGGCAGGGCGTGCGCGTGAATGCGCTGGCGCCGGGCTATGTCGAGACCCAAAAGGCCATCGACTACTGGAACAGTTTTCCTGATCCGGCCGTGGCGCGCGCAGACACCATGGCGCTGCATCCCGGCGGCCGCATCGCCTCGACGCACGAGATCGCGCTCGCCGCGGTGTTCATGATTTCCGACGAGTGCCCGTTCATGAACGCGGCCAGCCTCGTCGTCGATGGCGGGCTGAGCCAGCTGCAGCATCCCGCCTGAGTGCCGGGGAAAGATCTAGCCAAGAGACGATCGCAGCACGGGTTCGGCGGTTTGGGCAAAGGGTTGAACCGGGTCGGCGCCACCAGCTGAGGAGAGAAATTCTAATCGCCGTCGCGGATTTGGAATAAACTAACTCTACAGAATTTATAGAATAAGCAATCTGCACTGGCGATATGGTTTTCCACCCGGACAGGACCCCGCCATGCCCAACCTTTTGCGCTCGCCCTCTATTCCGTCTGGCATGACCGGCCAACGTCGTCGGACTTCGGGAGGCAGGCCATGACCCGCGACATCCCTGACCGCATCAAGGTGCTCTGGTTCCTGCCGACGCATGGCGACAGCCGCTATCTCGGCACATCGGAAGGCGGCAGGGCCGTCGACCTGCCCTACCTGACGCAAGTAGCAAAGGCAGCCGACACGCTGGGTTACTACGGCGTGCTGTTGCCGACCGGCCGGGCCTGCGAGGATTCCTGGGTGATCGCCTCGGCTCTGGTGCCGGCGACCGAGCGGTTGCGCTTCCTTGTCGCCGTGCGGCCCGGCCTGCAATCGCCGACGCTCGCCGCGCGCATGACGGCGACGCTCGACCGCATCTCAAATGGTCGCCTGCTGATCAACGTCGTCACCGGCGGCGATCCGCTGGAGAACAAGGGTGACGGCATTTTCCTGTCGCACGCCGAACGCTATGAAGTGACGCAGGAATTCCTGCAGATCTACAAGCGCGTGCTGAGCGGCGAGACGGTCGAGCACGAGGGCAAGCATTTCCGCATCGAGGACGGCCGGCTGCTGTTTCCGCCGGTGCAGACGCCATACCCGCCGCTCTATTTCGGCGGTTCGTCCGACGCCGGATCCGTGGTGGCGGCGCAGGAGATCGACAAATACCTGACTTGGGGCGAGCCGCCCGCCGATGTCGAGCGCAAGCTTGACGGCGTGCGTGAACTCGCCGAGAAAGCCGGCCGTAAGCTATCCTTCGGTATCCGCCTGCATGTCATCGCGCGCGAGACGACCGAACAGGCCTGGGCCGCGGCGGACAGCCTGATCAGCCGGCTCGACGATGCGACGATCGCCTCGGCGCAGAAGGTCTTTGCCCGCATGGATTCGGTCGGCCAGGCGCGGATGAGCGCACTGCACGGCGGCAACCGCGCCAAGCTCGAGATCGCGCCCAATCTGTGGGCCGGTGTCGGCCTGGTGCGCGGCGGCGCCGGCACAGCACTTGTCGGCGATCCCGACACGATTGCCGAACGCATCGATGAATACCGTCGCCTCGGCATCGATACCTTCATCCTGTCCGGCTATCCGCATCTCGAAGAAGCCTATCGCTTCGGTGAACTGGTGCTGCCGAAACTGCCGACCGATCATCCGGTGAAGGCCGCCGGCTCGTCGGTCAACACCGGCCCGTTCGGCGAGACAATTGCCGGCGACCACCGGCCGAAATCACTCGCCAGCGCCTCGTGAACGCGCTTCCGCCTGCCCGTCGGTTGCGCGTCGCCATCATCGGCGGCGGCTTTTCCGGTGCCGCGGTGGCCTGGCATCTGGCGCGGGCATCTCGACCGGAGCGCCTGTCGATTTCCGTGATCGAGCCGCGAGCGGCGCTCGGCGGCGGCCTTGCCTACTCCAGCGAGGAGCCGGCGCACCGGGTCAATGTCCCAGCGGTCAGAATGAGCATGGCCCCAGAGGATCCGCAGCATTTTGCGCTCTGGTTGAGCCGTGATGGTGAACTCGAACGCGATGCGGACGCCATCTGGAAGAATGGCGACGTCTATCCGCGTCGGCGCGTGTTCGGCCGCTACGTCGCCGAGCACCTCGCACCCTGGCTCGGTTCGGGCGCGGTGCGTCATGTCGGCGCTCTCGCCACACATATCGCACGTGACGAGGACGGCAGGGCCTGGACCGTGCACACCTCGGACGGGCCGGTCGCCGCCGACATCGTCGTCCTGGCGGCGACGCATCCGCTGCCCAATATTCCCGCCGCTCTGGCCTCGCTGGCCGAGGCTCCGGGGTTCATCGCCGATCCGTACGCTCCTGCAGCGCTTGCCGGGATCAGGCGGGAGGCGTCGGTGCTGATCGTCGGCTCCGGACTGACCTCGGCCGACATGGTTGCCGAACTCGATCGTCGCGGCCATCGCGGCCGTATCCTGGCGCTGTCTCGCCGCGGGTTGCGCTCGCGCGGCCACCCGAACATCAGGGGTGAGCCCTTCGGCGACTTTGCCTCCGTGCCGGCCACAACGGCGCTGCGGCTGCTCAAAACCATCCGTGCGACGCTGGCAGCGGCACACGCGGCCAATGTCAACTGGCAGTCCGTCTTCGACCAGCTGCGCCAGCAGGGGCCGGTGCTGTGGGCCGCACTTGCGCCGCTGGAGCGGGCAAGGCTGGTCCGCCAGCTCCGCGTATTCTGGGATGTGCATCGCTTCAGGATCGCACCGCAGGTGGCGGCCGTGCTCGACCGCCGCCATGCAGCCGGCACGTTCGACAATATTGCTGCCAGGCTTGTCGCATCGAACCATGAGGACGACAGCCTGGCGGTCAGCTTTCAACGGCGTGGGCAGACGCGGATCGAGACGGCCCGCTTCGATGCCATCATCAACACCACCGGCCCGGCGCATGGGCAGGCGCTGCAGCTCAACCCGGCATTGCGCTCGCTGACCGAGGCCGGGCTGATCGGGACGGATCCCTACGGGCTCGGTATCGAGACAAGTCGCGACAGCCGCGCCGTCGGCCGGGACGGCAGGGCGGTCACGACACTGTTTGTCGCCGGTCCGTTGGCACGCGGGACTTTCGGCGAACTCATGGGCCTGCCGGAGGTTGCCCGCCATGCCCAGGCAGTCGCGGCCGAGATCGCAAAGCTGCTCGACACGCCGGCCGAGGCCATCGGCGCTACTGCCGGGCACGTTCGAGTCGGGAGCTGACAACGGGAGGCCGGGTCTGCCGCGCAAAATTGGTATTTCCGTCCCGAGAGGGCTTCAAAAACGGAAAATCCTTCTTTGTATATATATTCTATAAACATAATAAATATTGGCGAAAACCGGCTGCGGTCGGATCGATCAACGACACCGCCTGAAGGGGAGACAGTTCATGGCACACGCTGAGACCGACGCGATCAAATTCGCCTACTGGGTGCCCAATGTTTCGGGCGGCCTAGTGATCTCCAACATCGAGCAGCGCACCAACCATTCGGCTGAATACAATCGCAAGCTGGCTCAGATCGCCGAGAAGGCCGGCTTCGACTACGCGCTCAGCCAGATACGTTTCACCGCCGGCTACGGCGCCGACGAGCAGCATGAATCAGTGGCGTTCAGCCATGACCTGCTGGCCGCGACAACCACGCTCAAGGTCATCGCGGCGATCCTGCCCGGACCGTGGAATCCGGCGCTGGCGGCCAAGCAGATCGCCACCATCAGCTACTTGACCAACGGCCGCGTCGCCATCAACCTCGTTTCCGGCTGGTTCCGGGGCGAGTTCCACGCCATCGGCGAACATTGGCTCGACCATGACGAGCGCTATCGCCGATCGGAAGAGTTCATCCGTTCGCTGCGGGGAATATGGACGCAGGACAGCTTCACCTTCCGTGGCGATTTCTATCGCTTCAACGAATATTCGCTGAAGCCGAAGCCGCCGCATCCGCTGCCCGAAATCTTCCAGGGCGGCTCGTCGCGCGCCGCGCGCGACATGGCATCGCGCGTTTCGGACTGGTACTTCACCAACGGCAACACACCGGCCGAGATCGCCAAACAGGTGGATGACATCCAGGCCAAGGCAAAGGCCAACGACCATTCCGTCAAGGTAGGCGTCAATGCCTTCGCCATCGTCCGCGAGACCGAGGACGAGGCCAAGGCGGTGCTCGCCGAAATCATCACCAAGGCCAATCCCGAAGCGGTCAACGCCTTTGGCCATGAGGTCAAGAATGCCGGCAAGGCCTCGCCGGAAGGAGAGGGCAACTGGGCGAAGTCGTCCTTCGACGATCTGGTCCAGTACAATGACGGCTTCCGCTCGAACCTGATCGGCACGCCGAGGCAGGTCGCCGAGCGCATCGTCGACCTGAAGCGCGCCGGCGCCGATCTCATCCTGCTCGGCTTCCTGCACTTCCAGGAAGAGGTCGAGTATTTCGGCAAGCATGTCATTCCACTCATCCGCGAGCTGGAAGACAGCGAGGCGGCAGCCTCGCTGGCGGCGGAATAGTTACCCTGAAAGATTGGCCGGACAGCCTCCGGCCAACCCACGAATGAAGCTTGCCCGGCGCGCTCGATCCTTCGAGCGGCAACGAGGATTTGCGCGCCTGAGGGTGCAATCGAGGACGATTGGAATGCCGTTGCCAAGTTATGCCCTCGGAGCGATGGAGGCTTCGGTCTATGCGCCGGAAGTCTTGGCGCGCGGCCTGCCGTCAGCTCTGCCGCCAGCGCAGCCATCCGAAGGCCGCGCCGAGTCCACCGGGCTTGCCGCGCAAGCCGCTCCGCTGCTTTCGCTTCAGGGCATCGGCCTGTCGTTTGGCGGCGTCGTCGCACTGGCCGATATCGACCTGTCGGTTCTATCAGGCGAGATCCGCGCCATCATCGGCCCGAACGGCGCCGGCAAGAGCTCGCTGATCAACGTCATCAGCGGCGTCTACCGGCCGGATCGCGGTCATGTCCTGCTCGATGGGATCAGTCATGCCCAGGTCCCGACGCAGCGGCTGGCGCATCTCGGTGTCGCCAGGACCTTCCAGAACCTTGCCCTGTTCAAGGGCCTCAGCGTTCTCGACAATGTCGCCTCAGGTCTTGCCTACAAGGTCCGCTCCAATTTTGCCGGCCAGGTGCTCGGCATCGGCCGCTCGCGCGGCGAGCAGCGCGACACTCTGAGCCGCGCCGATCAGATCCTCGAATTCCTCGACCTCAGCCCCGTTCGCGATCGCCTTGTCGGCACCTTGCCCTACGGGTTGCAGAAGCGGGTCGAGCTTGCCCGTGCGCTGGTCGCGCAGCCGCGCCTGCTTTTGCTCGACGAACCGATGGCCGGCATGACCGCGAGCGAAAAGGGCGAGATGGCGGGCTTCGTGCGTGCCGCGCGTGATCGCTTCGCCACCACCGTGGTGCTGATCGAGCATGATGTCGGCGTCGTCATGGGCCTGTCCGACCGCATCGCCGTTCTCGACTACGGCCGCAAGATCGCCGACGCCACGCCCGACGAAGTCAGGAACGACCAGCGCGTCATCGACGCCTATCTCGGCGTCGCCTCGGACAATGAGGACGGGGCAGGCATATGATCGCCGACTTCGACTACCAGTTCTTCATCGAAGTGCTCGTCGGCGGCCTGCTCTCCGGCGTGATGTACTCGCTGGTCGCCATCGGCTTCGTGCTGATCTACAAGACCTCGGGCGTGCTCAATTTCGCGCAAGGCGCGCTGCTCCTGTTCGCGGCGCTCACCTTCGTCAGCCTGGTCGAGCGCGGCGTTCCGTTCGCGCTGGCGCTGGTGATCACCTTCGCCATCATGGTGGCGATCGGCATCGCCATCGAGCGCACCGTGCTGCGGCCTCTCACCAACAAGCCGCCGATCACGCTGTTCATGGCGACGCTCGGCCTCTCCTATATCATCGAAGGCGCCGCCCAGCTGATCTGGGGCACGCAGGTCCACGGCCTCGATCTCGGCATAGAGGACGTGCCGCTGGAAATCGGCGGCGTGCTGATCAGCCAGTTCGATATCTTCGCCGCATTGGTGGCCGCCGGCATGGTTCTCCTTTTGTCGCTGTTCTTCCGCTATACCCGCATCGGCCTCAGCTTTCGCGCTGTCGCCGACGACCAGTTCGCGGCCCTCGCGGTTGGCCTGCGCCTGCCCTTGATCTGGGGCACCGTCTGGGCTGCTGCCGGTCTCGTCGCACTGGTGGCGGGATTGCTTTGGGGGGCTCGCCTTGGCGTGCAGTTCTCGCTGTCCCTGGTGGTGCTGAAAGCACTGCCGGTGCTGGTGCTCGGCGGCTTCGATTCCATCCTCGGCGCCATCGTCGGCGGACTGCTTATCGGCGCCAGCGAGAAGCTCGCCGAGGTCTATATCGGCGACTATTTCGGCGGCGGCATCGAGAGCTGGTTCGCCTATGTCGTCGCGCTCGTCTTCCTCTTGATCCGTCCTTCCGGCCTGTTCGGCCAGAAGCTCGTCGAAAGGATCTGAGCCATGACCGCGATATCAACCGGTATCACCTCCGCGCCCGTGCTGCCGAAATGGATCGCGCCCGTCCTGCTGCTCGCCTTCGCCTACGGCGTCGTGCCGCTGTTTGGCTCGAGCTACCTGTTCGAGGCCATCCTGCTGCCGTTCCTGGCGCTCAGCCTCGCCGGCGTGGGCTTGAACATCCTGACCGGCTATGCCGGCCAGGTTTCGCTGGGCAGCGCCGCCTTCATGGCGGCGGGCGCCTTCGCCGCCTATAATTTCAACCTGCGGGTCGAGGGCCTGCCGCTGATCGGCAGCATTGTCCTGGCCGGTCTCGTCGCGGCCGCGATCGGCATCGTCTTCGGCCTGCCGAGCCTGCGGCTGAAGGGCTTCTATCTCGCGGTTTCGACGCTTGCCGCACAGTTCTTTGTCCAGTGGGCGCTGACCAAGTTCAGCTGGTTCTCCAACGACTCGGCGTCCGGCGTCATCGATGCGCCAAGACTTTCAATAGCCGGCTTCGCTCTCGACGGCGCCGTCGGCCGCTATCTCTTTGCGCTGACCATCGTCGCCATCGTGACGTTTCTTGCCTATCGGCTGGTGTCGTCGCAGACCGGCCGCAACTTCATCGCCATCCGCGACAATGAAACCGCCGCCCGTATCATCGGCATTCCGGTCCTGAAGACCAAGCTTCTGGCCTTCGCCATCTCGTCCTTCATCATCGGCGTCGCCGGCGTCATCTGGGCCTTCGCCTATCTGCGGACCGTCGAGCCGGATGGTTTCGACCTCGATCGGTCGTTCCAGATCCTGTTCATCGTCATCATCGGCGGCCTGGCCTCAATCCGCGGCGCCTTTTTCGGCGCCGCCCTCATCGTCGTCTTTCCGCTCGCTTTGTCTCGCCTCGGCGGTTTTCTGCTCGGCGATCTCTTTGACTCGGGCGTGCTCGACATGAGCCAGCGCATCGTGCTGGGCGCGCTCATTATCCTGTTTCTGATCCTCGAACCCGACGGGCTGGTAGCGCTGTGGGACAGGATCCGAAGACGGCTCCTGTTGGCCTGGCAATCGACTTGAGCCATCGGGGGCAACCGCCCCGAACTGAAAATGAACCAGAGGCCGGACCCAAGACGGCCCCATACCGGGAGTACCCTAGCCATGACCTTCCTGAGCACCATCAAGGCGGCGGCGCTGTCCGCGGCGATGATCGCGTCGGTGGCCTTGCCTGCTGCCCACGCCGACGAACAATATTTCCCGCTGCAAAGCTACCGCGTCGGGCCTTACGCGGCCGGCGGCACCGGCTTCTTCGGCGGCTTCATCGACTATCTCAACCTCATCAACATTCGCGACGGCGGCGTCAACGGCGTCAAGCTGACCTGGGACGAATGCGAGACGCAGTATGAGGTCGAGCGCGGCGTCGAGTGCTACGAGCGGCAGAAGAGCCATGCCGGCGCTGCCGCCTGGAACCCGCTTTCGGTCGGCATCGCCTATGCCATGATCGACCGGATCACTGCCGACAAGGTGCCGCTGATCACCGTCAACCACGGCCGCACCGACTCCACCGACGGCCGTGTCTTCCCTTACGTCTTCCCGCTGCTGCTCAATCCCTACAGCGAGACGTCCGGCATCGTGAACTACATCGCCTCCAAGGAAGGCGGCATCGACAAGCTCAAGGGCAAGAAGATCGTCGTGCTCTATCACGGCTCGCCCTACGGCAAGGAGACCATCCCGATCTACGAGCTGCTGGCGCAGAAATACGGCTTCACCGTGCAGCAGATCGAGGTGCCGCATCCCGGCAACGAGCAGCAGTCGCAGTGGCTGACCATCCGTCGTGCCAAGCCGGACTTCGTCGTCCTGCGCGGCTGGGGCGTGATGAACCCGGTGGCGTTGAAGACGGCAGTCAAGGTCGGTTATCCCGTCGACCATATCGTCGGCAATGTCTGGTCGAATTCGGAAGAGGACGTGATCCCGGCCGGCGACGCCGCCAAGGGCTACACCGCCATCACCACCCAGGCCTCCGGCAACAGCTACCCTGTGGTGCAGGAGATCGTGAAGACGGTCTACGATGCCGGCAAGGGCAATCTGGAAGACAAGTCGCGCATCGGCTCGGTCTACCACAACCTCGGCATCGTCAACGGCATCCTCAATGTCGAGGCGATCCGTGTTGCTCAGGAGAAATTCGGCCATCGCACGCTGACCGGCGACGAGGTCCGCTGGGGCTTCGAACATCTCAAGCTCGATCCGGCCAAGGTCGAGGCGCTCGGCGCCAAGGACCTGTTCCACTCTATCAATGTCAGCTGGGACAATCACGAGGGCGAAGGCTACGTGACCTTCCAGCAGTGGGACGGCAAGAAGTGGAATGTCGTCTCCGACTGGATCGCGCCGGACTGGGCTCTGCTGCGGCCCATCATCGAGAAGTCTGCCGAGGCCTATGCCGCCGAGAAGGGCATCAAGTTGCGCACAGCCGATGACGCCGATGCCGTGACCACCAACTGATCAATCCAAGCCGGGCGTCACGGCAAGTTGTCCGCGACGCCCGCCCTTTTCGGTTTTCGAACCACGGGAAATAAGAGCTCATGCCGAACGATGACGTCATTCTTGTCGTGGACGCCGTCCATGCGACCTACAACCACGCCATCACCGCGCTGCACGGCGTCAACTTCGAGATCAGGCGCGGCGAGATCCTGGCGCTGCTCGGCGCCAATGGCGCCGGTAAGACCACCACGCTGAAGGCCGTCTCCAACCTGCTGCCGGCCGAGCGCGGTCAGGTCAACGCCGGCACCATCCGCTATGACGGCAGCGATGTCTCGCGCCGCCAGCCGGGCGATCTGGTGCGCGCCGGACTGGTGCAGGTGCTGGAAGGGCGGCATTGCTTCAAGAGCCTAACCGTCGAGGAGAACCTGGTCGCCGGCGGCATTGGCCGCAGCGGTCGCCGCGCCGAGATCAACGGGGATCTCGAGCGGATCTACGGCTATTTCCCCCGTCTCAAGGAGAAGCGCCGGACCTTGTCCGGCCTCACCTCCGGCGGCGAGCAGCAGATGACGGCCATCGGCCGCGCGTTGATGTCGCGGCCGCGTCTTCTGATTCTCGACGAACCGTCGATGGGGCTCGCGCCGCTCATCGTCCAGGACATCTTCCAGACGCTCCGGAAACTCAACCGCGAGACCGGCCTGTCGATCCTCGTCGCCGAGCAGAATTCGGCGGTCGCGCTTAGATATGCCGACCACGCCACGGTGCTCGAAAACGGTGTCTCCGTTCTCTCTGGTGCGGCTGCCGAGCTTCGCCAGCGTGAGGATGTGCGGGCCTTCTACCTGGGGCAACAGGCATCGCCGACCGCCAAATCAGCTCATCTCCATGCCGTTGCCTGAACCGAAATCCGAAGGAGCAGTAAAATGACCATCTCGACCGTCAAGACCGACCACGCTTCCGCCGCCGTGCCGCCAGTCACAAGGCCAACCGCGTCGGCGCACATCATCAAGGACGACGCCGAGGCGATCGCTATCGCTCACGGGCTTGCCGCCGAATTCGCCAGGGATTCTTCCCGGCGCGACCGCGAGCGAATCTGGCCCGTTGCCGAACTCGATGCGTTTTCGCAAAGCGGCCTGTGGTCGATCAATGTGCCGAAGGCATTCGGTGGTCCCGAATTGTCCTATGCCACCCTCGCCAGGGTGATCGAGATCATCTCGGCGGCGGATTCCTCGATCGGCCAGGTTGCGCAGAACCATCTTGGTGTCGTCGCCGCCATTCGCACGGTGTCGGATGCGGATCAGCAGAAGCTGCTGTTCGCCGAAGTGCTGAAAGGCACGCGTTTCGGCAATGCCTTTTCCGAGTTCGGCTCCAAGCGTGCCGCCGACTTCGAGACCCGCTTCACCGATGCCGGCGATCACGTCGTCGTCAACGGCCGGAAATTCTATTCGTCCGGCGCGCTGCTTGCCCATCTGGTGCCGATCGTGGCGCTCGATGACGAGGGCTGCGCCTGGTATGCGATCGCCGACCGAGCCGCGCCCGGCCTGACGGTGATCGACGACTGGTCGAGCTTCGGCCAGCGCACGACGCTGTCCGGCACCGTCATCATCGACAACGTCAAGGTGCCGAAGACGCATCTGGTGCCCGGCTACAAGGGCTATGACAAGCCGACCGCCGACGGCGCCATCTTCCAGATCATCCAGGTGGCGGTGGACACCGGCATCGCCCAGGCGGCGATCGACGAGACGGTCGGTTTCGTCAGGACTAAGAGCCGCGCCTGGATCGACAGCGGCGTCGACAATGCGTGGGACGACCCCTATACCATCCAGGCCATCGGCGACTTGACGCTGCGCCTGCATGCGGCGCAGGCGCTGCTGGAAAAGGCCGGCTATGCGATAGACCGGGCGGTGGCCGTGCCGACCGCCGAGACGGTGGCGCATGCGCAGGTCGTCACCGCCGAGGCGAAGATCCTGTCGACCGAAATCGCCATCGCCGCCACGAACAAGTTGTTCGAACTGGCCGGAACCCGCTCGACGCTGGCCGAGCACAATCTCGACAGGCACTGGCGCAACGCCCGCACGCACACGCTGCACGATCCGATGCGCTGGAAATACTCCATCCTCGGCAAGTATTTCCTCAACGGCGAAAATCCGCCGCTGCACGCCTGGAGCTGATTTTCCACCGGCGGGCACTGGCTCGCCATATCAAGACGTCGACCATCCAAGAGGCCCACTGCCATGTCAAATCCAACAGTCGTCGGCTTTTCCGGCAACATCACCCGGCCGTCAAAGACGCGCGCCTTCGTCGATCTGGTCACCAGGGACATCGCAGCCCGCCACGGCCTGTCGGCGAGCACCTATGATATCGAGGATATCGGTCCGTCGCTGGGAACGGCAAGATGGGGCCGCGATCTCGACAGCCAGGCGCGCCCAATCCTGGAGGAAATCCTCGCCGCCGACGTTCTCGTCGTCGGGTCACCGACCTACAAGGGCAGCTATACCGGCCTGTTCAAGCATTTCTTCGACCTGATCGATCCGGCCGCCCTGCGAGGAAAGCCCATCCTGTTGACCGCGACCGGTGGTGGCGAGCGGCACGCTCTGATCGTCGAGCATCAGCTGCGGCCGCTGTTCGGCTTCTTCGAGGCCTTCACACTGCCCACCGCCGTCTACGCCACCGACAAGGATTTTACCGATGGCGTGCTCCGCTCCGATGCGATCCTGAAACGTGCTGCTCAGGCAGTGGACGAGGTCGGCTTGGTGCTGGCCAACCGCTCGCAAGCCAGGATCGCCGCCGAATAGCGTTCCGCCGGCGCATTGCGACGAGAATTCGTGTGGGCGGTGGCATCGCTTACGCGCAATTTACGACCGCCCGCTACATCTGTTCCTGTCTGATTCGTCTGGGACAGGAACGCCATGAGCAAAGCCCTCATATCCTTCGCACTGGTCGCGGTGCTGACCGCCTTGCTCATGGCGTTGAGCCTGGCTGTGGCCAGGCACGGCTATCCCTATGGCGCGATGGGCGTCAAGCGGCTCGATGGCGTTGCCGATGCCGGAACCTTCATTCCGCTTGCTGCCGTCTATTTCTTCAGCGCGCTGTTGATGATGATCTTGCCGATCAGGGCGGCCAGCATCGTTCTCACCCATGCCGCCGATGCGATCTTCTGGACCGTGATCGTGCTGTTTGCCGCCATCGTCGGCAGTCTCGCCGCCAGATGGGCCTTCGGCCAGGGCAGCGCCGTCTGGGCGTTGCTGAACTGGCGGTTCCTGTTTGCAGCAGTGATCGTCGGTTGCCACTTCGTCATGAACGAGCTGCGCCGCAATGTGCTGCTGCGCAGCCTGTTCTTCGTGGTTTTCGCCGCCGCGACACTGGCCTGCCTGTTCTGGTCGTTTTCGCTCTGACCAGCTCGGATAGTAGCAGGCTAATCCAGTGACCCAGCGGCAATGTTGCTGGCTACAGTGTCCATCCATGTCCAGAGATAGGCGGCAAGCCCGCGATCGACATGAATGCGCAGCCTGCCCTGATGGCGATAGACGATGGCGCTGATGCCGGCGAAGGAAAGTGCTGCGCTGGCACTCGCTTGCCTGGGATCGAGTGTCGTCCCGCGCGCGATAAAAGCGTCGAGCGACGAGCCCTCGACCTCGAACACCTGCAGCCCGGCGCTGATCGCCGTCACCGCGAAGCCTTCTGCGTGCCAGCCCATCGCGACGGGGAGTGGGCCGTTCGACACGACGAGCAGCCGGTCGCGCGCCAGCCGCGCCGCATAGCGGTCGCCTTGCGCGGTGCCAAAGGCACCGACCCCATTTCCGTCCAGGCCGGACGCCTGCGTCCAGGCGTCGAAATCGCCACTGACCAGCAACTGATTGAGGCCGGCGATCGCACGCACCACAAGGCCGGGTGCCGTGATGACCGCCGACGGCCAGTCCGGCGCGACAGACCATTTTTCAGCGAGATCACGCATGCAGCCGCTCTCCTGCCGTGTCGAAGGCGCAAGGGGCGGCAATCGTCGCACTCCTGACCTTGCCGAGGTGCTGGATGTCGATCGTCTCGCCGTGACGTGCCGCGCCGCGTTCGATCAGGCCAAGCGCCACGGCGCGGCCAAGCGTCGGGCTCTGGTAGCTCAAGGTGACAAAGCCCTGGCTCCGCAATCTGCCATCGCTCCGCCTGACGCCATGCGCGCCGGTCGGAAGTGGTGCTTCGCCTTGAGGCAGCGTCAGTCCGACAAGCTGCATGCGGTCGCCGCGCGAAGCCTCGTCGGTGAACAGCGAGCGGCGGCCGACGAATTCGCCCTGGCGTTTGGCGCGCGGACCCTCGACACCGAGATCATGCGGCAGCGTGGTGCCGTCAGTGTCCTTGCCGATGACGATAAAGCCCTTTTCCGCCCGCAGGATCATCAGCGCCTCGAGGCCGATGACGACCGCGTCGAACGCCTGGCCGGCATGGCGCAGATGCGTCCATAGCGGCTCGGCGCGATCAGCCCGGATGGAGATTTCGTAGCTCCTGTCGCCGGTGAAGCTGACGCGGGCGACGCGGACCTCGTCTCCGCCATACGAGCCTTGGCCGACCGCCATATGCGGCAGGTCGGCATCGTCGAGCGAGAGGCCGAGATCCAGCGTTTCGAGCAGTTTCCGGGCGTTCGGGCCTGAAACGGTCAGCGTCGCCATCTCGGCGGTGGCGTTGTGGATGTAGACGGCGCCGCGCCCGAAGCGGTCCTGGCGCCATTCCTCCAGCCGCGCATGTACGGCAGCGACATGCGAGGACGAGCACGACACGACGAAGCGATGCTCGTCGAGCCGAACCAGCACGCCGTCATCGAAGACTACGCCGTTCTCCGACAGCATGAAGCCATAGCGGCATCGGCCTGGTTTCAGAGTCGACATGGTGTTGTAGTAGATGAAATCGACGAACTCGGCCGCCTTGGGTCCGATCACCTCGATCTTGCCGAGCGTCGAACCGTCGAACAGCGCGACCGACTGGCGGGCACGCCGCGCCTCGTCCGCGATAGAGCGTTCCGCATCGGTGTTGCCGCCATAGTGGGCCGGGCGCAGCCAGCCGCCATATTCCTGGAAGACGGCGCCGCTGGCACGATGCACGCTCTCCAGCGGCAACCGGCGCACCGGCACCATCAATTCGCCGCCGCGCGCGCCGGCAAAGCTTGCCAGCGGCACCGGCGTGAACGGCGGGCGATAGGTGGTCGTGCCGACCTCCGGCACCGTGCGGCCGGTGATCCCGGCCATCAGCGCGAGACCCGGCAAGTTGGAGGTCTTGCCCTGGTCGGTCGCCATGCCGAGTGTGGTGTAGCGCTTCAGATGTTCGACCGAGACGAAGTTTTCGCGTGCCGCCAGTTCGACGTCCTTCACCGTGACGTCGTTCTGGTAGTCGATCCAGATGCGTCCCTTCGAGCCGGGCATCGGCCATGCCGCGAGGATGCCGCCCGTCGCTTCAGGTCCGGTGCTGCGCGGCACCGCTGTCGTGGTCTGGCCGAGCGATGCAATCGCCTTGCCGGCGCCCGCAAACACCTCCGACAGGGAAACCCCACCGGCTGCGGCGCCTGCCACGGCGATGCCATCGACCGGATCGCCCGGCAGGAAGGCGGCGCGCGCCTC
Source organism: Mesorhizobium sp. P2_A12 (assembly GCF_056405075.1). NCBI lineage: Bacteria > Pseudomonadati > Pseudomonadota > Alphaproteobacteria > Hyphomicrobiales > Phyllobacteriaceae > Mesorhizobium > Mesorhizobium sp. P2_A12. Next base: position 704,532 of record NZ_JBFUCU010000001.1, read on the forward strand.
GCTCCAGGCGAGCTTGCCCCTGGCCTGGCCGAAGAGATGGATGGTCGGCGTCCAGCCGCCCGAGACCAGCACGCAATCGGCATCCAGCCTGGCGCCGTCGTCGAGCGTCACCGCTTCGGCGCGCAACCTGCCATGCGCGGTGGCAAGGCTACGTCCAGCGATCAGCAGGACATTGGCCGGGGCGGCGGGCGTGCCGTCGCGCCTGATGTCGACAAGCGTGACGCCAGCGCCGGCCGTAGCGAGCGCCTCCGCCACCTCATAGGCGCTGTCATTGTTCGTGGCGATGACGATCCTGCGGCCGACCAGCACCGCGTGACGCCTGAGATAGGTGAGCGCGGCATCCGCCGACATGATGCCTGGCAGGTCGTTGTTGGCGAAAGGCAGCGGACGCTCGATGGCGCCGGTCGCCAGCACGATCTGGCGTGGCCTGACCCGCCACAGCGTATCCGGCCGGCCGTCGCGATGGCGCTGGTTCAGTCCGACCAGATTGTGGTCGTAGATGCCGAAGGCGGTGGTCGAAGGAAGGATCAGGTGACCGGCCGCGGTGAGCTCCGCAGCGGTCTCCTCGATCCAGACGGCCGCCGGCTTGCCGTCGATCTCACCAGCCCGGTGGCCGAGCGATCCGCCCGGCTTCGGTTGGTCGTCGACCAGCGTGACGGTGAGACCGGCGCCGGACGCCAGCCTTGCCGCGGCCAGCCCGGCCGGCCCCGCGCCCACCACCAGCACGTCGCAATGATGATTGATCTGGTCGGCTGTGCCTAGCGATGTCCAGCCCGTGGCGACCTTGCCCAGTCCCGCCATGGTGCGGATGCGCGGCTCGAACATGTGCCAGTCCGGCCACATGAAGGTCTTGTAGTAGAACGCTGCTGGAATGAAGCGGGCGAAACGATCCAAGAAGGCGTTGCGGTCGGCCAGCGCACTGGGCGTCGCGTTGACGCTTCTTACCACCAGCCCGTCCCGCGCCGGCTCGGTCGTGGCGCGTGTGTTCGGCGTCGCCGGCACGCTGCCACCGATATCGACCAGCGCGTTTGGCTCCTCGACGCCGGCGCCCCAGATGCCGCGCGGCCGGTGGTATTTGAAGCTGCGGCCAACGACCGCGACATCGCCGGCCAGCAGCGCCGAGGCGATGGTGTCGCCAGCAAAGCCATTCACGGTGGCGCCGTCGAAGCTGAAGCGGATCGGCCGTGACCGGTCTATGGCGCTGCCACCGGTGGCGAGGCGCGAGGCGGTCACGCCGCGTGCTCCCCACCGAGAGCGGTTGAGGACAGCACCTTGTGGGTGACGGTGTCACGTTCCATGACGAAGAACTCGCCGCAGTTCATATGCACCCAGATTTCACGCGCCGTGCCTTTCGGATTGGTGCGCAGATAGAGGTAATCGGCCCAGTGCTCGATCGGCACATCGACGCCATCCGGCCGCGTGTTGCCCGCTTCGCCGCCATAGTGGAACTCGGTCTCGTCGCGCGGACCGCAGAACGGGCAAGGGAAGAGCTGCATGAAGTCCTCTTAATGCGCGATGCCGGAGCCGGCCGCTTCGTCGATCAGCCGCCCACTGGCGAAGCGATCCAGATCGAACGGACGGCTGATGTCGTTGTGCTTGCCGGTTGCCAGCAATTGCGCCAGCAGCGTGCCGCCGGCGGGGATGGCCTTGAAGCCCCCCGTACCCCAGCCGCAATTGAGGAACAGGCCGGGCAAGGGCGATTCGCCGATGATCGGCGAGGAGTCCGGCACGACATCGACAATCCCGGCCCATTGCCGCATCAGCTTCAACTGGCCGAAGATCGGGAACATCTCCAGCAGGCCGGCAATCACTGTCTCCAGTGTCGGCAGATTGCCGCGCTGCGCATAGGAAGGGATGCGGTCGAGCCCGCCGCCGATGACAATCTCGCCCTTGTCCGACTGGCTGACATAGACGCCTGTGCCTGGCGACAGCACCACCGTGTCGAGGACAGGCTTGACCGGCTCGGAAACGCACGCCTGCAGTGCGTAGGAGTTGATCGGCAGGCGAAAGCCGGCCCTGGCCGCCAGCACCGAGGAATGACCGGCGACCGCCATGCCTATACGGTCGGCACGGATCGCGCCACGCGTCGTCTGCACGCCGCGGCAACGGCCGCCCTCGACGATGAAATCGGTGATCTCGCAGTTCTGGATGATGTCGACGCCGAGCCGGTTCGCCGCCCGCGCGTAACCCCAGGCGACCGCGTCATGGCGCGCCGTGCCGGCCCGGCCTTGCCAGATGCCGCCGAAAACCGGGAAGCGCGCATCGGCTGAGAAGTTGTAGATCGGCGCCACCCGGCGCACATTCTCTGGCGAAAACAGCTCAGCATCGATGCCGTTGATCTGCATGGCGTTGACGGTGCGCGCGCCGACCTCCATTTCGGCGGTGCTGTGACAGAGGTTGACCATGCCGCGCTGCGACAGCATGACATTGTAGTTCAGGTCCTTGGACAGCCCCTCGTAGAGCCGGTGCGCCAGCCCATAGAGCTCGACGCTTTCCGGATAATAGTAGTTGGAGCGCACCACGGTGGTGTTGCGGCCAGTGTTGCCGCCACCGATCCAGCCCTTTTCCAGCACTGCAACCCGGCTGATATTATGGTTCTTTGCCAGGTAGTAGGCCGTCGCCAACCCATGACCGCCGCCGCCGATGACGATCGCGTCATAGGACCGCTTCGGCTCGGGCGAGCGCCAGGCAGGCTGCCAGCCGGTCTGGCCAGCCAGCCCCTCCTTGAAGAGCGACAAAGCGGAATAGCGACGGGTCATGGCGTCCCGGGCAGGGCTGATTTTCGGAATAGGGCGGGGATCATTGCATGATCTTTTGCGCGGATGCCATCGGTTCGATCGTCATGCCCGCATCGCTTTGCCCAGTGGATCGTATGGCGACGAAGCGATGATGCGCGCACCTCTTTCAACGCCGACGATGTGGGTTGTCAACTGCGTATCGACATCAGCCACCTCACGCTCGACCAGCGCCATGGCGAGGCTCTTGCCGACCGTATGGCCGTAGCCGCCGGAGGTGGCGAAGCCGGCCAGCCTGCCCTTGTTCCAGACTGGCTCGTAGCCGCTGGCATCGGCATCCGCCGCGTCGATTTCGAGCGTAACCAGCGTCCGCCGGGATGGAGCCTCCTGCTCTTTGAGAGCCGCCTCGCGCCCGATGAAATCGCCCTTGTCGAAGGCGATCCAGCGGTCCATGCCGGTTTCATCAGGCGTATAATCCTGGGTGAACTCGCGCGACCAGATGCCAAAACTCTTTTCGAGCCGCAGCGAGTTCACAGCGCCGAAGCCGTATTCGGTGACGCCGAGGTCGCTGCCTGCCGCCAGCAGCGCGCGGCGCAGCCCGGCGTGCTCGTTGGCCTGACAATGGATCTCGTAGCCGAGCTCGCCGATAACCGAAAGCCGACCGACCTTGGCCCGCACCAGGCCGACATCCAGCGTCTTGCAGGCGAGGAAGCCGAAGGCTTCGTGCGAGACATCCTGGTGCGTCAGGCGTTCGAGCAGGCGCCGCGCATTGGGGCCGGCCAGCGAAAAGCCGACGACTGCGTCCGAAATGTCGCGCACGGTGACGCCCTCGGCGAGATGCTGTTCGAACCAGCGCATGTGCCATTGGCGAAGATAATAGGACCCCATGATCCACCAACCGCCGTTGCCCCAGTTGAAGACCGTGAGGTCGCCCTTGAGCTTACCGTTCTCGCCCAGCATCGGCGCGAGTTTCGCGCGGCCGGGCTTGGGTAGAGCGCAGGCGAGCAGCCGATCGAGCCACGCCTTCGCTTGCGGTCCTGAGACCTCGTAGCGGGAGAAGGCCGTGATATCGAGCAAGCCGACGCCTTCGCGCACCTTGCGGCATTCCTGCGCGACGATGTCGAAGGCGTTGGAGCGCTTCAGCGTCGGTGTTTCGACGAACCCTTGCGGGGCGAAATAGAGCGGCACTTCCATGCCCCAGGAATTGCCCCAGCGCGCACCAGTGGCGTCCATGGCGTCATGCGCGCCGGCCGTCTTCAACGGGCGTCCCGCCGGCAGTTGCTCATTGGGGTAGCTCATGACGAAGCGACGAGAATAGAACTGTCCGGTCGTCTGCTTGATGTATTCGCGGTTGGAAGCGAAGTCGCCGTAGCGGGCGATGTCCATGCCGTAGACATCGGCTTCCGGCTCGCCATGGATCATCCATTCGGCGAGCGACTTGCCGACGCCGCCGCCTTGCAGGAAGCCGGCCATGACGCCGCATGCCACCCAGTAGTTGGAAACGCCACGCACCGGGCCGACCAGCGGATTGCCGTCAGGCGAGAAGGTGAAGGCGCCGTTCACCCAGCGCTTGATGCCGGCATTCTCCAGGCAGGGGTAACGGCTGAAGCCGAGCGCCAGCTCGTCGGCAATGCGATCGGTGTCCTCCTGGATCAGCTCGATGCCGTAGTCCCACGGTGCGCCGTCCATGTTCCAGTGCTTGTGGTTGATCTCGTAGATGCCGAGCAGCAGGCCTTTCTGCTCCTGGCGCATGTAGGTGAAGCCTTCGAGATCGACGATCAGCGGCAACTCTCTGTCCAGCGCCTGGATTTCGGGCAGCGCCTCTGTCACAAGGTAATGATGCTCCATCGGCGAGACCGGAAGGTCGATGCCGGCCATCCGGCCGACCTGCTTTGCCCATAGGCCGCCGGCGTTGACGACATGCTCGGCAATCACCGTGCCCTTCTCGGTGACAACGTCCCAACCGCCGTCGGCCCGACGGTTCAGTTCCAGGACCCGGTTGTGCTCGATGATGTCGGCGCCGCGCCGCTTCGCCGCCTTGGCATAGGCGTGGACGACCCCCGAGGGATCGATATGGCCCTCGCGCGCAGCATAGAGGCCGCCCAGCATGCCGTCGGTGTTGAGGATAGGGCAGCGCTGCCGGATCTCGTCGACGCCGACCAGATGGACATCGTCAATGCCCATGGTCTGGAAGATCCGGTAGGCGGCCTTGAGCCATTCCCAACGCTCCGGCGCCGAGGCGACCGAGATGCCGCCGGTCATGTGCATGCCGATGCTCTGGCCCGATTCTTTTTCGATCTCCGAAAGCAGGTCGATCGTGTAGGCCTGCAGAGCGGCAATGTTGGGATCGGCGTTCAGCGCATGGAAGCCGCCGGCCGCATGCCAGCTCGATCCGGCGGTCAGCACTTCGCGTTCGATCAGCGCGACGTCGCTCCAGCCGAGCTTCGCAAGGTGATAGAGCACCGAGGCCCCAACCACGCCGCCGCCGATGACGATCGCCCGGTATTGAGATTTCATCCTGTCGCACTCCGCCCGGTTCTCAGCAGCACAATCTACCGGCATTGTACATATGTGTCTAGTACCTATGCGACGTCGACGCACGGAGCCGTTCCGATAGCGCGGCAGGAGCCAAATGGGCTGGTTATTGAGGTGGCGCGCCCGAGTAGCGTTGTCAGGGCGCGGCGACCGATGGCTGTGTCACCGTTTGGCGGAAACAGTCTTCTCGACGTAGCGCGAGAACGCCTCGACATCCTCCGCCAAAGGCTCCCGGCCGGTGAAACTGCGCAGATAAGCGGCGACGTGAGGCAAACGGCTGCTCATCGGCTCGTTGAGCTCGAGCGAATAATAGCCGATCTGCATGAAATACAGCACGCGGGCGCGCACGAACGCGTCTTCTTCCTCATAGCCATGGCGCATGAACATGTCGCGAATGGCATCGACGCGCTCCGCGTCGGCCTCGTCGAGCGCACGCCTTATGGCAGGCGAGCGCCGGGCCCATGCCCTGATCGCGAAATCGAGCTGCGGATCGAACAGCCTTTCGTCCACCCAGCATTCGAAGATGCTCATCACCCCGCGGATCACGGTCGCGGAGGGCCGCCTGGCGCGTTCGACGATGAACCTGGTGTTGGTCTGCCGCCAGTAGTCCAGCAACTGGTCGAGCAGGTCCTGACGGCTCTTGAAATACCAGTAGAAACTGGAGCGCGAGACGTCGAGCTTCTGGCCAAGTGTCAGCACGCGAACGCGTTCGACACCATCCGAGATCAACGTTTCAAGCGCCAGCTTGAGCCAGTCTTCGCGAGTGGCCTTGATGTTTCCGGTGGCGCCGGCGCGCTGGATCGTCGTATCGGTGGCTTCCATAGGCACGACGCATGACACGCTGTATCAGGCAAATCAAGGCTATGGACACATATGTCCAGGTCACTTCGGCCTGCGCCGGATGATGCCTCATTGATGTTAGCCGGACTGGGGATCGTATGGCGCTATCGCCGCCGCGCCATCGGCATGATGCCAGGCGGGGGATTTTTGTCGCGGGCGGCTGGCCCACTGCATGCTTTCCCGCAAGGCAATTGTCTGGCAAATACCAATTCAGACAGATGCCGCCGGGCGGCCAACCAGCAGGAAGACAAGACATGACCCTGTTTCGACAGAACCTCATCGATGGCGAATGGGTCGGCGACGCCGGCTCCCGCAACATCAACCCTTCGGATACCGGCGATGTCGTCGGCGACTACGCCTCGGCGGGTGCCGCGCAGGCGGGGCAGGCAATCGCTGCCGCCAAGGCCGCGTTTCCGGCATGGTCCCGGTCCGGTCCGCTGGCGCGCCACGCAGTGCTGAAAAAGGCGTCGGACGAGATCATGGCGCGCAAGGACGAGATCGGCCGTAATCTGGCGCGTGAGGAAGGCAAGACACTGGCCGAAGGCATCGGCGAGACCATTCGCGCCGCCCAGATATTTGATTTCTTCGCCGGCGAAACATTGCGCCTGTCCGGTGAGGTCGTGCCAAGCGTGCGGCCGGGCGTCGGCGTCGAGATCACCCGGGAAGCCGTCGGCGTGGTCGGCATCATCACGCCGTGGAATTTCCCGATCGCCATTCCGGCCTGGAAAATCGCTCCGGCGCTCGCCCATGGCAACACCGTCGTCTTCAAGCCGGCGGAGCTGGTTCCCGAGAGCGCCTGGTCCATCGTCGACATCCTGCATCGCGCCGGCCTGCCGAAGGGCGTGCTCAATCTCGTCATGGGCAAGGGCTCGGTCGTTGGTCAGGCCATGCTCGACAGTCCCGATGTCAACGCCATCAGCTTCACCGGTTCGGTCGGCACCGGCAAGCGCGTCGCCGCCGCAAGCGTCGAGCACATGCGCAAGTTCCAGCTCGAAATGGGCGGCAAGAACCCGCTGGTCGTGCTTGACGATGCCGACCTTGCGGTCGCTGTCGATTGCGCGCTCAACGGTGCCTTCTTCTCGACCGGCCAGCGCTGCACCGCCTCGTCCAGACTGATCGTGACCGACGCTATCCATGATCGTTTTGTCGATGCCCTCAAGGATCGTATGGGCAAACTGATCGTCGGTGACGCTCTCGACGCGCAGACCCAGATCGGCCCTGTCGTCGACGCGACCCAGTTGAAGCAGGACGAGGACTACATCGCCATCGGCCGCGCCGAAGGCGCCGAACTTGCCTTCGGCGGCGAGCGGCTCGACCGCAAGACGCCCGGCTTCTATCTCAGCCCGGCCCTGCTGACCGAAGCCACCAATGCCATGCGCAGCTCGCGCGAGGAGATTTTCGGACCTGTCGCCAGCGTCATCCGCGTCAAGGACTATGACGAGGCGTTGGCTGTCGCCAACGACACGCCGTTCGGGCTGACCTCGGGCATCTGCACGTCGAGCCTCAAGCACGCCACGCACTTCAAGCGCAATTCGGAGGCCGGCATGGTGATGGTCAATCTGCCGACGGCAGGTGTCGACTTCCATGTCCCCTTCGGTGGGCGCAAGGGGTCGAGCTACGGCCCGCGCGAACAGGGCCGCTATGCCATGGAATTCTACACCACGGTGAAGACCGCCTATACGTTCGCAGGCTGATCAGCCACCTCCGATCATGCCGGGCTGATCGGCCGCCCGGGCCGATCATGCCGGCGACATGGCAACATCAAGGACACCGGACCGGCGCGCGGCGATGACATTGCGAGACCTGACCTGGCTCAATCCGCCGCCGCACCATGCCATCGACGGCGATACAGTTCGTGTGCGCACCGGCAACGAGACCGATTTCTGGCGCGAAACCTTCTACGGTTTCTGGCGCGACAACGGCCACTTCCTCTACCGTAAGGTCGAGGGCGATTTCACCGCCGAGGTCACGGTCGAAGGGCGTTACGAGGTGCTCTACGACCAGGCGGGGTTGATGGTCCGGCTGAGCGAAACGCACTGGATCAAGGCCGGTATCGAATACACCGACGGCGTGATGTATTTTTCCGTCGTCGTCACCAACGATGCCTCGGACTGGTCGCTGGCCACCATTCCGGCCAGCCCGCACGGTGTGCGGATCCGCTTGACCCGTCATGCCGAGACGATCCGCATCCAGTATCTCGATGCTTCCGATGGTTACTGGAAGCCCGTGCGGCTTGCCTATTTTCCGATCTCGAAGGCGATCGATGTCGGCATGATGTGCTGTTCGCCGCAACGCGAGGGTTTTGAGGTTACATTCTCGGGCTTTTCGGTCGGCCCGCCGATAGCGCGGGAACTGCACGACTGAAGCGGATGCTTCGGCGCCTCAATCACCACCAACCTCGTCCAGCCCCAGCCCGTCGCGAACGGCGTTGCGGATGGCTCGCGGGCCGAACCTGGCCCAGACCGCCTGATGCGCGCGGATGCGTTGCTTTGCTCTGCGTTCAGCGTCCAGGCAAAGTCCCACCGCCATCTCGGCTAGCACCTCATCGCTGTCCGACAGCAGCAACTCCTGGTTCTCGACAAAGCCAAGCCCCTCGGCGGCCAGCGGTGTCGCGATCACCGGCACGCCCCAGGCCATCGCCTCCAGGATCTTGATGCGCGTGCCGCCGCCTGCCGCAAGCGGGATGATGGTGAGATGCGCCCTGGACAGGAGTGGCGCCATGGTTTCGGGGTCTTCGATGAGCTCCACGCCTTGCAATCCGGCCAGCGCACGCACCGCAGGCTTCGGCCTACGCCCGGCAATAACCAGCGTCGCCGCCGGAAAAGCCGCCTGGATGCGAGGAAATATGATGCCGGCTAATCTCTTGGCGGCATCGACATTTGGCGGATAGTCGAGATGGCCGACGAACAGGATCACCGGAAAGCCATTGTCGGCCGCAGCCTCGGCGGGCAGCGTTTCGGGGATATCGCTAGCGTGGGGAATTCCGTTCGGAACGATATCGACCGGCACTCTGTGCGGGAAAAGGGTCATCAGCCTTTCGCGGTCCTCGTTCGAGCAGACCCAGACCCTGTCGACGAGGGAAAGCGCCTTTCCTTCGAGGCGCCTGATGGCAATGGCCGTGGCAAGCCTGGCCGCGGCGGATCGCACCTTTTCGGCCCGATGCAATTGCCCCGCCAGGTCGGACTCGACATTGTGCATGTCGAGGATGAGCTTTTTCGTCAGGGGTCTCAAAGGCTGCAGCAGCTTGTACAGGCCGACGCTCTCGACCACAATTGTGTCCGGGCGGAAGTCTCGAACGAGTGTCTCGAGCCGCGTCAGGGCAGAGCGCGAAATGCGATGTTCTGCCCGTATGCGCCACCAGCCGATCGAACCGGTGCGAGCTTCGCCGTCGATCGACAGGGCCTCGATGCGGATCGGCGGATCGACGGCTTCCACAGCCTGCGGCCGCACCGATGCCAGGCAGACGGGTCCGAACGCCGCTGCCGCCACGGCATTGCGGTGGTTGCGCAGATCCGTGCCGGACTTCGGCGGAAAGGCCGGATCGTGCGACACAACCAGCACACGCCGTTCGGCGCTCCAAGGCTCTGTTCCAGACGGCATTCCAGACGGTTCCGCAATCACAAAAAGGGGTTCGACTTGTTTAGCTGAACGGCGCTTTCGTCAAGCGCATGATCCTCTGGGATGTCCGGTGCAAGCTTGATGCCGACGGCCCGCAAGGGTCAGCGCCTGGACCACGCCAGCCAGCGCGCCGACAACCGCTTCCACAGTGAGGTGAACCGGGTTCGCCGGTAGGCGTCCCCGGCCATCTTTATGCCTTGTGCCTGCGTCGGGAAGGGATGGATGACGTCGGCCAGCGCGTGCAGTCCCATACCGGATTTTATGGCGAGCGACACCGCATTGATCATCTCGCCGGCATGGCTGGCGACGACCGTGGCGCCCAGGATGCGATCCGACCCTTCCTTGACGTGGATTTTGACAAAGCCCTCCTCCTCGCCGTCCATGACCGCACGCGCGACGTCGTGCATCAGCACCGTATAGGTCTTGACCGGGATGCCATCCTGGCGCGCCTGTGCCGGATAGAGGCCGACATGGGCAATTTCCGGATCGGTATAGGTGCACCACGGCACGACCAACTGGCTCACCCTCTTGCGCCCGAGGAACAGGGCGTTCTGCACGACGATGCGGGCCGTTGCCTCCGCGATGTGGGTGAATTTGTAGTCGAGGCAGACATCGCCCGCCGCATAGACGCGCGGATTTGTGGTCCTGAGATAATCGTCTACCTGGATGCCGTCGGCATCGTATGCCACCCCGGCGTTTTCCAGGTCGAGGCCGTCGACATTGGGCGAACGGCCGATGCCGGTGATGATCTCGTCGACGGAAATTGTCGTCGTGTCGTCGTCGCGCAGCAGGTCGGCGAGCTTCTTGCCGCCTGCCGTCCGCACCGCTACGACCTCGGTGTTGAGGCGAACCTCGACCCCTTCGCGCGCCAGCGCATCCGAAAGGACCTGGGCGGCGTCGCGTTCTTCGCCGGGCAGGAACATCGGGTCCCGCTGGGCCAAGATGACTTTCGCACCCAGCAGGCAGAAAGCCTGCGCCGCCTCGCAACCGAGCGGTCCGCCGCCGATGACCAGAAGCCGTGGCGGGCAGGCTGTGAGGTTGAACACGGTCTCGTTGCTGAGATAACCGGCTTCGGCCAGCCCCGGAATCGTCGGCAGGCTCGCACAGGCGCCTGTCGCGATCAGCGCCTTCTTGAAACGCAGCGTCTTGCCGGCGACGATGACCGCGTCCGGTCCGGCAAACCGCGCTTCGCCGAAAAAGACATCGATGCCTTCCGAGGCGATGGTCGCGGCCGAATCGGCGCGGCTTATCCGCTGCCGGATTTGCCGCATGCGCCGCATGGCCCGCTGGAAGTCGACGTGAAGACGCTCCGGCGTGTCGCCGCCAAAACTTTCGGCATCGCGCATATCGGCATAGAGCCTGGCCGTGCGGATGACCGACTTGGACGGGATGCAACCGACATTGACGCAGGCGCCGCCAATCAGGTTGCGTTCGATCAGCGCGACCTTTGCGCCGAGGCCAGCCGCGTCGCGGGCGGCGGTCAGCCCGGCCGGCCCGGCGCCGATGACGACGAGGTTGTAGGGACCGTCCGGCTCCGGGTTCTTCCAGTGCGGTGGATGGGCGTACTGGATCAGCTCGATGTCATTGCGGTCGACAGGGAAGGCGGCAGTCCGGTCACGCGCCATCGCCGTCATCCCTCGACAGCCATCCACCCGTGAAGCCCGCCTTGCGCAAGCCTCGACGGATGTGCTGGTTGGACCGCATCAGTTTCCAGACCAGGCGCGAGCGGTGGTTCTCGATCATCATCACCACAACGCCCTGGTCCAGACCGTAGTGGCCTTCCGACACCCAACCGTTGCGGCCGAATTTTCGCCGGTTCGCCAGTGTCGGGTTGAAGCCGCTCGGCAGCCGGAAATTGTCGACCACCTCAGGGTAGCGATCCCCGAGATGGCGCAACGCCGCCAGGCAGATCTCCGGCGCGAAAGGCAGTGACGCCGGGTAGGACCATGGGGCGATCGTCCCGTCATCCGGCCCGAACGGAGCGCCACGCGCGGCATAGCCGGAAAACCGGCGACGCTGTCGCTCCACGCTGGTGCGAAAGCCGCCCGGCCCGTCGCCTGCCGAAAGTCCCCATAGGTTCTCGTCGTAACCCCCATAGCCATAGGGGTTGTGCCGCGCATAGTCGCGGTGGAGGTAGGTCGAGCGGCGGCTGTTTTCGAAATAGTCCGAATTCTTCTCGCGCATGAAAGCGTCGCGTATGCCGGCGAAATCGATCCAGGCATGCGAGAACTGGTGCATGAACAGCGGTCCGCCATAGAGCACGTCGTAGCCGTAGATGTTTTCCCACTGGTAGGTCGCGGTCCAACCTTCGTAGCTGTCGCCGGAAGTCGGGCTGTCGGGCGAGGCCATCGACAGCACATAGAGGATCGTCGCTTCGTTGTAGCCCTCCCAGCCATAGTGGAGAAAGCCGCTCTTCGGCTTCCAGCCCTGCCGCAAGGTTGGACTGCTGCCTTGCGCCCATCGCCAGTCGACACGCCGATAGAGTGCTTCGGCCAGCCGGCGGATTTCGGCTTCCTCGTCATCGTCACCGGAGAAATAGGCGCCCGCCACCAGCACCCCGGCGATCAGCAATGCGGTATCCACCATCGACAGTTCGCAGCGCCAGACGCGCCGGCCGGTCCGCATGTCGAGGAAGTGGTAGTAGAAGCCTTTGTGGCCGGTGACGTCGTCGCCATTGCCTTGCGTGGAGGTCGAGAAGAAGCGCAGTGCCGCAAGGGTCAGCTTCACCGCCGCCTCGCGTGTCATCCAGCCTCGCTCGACGCCGATCGGATAGCAGGACAGGGCGAAACCGACGACGGCGATGCTGGCCGGCGAATTCGGCCGCGACGTATCGGCGACCAGCCCGTTCTCCGCGTTCACATTCTCCAGGAAATAGTCGAAGGCCGCACGCTGGTAGCGATCCAGAAGCTCGTCATCGGACAGCGCTGCGGGTTCGGCCCTAAGCAAACGATGCACACTCCACCCTGATGGCCGTAGCCTTCGCCGCTCGCATGGCAATGGCGAGCCCCTGGCAGGTTGTCGCGCATGCCGACCTGTCACTCGGTGTCATGGCTTTCCCATATCTTTCTTGCGTTCTCGTCGATTCGGGCGTTGGCAATCATACGCGTGCAGCGCTCCCTTCGTTGCCCCCGTCACGTAGAATTGTAGCTGTATCCGCCGACGCAGGGAATGTTCCTGCGAATGGGCGCAGCCGCCTCATCGGTCCACCTGGTGCTGGAAGAACTGCAGGAACAGTTCCCGCTCGGTGGTGATGTCGAGTTTTTCGTAGATGCGGCGGCGATGGTTCTTCACGGTGCCGACGGTGATGCCGAGGCGCTCGGCGATGTTCGCAGTCGGGTGGCCGGCCAGGATCAGCTGGACCAGTTCCCGCTCGCGCAGCGACAGCTCCGGCCACAGGCTTGCCGGGATGGTCGGCTCCTGCCGGGGCGAGGCACCGGGGCCGGTCGGCGCCGAGGTGCGGGAGAACTCGGTTCCGCGCGCCTTGATGTCGAGCGCATGCAACGCCTCGAACACCGGCAGCCGCTCGTCCAGCAGGGCGATCTCGCTGTCCTTGAATACGGTGGCCGAGCGGTCGAGGAAAATGCCGAGGCACCAGTCGCCGCCATCGGCCAGCATGATGCCGACCTCGTCGCAGATTTCCGACTGCGCCAGGAAGCCGGCAATGTACTGACCGCGCTTGGCCGCGTCGTCGGCAAGCCGTTTCAGCGGCATGATGCCGAGCCTTCGCTCGCGCCGCCACGACGCATAGAACGGGTCGAAGACGTAGTAACTGGCGAGGTAGCGCTGCACCATCTCGTCCGAAAAGCGCCTGTGCTTGACGAATTCAGGTGTCTGCGTCGCCGAATAGCGTGTCACGGTGACGAGGTCGTGCTCGATATCCGCGCCGATCAGGTCGATCAGGCAGTCGACATGCCTGTCCGTGCCGGTGGCGGCGATCGCCTTGGCGAGCGGCGCCCAGATGGTCCCCATGCGCATGCCCTTTTCTCTGCGATGTAGGTCAGCCCGTCATTGTGTCTTTAGGCATATGGCGCGAGGCCACCCGCCGAATCTAGCCTAGCGACAACTTAGACCAGATATCGAGGCGACCGTGACCCAGCCCAACCTCACCGGCCCCATCGTTGGCAATACGCCGATCATTGGCAATCCAATCGTCATCGGTATCGACGCCGGCGGCACCATGACCGACACGATCCTTGTCGATCAGGACGGCCACTTCAAGATAGGCAAGTCGGCGACGACACCGAAGAACGAAGCCGAAGGTTTCCTCGCTTCGGCCGAGGACGCGGCGGACGCCTGGGGCATCTCGCTGGAGCAGCTGTTTTCCGGCGTCAACGTCGTGCTCTATTCCGGCACCGGCATGCTCAACACGCTGCTGTCGCGCACAGGGCGCCGGCTCGGGCTGATCACCACCAAGGGTCTTGAGGACATGATCCTGATGGGCCGTGGCCTGCAGGCCTGGGCCGACTATTCCTATGCCGACCGGCTGCATGCGGTCACCCATCATCATCCCGACCCGCTGGTGCCGCGCCGCCGCACCCATGGCGTCACCGAACGCATCGACCAGTTCGGCGACATCGTGCTGCCGCTCTACGAGCATGAGGTCGCGGCGGCGGCGCAAAAGCTGATCGCCGACAAGGTCGAGGGGATCTGCATCATGACGATCTTCTCGCATGTCAATCCGGTGCACGAGAAGCGCATCGCCGAGATCTGCCGCGAGGAGATCGAGAAGGCCGGCGCCGAGATCACCGTCTACACCAGCCACGAAGTCCGCCCTGTCATCCGCGAACAGTCGCGGCTGAACTCGGTGCTGATCGAGGCCTACGCCACCTCGCGTGGCCGCAAGCAGCTCAAGGGGATCGAGGACGTTTCGAAGAAATACGGCTTCAAATATGGCGTGCAGACGCTGCTTTCCTTCGGTGGCCTGACCTCGATCAATCATCCGCGCCTGCATGAAACCATGATCTCAGGCCCGATCGGCGGCATCCTGGGTGCGGCCTATGTCGGCAAGCTGATCGGCAATGACTCGCTGATCTGCTCGGACATGGGCGGCACCTCCTTCGACATGGGGGTCATCACGCGCGGCCAGACGCGGATCGAGAACGAGCCGCTGATGGACCGTTTCAAGCTCAACGTGCCGACGCTGCATCTCGATACCATTGGCGCGGGCGCCGGCATGATCCTCAAGGTCGATCCGCTGACCAAGAAAGTCAGTCTCGGACCGGAAAGCGCGGGCTCCGATCCCGGCCCGATCTGCTTCGCCAGGGGCGGTACCGAGCCGACCATCGCCGATTGCGACGCCATTCTCGGCCGCCTGAACCCGTATTACTTCCTCGGCGGAAAGGTCGTGCTGCAGGTCGAGAAGGCCCGCAAGGCCTTCGAGGAAAAGTGCGCCAACGTGCTCGGCGTCGGTGTCGAGGAGGCCGCCGAAGGCATGATCGACATGCTGGAGGCCGACGCCAACAACGCGCTGCGCCGCGTCATCTCGGGCCAGGGCATCCATCCGTCGGAATTCACGCTGCTGTCCTATGGCGGCTCTGGCCCGCTGCATCTGGCCGGCTGCTCCAGGGGAATCGGCTTCAAGGATATCATCACCTTCCAGTTTGCCGCCGCCTTCTCCGCCTTCGGCTGCACCACGGCCGATTTCATGCGCCGTCATTCGGTGTCGACGCAGCACGACATCCCCTCGCGCGCCGACGAGGCGACGCTTGCCGCTTTCGGCGCCAAGGTCACGACGGTCTGGAACGATCTGACCAAGGCGGCCGTCGACGAGATGATCGCCGACGGCCATGCGCGCGAGAAAATCAGGACCGTGCCGTTCCTGATGATGCGCTACACCGGCCAGCTCGAGGACGTCGAAGTGATGGCGCCGCTCGCCGAGGTCAATTCGGCCGACGACATGCGCAAGGTGCTCGACGAGTTCGAGGCGGTATATGCCAAGGTCAACCACCGCGTGTCGCGCTATGGCGAAGCCGGCTTCACCATCACCGAGCTCGGCCTGATCGCCACCGCCGACAAGGTCAAGCCGGTGCTGCTCAAGCGGCCGCTCGGTGCCTCCAATCCGGCTGCCGCCCACAAGGGCGTGCGCGAGGCCTATATCGGTGGGCGCTGGCACAAGGCCAATCTCTACGAGATGGATCTCTTGCAACCCGGCCATCAGGTGATCGGGCCCGCCATCATCGAACATCCCGCCACGACACTCGTCGTCCATCCGCAGGACCGCGTCCATGTCGATGAATGGACGCTGCTGCACTACACCCACGCTTGAGAGGGCGACCGCCATGTTGGACAAACCTGCCTCGGCCCTGCGCCTTCGCGAAAGACTGCTCGATTCCGAGCGGCTGATGGAAGAGACCGGATGCTATGACGGCATCACGGAACTCACGCTGCGCAACCAGGATCCGCTGAAATTCGAGACGCTGCACACCAAGCTGCGCGCCTATTGCGTCTCTGCACGCGAAATGGCCCGCCGCATCTCGGCCTCGCCCGGCGTGCGCGAGGTCGGCGAGATGGTGGTGGCGATCTACACGCCTGAGGGCGATGCCATCGCGCTCTCCAACGGCATCATGGTGCATGTCCACACGATGAGCCGCTTCATCAAATGGATGATCAAGAACAACTACGAGGAAAACCCGCGCATCCGCGAAGGCGACATCTTCGCCAACAACGACGCCTTCATCGGCACTGTGCAGGTGCCCGACGTCATGGACGTGGTGCCGATCTTCCATGAAGGCACGCTGGTCGGCTGGGCCGGCGCGGTCTGCCACGAGCTCGAAGCCGGCGGCATCACGCCCGGCGGCGACGTCTGCCTGGCGCAGGAGCGCTTCACCGAAGGCCTGTTCGTCTGCGCCGAGAAGATCGGCGAGAATGACGAGATCCGCCGTGACTATGTCATCCGCTGCGAGCGCAATCTGCGCATGCCGATCTACTGGGTGCTGGACGAGAAGGCCAAGGTCGCCTCCTGCATCGACATGCGCGAAAGCGTCAAGCAGCTGATCTCCGAGATCGGCCTCGACTACTGGATGAAGGTGTCGAAGGAGTTCATCGAGGAAGGCCGTCGTGCCCAGCTTGCCCGTACCCGCCAGCTCACCGTGCCCGGCATCTATCGCGGCCACACCTTCTATGGCCATGTCACCGCGGGCAAGCCCGGCTTCCAGCTGCTCGGCGATCCGGACTGGCTCTACAACATCCCGATCGAGATGGAGATCACCACCGACGGCAAGATCACCATGGACTTCGAGGGCACTCAGCCCTGGGGTTACCATTCGATGAACTGCACGCCGGCCGGCATGGATGGCGGCATGTTTGTCACCTTGACCCAGCACATGAATTTCGAAGGCCTGGTCAATGACGGCGCCTGGATGGCGACCGAACTGAAACTGCCGCACGGCACCTGGACCAACCCCGACAATGAGATGGTGGCGACAGCCACCTCATGGGCGCTGCTGCTGCCCGCCTATGGCGTGTTCCAGCGACTGCTGTCGCGCAGCTTCATTGCCCGTGGCTTCGTCGAGGAGGCTTTCGTCGGCCAGGTCAACAGCCCCATGATCGAGATGGGCGGCGAAAGCCAGTACGGCACGCCGTTCGGCATGGCGCATTTCGAATGCGCTGCCGCCGGCTCCGGCGCGCTGGCCATCAAGGATGGCCTCGACACCGCCTATGTCGGCTGGAACCCGGAATCCGACATGGGCAACATCGAGGTCTGGGAACAGTCGATGCCGATGGTCTATATCGGCCGTTCGATCGTGCCGAATTCCGGCGGTGCCGGCAAATATCGCGGCGGCTGTTCCTTCGTCTCGACCTGGCTGATCAACAAGACCCCGCATCTGCGGCTCCACACCTCGGAACACTCTTCGCGGGTGTTCGACAATGGCGGCATGTGCGGCGGCTATCCGGCGCCGACCTGCCAGAAGCACCGCGCCGTGCGCAATTCCAACATCCATGAACTGGCGGCCAGGGGCGAACCGCTGGCGCATGCGCCAGGCATCGACCCGCATATGTCGGACTACGAGAAGAGCATTGGCGGCGACCATGTCGTGGTCGAGGGCCCCTACATCACCTCGCCGCACAAAGAGGGCGACATCTTCAGCCATTCCTACAATGGCGGCGGCGGCTACGGCGACGTGCTGGAGCGCGATCCGATCAAGACGGCATCGGATGTCGAGAACGGTTTTCTCACCCGCGAAGCGGCGGGCCAGGTTTTCGGCATCGTGCTGAAGGACGATGAAGACGGTTACCCCAAAGCCGATATCGATGCGACCGTGACGCGGCGCGCCGCCATGCGCAAAGAGCGGCTGGCGAAAGCAATCCCGGTGGCGGACTGGATCGCCGCCGAGCGAGGCCGGGTCGAGAAAGCCGACTTCGCGCCGGAGGTGAAGAAAATGTATGCCAGCGCGATCAAGCTGTCGTCGCGCTTCACCAAGGATTTCAGTGATTTCTGGAACGTCGACGCCAGGTCGATCTTCACGCCGGGAGCAAAGCCATGACCTCGTACAGCAAGGAAGTCATCCGCGATCTCGCTGCCGGCCAGCTGCCCTGGCCGCAGACCCGGCGCATCATGAGCGCCTACAAGGACGATGACCGTTTCTTCAAGATGGTCGCCGTCTATCAGGATCGCGTCGCCTGGAAGGATACGATCCTGCTGCCGGTCTCGGATCACCTGTTCATCTGCCAGAGCGGCGATGAGCGGATAACCCGCTGCGAGTGCGGCCACTCCTTCGGCGACTACCGCAAGAACTGGAAGCTCAACGCCGCCATCAACGTGCGCAACAGCGAGCAATCCCTGCGCGAGATCTATCCGAACAGCGACCTTCCTGATCCCGAATGGATGGAAATCCGCGAATTCATCTGCCCGCAGTGCGGTACCTTGCACGAGGTCGAGGCGGCGGCGCCGGGCTATCCGATCGTGCATGATTTCGAACCCGATCTCGAAGGGTTTTATCGCGAATGGCTGGGCAAACCACTTTGACGACACTGATCTTGTGAGCCGCGTCGCAGGCAAGGTAGCCTGGTTGCCCGCACCGAATTGTCTGGAGACCATGCCTGATGACAAACCTTTCCGGCCGCAGCGCGATCATCACCGGCGGGTTTTCCGGAATGGGCTTTGCCATCGCCACGGCACTGGCTGAGGCTGGCGCCAATGTCGCCGTCGGCTCCTACATTGCGCCCGCCGGCGCCGACAAATCCGATGCCGCCTATTATCCCGGCGCCGACGAAATCGAACGCGTGCGCGCAGCTCTTGCCGCCCATGGCACCAGGGTTCACGCCGCCCATCTCGACGTGCGCGACAGCGACGTCACCAACGGTTTCGCGGCGGACGCCGAAGCCGCTATTGGCCCGGCCGACATATTGGTCAACGCCGCAGGCACCACCGCCGAGCAGCCGGTCTGCGGCCACTCCGACGCGCTGTGGGACAAGATCGTCGACACCAATCTGACCGGCGCCTTCCGCGTCACCCGTGCCGTGCTGCCCGGCATGATCGGGCGCGGCTGGGGCCGTATCGTCAACATAGGCTCGACCGCCGCCTCCGTCGGCTGGAAGGACAACCCGGCCTATTGCGCTTCCAAGGCCGGCCTGCTCGGCCTGACCCGTTGCGTGGCGCTGGAAGGGGCGGCGCATGGCGTCACCTGCGTCATGATCAGCCCGACCTGGGTCGAGACCGAGCTGATGCGCCGCAACGTGGCGCAGGTCGTCGAGCGCGAAGGGAAGGGGCGCACGGCGGAGCAAGCCATGGCCGAAATCGCCAGCGGCAACCCGCAGCAGCGCCTTCTGCAGCCACAGGAGATCGCGGCTCTTGCCGTCTTCCTCTGCTCGGATCTGGCCAAGGGCATCACCATGGAAAACATTCAGATCACCGGCGGAGCACTGTGGTAGCGCTGATCCAGGCAGCTGCGGCAGGACGAGGCGACGGCCTGATCTCGGCAATCGCCTCGCTGTAAGACAAGGTGACCGGATTTGCCATTGAGCGCAGGGCGCGATAGGTTATATTGCACTGCACAATGGAGACGCCGTTTATTGCACGCCCTTGTTTGCGGATATGCCGACTGGCCCACGGCCTGCCGGCCTTGGGTCGCGCCGGCGGGACTCTGAGATGAAGATTCCAAAGTCCCTGCTGGTCGATCCCGAGAAGAATTCGGTCTATGGCAGTTTTGCCGTTGCCGTCTCGATCTGGGCGTTTTCCTATTCGGTCATTTTCGGCCAGATCCTGATCCTCGCCTACTATGCGGTCTGGCTGCCGCTCATCCTGGTCGACTACCGGCGGTTCCTGCGGCACCTGTCCAGTGCCTGGCTGCCGCTGCTGTTTGCCGCCTATGTCTGCTTCTCGGTCTTCTGGTCGCAGGCGCCCGGCGTCACCGCGAGGACGTCGATCCAGTATTTTTCCCATATTGCCTGCGCCTACGTCGCGGCACGCACCGTCAGCGTGCGCACATTGACCATAGGCGCCTTGATCGGGATATTCGTCGTCCTGCTCTATTCGCTGCGGGTCGGAAACTATTCCGAGGACGTTCTCGACGGCACCTACAACTTCGTCGGCGCTTTCGCCTCCAAGAACCAGATTGGCTTTGTCGCCTCGCTCGGCATCTATTTCTGCGTCGTTTTCGTTGCTTTTTACAGGCGCGGCTGGCGGAGCGTCATCCTGGCGGTGCCTATCGTGCTGTTGTCGGCCTATCTGCTGGTCATTGCGCATTCCGCCACCTCGATGGCCTCGATACCGGCGGTCCTGGCGCTTGTGGCGCTTCTTGCCATGAGCAAGCTGCTGTCGCGGCGCTATCGCCGGGTGATCTTCCTGATCGGCGCCGGCCTGCTGGTCGTGGTTGTCTTCGTCGCCTTGAACCTCGGGCTGATGGACTTCGTCCTTGGCCTCTTCGGCAAGGATTCGACGCTCACCGGGCGGACCTATCTGTGGGAGCAGGGCTGGAACGCCGTGCAGAAAGCACCGATTCTCGGCCTCGGCTATGCCGCCTATTGGGTGCAGGGTTTCGCCGAAGCCGAGCGGCTGTGGAACGAATTCTACATCACCACCCGCACCGGCTTCCATTTCCACAACACCTATATCGAAGCCCTCGTCGAACTCGGCTTCGTCGGAGCGACGCTGGTCTCGCTGATCATGCTGCGCACGCTCTACGGCCACGTCTCGGCGGTGATCTTCAAGGCATGGCAAGCGGATTCGGTAATTCTCTTCGGCGTGATGGTGCTGCTCCTGATCCGCTCCTTCGTCGAGGTCGAGATTCTCAACCCCTACATCATGGGCTCCTTCCTGATGTATTTCAGCTTCTTTAAGCTGGCGCGGCTGCCGGTCACCCGCACGCGGTGGAGCCCCGCCTTCGAGCAGGCTGAGGCGGCCAAGAGAGAGGCCCCCTGGCCCCGGCATGTGAATGGTCCGGCGGCCGCCAACCCGTCCTGAGCCAGTGCATGGCGCTCAAAACTGCGCAGCGGTTTTGACATGCATCAAAACAAAGGCTTGAAGCGCGTCGCATGAATCCCTTCAAACGCGACGCGCTTTATCGTTTGGGAGGCGGAAGCAGGGCCAACGGCGGTTTCGCTTGGGAGCTTTCGCCCAAGCAGGCCTGGCCCAAGGCGGGATCCATCCCTGGCGGGATGGATCAAAACGCCGGATCGTGCTGGGGTTTCCGGGTCTGCTGGCTAGAACAATTCCAGGAAAGTATAAAACGGTTTTCCCGGGAAA
The DNA here is from genome assembly GCF_056405075.1 of Mesorhizobium sp. P2_A12. Classification (NCBI taxonomy): domain Bacteria; kingdom Pseudomonadati; phylum Pseudomonadota; class Alphaproteobacteria; order Hyphomicrobiales; family Phyllobacteriaceae; genus Mesorhizobium; species Mesorhizobium sp. P2_A12. The sequence continues at coordinate 725,943 of NZ_JBFUCU010000001.1, forward strand.
AGCGCGTAGCGCGTTCCCTTAGGGAATCGCGTCAAAGCAAAGAGTTAGAGCGGTTCGCCGTTTCCGTGAACGGTGAACTGCTCTAGGGGTCTACTGGCTGGTCAGCGGCGCCAGCTTGACCTTGATCACGTCGCCAGGCAGCACCGGCGTATCTTCCTTCGCCGAGATTTCGCTGCTCTTGCCGTCGACGACCCGCACCAATGCGTAGAGCAGGCTGGATTGCTGGTCACTGTCGCTGGCGACTCTCATCGAGGGATCGCTGGCCTGGGCCATCAGGCCTTTCTGCATATTCACCTTGAGCGCGGCCTCGTTGAGGTCAGCTTCGGTCTGCTGCCGGTCGGTGGCGAGATTTGAACTCAAGGTGTTCTGGGCATCGATGGCGTCCTGCGTCGCCTTGCTGATCGCCTGCTTGGCGGTGAGGATGGCCGTTTCGTAGTCCAGGATTTTGCCCTGCAGGTCGGCGACGGACTGCCGCGAATCCAGCAGCCGGGCGTTGGCGATCAGGCCTTTCTGCGCCAGCGGGCCGATGCTCGTGAGCTGCTGCTGTGCCAGGTCGACCTGCTGCTGCTGGTTGACGATCTTCTTCTGCAGCGACTCGATTTCGGACTGCAGAACCCCCTTCAGATCGCTGAGCGCCTCAAGCTTCAGCTTCAGCGCCTTTTGGTCGGAGGTCAGGATCGTCATCTCGTCTGCGACGATGGCTGGCAGTCTGGGATCGCCCTCAGCCTCCTTCGGCACCTCGAAACTCGCCTTGCCGGCCATATCGGCGTCGATGCGGGCGCGCTTGACGAGCAGCCGAATGCGCTGGTCGTCAGAGATATCGAAATTGCCCTTGGCGGTGACCAGGTCCTTGCCGAGCTGCGGGCCATAGTCGGCGTTTCGCCTGATCCCACCGGCGACACTGATGGCCTTCAGCACTGTCAGCTCTGGCACATAGGGAAATTGGCCGGGGTTCTGGACTTCGCCCGAAATGTAGAATGGCCGGTACTGCGCCATTTCGACAGAGGCTTCCGGCTTGTCCGACAGAGCGAGCTTGCGCTGCAATGCCTGGCCGATCGCCGCTGCGATTTCGGAGGTGGTCTTGCCGGATGCCGGAAGCTCGCCGGCGAACGGCACCGACAACGTGCCGGAAGGGCCAACCGTGTACTCGCCATTCACCGCCGACCAGTCACGGAATGTGCCTTCGACCGTCTGCCATTCGGCAACGCGGATGGTGAGCTTGTCCTGCGATCCGAGACGGTATTCGTCGGCGGCGGCGATGTGAGGGATGACCAGCGACATGGCAACGCATGTGGCCAGCAAACGCGCCCGCCGCAGCCGGCCGGAAACCGGGCCGCTGCGAAGGGCTTCAAACATATCTGTTTTCAACTGAACGTTCCGATCCGCTTTAGCCCCATCGCCCGATGATGCTTGCCGCCGAATGCCTGGTATCGCGGCCGGTCAGTAAGAACCGCGTGACATCCAGACGGCGGGGACTGTCTTGATGATGATGCGAACGTCCTCGAACAGCGACCAGTTCTCGACATAGTGGCGATCGAAGGCCACGCGGCTGTCATAGGAGACGTCGTTGCGGCCGCTCACCTGCCACAGGCCGGTCAGGCCCGGGCGGGATTTCAGATAGTAGACGGCGGAGGTGCCATAGATCTCGAGCTCGTCACGCACGACCGGACGCGGCCCGACAAGGCTCATGTCGCCCTGCAGGATGTTGATGATCTGCGGCAGCTCATCGAGGCTGAGTTTCCTCAGGACCGCTCCGACGCGGGTGACGCGCGGATCGTTCTTCAGCTTGCGGGTCGCCACCCATTCCGCGTTGGCGTCCGGGTTGGTTGCGAGATAAGCGGCCAGCACCTTGTCGCCATCGGGAACCATGGTGCGGAACTTCAGGCACGGAAAAATCCGTCCTCCGCGTCCGATTCGCCTGTGGCCGTAGAAAATCGATCCGCCGTCGGAAAGTTTGACGAGCAGAGCGATCATGACAAACAGCGGGCTGAGAGCAATCAAGCCAATCAGTGATCCGGTGATATCGAAGCTGCGTTTGAGCAGGCCGCCGATCGGCGGCGGAAAATCGATGTCGACCTGCGAAAAGCCCGCTGTGGCCGACTTGGCAACGTCCCTCATGCCGTAAACTCCATGCGTGAACGAATGGTTCGCCGCAAGATACCAAAAAAATGTTGCAGCGCAACACACAATTTACCAACCGGTTGAAATAGTCGCGTCATGAATTGACTAAATAATAAGCTAGCCATGCACAAATTTCGGGATATTTAGCACATTTGTGACAATAAATGGGCAAACCCCGAAAAATAGCGGCCTTTTTGGGGCGGTTCTTAGGCGGGCTGTCCTATGGGGTAAGGCACGGAGCACAATAGTGCTTTAGCAGAGCTCGAGACTCAAGGCAAATCCCGTAAAATACTACTTAATATTGTTTCTTTTACTCAAGAATGGCGACCATTCGAGGTCGGTTCAAATCCCTTTGCGTGCATTGCAGCATGGCCGAATCGATCGCAAAAGCTCAATCAAAAATATCCGGAGTTGCCCTTGCCGCCTACTGCTCGCCTTAATAGAATTGCAAATTATACCTGTCACAGTGGCGACAGGTAGAAAAGGCCGGAAGCAACCGGCCGAGAGCGGGCGACCTTAACAAGCCCGCATGACAAGGGACGGCGCTCGGGTGGGGCAATCGTTATATAGACCCGAGCCGGTTTATGGGCTGTTGGGTATGGCACTTCCAAAATTCATCGTCGGGATGATTTTCGCTCTTTCAATCGTCGTTGCCTGGTCTTGGCTAGGCGGCGCTTCGATCGGAACGACGCTGATCCGCGTCATCATCTGCGCAATTATCATTCAGGCGGGCTACTTCGTGCTCGTCTATGCCATGATCGCCAGAAGCCCGCCGACGCCGGCCGACATGGCTCGCGACGCGGAGAGAAAGCTGAATGCGCCCGAGGTGGCCGAAGGCGAGAAGCTGGGCAGCGCCAGGCGAAGCCTGCACTAACCAGAAGCCTGCCAGCCTCACGCAACGTTAGCGGGCTGGCTCTCGGACTGTTCGCCCAAAAGCATCCGCGACAATCGGCTGCCGGCTTTTTCCTTCAGCCGCTGATATTGCCCGACTTCGACGACGCGGCCGTTTTCCATCGCCACCACCCAGTCGGCGAAGGCGATCATCGACGGCCGGTGCGCGATGGTCAGGATCGTCATGGTGCCGCGCAATCCGTCAATGGACTGGGCGATCAGCGACTGGTTCTGCCAGTCGAGCGCGCTGGTGGCCTCGTCCAGGATGAGCAGGGACGGCTTGCGCAACAGCGCGCGCGCAAGCGCAATGCGCTGGCGTTCGCCGCCCGAAAGCCGCACGCCACGGTCGCCGACCACCGTCTCAAGCCTGATGTCGAGCCGTTCGACGAATTCGCCGGCGTGCGCTGAGCGTAGCGCGGTCCACAGATCGTCATCGCTGGCTTGCGGCGCGGCAAGGCGCAGGTTGGCCGCGATCGTGTCATGCAGCAGGAACACGTCCTGCGGCACATAGGCCACCTGATCGCGCCAGCGGCGGCGGTTGCCGGCATCGATCTCGACGCCGTCGACGAGCATCGTGCCGGCGGTCGGCTCGAGCAGGCCGAGCAGCATGTCGGCGATCGTGCTCTTGCCCGAGCCGGAGGGGCCGATCAGCGCGGTAACCTTGCCGGCCGGCAGGCCGAAGGTGACGTCCCTGACGACCATCTTGGCCGGGTCGTCGCCATAGCCGAAACAGACGTCCCTGATGTTGAGGCCGGTTGCCAGAGACAGCTTGCCGCCTTCGCTGGTTTCGGCATCGCCCAGTTCGCGCTCGGCATCGAAACGCGCCTGCATGCCGCGCATCGCCGTATAGGCGGGCAGATTGATCAAGACCTGCTGGGCCTGCGTCTGCATGTCCATGAAGCGCGGCGCGATTCGCATGAAAACCAGCAGCAGGACGACGATCTCGGCCAGCGACAGGTTGAAGCGGACCAGTGCCACATAGATGAACAGGCTCAAGCCAACGACGCTCGCCACCTGGAACACCGCGGTGCCGATGGTGCTGTTGCGCACATAGTCGACATTGTCGGCCTTCATCTTTTCGAGCGTCGCTTGCAGCTGCGCGAAATAGGTCGCCTCGACATTCAGGCTCTTGGCCACCTTGATGCCGCCGAGGAATTCCGAAACCGTCCGGTACTGATCCTGGCGATTGGCGGTCAGCACCCGGCCAAAGGCGGTGGCCCGCGATCGAAACGGCTGCAGGGCCACGAACATCACGATGCCGATCACGACGGCAAACAGCGTCATCACCGGTGAGATGAACACCGAAACCAGCAGGTAGCCGGTCAGGAGCACGGCGATCTGCACCAGCATCAACACCGAGAAGGCAGCCCCCTGGACGCGGTCGATATCGCCGGTCAGGGCATGGTCGAGGTCGGAACTGCGCATGCGCGTGAAGACGCCCCAGCGTGCCTTGCCGATGCTCTCGAACAGGTTCATGCGCACGCGATTGATGAAATCGAACAGCAGTTTGGCCATGTAGACCGACTTGAAGCGGTTGAACGCCGCCTGCACGGCAACAAGCCCGACCAGCAGGCAAAGCACCGTCGTCAGTTGCAGCGTTCCGTCCGGCACCAGCCAGCGTGCGAAATCATTGTTCGGCAGCTTGACCGCAAAATCCTGGTCGGCGCGTCCCACCAGATGCAGCAGCGGCACCAGCAGCAGGATGGAGATGCCTTCGGTCAGGCTGCCCAGGATCAGGAAGAGCAGCGCCGTCCAGGTTCGCCGCCCGCCGATCTGGGCGATGACGGCGCCGAATGCGGCAACGTCTCGAAACAGCGACAGGCGAAGGACTGAGGACTTCGACATGATTGCGCTCACGACCGCCAACGACCTGCTGTCGGATCTCCAGCCGCCAGATCCCTTTCGATCAGGTCCACGGCCTCACCGATCCTATCTAGGCCCGCCGGGACTTCGAGGCGGCGAACGCCGACTTGGTCCGCCAGCCGCGCGCATTGGCGAAGATGCACTTCTGCAAGGTCGCTAGGCAGGGCCGCGCGGCCGAACCGCGTCACATAGGAGAATTTGATGATGGCCGGCAGGGCGGCGATGCCTGGCAACGGCGTGATGGCGGCCTTTTCGCCGCGCTCAAGGATATAGATCCGAGTTGCAGGCACATTGTTGCCGGAAAAGGCGCCATTCAGGCGATGCTGCATCTTGTCGATCGCCGGATGCACTTGCGGCCGCACCTCGACTTCTCCCAGCGAGATCGCCGCCGCGGCGTCGGCTGCCAGCTTGATCTGCGGAAAACCCGGAACGATCATCGGCTCACCCGGATTGGCCAGGTCCAGCGCCACGACATCATCGGTAAGCAGGTCATGTCCGGCCCGGATCATCGCGCTTGCCGTCGTCGACTTGCCGGCGCCCTTGTCGCCCATGAAGATGGCGCTCGTGCCGGCGACTGCAATGGCACTGGCGTGCAGGACGAGCAGGCCGCGCCGGTGCAGCAGCAGCGCCATCACCGGACCCAGCAGCGGAAACGCGATCAGCGTGTCGTCGACACCGGGCGCCGGCTCGACGTCGATGCGGCAGCCATCGCTGATCAGGAATGCGCCGACGGCATGCCATGCGAGATATTGGCGCTCCGCCTCGAAGCGAAACTCGGTCGCGGCGTCCGAGGAGGGTTTTGGCAGGTCGATCGGGCCGACGGCGATCACGACATCCGCCGCCCCCGGCGCCGCCGGCTCCAGTTCGGGCAACGCCACCTCGGACGCGATGGTCAGGCCATAGGCGCGATAGAAGTGGCGCTCTCTCATGATCCGCCCGTGTGGACGGGGATGATCACCGTATGCGGCAAGAAACTCGTTTCGCGCCATCATGCGGGGCTCCCGCTGTGCTGGAGCTGCCGCAGCCAGAGCGACAGCGATGCCGAGCGCCAGACATACTGGACATCCAAAGGCGCCGGTCGATCGGGCTGGCGCAGCAGCCGCGCATAGGCAGCACTCACCTGGGGCAGATTGACGTAGGGCGCAATGCGGCTCGCATCCGAGATCAGCAGCTGTTCCAAGAGGTCGCGGTGGTTGCGCAGCATGCCGTTGACGAGATTGGCGGTGAAGTCGATCTTGTCGCGCCGCCACTGAACCGCTGCCGGCAGCACGCCTTCCATGGCGCGGCGCAGCACATAGCGGCCGAAGCCGTGGCTGAGCTTTTCCTCGCCGGGCAGGCCCAGGCAGAACTCGACCAGCGGCTTGTCCCAGAACGGATAGCGCGGCTCGACGCCGAAATTGGCCGCGGCCTTGTCGAGAACCTCGAAAGCATGCGGGACATAACCGTTCGACAGGATCCAGCGATGGCTCAAGGCGTCGCTGGCCTGGACGCCGGGCGGCATATATCCGGCTCGGTGAAATCGGTCCACAAGCTCGGTGCGCCTGGCCAGGTCCGGATTGATCAGGTCGCGCCAGCCTCGGCCGCGCGGCGCCTGCGCCGGCTTGCGTACCCTGTTCAGGACGCGGTTTGCCAGGTGTCTCAGCTTAGCGATCCGCCAGGCCGGCCCGTAGAGGGTCAGGAACTGGAGATACAGGCCCAGCGTGCTGTCGCCATAGGTGTCGGAGGCGCTGCGGACCTCACGCCACAAATCCATCCATCTGCCGGCATTGGCAAGTTCGTGCAGATAGCCATGTCCTTGTGAAACGACCTCGTCGCCGCCATGGCCGTCCAGCAGCACCTTGATGCCCTTGGCGCCGGCAGTCCGGTAGATGCCGCGGGTCAGCGTCAGGCCCGGCGCCAGGAACGTTCCTTCCTGCTCTTCCAGCACCCGTTCGAACTCGGCGAATGGCGCATAGTTGCCGACTGGAATCAGCGTTGCGTCGACCTTCTGCTGATCCAGCACGGCATCGATGAACGGGCGCTCGTCCATCGACGAGCCCGTCTCGAAAATCAGCGAGAAGGTGGGCAGCCTCGGCTTGCGCCCGGCGGCGTTTTGCAGGCCGGCGACACACGCGATCGAGGAGGAATCAAGGCCACCGCTTAGCATCGCGCCGACCGCGGAGGTTCCGCGCATGCGGTTGCGCACCGATTGCGAGAACAGATGGGCGAATTCCTCAGGCGCATCCGACCGCATCGATCGGGCCGACGGCTCGATCTGCCAGTAACGGCGCAGCACCACCTGTTGGCCGGTGACGGTTAGGCTGTGGCGCGCCGGCAAGCTGAAGATGTCGCTGTAGGGTGTCGCCTGCGGGTCATCGGGAAGCCCGGCCAGAAACCCCGAGATCTGGTGCTCGCTGACATGTCTGCCGACCCCCTCGACGCCAAGGATCGGCCCGATCTCCGAGGCAAAGGCAAAAAGCCGATCCGCCGCATGATAGTAGAACGACTTGACCCCGAAATGGTCTCGCGCGCAAAACAGCAGCTGCCGCTCGGCATCCCAAATGGCGAAGGCGAAATCGCCTTGCAGATGCACGGGGCAGGCTTCGCCCCAACGCAGATAGGCCCGCATCAGCAAGGTCGCATCGGCGACCGATCTGTCGCGGATGCCCAGCCTGGCCAGCAACTCGTCGCGGTTGTCCAGCCGGCAATCGGCGGTGATGGCGAGCTTGCCGTCGGCCATCGTCAGCGGACCGGGGCCAGCTTCATCGGTGGTGTTGAGCCAGGCGTGGCCAAGCGCGATGCCGGTGTCCAGCCACCACGAATTTCCGTCGGGGCCGCGATGGCGCATGCGCGCCAGCATCTGCTGAATATCGGCCGCCGCGACCGCTGGGGGGTGCCCCTGTCGAAGCAGGATTCCGGCCACGCCGCTCATCGGCTGCCGTGGTCGACCAGATGGGCGAAACCGTCGATCGATCCGCCAAGCACGATATGATTGTCGCTGACCAGCCAGGCATGCGCCTTGAGTTGCTCGCCCGTGCCGCGTTCGATGCCGATGCGTATCTTCGAGGCATTGCCCTGTCGAGCAAGCATGTATTGACCCGAAAGCGCCTGGGTCAGGCACGTGGCGTAAGGGACGAAACGGGCCGCGGCGGCAACCCCCCAGGCAACGCGCCGCAGTTCGCCCATGCTGGCGCATTGTCGCGCGTCAAGCCGCGTCACCAGGCTGCGAACACGGTTGTAGGACAACAGTGTCAGCCCCAGCCGAACCGCCGCGACCACCAGCAGGCAGCGGCCGAGGAAGATCATTTCCCAGCCGCTCAGGGAGAGAATCCCAAACAGGCTTCGCCGGCCTTGCCGGCGCTTTCTCTGTCTGGGGCTCCTTTCGGTCGCGGGTTCCTGCCGCAAAACCATGGCCTTATGCGGAACCTGCTTAGACAAGTTCCTCATGATCAAGCCTCGCAAGCCCGTTATCGGCCAGGCCCCTCAGCAGTGCCTCGACGTCGGCCTGGCAGCGCTCCGGGTCGACCTTGTAGCGCGCAAGCACCGCACTGCGGATCTCCGCGATCGACCTGGGCTCCTGGATCAAATCCCAGATGAAGGCGCCGACGCCGTTCAGGCTGTAATAGATGTTGGATTTCAGATTGAGCAGCGCCAGGCCATCGCCGAACTCGCAAGCCACGGCATCCTTGGTCGCACTGACACGATTGTAATCGGCCAAAACTTGGGCGGCCAACTCCTGGCCGGATTGTTTCCAGTTCATCCCAAAACCTCGCTTACACTACGCTTCGCAGTTCCAGGCAATGAAAGGGGAGTCGGAGGCAGTGCCCCCGACTCTCTTATTTTTCAGACCCAGAGCCCCAACGTCGTCACTCTGGAGTGGTTGCGATAGGCTTCAGGAAAACGTCAGGTCGCCGATCGGCGTATGCGCGGGAAAAGATGCGTCGATCGCCGTGCTGCCGCCGCCGCCCTGGGTGATGGTTTCGATCGAACCATGCACCGTCAGGCTTGGCGTCTCGTATTCTTGCTTTTCAACATTCTGTTCCATTTTACTCTCCAATAAGGACTGGAAACGGCTTGTCGAGTGCCGTCAGCACTTGCATGCTGCACCGCAATAGCTGCATGGCAGCATTTATGAGTCAAGCCTGATTTACCAGGCATTAATCAATTACGGGTTGCGCACGTCACCTTATGTGTGGGTCATGCCTAAAATATGACGTCTTCTAACCCGATTCCCTATGTTTGGCGACCATGTCGATGTCGATTCTTTAAGCATTTGATTTTGTTTGAATAAAACATTTGCGAAGCGCCTTTATTTTAGGCATCCCTAATAGGGTAAATTCAGTCGGCAAATCCATGGTGAGGCCAGCTGAAAACACCCTGGCAAGGGCGGTATTTCGACAGCGGTTTTGATCATCCTTTCAGAAGTGTCGGTAATCGCTCAGGTTGCAAAATTCTGCACTGCAAAAGGAAAGGCTTTACGCCATCAAGGATTTTGGTGATGCTTGCTTCGCACTTGCAGCATACGCGCCGCGCAAATCGCTTTTTTGGGAGACTGTGGCTAAATGGCCTTGCCGGATGGTTCCTATGAACGACTGCGCGCCGCCGACTGTGCCGACGAGGTTGCCTATGTGCGGGCCTGCCTGCGGTTGTATTTCGCCGGGGCAGGAGCCACCACGGGCGACGTATCGATGCCCGGCCCTGGCGGTGCCAATGTTGCCGACATCGCCAGGCTGAACAAGGTCGCGACGTTCGTCCTCAAGGCCCTGTCACGCGCGCCTGTCAGTGACAGACCGCCCGAGCTTTTCCATTGGCTGGACAGCTACCGCAGGAGGACGGTTTCGATGAACGCGTCCTGCATCATGGACTCCATGGCGATCCATGAGGTGCTGCGCGAAAGCCGGATCGATTTCGTCTTTCTGAAGGGTCCGTTCCAGCAGCAGCTTCTCTACGACGACCACTTCATGAAGCCCTCGGGCGATGTCGACATTCTGGTCTCGCCGGTCGGCTATTTCAAGGCGCGGGATGCGCTGCGCTCGATCGGCTATGAGGTCGCCGGCAAGTCGCGCTCCGTCTGGTGGGTTCGCTTCCTCGGCGAACAGCATATGACGCGCGGCGACGGACCGAGACCGTCCACTGTCGATCTCCACTACCGCCTCCAGCAGCCCGGCTCGCCCAGCCCGCGCGACGCGGACGGGTTTCTGCGGCGAAAGCGACAGGTCGAAATCGCCGGTGCCACGGTGCCGTTCACCTCGGCCCCCGATACGCTGCTTTTGTCCTGCATCAGCGTCGCCAAGGCGCTGTTCAACCGGGAACCCTGCGCGGGCTATGTCTGTGACGTGCGCGCCAGCGCCGGCCGCCTCGACGAGACGGACCAGCGGCTTGTGCTCGACGCCGCGGTGGCGCAGGGGCTGGACGATACGCTGCTGCTTGGTATACGCGCAGCCGATGTACTGCTCGGCGGTGCCGGCACGCTGCTGTCGGAGCGTGCGACGCGCATCCTGTCACGCATCGGCAACGAGGACCTGCTCAGCATGGTCATGGCGCCGTGGCTGTCGTCGCTTCGGTGGCCGCAGCGGCGAACGGTGCTGTGGGAACTGTGCGGCCGCGCGCCGGTCCGCTATCTGGCGGAAGCCGGCTGGGCGGCGTCCGCCGATATCAGCCGCCGCATCTTCGAACGGCCGGGCGGTCGTTGAATGAACACAGATTTGGCGCTGATGGCAATCGGGCATCGAATGGGTACGGGGCGAACACAAATCGGTATCACCTGTACGAGAGGCTAATCCATGTCGATGACGAAATCCCAGGTCTGCGTGATTATCGCGGCCAAAAACGCGGCCGCGACAATCGCCGTCGCCATCGCGTCCGCGTTGCGCGAACCGGAAGTGGCGGAAGTCGTCGTCGTCGACGACGCATCCACCGACGACACCGCGGCCGCCGCGCGATCCGCCGACGACGGCAGCGGCCGGCTTGCGGTGATGCGCCTCGATGTCAATCGCGGCCCCTCCTACGCTCGCAACGCCGCGATCGCCAGTTCGAGATCGCCGTTCATCAGCATTCTCGACGCCGACGATTTTTTCCTCGAAGGCCGGTTTCGCAACCTGTTTGCCGTCGCTGACTGGGATTTCGCGGCGGACAACATCATGCTTATCAGGGATGATGCGACCGGCGACGCGACGAAAATCGTCGCCCCGCAATTTGCCGCGGAGCCGGAATTCCTCGATTTCGAGCGCTTCGTCGAGGGCAATATATCCAGGCGCAGCGTGCAAAGGGGCGAACTGGGCTTCCTCAAGCCGGTGATCAGCCGCGCCTTCCTCGATCGCCATGGGTTGCGTTATGACGAGAGCCTGCGGCTCGGCGAGGACTATGAACTCTACGCCCGCGCGGTCGCCTGCGGGGCGCGCTTCAAGGTCATCCGCTCGTGTGGCTACGGCGCCATCGTCCGCGCCGATTCGCTCAGCGGCCGCCACAAGACGCAGGACCTGAAGCGTCTGGCCGATGCCGATCTGGCGCTGCTGGCGATCGACAGTCTGCCGGAAGGCTCGAAAGCGGTGCTGAGACGGCACGAGCGGCACGTGCGCGACAAATACCGGCTGCGCAATTTCCTCGACGTCAAGGCCGAGCACGGGCTGGCATCGGCAGCGGCCTACGCATTTGCCAGCCAATCCAACCTCGTCCCCATCGTCCAGGGCGTGGCGTCCGACAAGCTCGAGGCGCTGTTTCGCCGCGTCGGCCTCGTGTCCAGGCACAAGCACGTGCCGCCATTGCGTTTTTTGATGGCCGGCACCAGCACCGGCAAGGAGCGGTGAAACTGTCCGTTTCGTCCGGGTTGACCCGCCGGCGACAAGCTCATCGCGCAAACCATTTCGGTCGGATTTATGAGTTTACGAACTGGGCGGTTGCCTCGCGGCCCAGACGATGGCAGTCTATGTTGCGGTGCAGCAAATTGGACGACCAGCCGAACTGGCCCCCGATCGGATTGGTCTGATGTCTCTCCCTCAGGGGAGCAGGACAGAGCAGTATGAGTTTTTTTGAGCCCCGGCTGCGGGGATCGGCCAGAAGCCCGGCCCGTTGGCCGGCGATAACAGGAATCTAAGTTCATGGCTTCGATATTCGGTTTCAGATCCAGGGATCCGGCCCGCGACCGGCAGACCGATGGTTCACGTCTTGATCGCCTGGCAAAGCTGTTTGAGCAGATCGCGGCCGAGATCGAGGCCGAGAGAGTGGGGTTGGAGAATCGCTATCGGACGAAGGCGACCAACGCCGCTTTCCTGGTCGAAGCGATGGAGAACGGCTCCACCTCCGACCGTCGGTCGTCCGAAGTCAGCGCGCTGACGAAGTCGATCCTGAATTGCGAACGCCGCATCGCGGAGCTGTCGCGCCAGAACGGCATGATGAGAGAACTCCGTCATTCGCTGGATACGGTCTTCGACGAGAATACAGCGTCCGATTCGGCCACCACTGCCGAGTACACCAGACCTGCGGGCGCCGGCAGAGGTTGAAAGTGAGGGTCCGGAATTGTTGCAACAGATTTGATGCGAGGCAGGACAGGGGAGGGTCAAGCAGGAGGTCAAGGTTGGCCCGTTCAGGAAGTGGTTCGAACGTCGACTTTGGGTTGGGGATGCACAGCACAAAGGTGAGTTTGGTATGAATTCGAATCCGAAGACTATGTCCACCATCGCAACCGGCGGAACGCCGTTCACACGCCAGGCCAGACAAGCCGGCCTCAGGCAGTTAAGTGCGATCAGCGCGTTGCTGCTCGCCGCTCTCGGGAGCTTGGTGACGGCCCCTGCCCATGCCCAGGATATTCAGTCGTCGCCGTCATTCGTCGATGATTTCACCAGCTTCAATCGCGAACGCTGGTATGTTTCCGACGGTTGGTCGAATGGCAGTCATCAAAACTGCACCTGGTCGAAAGGCCTGGTCGCGCTTTCCGACGGCGTGCTGTCGCTCGGCTTCGAAAAGCAGAAGCTGAAGGACCGCGACTACGCCTGCGGCGAGATCCAGACCAAGCAGCGCTTCGGCTACGGCACCTATGAGGCGCGGATAAAGACCGACACCGGCTCCGGTCTCAATGCGGCTTTCTTCTCCTATATCGGACCGTCCGACAAGCAGCCCTGGGATGAGATCGACTTCGAGGTCCTGACCAAGGACACCTCCAAGGTGCAGGTCAACGCCTACATCGCCGGCAAGGGCAACAATGAGAAGCTGGTCGACGTGGCGGGCGGCACCGACAAGGCCTTCAACGACTACGCCTTCGTCTGGCAGAAGGATAGCTTGCGCTGGTATGTTAACGGCCAACTGGTCAACACGATCACCGATCCGGCGAAACTGCCGATGCATGCCCAGAAGATATTCTTCAGCCTTTGGGGCAGCGACAAGATGACCGGTTGGATGGGAGCGTTCGCCGATCCAGGCCGCAAGCTCACGCTGCAGATCGATCGCGTTGCGTTCACGGCCTTGGGCGAGCCCTGTCAGTTTCCAGAATCGCTGGCATGCAGCATAAAGTAGTTGGGAAAGTCGATTTGAACTGGCCGGGCCGAGAGCGGTCCGCTGCCTTGCATGGGAATGAAATCGAATGAATTTGACGGTCTTTGGAATTGGCTATGTCGGTCTCGTGCAGGCAGCGGTGCTTGCCGAAGTCGGGCACCAGGTGCTGTGCGTCGACATCGATGCCAACAAGGTCGAGCGGCTCAACCAGGGGTTCGTTCCGATTTTCGAGCCGGGGCTCGAAAACCTCGTCAAGGAGAACCACGCCGCTGGCCGCATCAAGTTCACCACCGATGCGGCGGCCGCGGTCAGGCACGGTGAAATCCAGATGATCGCGGTCGGCACGCCGCCGGGCGAGGACGGTTCGGCCGATCTCAAATATGTGTTGGCCGTCGCCGAGACCATCGGTCGTGAGATGGACACCCCCAAGATCATCGTCGGCAAGTCGACCGTGCCGGTCGGCACCTGCGAGAAGGTAAAAGCCAGGATCGCCGAGACGCTGAAGAAAAGAGGGCGCGAGGACCTGTCCTTCGACGTCGCTTCGAATCCGGAATTCCTCAAGGAGGGTTCCGCGGTTGCCGATTGCATGAAGCCCGACCGCATCATCGTCGGCACCGACAGCGAAGGCACCGAAGCGGTGATGCGCGAGCTCTACGCTCCCTTCAACCGCAACCACGAGAAGATGATCGTGATGGACGTGCGCAGCGCCGAATTCACCAAATACGCCGCCAATTGCATGCTGGCGACCAAGATCAGCTTCATGAACGAGATGGCCAACCTGGCCGAGCAGCTCGGCGCCGACATCGAGGAGGTCCGCAAGGGCATCGGCAGCGATCCGCGCATCGGCTATCACTTCATCTATCCCGGGCTTGGTTATGGCGGCTCGTGCTTCCCCAAGGATGTGCGCGCGCTGATCAAGACCGCCGAAGGCGTCAAGTTCGACGCCAAGCTGCTGCGCGCTGTCGAGGAGCGCAACAACGAACAGAAATCCGTCCTGTTCGACAAGGTGAACCGTTATTTCAAGGGCAATCTCAAGGGCAAGACCTTTGCGCTGTGGGGGCTGGCCTTCAAGCCCAACACCGACGACATGCGCGAGGCGCCCGCTCGCACGCTGATGGAGGCGCTGTGGAACGCCGGCGCCAAAGTGCAGGCCTATGACCCCGAGGCGATGCAGGAATGCCAGCATATCTACGGGCTGCGCGACGACCTGTTGTTGTGCGGCACCAAGGAAGCCGCGCTGCGCGGCGCCGATGCCCTGCTGATCGCCACCGAATGGAAGAGTTTCCGCGCGCCGTCCTTCGACGCGATGAAGGATGCGCTGACCACGCCAATCATCTTCGATGGCCGCAACCTCTATGACCCCAAGGTCATCGCCCGCCACGGCATCGAATATCACTCGATCGGCAGAATGGCGGCATGAGGCCGGGAGCGAAGAGCCGGAGGCGGAATCCGGCGGGCGTGCGCGGCGCGGTAAGGAGTTGTGGCTGATGGTGCTGGACGTAAAGCCCGAGCAAATCACCAGCGATCATTTCGATGTCGTCGCGATCGGTTCCGGCTTCGGCTCGGCCTTCTTCCTGCATGAGTTCGCCAAGCGTCGAAAGGCACGCGTCCTGGTGCTCGAATGGGGCCGGCACAACACCCATGAATGGCAGCTCCAGCAGAATGCTAACACCGACATTGACGACGAGACGACCTACAAGACCAATTCCGACAAGCCATGGAATTACACCATCGGACTGGGTGGCGGAACGAACTGCTGGTTCGCGCAGACACCAAGGTTCCATCCCAATGACTTCAGGCTGAAAAGCACCTACGGCATCGGCAATGACTGGCCGATCAGCTATGACGATGTCGAGCCGTTCTACTGCGACGCCGAAGACATCATGTCGATCTCGGGCGATCCCGACATGGCGGCGATGCTGCCACGCTCGAAGCCGTTCCCGCAACCGCCGCATCGCATGTCGACGCCGGACCGGATGATGAAGGCGGCGCAGCCCGGCCAGCATTTCGTCATGCCGACGGCTCGGGCACGTGTGCCGACCGCGCAACGCACCTCGTGCTGTGCCAACCTGCGCTGCTGGCTGTGTCCGGTCGACGCCAAGTTTACCGTCAACAACGGCTTGATGCATGTCTTCGAGCATCCCGACATTTCGGTTTGCCTCGGTGCGGAGGTGCGGCGGCTCGATCACGTCGGTGGCACGGTCCGCTCGGTCACGTTCATGCGTGACGGCAAGGAATACCAGGTCAGCGGCGACCTTTTCATTCTCGGCGCCAATGCCATCCAGAGCGCGGCGATTATGCTGCGGTCCGGCCTGGGCGGCGAATTCGTCGGCCGCGGCCTGCACGAATCCTACGGCTGGAATTTCGAGGTCTATCTCGACGGTGTCGACAATTTCGACGGCAGCACCATCACCACCGGCCTGAACTTCGGCCTCTATGACGGTCCGCACAGATCCGAGCATGCGGCGGCACTGGTCTATTTCGAGAACCGCTGGCAGCACGGAATGCGCGCCGAAAAGGGGCGGCTGCGCCAGGCGCTGCCGCTCGTGGTGGTCACCGAAAACCTGCTCGACCACGAAAATTTCGTCACCCTCGACGAAGACGACAACGCCTTCGTCAGCTTTAAGGCGCCGTCGGACTACGCGGTCAAGGGCATGGCCCGCGCGCTGGAGAAATTGCCTGACCTTCTGGCTCCGCTGCCGGTCGAAAAGCTATTTGATCGCGGCATCCGGCCAACCGAATCGCACGTCCAGGGCACCTTGAGGATGGGAACCGGCCCGGCCGATTCGGTCATCGACAGCGACATGATCCACCACCAGTTGAGAAACCTGGTTGTCGTCGGCACCAGCACCTATCCGAGCTGTTCCTGCGCCAACCCGAGCCTGACCGCCGCGGCCCTCTCCCTGAGGGCGGCGAGCCGCATGGCGTGAGAGGAGGGCATCGGATGATCGAAGTTTCCAGACGCTCGGCCTTGGCCATCGTGGCCGGTGGGGTGGTGTCGACGGGCGTTGCCTTTGCCGCCGTCAGCTCGTTTTCCGATGAGGACCTGGTGCGCGTCACCCTCGAAAAATACCTCGGCAGGCTCAACATCCGCATCGAGCATCTGCAGCAGTTCGTGCTGGAGTTCCGCAACCGGAACCCGTGGATATTTCCCAGTGACAAGCTTAGCGACGCCGTCACCCTGGTCGAGGAGCTCAAATTGGGCGCCGTCCGCCGCCTCCTGCCCCAGGAGAAGCGGGAAGATCTGATCCAATTTGATCGCTGGGTCATCGCCGAATTCCATATGTTGACGGACTACGCATGGCGCAGTTCGGCCAATGACCCGATCCGATTTACCGGCTGGCAATCCTGTACCAATCCGTTCGCGAATCTGGAGCCGCCGAAACTCGCCTGACGTCGAAAGCGAGGCGCCGCCGGTGCCTCGAAACGAAATACGATATGCGACAAGGAGCCCGATCCCATGAAAGTCCTTTTTGCAGGTGGCAGCGGCTATCCACCCGAGTTCAGCGGCGGCGTTCAGTCGAGCACCCACCATCTGGCCGAACAGTTGATCGAACATGGCCATGAAGCCGCGGTGCTGGCCGCCCTGTTCGGCGACGGTGTCTTCGGCTTGAAGGCGCGCGCCAAGATGAAGCTGCTGCGGCAGCCGGCGGTCGTCGACAGCTACCCCGGCTATCCGGTGATGCGGGCCTGGTTTCCCTGGGAAGCGGCGGCCTTTGCCGTCGACAGGCTGAAGCCGGACGTGGCCGTCGTCCAGTGTCACAAATCGGTTCCGATCGGCAAGGCGCTGCAGGCGGAGGGCGTGCCTTTGGTCGTCTATCTCCGAAATGTCGAATTCCATGAACTGGGCGGCGATCTGCGCGAGCTGCGTTCCGCGCTTTACATCGCCAATTCCGAGTTCACCGCGCGCACCTATAAGAACGAGTTCGACATCAACGCGACGGTGATCCCGCCGACCATCAATCCGGCGCATTACAGCACGCCGACGACGGGCCAGTTTGTCACGCTGATCAATCCCTATGAGGAAAAGGGTTTTGAGCTTGCGGTGCGTATTGCAGGCGCCTGCCCCGAGATACCGTTCCTGTTCGTTGAAAGCTGGAAGCTGGAAGACGATCATCGGGCGCGGATCGAACAGACGATCGCGCCTTTGGGCAATGTCGTGCTGGAGAGCCGCACCAGCGACATGAAGACGGTCTACGGCCGCACCAAGATCCTGCTTGCTCCCAGCAAATGGGAGGAGGCCTGGGGCCGCGTCGCGTCGGAAGCCCATTGCAGCGGAATCCCGGTCGTCGGCTCGCGGCGCGGCGGTCTGCCCGAGGCGATCGGCTCGGGCGGTGTGGTGCTCGACTACGATGCACCGCTCGCCGACTGGGTCGCGGCCGTCAGGCGGCTGTGGAACGACAGCCAGGAATATGACCGGGTCTCGGGCCTCGCGCGCAGCTTCGCCGGGCGGCCCGAACTGGAACCCGACCGCCAGTTTATTACCTTCTTCTCGATAGTGGACAGGGCGATACAGCAGCGCGCGCGGCAAGCCGCTTAACCCGGGCTCGCGGCGCCAGCCGCGGAGCAACTCGCGGTAAGCCTCGTAGCGTCGTGCGGATCAGGCCGGGCGCTTGACCCGGCTCTTCAGCGTCTCGTAACCGCGGGCGCCGAGCAGGGCGCGGGCAAGAGTCTTGGCGGCGCTCTTGCGGCCCTCTTGCGAGTTGATCTGGCGCAGCCTTGCCGGCAGGTTGCGGGCCGCCTGGCCAAGTGCCGGCAGCGACAGCGCTTCGGGAAAACTCACCATATGCGTTTCGACGCACAGCACCGGCTTACCGGACAGTTCGGTGATCCTCAGCGCCTGCTCGTGCTCGCTTTCGATGAACAGGATGGCATTGGATTTGCGGTAGAAATCGGCCTTGAAACTGCCATGCGCACCAAGCCTCTGCCGCTCCGCCTTGCTCGGCAGATCGAGCATGATCAACTGGTCGTATTTGATCTCGTGCTTGGCGAGCCAAGCTTCGGTCAGCGCGCGATATTTCTCCAGCCGGCTGGTGACCAGCCAGCCGATCTTGTGGGTCGCAACATGGAGAGGCCGCGCCTCGCTGAGGAATTTCTCATAGGCCGGGCCATCGTCGTTTTCGGCTTCGGTCGGATCCAGGCACAGCACGCCGTCAATGTCGACGCAGCATTGCGCCAGGAATTTGTGATGCATGAAGTTCCACTGGAACATGCGCGGATGCGGCACGACCTCGAAGACGACATCGGTCTCCTGGTGCTGCGGCTGCAGGCCGAACACTGCGGCAAAGGTGAAGTCGGCCTCGATGCCGGCAGCATGAATACGGGAGCGCGCGTCGCGCATGGCGTTGCCGCCGGCGACGCTGTCGTCGATCACCAGCACCTTGCGCATTTCGGAGACCTTGCGGTCGAGTGCCGCCCGGCGCTTGGTGATGCCCGACGTGTAGATCCGCCCGGCCAGGAAGCTGTCCAGATCGGTCATCGGAATGTTTGCCGCCAGGCTCACCAGCGTCGCCGCGAGCACACCGCTTCTGGGAACGCCGACGACCAGGTCGATGTCGCGCGGCAGCCGGTGCAGGCCCTTGACGATGGCGTCGTTCATGTCGGAAATCGATCGGTAGTGCATGGGTCAGACCTGGTCCTGCATTGAATGTCCGTACCTGTTGAGGTCGCGCAACTATTGCGCCTCGCGTGGTGCTGCCGCGGGCAGCCTTGCCGGCAGCATCTTCAAGGCCTCGCGCAGGGCTTCGCGGCCGGATGCGAATGCCAACGCGACGACGATGGTGATTAGATAGGCGAGAACGGCGCCGCTGGCCAAGCCAATGACATGCTGCTGCGGCAACAGCGGCTTGATGAACCAGATGGCGGCGAGCGCCAGATGGGCGCCAAGCACGAACGGCGTTGCCGCGCGAAGCACGTGGTGCGCCTGCAGCGGACCGCTCTTGCCGACATAGAGCCACAGGAATGGCGTCCTCAGATACTCGCTGATCGCATAGGCAATCGCCACGCCCAGCGCGCCATAGGGCAGGCCGAGTGCGAAGGCCAGCACCGACGTCACGGCCGTTATGATGCCCCAGCGCATGAAATCGCCGGAGCGGCCCTGGCTAACGAAAAGCCATCCCGCCGGATTGTTCAGCGGCTGCAGCAGCCCGGCAAAGCCGAGCGCCAGAAAAATGTCTGCGCTCGCGCGCCACTGCTCGCCGAGCACGAAGGGGATCAGCACGTCCGACATCGCGGTGGCGAAGGCGACGCCGGGAAGTGCCACCAGCAGGATCAGCGGCATGACGCGCAGATAGGCGCTGCGGTAGCGGTCCGGCTCGTCTTTCAGCCTGGACAGCGCCGGAACCATCACCTTCGACAACGGATTGGTGATCTGGCTCAGCGGAAACAAAAGCAGCTTATAGGCGCGGTCATAAAGGCCGAGTTGGGCTTCGCCCCAGTATTTGCCGATCAGGACATTGTCGAGGTTGCGGGCAAAGAAATTGGCGAAGTTGAAGCCGGTGATGCCGGCGCCGAAATGGATCAATTCGCTGATTCCGGCGACCTTGCGCGGCAGGCCGGGACGCCAGCGCGAGCTTGTCCAGTAGCAGAGCGTCGGCAGCACGGAACCGGTCAGCGTGCCGGCAAACAGTGCCCAATAGGAGCGGTCGATGAAAGTCCAGGCGATCGATACCGCGAGCCCCGCAATGGCACTGACGACGTCGATGATGGCCAGCCGGCCGAATTGCATGCGGCGCGTCAAAAGCGCCAGGTGCTGGGCGCCCAGCCCATAGGCCATGATCTGCAGCCCGAACGCCGCCACCAGGCCAGCCACGCGCGGCTCGCCGTAGAAAGCGGCGACCAGAGGGGCGGCACCTGCGAGCACGCAGGCCAGAATCGCGCTGACGGCCACATTGATCCAGAAGAGGTAGTTCACCTCCTCATGCCGGATCCCGCTCTTCTGGATTGTCGCCTGGGTCAGGCCGAAATCCTGGAACAGCGCGATGAAGGCCAGCACCGGCGCGCACATCGCCACGACGCCGAAGTCCTGCGGCGACAAAAGCCGCGATAGCACGATGACGGATATGATCTGTGTCGCGACCCGCACCGATTGCGCCATGGCCGTGACAACCGCGCCGCGCCCAACGGATTTGCGCAGGGAGCCTTCCGGCGGATCGAATGCATTGGCTTCCAAATTCAGGATTCCTGACTTTTGTGCGGATTTCTGAGCCCGAAAAATCCACCACCGCCGCCAACGACAAACTACGGCAATAATTTTGCAGTGCAACAGAAAACGTGGATCGTCGCGCCAAAAATGTTGCGATGCAGCAAGAGCTGTACTAGGCTCTCCTTGGGTGGGCCAACAGCGGTCGAGTTTTCATGCTGCATGTCTTGTACCTTGTGCACGACGTCTCCGATCCGGCCGTGCGCCGGAGGATCATAATGCTCAGGGCAGGTGGGGCCGAGGTCACATTGGCCGGCTTCCGTCGCACCACAAATCCGATTGCGGATATCGAGGGATTGCGGCCGATCGACCTTGGCGCGACGCGTGACGGGCGATTCGGCCAGCGGCTCGCGGCGATCGCCAAGGCCGCGTTCTCGATCGGCTCCAGGCTTGGCGACACGCCCAGGCCCAATCTCATCATCGCGCGCAACCTGGAAATGCTGGCGCTTGCCCGTCGCGCCAGATCCGCCTTCGGTGCATTGGTTCCGATCGTATACGAGTGCCTCGACATTCATCGCCTTGTGCTTCGCAAAGATGTCCTGGGCAAGGCGTTGCGCGCCGTCGAACGCTTCCTGGCCAGGGACGTGAAGCTGCTGGTGACCAGTTCGCCTGCCTTCATCGCCAATTATTTCAAGCCATTCGGCCAGGTCGCGGCGCCGATCGAACTGGTCGAGAACAAGTATTTCGAGGCAGCCGCGATTTTGCCCGGCAGCCCTGAAGCGCCCGTTAGCCCTGAGGCGGTTGAGAGTCCCGTCGGACCGCCATGGCGAATCGGCTGGTTCGGCGCACTGCGCTGCCGCCGCTCGCTCGAACTGCTGGCCGATTTCTCCCGCCGGATGGAGGGACGCTTCGAGGTCGTGCTGCGCGGCCGTCCGGCCCTGTCCGAATTCTCGGATTTCCATGCTTTCGTCGAATCAGAGCCGTGGCTCTCGTTTGGCGGGCCCTATCGCAATCCGGAGGACATGGCGTCGATCTATGGCGACGTCCATTTTTCCTGGGCGATCGATTTCTTCGAAGCGGGACAGAATTCCGAATGGCTGCTGCCCAACCGTCTTTACGAAGGCTGCCGCTTCGGCGCGGTGCCGATCTCGATGGGCGACACCGAAACCGGGCGGTTCCTCAGCGAGCAGGATATCGGCATTCTCTTGCCGGAGGCTTCGCCGGGGGCGCTCGAAGCGACGCTTGGCAAGATGGATGAGCATCGTTTCGCCAGGTTGAAGGCGCATGTTCGTGCCCGCAACCCGAGGACCTGGAGCTACGACCGCAGCGATTGTCGGGCGCTTGTCGAGCGGCTACGCAGCCTGACCGCCGTATCCGGTTCGTTTGCAGCCGAGGCATTGGCGTAGGATGACTGAACATGGACAGAGGCTGATGACGCAGACTAAAAAACCTTCATCCAGCCTGATCGTTATTCCGTGCCTGAACGAAGCGGCCCATATCGGTGTGCTGCTCGATCAACTGCGCCCCGCCGCGGCAAGGCTTTGCGCCAGGATCATCGTCACCGACGGCGGCAGCACCGACGGCACGCTGGCTATCGTCAAGGACATCGCAAGCAAGGATCCGCGCGTTATCCTGCTTCACAACGAACGGCGCATCCAAAGCGCGGCGATAAATCTCGCCGTCGGCACCTTCGGCGAAGGTGCCGACTATCTCATCCGCATCGATGCGCATGGCGGCTATCCCGACGACTATTGCGACCGGCTGGTTGAGGAGGCATTGGCCACCGGAGCGGATTCGGTTGTCGTTTCGATGCTGACCAGCGGCAGCAGCACCGTGCAGAAGGCGGCCGCGGCTGCACAGAATTCCAAGCTCGGCACCGGCGGCTCCAAGCACCGGCACCGTTCCGCCGGAGAGTGGGTCGATCACGGCCATCACGCGCTGATTAGGATATCGGCGTTCGGTTCTGTCGGCGGCTATGACGAGACGTTCAGCCACAACGAGGATGCCGAGCTCGACTACAGGCTGAGACAGGCCGGCTACAAGATCTGGATGAGCGGCAAGACGCATATGATCTACTACCCGCGCACCTCGCTCAGCGGCCTCTATTTCCAGTATCTCGGCTATGGTCGCGGCCGCGCCAAGAATGTGCTGAAGCACCGCGTCATCCCGAAGATCCGTCAGATCGTGCCACTCCTGGTGTTTCCAGTCGTGCTGCTGGCGGCGCTCTCATTCGTGCACTGGCTGGCGGCGGTGCCGCTGCTGCTGTGGGCCTCGGTGTGCCAGGGTTACGGCCTGTGGACGGCCATCCGCCAGCGCAATGCCGACATCGCGCTGGCCGGCGTCTCGGCGATGGTCATGCATCTTGGTTGGTCGATCGGCTTCTGGCTTCAGCTTCTCGGCCTCGGGTCGCGGCGCGGGGTGGCGTGATGGCGGCGCAGGCCAAGAAGTTCAGCATCGACATCGGCGTCTGCACGTTCCGGCGGCCGGAACTGGCCGACACGCTGCGTTCGCTCGACGCCATGCAGATGCCGGCCGGGTTCGCTATCAGCATCATCGTCGCCGACAATGACGACACGCCGACCGCCCGGGAGCTGGTGACGGTGCTGTCGCGGGAATTGACGGTGCCAGTCCGCTATCAGCATTGCCCGGCGCGCAATATTTCGATTGCCCGCAACGCTTGCCTCGACGCCAGCACGGCGGATTTCGTCGCTTTCATCGACGACGACGAGACGGCCACGCCGCGCTGGCTCGCCGAACTGGTCGCGACGGCGCAAGCGAGCGGTGCAGCCGCCGTGCTCGGCCCGGTCCGGGCGCGTTATCGTCCGGATGCGCCAGACTGGATGCAGCGCGGCGATTTCCATTCGACCTTGCCGGTATGGGTGCGCGGCGAGATCCAGACCGGCTACACCTGCAACGTTCTGCTCCGCATGGGGTCGGACAGCCTGCGTGGCCGCCGCTTCAGCCTGGCGCGCGGCCAGACCGGCGGCGAGGACACCGAGTTCTTCGACCAGATGCACAAAGCGGGCGGCCGCATCGTCTTTTCGCCTGACGCCTGGGTTGACGAGGTGGTGCCACGCTTGAGGGCGGCATTCGACTGGCTCGGGCGCCGACGCTTCCGCGTCGGGCAGACGCACGGGCATCTTCTGGGGCGCAACGCGCGCGGCATCGCCCTGGTCAAGCAGGTCGGCCTGGCGTCGGCAAAGGCCATCTATTGCTTCGCCTCTGCGCTTCCGGTCGTCATCAGCCCGGTTCGAAGGAACCGCAGCGTGCTGCGCGGCATTATGCATGTCGGTGTCGTCAGCGGCCTTGTCGGCATCCGCGAAATCCGCCTCTACGGCCAGCCTTCGCCGCAGGAAGGGGGCAAGCGTGCAGCCTGACGTCAGCTTTGTCATAGCCGCCTATAACGCCGAGGCGACCCTCGACCGGGCGATCGCCAGCGCCATCGCGCAGAAAAACGTCAGCGTCGAAATCATCGTCGTCGACGACAAGTCGCGGGACGCGACGCTCGATGTGGCGCGGGCCTATCCGCAAGATATCGTTCGCGTCGTCGCCCTGGCCAACAATCGCGGTCCCGGCGGCGCCAGGAATGCCGGGCTCGATGTCGCCCGCGGCAGATGGATCGCGGTTCTCGATTCCGACGACGCCGTTTTTCCCGACCGCATCGCGGCCATGATCGCTCGTGCCGAAAAGGCGGGCGCCGAGATCGCCGTCGACAATTTGCAGGTCATTCGCGAGGACGGTGTCGTCGAGGACGCGATGTTTCCGACGCGCTATCTGGAGGATTTGAGCGAAATCTCGCTGGCCAGCTACATCGCCGGCAACGTCGTTTTCGAATCGAAGTTCAACCTCGGCTACCTCAAGCCGATCTTCCAGCGTGCGTTCCTGGACGAAAACGAGCTTCGCTATGATGAAAAACTGAGCATCGGCGAAGACTACATCCTGCTCGCCAACGCCTTGGCCAAGGGCGGCAAATGCGTGGTCGAGCCGGCGATCGGCTATGCCTATCATATCCGCAGAGGCTCCATCTCCCGCGTGCTCGAGCTTCACCACGTCGAAGCGATGCGCAAGGCAGATGCCGTGTTCGCTCAAACCCATTCGATGGACGAGGCCGCGCAAGTCGCGTTCGCCCGGCGCAGCCGCAGCCTGCGCAAGGCCGCATCGTTCCTGTCTATGGTTCAGCACATCAAGGCGCGGTCCCCGCTCAAGGCGATCCGGACTGCGCTCAGCGACCCGGCGGCGGTCAGGCATATGGGCATGCCGATCGCCGTGCGGTTGCGAAGAGTAGCGGCACAGTTTGCCGTTGGGGTGGGGAGGTGAAGATGCAGGCACATGAAGGGATTTTTCGTGGCTTGTGAATGGACTGAAGTCGATCTCCTCAGAAGGAATTTGCGATGAAGAAAATCAGGAAGGCCGTGATACCGGTGGCAGGACTTGGAACAAGGTTCCTGCCGGCGACCAAGTCGATGCCGAAGGAAATGCTCCCCGTCGTCGACAGGCCTGTCGTGCAATATGCGGTGGACGAGGCCTTCGAGGCGGGCATCGAGCACATTGTGT
The DNA here is from genome assembly GCF_056405075.1 of Mesorhizobium sp. P2_A12. Classification (NCBI taxonomy): domain Bacteria; kingdom Pseudomonadati; phylum Pseudomonadota; class Alphaproteobacteria; order Hyphomicrobiales; family Phyllobacteriaceae; genus Mesorhizobium; species Mesorhizobium sp. P2_A12. Next base: position 750,979 of record NZ_JBFUCU010000001.1, read on the forward strand.
TCGTCACCGGCCGCAACAAGGCGGTCATCGAGGACTATTTCGACCTGCATCCGGAATTGATCGGAACCCTGGAGCAGACCGGCAAGAAGACCCAGCTGGAGGCGCTCGAAAGCATGCTGCCGGTGGCCGGCGCCACCTCCTTCATCCGCCAGCAGTCGCCGCAAGGCCTCGGCCATGCCGTCTGGTGCGCGCGCGAAGTCATCGGCAACGAGCCCTTCGCCTTGCTGTTGCCGGACATGGTGTCGTTCGGTGGCCGCGGATGCCTGGCCGAGATCGTCGACCTCTATGCTGAAACCGGCGGCAACGTGATCGCCGTCGAGCGCTGCGATCCGACCGAGACCAACAAATACGGCATCGTCGGCCGTGGCGCCGATATCGGCGGCGGCTTCGAGGTGACGGCGATGGTCGAAAAGCCGGCGCCGGCCAACGCGCCGTCGAACTTCTACATCAACGGCCGCTACATCCTGCAGCCCGAGATTTTCGCGCTTCTGGGCAATCAACAGCGCGGCGCCGGCAACGAGATCCAGTTGACGGACGCCATGGTCCGGCTGTCGCGGGACCAGGCGTTCTTCGCCCAGCCTTTCAAGGGCCGCATGTTCGACTGCGGTTCCAAGGAAGGGTTCATCCAGGCCAACATCGCCTTCGCGCTGGCGCGCGACGACATGAAGGGCCCGATTTTCGAGATGCTTCAGGAGTTCGTCCGGTCGCATGAACGCCAGGAAGAAGCCGCATAATGCCCATGTTTCGGGAGCATTTACAGATGGCTGGCGACGCGGGGCGATAGCTCCCGCGCCGCCTGGCACGAAGTTTGCGTTTTATTGCGCAATGCTCCCGATCTTCGCGGCTGTGCAAGCCCCGGCATGATCCCGAAAAATGACTACCGGTTTTCGGAAAAGATCATGCTCAAACGCTGAAATGGATCCCCATCCCAATCATCGGGATGGAACAGGCTCTGGAATTGGATCGAAGATGAATTACGCCAACTTTCCTCTCGACAAGAGGATGCCATTGCCGAATTCGGACGCAGGAGACGGCGAAGACTTCATCGACATCGAGCGGCTGCTTGGCATGGCCGCACGGCAAGCCAAGGTGGTTGCCGTGTGCGCCGTCATCGGTCTCTTTCTGGGCCTGCTCTATCTGCAGACCACGCCGCCCCAATATCAGTCGGTCTCAAGCGTGCTGATCGACGAGGGGTTGAACAAGATCGTCGATGACATCTCGGCGGCGTCGACAACCATGCAGACCGATTCCGCCATCCTGAGCCAGATCGAGATCCTGACCTCGACGCGGCTTGCCGCCGTGGTCGTCGACAAGCTGAAGCTCGACCAGAACGATGCCTTCCTGAATCCGCCTGTATCGGCTCTGGCAAGGGGCGTCGGTCTGATCCGGGGCCTGATCCAGTATGTTCGCCCCAGCCCCGTCATGCCGGGCGTCGGTGACATCAGCAAGCTCGACCCCGCCACCCGCGATGCCCTGATCGCCACGTCCCGTCGCGACTACGCGATTCTCAAGCTGCAGAACGAGGTGCGGGCGGAGCGCACCGGGCGAAGCTACGTCATCGCCCTCGGCTATCAGTCGACGGATCCGGCGCTCGCCCATGCGATCACCAAAGCCTATGCCGATGCCTATCTCGCCGATCAGCTCGATGCCAGCTTCGACGCCACCGAGCGGGCGGCGGTCTGGCTGCAGGGACGATTGACGGAATTGCGCGAGAGCTCGCAGGCGGCATCGCTCGCGGTCGAGAAGTTCAGGGCCGAACATGGCCTGGCCGCCAACAGCGACGGCCAGCTGATGAGCGACAAGCAACTCTCCGATCTCAACGCCCAGCTCATCGTCGCGCAGGCCGACACCGCACGCGCCAGTGCCCGCTACCAGCAGTACAAGGCGATTGTCGAAAGCGGCTCCGACAACGCTTTCAAGGATGCCGCCATATCAAGCGACCAGCCGAGCAGCTCGGTCATCGCGGCGCTCAAGACCCGTTACCTCACAGTCTCCAAGCGGCTGCAGGACGTCGAGGCGAATTTTGGCGCCCAGCATCCGCAGGCGTTGGCGCTTGCCAAGGAGAAGGCCGACATATCGACGCAGATCTTCGGCGAACTGAAGCAGCTGACCGAAAGCTATCGCAACGAATATGAAGTGGCGCTGGCGCGCGAGACCGCGCTCAGGGCCAATGTCGCGGCCGCGCAAGGCAAGAGTTCCGTCGACAACCAGACGCAGGTCAAGCTGCGGGAACTCGATCAGCAGGCGACGGCGCTCACCACGCTCTATCAGACATTCCTCGGCCGCTACGAGGAAGCCGCGCAGCAGCAATCCTTCCCGGTCGGCAAGATCCGCATCATCTCGGACGCCTCGATGCCGCTCACCGCGTCAAGCCCGCGCACGATCATCGTGATTGGACTTTCGCTGGTGCTTGGCACGCTGATGGGCGCCGGCTTCGGCGGCCTGAATGAATTCAACGAACGTTTCTTCAGGACCGGCGAGGAGGTGCGCGACCGTGTCGGGCTGAAATTCCTCGGCTATCTGCCGACGATCGGCGGCAAGCTGAGCAAGGAAGAAAAGCCGGGCGATACCCAGGTGGATGACAAGACCGCCAGATCGCTGTCGTCCGCCGAAAGGCGGGCGCGCATGCGGGTGAGCATCGATTCGCCTGCGTCGATGTTCTCCGAAACGCTGCGCAGCGCCAAGATCGCCTTCGACGTCGTGATGGAAGGGCAAGGCAGCCGCGTTATCGGCATCGTCTCGGTGCTTCCCGGCGAGGGTAAGTCGACGGTCGCGGCAAATCTCGCCGGATTGCTTGCCGCCAACGGCGCCAAGACGCTGCTCATCGACGGCGACCTGCGCAACCCCGGCCTCAGCCGTGGTCTCGGCATGGAAGCCGAGCAAGGTTTGATGGAAGCCGTGGTCAACGGCCAGGCGTGGCAGTCCGTTGGCAAGATCGACCGGCAGACGAAGCTGGCCATCATCCCGGCCGTGTCGCGCGGTCACTTCTCGCACACCAGCGAACTTCTCTCTTCGGCCGGGATGCGGCGCTTCATCGATAACGCCAAGGAAACCTTCGAATACATCGTCGTCGATCTGCCGCCGCTCGGACCGGTGGTCGATGCCAAGGCATTCGCGCCGCTGGTTGACGGGTTTGTGCTCGTCACCGAATGGGGGCGCACGCCCCGCGCGATGGTGAGGTCGATGCTGGAATCCGAACCCTATGTTGCCAACAAGATCATCGGGGCGGTGCTGAACAAGGTCGATCTGAAGAAGCTGGCCAAATACGGATCGTTCGGCGGCTCCGAGAAATTCTTCGACAAATACTCGACCTACTATCTGGAAAAGTCGGAAGTGCGCAGCAAGGCAAAGGCAACGGTCTGACGTTGCTCGAGTAGGCCTTCTTAAAGCGCATTGCGTTGAAACAGGGTCGGTCGACGCGCCCTGAATCTTTGCTTTATGCATGCCCCGAACGCCGCGCGCTTTGGGTGATGCATTAGGAGCAGGTCAGCCTCCAGAGGCACATGGGTCAACCTTCTTCGCGGGTCCGGCGATTCCTGTGGCAGTTGGCCTCCGCTCTGGAAGGCCGCAGTGCCGAGCCGGGCCTCGGAGACCCGCGGATGAACAGTCGCGACTACGCCACCTTGAGCCGATAGCGAAAAACGGTGTGGTCGAGCAGCAGCCGGATGCGTGGTTCGGCCTCGGTCGCCACCAGCCAGCTTGCCGCGATCATTGTCGCGCCGACGATCACCATCGAGAAGAGATGCGGCAGACCCGCGCGAACCAGGACACCGAGCAGGGCCGCGCCGACGACGTCATGCAGGAGGTAGAGCGGATAGGTCATCAGGCCGATCCGGCGCCAGCCGCTCCAGGCGAGGTCGAGCCGAAGCGACCACGCCATCAGTGCGACCGCGGCGAGGAAGATGAGGATCGGCGGCGCGAACGGCATCTCTCGCCCGACCTTCAGGATGTGAACGTCGACCGAACTGGCGATCTGCAGCACGCCGCCGCCCAGGAACAGGGCCCAGAAGGCAAGGCGAGCCGTCGTCACCGCCTTGAAGCGCATCAGCCACAACATGACGCCGGTCGCGAAGAAAACGCCGTGATGCACCAGCAAAAGGTCGAGCGTGCGTGCCTCGGCAAGGTCGGCCCAGCCGAGCGGGTAATAGAGGCACCAGAAAAGCGTGCTGACCATGCCGATGGCAATCGCCACCCATTCCATCTGATGGAAGCGGCCAAGCCGCAGCAAGGTCCAGACGATGGCATAGAAGGCGATCTCGATGCCGAGCGTCCAGTAGACGCTGTCCACCCAGGGTGCGTAGGGAACGAACAGGCCGGTGCGAACCAGCCTGTCGACCGCATCGGTCGGCCAGCTCAGGCCGACGATCAAAAGCACGACCGCGGTGACGGGCGCGCAGATCCAGACCGCCGGCGCCAGTCGCTTCACCCTTGCTTCGAAAAACCGCAGCGGCGTCGATGTCTCGGCGCTGAAGGCGATAACGAAGCCGCTGATGACGAAGAAGATCTGAACGCCGATCCAGCCGGATTCGACCCAGGCGCCTATCGCCGGTTGCGCGGCAATGCCGCCCGTGGCGCGTGCCGAAACACCGTCCGGAAACGCCCACACCCAGAAGCCGTAGTGGTAGACCATGACCATGACGGCGGCGAGGAACCGCAGGATGTCGACGCCGCCAAATGTGATTTTCTTCTGCTGAGCCATACCGCCTCGCCGGATGGCCCCCCGGTCAAGGATGTAAGGTGGATTGCTGCATCGCACAACAAAAGATTGCGGCGCCGACCGCGACGATTTGCTAGACGCCGATCCCACGCTCCTTCAGGGCGGCGGTGATTTCGTCGAGAATCAGCGGATCGTCGATGGTCGCCGGCATCGTCCATTCTTCCTTGTCGGCGATCTTCTGCATGGTTCCGCGCAGGATCTTGCCCGAACGTGTCTTGGGCAGGCGCTTGATCGTCACCACCGTCTTGAAGGCGGCGACCGGGCCGATGCGTTCGCGCACCAGGCCGACCACTTCGCTCTCGATGGCACCGGTTTCGCGCGAAACGCCGGCATTCAGAACCACGAAGCCAAGCGGCACCTGGCCCTTCATGGTATCGGCGATGCCGATGACGGCGCATTCGGCGACATCGGGATGGGCGGAAAGCACTTCCTCCATGGCGCCGGTCGACAACCGGTGGCCGGCGACATTGATGATGTCGTCGGTGCGGGCCATGACGTAGAGATAGCCGTCTTCGTCGACCATGCCGGCATCCGCCGTCTTGTAGAAGCCGGGGAACTCGTCGAGATAGGCTTGGCGGAACCGCGCATCGGCATTCCATAGCGTCGGCAGGCAGCCGGCCGGCAGCGGCAGCTTGACCACCACATTGCCCAGCGTGCCGCGCGGCACTTCGTGGCCGGCATCGTCAAGCACGCGAATGTCGTAGCCTGGCATCGGCACGCCGGGCGAGCCATATTTCACCGGCAACAGGCCGAGGCCGGCGGGATTGATCGTCATCGGCGAGCCGGTCTCGGTCTGCCACCAATGGTCGACCACCGGCACGTTGAGCTTCTGCTCCGCCCATTTGATGGTTTCGGGGTCGGCGCGCTCGCCGGCGAGGAACAGCGTGCGGAATTTCGACAGGTCGTATTTCGGAATGAACTCGCCCTTCGGATCCTGCCCCTTGATGGCCCGAAAAGCGGTCGGCGCGGTGAACAGCGCGACGACGCCATGCTCTGATATCACCCGCCAGTAGGTGCCGGCATCGGGCGTGCCGATCGGCTTGCCTTCGAACAACACGCTGGTGCAGCCATGCAGCAGCGGCCCATAGACGATGTACGAATGGCCGACCACCCAGCCGACATCGGAGGCTGCCCAGAACACCTCGCCCGGCTTGACGCCGAACTCGTTTTCCATCGTCCATTTCAGCGCGACCATATGGCCGCCGTTGTCGCGCACGATGCCCTTGGGCTGGCCGGTCGTGCCCGATGTGTAGATGATGTAGAGCGGGTCGGTGGCAAGCACCGGAACGCAGTCGACATTGGCGCCGGCTGCCCGTTCCCGGGCGACGGCATCGGCATAGTCGATGTCGAAATGCTCCTTCAATTCGCAGCGCAATTGGTCGCGCTGCAGGATCAGGCAGCCGTCCGGCTTGTGGCGGGAAATCTCGATCGCTCTGTCGAGCAGTGGCTTGTAGGCAACGACGCGACCCGGCTCCAGTCCGCAGGAGGCCGAAATGATCAGCTTCGGCTTGGCGTCGTCGATGCGGGTGGCAAGCTCATGCGAGGCAAAGCCGCCGAAGACGACCGAATGCACGGCGCCAATGCGGGCGCAGGCCAGCATGGCAAAGGCAGCCTCCGGCACCATCGGCATGTAGATGATGACGCGGTCGCCCTTGCCGATGCCGCGGTTCTTCAGCACCGAGGTCAGCGCGACCACCTCGCGCTTCAGCTCGGCATAGGTGAACTTCTTGATCGTTCCGGTGATGGCGCTGTCATGGATCAGCGCGATCTGCTCGGCACGTCCGCCGGCGACGTGACGGTCGACGGCGTTGTAGCAGGTGTTGCAGGTGGCGCCGGTAAACCAGCGGCCATAGACGCCGGCCGTGGCATCGAACACCTTGTCATAGGGCGAATACCAGTCGATGGCGTTAGCCGCCTCGGCCCAGAACTTTTCCGGATCGCCTTTCCAGCCGTCATAGACCTCGTGATAACGTGAAGCCATCCAACACCTCCCCAGGAATGTATTTCTTACACCAGATAGCGCGCTCTAACCTTGGCCGCAAATGTGCGCCATTGTGTAGCCGGCATCGACCTAGCGCTTGGGGGCAAGCTGCGATGAAATTGCGATATCGGATTGGAGCGGCCGTGCTGGCGTCACTGTCATTGACGGTCGCGTCCGCCGCCTGGGCTGGCGATGCCGCGGCACGGCGCATCATCGGCTTTTCGCCCGACGGCAACTATTTCGCCTTCGAGCAATTTGGAACGCTCGACGCAGGCGCTTCGAACTCCGGCTATTCGCAGATCGACATCATCGACACCCGTACCGACGCCTTCGTTGGCGGCAAGCCGATCCTCGTCGTCGACGAGTCCGAGGAGGCGACACTGACCCTCGAACAGGCAAGGGCACAGGCCGCCGCTAAGGCGGCGCCCATCCTTGCCAAATATACCATCGCATCGCGCGGCGAGCAGACGGCTTCCGACAAGTTCACCTTTCCCGATGAGATGGTTGCCTACAATGACATTCCCGCCTCGAGCAGGTGTCGCAGAAATGGCTTTCGCCGCTCCATGACCAACTCGACATTTCGACCATCCAGCTCGACCAGATCCTGGCCAGCAGCACCACAGACTGTTCAGCGAGTTTCGATGCCACGCAGCAAGGCGACATATCGGGCAAGGCGCTCGGCTTCCGGCTGACGCTACAAGGGCAGGACGGCAAGCCGTTCAAGGTCCTGCACGAGGACAAGGCCGTGCCGGGTTCGAGGAACTGCCCGACCTCCTACAGCCTTTCGGAATCCTACGAATTCACCCCTGCCGGCAAGCCGGCCGTGATTGTCGTGCTGGTGCAGCGCTTCAGCCAGGGCTTCGAGGGCCGCGACCGCCGCTTCATTGCGGTGACCGGCCAGCCGCGCAGACAAAGTCGATTGCTCTAGATCGGCAAAGCCACAAGCATGAGGCCGATGCCACCGAAGATCAAAATGGCTGTCGCCAGGGCTTTTCTGTGACGTTCGAAGCTCGTCGGAGCCCGTTCCCAATTGTAACGCATACGCTCTCTCCACAACTCCCGAGGAGTCTTTACCTTACTTAGGGGAAGAAAAGCAACGGTCCGGCCCGGACGGGTCGGGCGCTCCCGCATCGCGAAGAAGACTATTTCTGGGACGATACCTGCTGGAAGCCGGCGGCGGGCGCGTTCCCGCTGCCGGCCTGGCAGCAAGACTACATGCCCCAGCGCAGCGCAGCGGTGTGCACCGGCGCATCCCAGAACGCGGTCGTTTCCGCGTCGAGCATGGTCAGCGTGATCGAGCAGCCGGCCATGTCGAGTGAGGTGACATAGGAGCCGACCAGCGAACGGGTCACCGTCACGCCATGCCTGCCGAAAATCCGCCGCGCGCTGTTGTACATGAGATAGAGCTCCATCAACGGCGTGCCGCCAAAACCGTTGACGAACAGCAGCGCCGGGCCCTTGGCTCCGTCGCCGAGATCGCCAAGGATCGCGGTACAAATCTCTTGTGCGATCGCATCGGCGCTTTTCAAGGTGTCGCGTCGCCTTCCAGGCTCGCCATGGATGCCGACGCCGAACTCCATCTCGCCGTCGCCGATGTCGAAAGTCGGCTTGCCGGCGGCCGGCACGGTGCAACTGGTCAGCGCCACGCCCATCGAGCGGGTAGCAGCGTTGACGCGTTCGCCCAACGCCTTCAGCGGCGCCAGCGCCAGGCCATGCTCGGCCGCCGCGCCGACGATCTTTTCGACCACCAGCGTGCCGGCGACGCCACGCCGGCCAGTCGTGTAGGACGAATTCTCGACGGCGACATCGTCATTGGTGACGATTTGCATGACGCCTTCCGACATTTCAGCCGCCATCTCGAAGTTCATCACATCGCCCTCATAATTCTTGACGATGAACAGGCAGCCGGCGCCGGTGTCGACGGCCTCCGCCGCCGCCAGCATCTGGTCCGGCGTCGGCGAGGTGAACACCTGGCCGGGGCAGGCGGCGTCGAGCATGCCGTGACCGACAAAGCCGCCGTGCAGCGGCTCGTGGCCGGAGCCACCGCCGGAGATCAGCGCCACTTTGCCCGGCCGCAAGGTCTTGCGGCGGACGAATTTATGCTCCTCGCCAAGCACCAGAATGTCGGCATGGGCGGCAACGAAGCCGTCGAGGCTTTCGGTCAGCACCGTGTCCACCGAATTCATAAATTTCTTCACGGCCGTCTCCTCCCGAAATGGGCCTTGTTGAACCGCTCTGACGGATCAGCCACCCTTGCCGGTGATGCTGGTGATCTTCTGGATAAAATCATTCACTGCCCGATCGAGCGCTGCGTTCTGCTTGTCGTCGCCGAAATCGGGCACGATGAGTGAAACATGCCGTGTCTTGCGCATGCCTGCCGCGACAGACATTTTTCCCGGATGCGCCTGATGGTAGGCGGCAAGAAACTGATCGCGCTCGGCCGGGCTGAAATGGCAGACCGAAAAGATCGAAGGCAAATGCTTTGACGGAATCGGGATCGAATAGGCCGGGCTGGAGATCTGCGTGACGAAGCTGCGGTGCTTGCCAAGCGCATCGGCAAGCCGCTGGCGCATGCCGGACGGTCGCTGGTCGATGACATGCGACAGGATCGTCTTATAGGCGCGGATCGCCTCTTCGGAACCGGCTTCAGGTATCTTGTCGATCATGCCGGCCGCGCCTGGATAGAAACGTCCGCGATCGCCGCCTTGGCCATGGCGAGTTGCGCCGGAGCGACGGACAGAGCGCGCAGGCCGGCCTCGAGCAGCGACGGGATCGCAGCGGGGTCACCGCCCGCGTCGCCGCACAGGCTGACCGGGATTTCTTCGCGCAGGCCAAACGCGGTCACCGCAGCGATCAGCCGCAGCACGGCTGGATGACGGACCGAATTCAGGTGCGCCACCAGAGCGTTGTCGCGGGCGGCTGCCATGACATATTGGGTCAGGTCGTTGGAGCCGATCGAGAAGAAGGCGACCTCGGTAAAGGCCTCGGGCGCGATCGCCACCGACGGCACCTCGACCATGATGCCGAGCGGCGGCATCTTTTGCGCAATGCCGCGCGCGGCAAGCTCTGCCTGCTCTTCGGCGAACATCGCCGCTGCCTGTCTGTATTCCTCCACAATGGCGATCATCGGGAACATCACTTTCAGACTGCCGTGGACGGCGGCGCGCAGCAACGCCCGGATTTGTACACGAAACACTTCCGGCCGCGCCAGCGACAGCCTGATGCCGCGCAGGCCGAGGAACGGATTGCCTTCCTCGACGGTGAAGCCGGGCACTGGCTTGTCGCCGCCGGCATCGACGGTGCGGATCGTCACCGGCTTGTCGCCGGCCCATTCCAGCACCTTGCGATAGGCGCGATACTGCGTTTCCTCATCGGGCAACGTCTTGCCGAACAGGAATTCGGTGCGCATCAGGCCGACGCCGTCGCAGGTGGCGATGTCGATGCCGTCGACGTCGGACGGGTCAGCGATGTTGACCTGCACCCGCACCGCTATGCCGGTCCTGGTCACCGCCGGCCGTGCCAGAAAAACCCCGGCCCGGTCGCGGCGCGCCGAGAACAACGACGACGATTGGCGAAAGGCGTCGATTTCGGCCTTGGAAGGCGACAGCACGATGCCGCCATGTTCGGCATCGAGCAGCGCGATGCAGGCAAGATTGGCGGGCGCGTTGCCAAGATCCACCTCCCCAAGCCCCACAACCATGGGTACGCCGCGCGAGCGCGCCAGCATGGCGACATGGCTCGCCGTGCTGCCCGCCTTCAGCGCGATGCCGCCACCGCCACTCCAGTCGGTTTCGAGAAAGCGCGTCGGCGCGATGTCCTCGCCGTAGAGGATGGCGCCGGATGGTGCTTGAACCCCGCCATCCTCGGTCAGCGCGCGCAGCACCTGGTCCCTGATGTCGCGTATGTCGGCCGCTCGGGCGCGGAAATAGTCTTGATCCGAGGTCTCGTAGCCAGCGATTTCCACATCCAGCGCCTGTCGCCATGCCGTATCGGCGGGGTGTCCAGAGGCAATCGCAGCAAAAGCCGGGCCGCTCAACGCGTCGTCCTCCAGCATGGCGATCTGAAATTCGAGGATGTCGGCGGCGTCACCGTCAGCGATATTGATCAATCCAGCGAGACGGCCCGTCGCGACATCGATTGCGGTCTCGAGCGCAGCCTTCTCGTCGGCGGCATTTTCCTTGCAGGCATAGGCAATGGCAATCTGGTCGAGATCGAACAGCGGTCCCTCGGCATAACCGGCCGACGCCGAAATGCCTTGCAGCCTAAGCGGTTCGGACATGGTCCGCGCCTTCGTCGAAATCGCGCCGCACCAGTTCGACCAGCGCGTCGACCGCATCATTGGCGCCGTCGCCGCTGGCGCGGATATGCAGCACCGTGCCCTTCGGCGCTTTGGTGGCCATCACCTTGACGATGCTCTTGGCGTCGAACCATGGCCCGTTGGCGGCCAGTGCTATTTCCACCTCGGCGGCGAAGGTCTTGGCCAGCTTGGTGAACTTCACCGAAGGACGCGCATGCAGACCCACCTCGTGGGTGATCAGAACGGTCGCTTCGGCGGCTGCGGACATGTCTTTAAAGTTCCCGTTCGTTCACGACGGCGACAATTCGTGCGCCGTCGCCACCACTTCGCGCAGCGAGGCGCCGCCGGACGCCTCGGTCGCCGCCATCACCGCGCCTTCGACGATCGGCGCGTTGCAGACGATGATCTTCTGCGCACGCGGCTCGCCGATCATCTCCACCGCCATTTCGCTGTTGGTCTCGGCGCCGCCGAGATCGACCAGGATGGCGACGCCGGCTTCCGACCAGGCCCTGTCGATGGCGCTCATGATCGCCTCGACATTGGTGCCGAGACCGCCATGGCCGTTTCCGCCGCACCATGCAAGCGGCACTTCGTCGCCCACCATCTGCCGCACCATGTCGGCCGTGCCCTCGGCGACCAGCGGCGAATGCGAAACGATGACGATGCCGACATTGCTCATGCGCTTTCCCCGACGGTTTCCGCCACTGTCCGCACCAGAAGCGCGGTTGAACGCGCGCCGGCATCCATATGGCCGATCGAGCGGTCGCCAAGGAACGAGGCGCGGCCACGCAGGGCCTTCATCGGCACGGTTGCTTCGGCGGCCGTGTCGGCGCTATCGGCAATTTGCGCCGCCGTCTTTCCCTGCAGCAGCGCCTCATGCACAGGCTGCAGCACGTCGAGCATCGTCTTCTGCCCGACCTGTGACTTGCCCCGCGCCGCCACGGCCTCGATGGCCTTGCCGAAAGCCAGGGTCAGATTGGCGCGATCGGGCGCGGCGGAAATCTCCTTGCCGAGCGCCATGAACAAGGTGCCGAACAGCGGGCCCGAAGCGCCGCCGACCGTCATCACCAGCTTGGTGCCGATCGCCTTGAGTGCCTCGGGCAGCGGCTTGGCAGCAAACGCCTCGGCCTCGCTGCGCACGGCCTCGAAGCCGCGCTTCATGTTCAGCCCGTGGTCGCCGTCGCCGATCGCCTGGTCCAGCGCCGTCAACTCCTCTGCGTGAGCGGCGATTGTATCCGCGGCCGCCACGATCAGCCTGGAAAGGTTCAACGCCGCCATGTCTGCCAAATTCCTGGTTCCCACCTTGCTGGCAGTAGCGAAAGAATTTTCATTCGACAACTGAAGCATGCGTCAGGCCGCTGCAAGCAGCGCGGCTGCGGCTGCAAAGACCTCGGCCACGGCATAGGCGCCGGGGTCGACCACGCCTTGCAGCTTGCTGCCGACATACGCGGACCGCCCGGCTTTCGCCCTGTCCATGGTGGACGTGGCCTCGGCACCGCGTTGAGCCGCTGTTGCCGCTTCCTCCAGGCCGCCGGCGTCGAGTGCTTTCAGGGCTGGCTCGAGGGCATCGATCATGGTGCGGTCGCCGACCTCCGCGCCGCCATAGAAAGTCATCCGTTCGAGACCGGCAAGCAGCGCCTTGGCCACGCTGGCGCCGCCGTCCAGGGCCTGCGCCGCCGCGGTGAAGAAGATCGACAGCAGCACCCCGCTGGAGCCGCCCATGGACGCGCTCAGAATGTCGCCCACCGAGCCAAGGGTGGCCGCAGGATCGGCAAGCGGCAGCGTATCAAGCCTCTCCAGCACACTGCGCGCGCCTGTCGCCACCGTCGAACCGGTGTCGCCGTCTCCCGCCTTGGCGTCCAGTCCGTTCAAAGTGCCTTCGAGCGCGATCAGCCTTTCGCAGATGGTGACGACAAGCCGTCGGGTGCGAGCATCCTGGCTGGGTTTGCGCGCCGCGCCTTCAGCAGCTGGTTTCACGATGGGCGCGACAGAGGGCGATACAACGGGCTTTGCCAGCATCCAGGCGTGCGGACCAACCGGCGCCAGCAGGGCTTTCTCGCGTACGGCGTCGAGCCGGATCAGCGACAGCGAGAAGCCGTTCATGTTGAGCGCCGTCATCAGCGGTCCGGGGCCGATCGTCAGCTTGATGGTTTTGGCCAGCGGCGAGGCAAGCACCGCATTGGCGACAAGCGACATTTCGAGCGGCGGCACGGAGCCGAGATTGTTGATCAGCAAGGCATGGCTGCCTGCTGGATCGAGCCGCGCCGCAAGCCGCTCCGCCATGATCGCGACCAGCCTGTCGGCGCTTTGCACGGCGATCCGCTCGACGCCCGGCTCACCATGAATGCCGAGGCCGAGCTCGCCGTCATTTTCGCCAAATCTGTCTTCATGCGGCTGGCCCGGGATCGAGCAGGACGACAGCGACATGCCGAGTGACACAATGTCCTTCGCCGCGGCTCGCGCGGCCGCCGCGATATCAGCCAGATCGTGGCCGGTTTCCGACAGATGGCCTGATATCTTGTGCACGAACAAGGTGCCGGCAACGCCGCGCGGCTGGGCGATGTCGGGGAGCGCGATATCGTCGGCGACGATCACCATCTCGACGCGAAAGCCTTCGGCGCGCGCCTTCTCCGCCGCCAGGCCGAAATTGAGGCGGTCGCCGGTGTAGTTCTTGACGATCAGCAGGCAGCCGGCCGGGCTGGTGACCGCGCGTATGGCCGCCAGCACCGCTTCGACGCTTGGCGAGGCAAAAATCTCGCCCGAAACCGCCGCTGTCAGCATGCCCTTGCCGACGAAGCCGGCATGTGACGGCTCGTGCCCGGCGCCGCCGCCGGAGACGACGCTTACCTTCGTCTTGTCCCAGTCGGCGCGCAGGACGACCTTGATCTCGGGATAGCCGTCGAGGCGCGCGAGGTCGCCGGCGCCGATGGTCCGCAAGAGGCCGTCCAGCGCCTCGGTGACGATCGTTTCCCTGCGATTGAAAAAGTGCTTCATCGAATTCGTCCAGTCCTGTATTCGCAATCGTCAATCAGAAGTTGGTGTCGAACCCTTGGCAGGGAAACCCCGAAAACCGTTCACATCAGCCTTTGTCCGTCGGCACCAAAATAGAGCGGCGAGCGGTAGCGTATCACCACCCTGTCGCCTTGCCCCAGATCCGTTTCGGGATCGGTCAGCGTCACCAGCTTCCGGGTCCCCACCGTCACATGCAGGTGGTTCTGGTCGCCGAGATGCTCGACCCAGTCAACGACGCCGTCGGCATGGCCGTTCGCGGCCTTCTCGATCGACAGATGTTCGGTGCGCGCGCCGATGGTCTTGGTGCCGGCCGGTGCGCCGCCATCGGGCAGCAGTCCGGTTGGCAATAGATTGATCGCCGGCTGGCCGAGCCTGGCCGCGACATGCAGGTTTGCCGGCTCCGAATAGATCGTACGGGGCGAGCCGATCTGCACCAGCACGCCGTCGGCAAGGATGCCGATGCGGTCGGCCATCGTCATAGCCTCGATCTGGTCATGCGTGACATAGAGCATGGTAGCGCCGAGTTCGGCCTGGATGCGTTTCAGTTCGAGCCTGAGATCCGCCCGCAACTTGGCATCGAGCGACGACAGCGGCTCGTCCATCAGATAGATGGAAGGCTTGCGCACCAGCGCGCGGCCGATGGCGACGCGCTGCATTTCGCCGCCCGACAGCTTGGTCGAGCGGTTGGCGAGCTTGTGGTGGATGCGCACCATCTTCGCCACTTCCTCGACCCGGCGGCGAATCTGCTCTTCCGGCATCCTTCGTGCCGGCGAGCGCAGCGGGAAGGCAAGGTTGTCGAACACCGACAGATGCGGATAGAGCGAGTATTGCTGGAACACGAAGGCGGTGTCGCGCTCGGCCGGCGACAGCGACGTGGCATTGTGGCCGCCGATTTCGATGGTGCCGGCATCCGGCCGCTCCAGCCCGGCGATCAGCCGCAGCGTCGTCGTCTTGCCGGCGCCGGTCGGCCCGAGCAGCACGACGAACTCACCATCGGCGATGGAGAGATCGAGACCGTTGACGGCGACATGGTCGCCAAAACTCTTGCTCACATTCTTGATGTGCACGTCAGCCATGCTGTGCCCTCCGCTCCGAGGCGGCATCGTGGATCGCGGTTCTCACCGCGCGGCCCGATCCTTTCTCGAACACCGACAGCCGCGCGCTGCTCAGCGTCAGGCCGACATGGTCGCCGGTCGAGAGCCGGATTTCGGCCGGCACGCGGGCCTTGATGATGCCGTCCGCCGTCTCCACCGCGACGATCTGCGTGGTGCCGAGATATTCGGTGCCATAGATCGCGCCACGCAGCTTGGAGTTGTCGTCGAAGCGGATGTGTTCCGGACGGATGCCGAGCGCCATGTCGGCCGGGGCGATATCCTCGCGCACTTCCGGCACCGCGACCTTCGCACCCTGGACGATGATTTCCTTGGCGCCCTTCGCCAGTCCGCCGCCGAAGCCCAGGAAATTCATCGGCGGCGAGCCGATGAAGTCGGCGACGAACATGGTCGCCGGCCGGTCGTAGATCTCGCGCGGCGTGCCGAACTGTTCGATGACGCCATGGTTCATCACCGCGATCTTGTCGGCCATCGACATCGCTTCCATCTGGTCGTGCGTGACATAGACGGTGGTGGCGTGGATGCGGTTGTGCAGTTCGCGCAATTCATGGACCATCAAATCGCGGAACTCGGTGTCAAGGGTCCCCAGCGGCTCGTCCATCAGGAAGCATTTTGGCCGCCGCACGATGGCGCGGCCGAGCGCCACCCGCTGGCGGTCGCCGCCGGCAAGGCCGGAGACGGATTTGTTCAGCAGATGGTCGATGCGCAGAAGCTTGGCCGTCTCTTCGACGCGCTGGCGGATCTCGGCTGACGGCATGCCTTGCGCCAGCAGCGGGAAGCCGATGTTCTTGCGCACGTTCATGTGCGGATAGAGCGCGAAAAGCTGGAAGACGAAAGCGATGTCGCGCTCGCGCGCCCGCAGCATGGTGACGTCGTCGCCGCCGAGCAGGATCTGGCCGCCGGTTGGCAGTTCGAGCCCGGCGATCATGCGCAGCGTTGTCGTCTTGCCGCAGCCCGACGGTCCGAGCATGACGAAGAACTCGCCATCCTCGACGACGAAGTTGGAATCCTGCACGGCGACGAAATCGCCGAAGGCCTTTCTCAGGTGCTGAACGCGAATTTCGGCCATGGCTATTCCGGGAACTTCGAGACGATGATGAACATCACGGTGCCGGCGAGCATGGTGATGAAGGAATAGGTGTAGAGCGACAGCGCGAAAGGCTGGAACAGCATCAGGAAGCCGAGGGCGATCAGCACCGTAGCGATGTTTTCCATCAGCCCGCGCCTGGCCCAGACCGGCCAGCGCGATTTGCGTTTCTGAGGGCTGGTCAGGCTCATTTGCGCACCGCGCCGAAGGTGATGCCGCGCAGCAATTGCTTGCGAAGCAGGATGGTGAAGACCAGGATCGGCACCAGGAAGATGGTCGTGCCGGCCGCCACCGCCGGCCAGTCCTGGCCGCCCTCGCCGATGATGGTCGGGATGAAGGGCGGCGCGGTCTGCGCCGTGCCCGAGGTCAAAAGGGCAGCGAAGGCATATTCGTTCCAGGCAAAGATCAGGCAGAAGATGGCGGTGGCGGCAATGCCGGTGGTCGCTTGCGGCAGCACGGTGCGCCAGAAGGCCTGCAGCCGCGTATAGCCGTCGATCATCGCCGCCTCCTCGTATTCGCGCGGGATCTCGTCGATGAAGCCTTTCAAGAGCCAGACCGCCAGCGAGACATTGACCGCCGTATAGAGCAGGATCATACCGAGCGCGGTGTCGGACAGGCCAAGCTCGCGGTACATCAGGTAGATGGGAATCGCGACGGCGATCGGCGGCATCATGCGCGTCGACAGGATGAAGAACAGGAGATCGTCGGCGAGCGGCACCTTGAAGCGCGAGAAACCATAGGCCGACAGCGTTCCGAGGAAGACAGCGCAGAAGGTCGAGCCGAAGGCGATGATCAACGAATTGACGAAGCGCGGCAGGAAGTTGGACGGGCCGGCGATCACCATGTTGCGCTTGCGCGTGGTCTCGTCGCAGAAGCCCGTCGCCGGTCCCAGCGAGTTGATGTATTCCGGCGTTTGCCGGGTGCGCGTCGTGAACAGGTTGCAGTAGCCCTCGAGGCTCGGCTGGAACAGGAGTTTCGGCGGGTAGGCGATCGAATCCGGCGGCGTCTTGAAGCTGGTGGCGAAGATCCACAGCAGCGGCACGATCGAGATCAGCGCGTAGGCGATGATGATCGCGCCCGCGATGCGCTTCGAATTTGCCGAGGGTGCGACGACCGAGTGGGCAGTGGTCAGGCTCATCTCTGCTTCACCTTGTTGAGCGCCTTGACGTAGATGTTGGCGAGACCAAATACCGCGACGAACAGGATGATGGCGAAGGCCGAGGAATAGCCCGTCCGCCAGCTTTCGAAGGCCTGACGCTTGAGCGTGATCGAGGCGACCTCGGTGGTGGAGCCCGGCCCGCCGCCGGTGAGCAGATTGACCATGTCGAACATCTTGAAGTTCTCGATGCCGCGAAACAGCACCGCCAGCATGATGAAGGGCAGTGCCATCGGCAGCGTGATCGACCAGAACTGCCGCCAGTTGGAGGCGCGGTCGACCTCGGCCGCCTCATAGATGTATTCGGGGATCGAGCGCAGCCCGGCGAGACAGATCAGCATCACGTAGGGCGTCCACATCCAGGTGTCGACGATGATGATCGACCATGGCGCCAGCGACACGTTGGAGAGCATCTGGATGTTTGTCGGTGGGATGCCGGTGACGAAGGAAATGGCATAGGCGAACAGGCCGATCTGCGGCTCGTAGAGGAAGCGCCAGAAATTCCCGACCACCGCCGGCGACAGCATCATCGGAACCAGGATGAGCGTCGTCCAGAACGCGTGGCCGCGGAACTTCCTGTCGATCAGCCAGGCCAGCGTGAAGCCGATCAGCGTCTGCAGCAGGATGGTCCAGAACACGAAATGCGCCGTGGTTTGCATGGCGATCCAGATGTCCTTGTCGGCGAGGATGCGCTGGTAATTGGCAAAGCCGAGATTCTTCACCACCTCGTTCGGGCGGTTGGCCCGAAAATTGGTGAACGACAGATAGATCGCCCAGAACAGCGGGAAGATGTTGATGGCGAGCAGCAACAGGATCGTCGGCGAAATGAACAGCCAGGCGAGGCCCTTGTCGCTGATGCCCCGAACCTTGCGGGCCAACGGTTCCGGGGTCGCCCGGGCAACGTTCTCCGCAGTCCGATTGAGCATGGTCAGTCCTGCTTCGGTCACTTGGGTCGTCTCTGTCATGAATTTATCTGAACTGCGTCCCGTGCCAAGGTGGCACGGGACGCCTGGGCCTAGCTCGGGAGGAGCCGGTTACATCTTGCCGTCGTCCTGGAAGACCTGTGTCCAGTCCTTGACTAGGCCGTCGAGGGCATCCTTGGCCGAACCCTGGCCGGCGACAACATAGTCATGGAAGCGCTTCTGCGACGCTTGCAGGAGAGGGGCATAGCTGGGCTCGGCCCAGAAATCCTTCACGATGGCCATCGAGTCGAGGAAGGTCTGCGCATAGGGCTGGCTGGCCGGGAACTTCGGATCCTTGACCACGGCGTTTAGGCAGGAGTAGCCGCCGAGCGACCACCACTTGGCCTGCACATCCTTGTTGGCGAACCACTTGATGTATTTCAGTGCCGATTCCTGCTTGTCGGAATAGGACACCACGGAGATGCCCTGGCCGCCGAGCTGGGCGAACTGGTCGCCATCAGGCCCTTTGGGGTTGACGAAGTAACCGATCTTGTCGCCGCCGACATTCTCGTCCTTCTGCAGGCCTGGCCATGTGAAGGCGAAGTTCATGTGCATCGCCACTTGGCCGGATTTGAAGGCATCGACGCCTTCGCCCATATAGCTGTTCGAGGCGCCCGGAGGGGTGCAGCAATCATAGAGCGCCTTGTAGAACTCCAGCCCCTTCACCGACTTGTCGGAATTCACGAAGCCTTCCATTTCGTAGGGCTTCTTCGGGTTCTCGTACTGGAAGCCGTAGCTGTAGAGCACGTCCATGGCGCCCATGGTGATGCCTTCCGAGCCGCGCTCGGTGTAGATCGAGGCGCCATAGACGGTCTTGCCGTCGATCTGCCGCTTCTGGAAGAATTCGGCGATCTGCTTCAACTGGTCGAAGGTGGTGGGCGGGCCGAGATCCCAGCCGTACTTCTCCTTGAATTCCTTCTGCAGCTCCGGCTTGGAGAACCAGTCCTTGCGGTAGGTCCAGCCGACGACGTCGCCCATGGCCGGCAGCGCCCAGTAATTCGGCGTGTTCTTCGGCCATTCCGAATAGCCGACGACGGTCGCCGGCACGAAGTCGTCCATGCTGATCTTCTCCTTGTCGAAGAAATCGTTCAGCTTGACGTAGTGGCCGTTCTCGGCGGCGCCGCCGATCCACTGGCTGTCGCCGATGATCAGGTCGCACAGCTTGCCGTGCGAGTTCAACTCGTTGAGGAAACGATCGGCATAGTTGGTCCACGGCACGAACTCGAATTTCATGCCGATGCCGGTTTCCTTGGTAAAATCCTTGGACAGTTCGACAAGTGCGTTCGCCGGGTCCCAGGCGGCCCAGCACAGCGTCAGGTCTTCAGCGTGCGCGACATTCGAGACGGCTGTCGACGCTGTAATCGCCGAGGCCAGTCCCAACGCCATTTTCAAGCTCGATTTCATGCCTTCCTCCCATTTGCGAAACGCGTCCGGATGACGGTTTCAAGAGCTCCAAACCCCTCTCCTCAGGGGCCCAAACATGGCGGCGCGGCAGCGCTGCAGATGTTTAGTAATTTGTTTAGTGATGCAATTTTTACTAAACAACGCAAGCGAATTCGTTGCTGCGCCGCAGCATACTCGCGGCGATGTCTGAAAACGTTGGGAAAACATGGATCGCGGATCGGATGGTCGAGGCCGTGCAGGCCAAGTCTAGCCAGACCTGAAGGTCGTCTCGACGCTCAGTCGATCCGTTTGGTGCTCACCACGACCGGCCGGATCGCCGGTGCCAGCGGCAGCAGCGCGCGGATGTCGGCGAAGGGAAACACAGGCTCGAAGCGGAAGGCTTCGGCCAGTGAACCCTGCGCGCCGTTGCACTGGCCTGAACGAAATAGGTTCTGCGTTCGCGCGCCGTCGACGAAGCGCTCGGGATCCTGCGACTGATGCATGCGGATCGCCTTGGCCTTGACGTCGGCATGCGCGGAAATATCGACATAATGCGTCGGCGAAAAACCGGTGCCGCCGAGCGTGTCGGCATGCAGCACCGGCACCGCGAACGAAGCCGCGATGCGCACGCCGTCCGACAGCGCGCGATGGTCGCCGTGATAGTCGTTCGGCGCATGGGTGATCGCCAGGTCCGGGCCGACCTCGCCGATCAGCGCTTTCAGCGTCGCGATCAGTGCGGCGTCGGCCACCAGCGCGCCATCCGGGAAGTCGAGAAAGCGTGGCGTGGCCCCAAGCAGGTCTGCCGCTTGGCTCGCCTCCTTGCGCCGCGCCCGGGCAAGCGCGCCGGGATCGCCCTTGCCGCCCTTGGCCCCATCGGTGGCTATGGCAAAAGTGAGTTCTGCGCCTTGCGCGGCATAGGCGGCCATCGTACCGAACATGAAGATCTCGATGTCGTCCGGATGCGCACCGAGCGCCAATATCTTCAAGCCACTCTCTCCCCGGAAATCAAAAAACGTGACGAACGGTATCCTGCTCGCCCTGATCGCCTATGCAAGCTATTCGGGCAGCGATGCCGTTGTCAAAAGCCTCGGCGGCCAGTTCACGGTCTTCGAGATCGGATTTTTCACGACGCTGTTTGCCGGCTTCTTTCTCTTCTTCACGCGGCCGGCGGGCGAGCGCTGGCGTGATTTCTGGCGCACCAGCCGGCCCTGGGCGGTGCAGGCGCGCGCCTGGGCGGGCATCGCGTCCGGCGTGCTCAGCGTCTACGCCTTCACCACCATTCCGCTGGCGGAAGTCTATGCGCTGGTCTTTCTGGCGCCGCTCTGCGTCACCATCCTCTCCACCGTCGTGCTCAAGGAGAAGGTCGGTCCATGGCGATGGCTGGCGGTGGTCGCCGGTTTTGCCGGCGTCATGCTGGTGGTGCGACCGGGGTTTCGCGAGCTCAATCTCGGCCACCTTGCCGCCTTCGGCGTTGCCTTCCTCGCCGCCGCCAGCGTCATCCTGATGCGCTCGCTGGCACAGCAGGAAAAGCGCACGACCATGCTGGGTGTCCTGATCGGCTACGGCCTGTTGTTCAATGGCGTTGGGGCCGCCGCCACCTCATTCACCGTTCCGGACGGCCGGCAGTTGGTGTGGCTGGTGATGGCGGGTGCTTTCACCGCTTGCGGGCAGTTGCTGCAGTTGCTGGCGGTCAAGTATGCGCCTGCCAACCGGATCGCACCGACGCATTATTCGCAGATCGTCTGGGCGGTGATCCTCGGTGCGCTGTTCTTCCAGGAATATCCCGACTGGCTGTCGCTGGTCGGCCTCGCGGTCGTCGGCGGCTCCGGCCTGCTGACCATGGTGCGCGAGGAAGCGCGCCTCGGAACTGTGCGCTGGAACCCGTTTTCCCGCACCCGGCTTTGAACCTGTCACGGTTGCACGGCGACCGCGACCGCTGATATGCGGACGCGATGACCACGAAACCCTTGCCGGAGCTTCCCGTATCCGCCGTGCTGCCGGCGCTGAGTGAAGCGCTGGCCGAACGCAACAGCGCCGTGCTGGTGGCGCCGCCTGGCGCCGGTAAGACGACGCTGGTGCCGCTGGCGCTGCTCGATGCGCCCTGGCTGGGGACCGGCAAGATCGTTCTGCTCGAACCGCGCCGGCTCGCGGCCCGCGCCGCCGCCCGCCGCATGGCCGAATTGTTCGGCGAGGAGCCTGGCGCCACCGTCGGCTACGCCATGCGCATGGAGAACCGCACCTCGGCCAAGACCAGGATATTGGTCGTCACCGAAGGCGTGCTGGCGCGCATGATCCTCGACGACCCCGAACTGCCCGGCATCTCGGCGGTGATCTTCGACGAATTCCACGAGCGCTCGCTCGATGGCGATTTCGGCCTGGCGCTTGCGCTCGACGTGCAGGGCGCGCTGCGGCCGGATCTGCGGGTGCTGGTGATGTCGGCGACGCTCGACGGCGCGCGCGTCGCGACACTGCTGTCGGGCGCGCCGATGATCGAGAGCCAGGGCCGCGCCTTCCCCGTCGACATCCGCTATGACGAGCGTCCGGCAGGCGTTGCCATCGAGGACGCCATGGCCAAGGCGATCCGCTCCGCGCTTGCCGACGAGAGTGGCAGTGTGCTGGCCTTCCTGCCCGGCCAGCGCGAGATCGAACGCACCGCCGAGCGGCTGGCCGGCAAGGTTGGCGCCGACACCGATATCGTGCCGCTCTACGGCATGCTCGACGGCAAGGCGCAGGATGCGGCGATCAAGCCGGCCCCTGCCGGCCGCCGCAAGGTGGTGCTGGCCACCTCCATCGCCGAGACTTCCATCACCATCGACGGCGTGCGCGTCGTCATCGATTCCGGCCTGTCGCGGCTGCCACGCTACGAGCCGGCCAGCGGCCTCACCCGGCTGGAAACCGTGCGTGTCAGCAAGGCGTCCGCCGACCAGCGCGCCGGCCGTGCCGGGCGCACGCAGCCGGGCGTCGCCATGCGGTTGTGGCGTGCTGAGCAGACGGCGGCGCTCCCCGCCTTCACGCCACCGGAAATCCTCGAAGCCGATCTGTCCGGCCTGTTGCTCGACTGCGCCGCTTTCGGCGTCGCCGATCCCATGAGCCTGGCCTTCCTTGATCCGCCGCCCGCTCCGGCGCTCAACGAGGCAAGGCTGCTGCTGCGCGCGCTCGATGCCGTCGACGAGGCCGGCCGCCTGACGGACGCGGGCATGGCGATGCGCAAGCTCGCGCTGCCGGTGCGGCTCGCGCATATGGTCGCCGAGGCAGCCAGGAGCGGCCATGCCGACGAGGCGGCCTTGCTTGCCGTGCTGCTGACGGAACGCGGGCTTGGCGGCGACGGCGCCGATCTGGAGCGACGGCTGATGCGCTTTCGCTCTGAGCGATCGCCGCGCGCAACGGCCGCGCGCCAGCTTGCCGAACGGCTGGCGAGACAGGCCGGCGGCGCGAAGAACGGCGGGACGGTTTCTGCCGGGCTCCTCCTCGTCCACGCCTGGCCCGACCGCGTTGCCAAGGCGCGCGGCGAGCGCGGCCGTTTCGTGCTGGCCAATGGTTCCGGCGCCATGCTCGACGCTGCCGACCCGCTGGCCGGCGAGCCGTTTCTCGTTGTTGCCGACCTGCAAGGCAAGGCGCAGAATGCGCGCATCACGGCAGCGGCGGCAATCGGCGAGGACGATGTCCGCGCTGCCCTTGCCGACAGGATCGAAACAGGCAGGCAAACGAGCTTCGACCGCGACAAGCGCGCCGTGCGTGTGCGCGAGACCGTGCGCCTTGGCGCCATCACCCTTTCCGAGCGCATGCTGCCGCCGCCAACCGGCGCCGACGCCGATCGCGCCATCCTCGATGCCTTGCGCGAGCATGGGCTGTCGCTGCTGACCTGGGGCAAGGAGGCGCAAACGCTGCGCCAACGGCTCTCCTGGCTGCATCGCGGCCTCGGAGCGCCGTGGCCTGACATGGCGGATGCCGCCCTCATCGAACGCCTAGACGACTGGCTGCTGCCGTTCCTGTCCGGCGCGGCATCCTTTGCCGCCATCGATCCGGGCGTGGTTTTGGCCGGGCTGGCCACGCTCGTGCCGCACGACTTGCAGCGCAGGATCGACACGCTGGCTCCAACCCATTTCGACGCTCCGTCGGGCAGCCATGTGCCGATCCGCTATGACGGCGAATGGCCGGTGCTGGCGGTGCGTGTGCAGGAACTGTTCGGCCTCGACCGCCATCCTGCCATCGCCAATGGCACCGTGCCGCTGACGCTCGAACTGCTGTCGCCGGCGCACCGGCCGATCCAGACGACGCGCGACCTGCCCGGCTTCTGGCGCGGCTCCTGGGCCGATGTGCGCGCCGACATGCGCGGCCGCTATCCCAAGCATGTCTGGCCGGAAAATCCGCTGCTCGCCGCCGCAACGGCCCGCGCCAAGCCGCGCGGGACGTAGGTCCCCGACGCAGCACTTTTGATGAATCGCGTGCGGCGACGGACTGCATGCCTTGGCGATTGGCACAAACGCTCCTCGCTTCGTCATCCACGGGCGGAGCAAGGAGCGTAGCGACGCAGCGCAGACCCGAGGATCCATGCCCCGACGTTCGAGCGCTGCCGCGGTGCAGAATTCTGCCCCGCTACGCCCTCTGGCAAGATTCCAGCATTGATCCTCGGGTCTCCACGTCCGCTTCGCTCCCGCTCCGCCCGTGGATGACGAAGTTGAGAAGCTTCGGCCAATCCCGAATCCTCATGACGGTCCACTGAAAAACGAACCATGAAATCTCGGCGGTCAACAAGGCCTCCAACCCGCGAATGCCCCGATGCAGCGCTACTAGCGTTCACCGGCCAGCGGCTGTAATCCATCACCATGATCAACGTTTTTCGTTCGCCCGATTTCCAGCAGAGCCAGAGACTGCGCCTCAACACGCTGATCAGGCTGCGCTGGCTTGCCATCGTCGGTCAGAGCGTGACGGTGCTCGTCGTCGCCTATGGCTTGAAGTTTCCGCTGCCGGTCAGCCTCTGCTTCGCCCTGATTGCCTGTTCGGCCTGGATGAACCTGTTTCTCGCCTTTCGCTTTCCCGCCGCGCATCGCCTCACCCCGCTCGCGGCCTTCGGCATCCTCATCTTCGACAGCCTGCAGCTTGCCGGCCTGCTTTACATGACCGGCGGCCTCACCAACCCGTTCTCGCTGCTGATGACCGTGCCCGTCGTCATTTCGGCGACATCGCTGCCCCTGCGCCTGACCGCCATTCTGGGCGGACTGGTGATGACGGCGGCGACCTTGCTGGTCTTTGTCCATCTGCCGCTGCCCTGGCATGAAGGCGCGCCGTTGGAGATGCCGTTCATCTATGTCGCCGGCATCTGGATGGCGGTGCTGTCCTCGATCGCCTTCACCGCCATATACGCCTTCCGGGTGGCCGCCGAAGCGCGGCTTCTGGCCAATGCGCTTGCCGCCACCGAGCTGGTGCTGCAGCGCGAGCAGCACCTGTCGGCGCTCGACGGGCTGGCGGCGGCCGCCGCGCACGAGCTTGGCACGCCGCTCGCCACCATCACCCTTGTCGTCAAGGAGATGGAAAAGGCGCTCGGCAACGATCCCAAATACGGCGAAGACGTCAGGCTGCTGCGCTCGCAGAGCGAGCGCTGCCGCGAGATCCTCAAGCGCCTGACCAGCCTGTCGTCCGAGGGTGAGGCGCATCTTTCCCGGTTGCCTTTGACCTCGCTGGTCGAGGAGGTCACCGCCCCGCATCGCGACTTCGGCATCTCGATCAAGCTTCGCCCCGGCGAGCGCATCGGCCCCGAGCCGGTCGGGCGCCGCAATCCGGGCGTCATCTACGGCCTCGGCAATCTGGTCGAGAACGCCGTCGATTTCGCCCGCAAGAGCGTCACCGTGAGCTGGAGCTGGGACGACACCGCTGTGGCCTTCTCGATCATCGATGACGGGCCGGGCTTTCCGGCCGAGATCATCGACCGTATCGGCGAGCCCTATATGTCGACGCGCCAGGGCACGGAAGCCGGCGGCGGCCTGGGGCTGGGCCTGTTCATCGCCAAGACTTTGCTCGAACGCTCCGGCGCGACGCTCGATTTCCGCAATTCGAGCGGCCTTGGCGAGGGCGCCGTGGTACAGATATCGTGGCCGCGCGGGGTGTTCCTCAATCCGGAAATCACCTCGGCCAGTATGTTCGACACCGCCTGAGCGCCTTGCAAGGGTTCGAAGAATTGGACAATGAGGCTCAGGAACTATATCTGCGTAAAATTAAGGCAGCAGGAATTTTGAGACCATGACAGGCGACGAAAATATTGGCGCAATGGTTGAAGGCGAGGACACCTCGCTGCTCATCGTCGATGACGACAAGCCGTTCCTCACCCGACTGGCTCGCGCCATGGAAACCAGGGGCTTTGTGGTCGAGACGGCCGAGAGCGTCGAGGAGGCGGTCGGCAAGGCGCGCGCCAACCCGCCGGCCTATGCCGTGGTCGACATGCGGCTCGGCGACGGCAACGGTCTCGACGTGGTTGCCGCGATCCGCGAGAAGCGCGATGATTCCCGCACCATCATCCTGACCGGCTACGGCAACATCGCCACCGCGGTGACGGCGGTGAAGCTCGGCGCCGTCGATTACCTCTCCAAGCCGGCCGATGCCGACGACATCTTCGCCGCACTCACCCGCACGGCCGGCGAGCGTGCGGCGCCTCCGGAAAACCCGATGTCGGCCGATCGTGTGCGCTGGGAGCATATCCAGCGCGTCTATGAAATGTGCGAGCGCAATGTCTCCGAGACCGCGCGCCGGCTCAACATGCATCGCCGCACCTTGCAGCGGATATTGGCCAAGCGCGCGCCGCGCTGAGAGACTGTTTGGAAATCCGCTCTGGCGGCCGTCTGATGGCGTTTTCTGCGCTTCCGTTGCTCACGGACCAATGTCCGCTGCGCTACGGTTCTCGAAACCACCATCATATGACTCACCAGAACGAATTTCGAAACAGTCTCTGAGACGCTGAGACAGAGTTCGATGCTTGCCCGGCAACTGCAGTTTGAGCATCATCGCGAACAATGCCTGGCGGGCGGCATGACGGAGGCGACATGCAGGATTTGAAGCAGCGGCCGGTTTCCGTCTTCCGCGAATTTCTCGATAGCGAGGCGGCCGGCGGCATCGTCCTGATGGCGGCGGCCGCACTGGCCCTGATCGTTGCCAACTCGCCGCTCTCCGAAACCTATTTCTCCGCTCTCCACGCCTATCTCGGCCCGCTCAGCGTCTCGCACTGGGTCAATGACGGGCTGATGGCGGTGTTCTTCCTGCTCGTCGGCCTAGAGATCAAGCGCGAGGTGCTGGACGGACAGCTCTCGACCTGGCCGCGCCGCGTCCTGCCCGGCATCGCCGCAGCCGGCGGCATGTTGGTTCCAGCACTCGTCTACGTTGTGATCAACCGCAACAATGCGGCGGCCCTCTCCGGCTGGGCGATCCCGACCGCCACCGACATCGCCTTCGCGCTCGGCGTGCTGTCGCTGCTCGGCAGCCGTGTGCCGGCCTCGCTGAAGGTGTTCCTCACCGCGCTTGCCATCATCGATGATCTCGGCGCCGTCATCATCATCGCCATCTTCTACAGCAGCGGCCTGTCGTCAGCTTATCTTGGTGCCGCCTTCGCCGTCATTGCCGTGCTCGTCGTGCTCAACCGCATGCGGGTGATGACGCTGCTGCCCTATCTCGTGCTCGGCGCCATCCTGTGGGTGCTGGTGCTGAAATCGGGCGTCCATGCCACGCTTGCCGGCGTGGCGCTGGCGTTGACCATTCCACTCGAACGCTCCGCCGGGATCGGCCACGATCTCGACCATTCGCCGCTGCACCGGCTCGAGCACGGCCTGCACAGGATCGTGCCCTTTGTCGTCATCCCGGTCTTCGGCTTTGCCAATGCCGGCGTTTCGCTCGCCGGCCTGAGCTTTGGCGCGCTGGTCGAGCCGTTGACGCTCGGTGTCGCCGCCGGCCTCGTCGTCGGCAAGCTGGTCGGCGTCTTCGGCTCCTCGGCACTTGCCATCCGCTTTGGCCTCGCCGACCTGCCGGCGCATGCCGGCTGGTCGCACTTGATCGGCATCTCGCTGCTGTGCGGCATCGGCTTCACCATGAGCCTGTTCATCGGCCTGCTCGCCTTCGCCAGCGACGCGGCACTCCAGGACGCGGTCAAGGTCGGCATCCTCGCCGGCTCCTTCATCGCCGCCCTCCTCGGCGCCGCCGTGTTGTTGATGGCGCCGGCGGCGAGTGGGGTGGAAGAGAGCGAAGAATAGGGCTGGCCCCCGCATTTCCTGGGTTTTGCGAACTACTCGCTCTCCCCCTCCAGCGCCGGCACCGACACGCCGGCAAGCTCAGCCGCCAGCAGCCGCGAGGCGCCGGCTCGCGCGATCCGCAGCATCAGCGCCTTGCGCGTCGCCGCCGCCATGCGGTGCTCCGGCGCATCGCGAAGGATTTCGGCGCCGTAGCCGTCGGAGAGGATGAAGCCGCACTCCTCGGGAAAGATCTCCGAGGGCACGCCGGGATGGGTGGCGAAGAAGAAGCGGTCGGAATGCAGCCGGTAGTCGGGCCATTTGCGGTCGACCCTGAAATCCTCGACCGAGGACTTGATCTCGATGATCCAGATGTCGCCCTGCCGCGTCAGCGCGACGAGGTCGGCACGGCGGCCGGTGGCCAGCGACAGTTCGGGCAGCACATGCGCGCCCATTTCCATCAAAAGCCGCTGCACGCCGCGCCGCACCAGCATCGCGCGCTCAGACTGGCGGCCGTCGACAAGCGGATTTTGCAGAATCGGCGAGATAATTGGCATGGCGGCACCATGTCAGATTTTGTTCACGGTTTGAACCTGTTTGTTGGGGGCGACGATGAACGTCGGCCTAGCCAATTCGCCCGGCCCTATGGGAGTGGCCGGTACGGTCGGGGTGCTTGGTGTTGGGGTAGGCCGCACCGGCCACTGCGGGATCAGGCTTTTGGGATCGTCCCCCGCACTGCCCAAGTTATAGGCACATTAGCGATATCTCAACTAAGACTGAAGTCCCAGACACGCGCTACCCAGCCGTAGGGCCGTCGCTGCCCACGATACGCGTGCATTGATCGGCCCAGGGGTGTACCCTTCAGGACTGCGCTGCCAGCCGCATACTGGCTTTCTCCCGGGGAGGTATTCCCATGACCGCGTACAAAGTCGGTTATCTCATTGGCAGCCTCGCCAAGGGCTCAATCAACCGGAAGCTGGCCAAGGCGCTCGTGAACTTGGCGCCAGCCGAACTCTCGATGGCCGAAATCCCGTTCAAGGATCTGCCGCTGTACAGCTACGACTACGACGCTGATTTCCCTCCGCCGGCAAAGGCATTCAAGGAAGCGCTCGCCGGGATCGAAGCCGTGTTGTTCGTCACGCCCGAATACAACCGCTCAATCCCAGGTGGGCTGAAGAACGCGATCGACTGGGCCAGCCGACCCTACGGCCATAACTCGTTCACCCGAAAACCGTCGGCGGTCATCGGCACCTCGCCGGGTTCGATCGGCACCGCGCTGGCGCAGCAAAGCCTTCGCGGCGTTCTTGGCTTCTGCAACTCCCCGCAGATGAACTCGATCGAGGCTTACATCCAGTTCAAACCCGGTCTGATCACCGATGAAGGCGAGGTCACCGACGCCGGGACCGAGGAGTTCCTGCGCGACTACATGATGCAATTCCACGGCTTCATCACTCGGGTCTATACCGCTCTGTCCACATAGGTCACAGGACACCGCGCGGCCGTAAGCCCTAGCCTTGCGAAATGCCCTCCTTTCCATGCCGATACCGGTCCGGTAGCTTATCTGGATGGGCGTTCTGGATTGGTTGGCCCGCTGGTATGAAGCACAACCGCTAAGCTAGGGGCGTCCAATGAGCGAGAACGCCGATCTTGTGATCTAACCCGGATGCACCCAAAAGAAGTCAGGCATCGGTCCTTGAAAGCCTGAACTTGTGGAGCTTATCGTCGCTTCCATGGGGACGGGTGACGCGACATTGAACAGCAACGAAGGCGAACAACTGTGGGCCTTCGACCTTGACGCTCTGCGCGAGGCCTTTGGAAAGTCTGTTCAGGAACATAAGATCACGGCGGACGATTGGGCGGAACACGCCAATCAGTTCCTCGAAAAACAAAGAGATCGTCCGCGCGAATCGACTTGATACGCCGGATGACCGGCGCGGCTGGGGCTATCTTGGGGATGCCCACCCGCCCATCCATCAAAAGCCGCTGCATGCCGCGCCGTACCAGCATGGCGCGCTCGGACGACTGACAGCCGGACTCTGTGGGCCAATTGAGAGCAGGCTCAATCATCCAGCCAGTATGCTCGAAAACAGCCAAATTGGGGCGCGATCCCAAGCCGCCGCCTGGCGTCGAATTCCATCTCGGACAGCGCCCTGGCTGAGTTGTTCCCGGCCACATCGGGCACGATGGTGTACCCTTCGGCGACCAACTGCAGTCGCATTTCCTCGTAGTGCCTTTTGAAGCCGTTCTTGATCTTGTTCCGCGGATACCGGCGCCCGTGCATGCATTCCTGGCCCAGGATATCGGAATACCGCAGGGCGCTGGCCATTCTCACTTTTTCTTCGAAGATCGGCCTGTAAGGCAACTTGTCCTTGGACCAGCATCGTCCTGCCGACGCGACCAGCGTCGCGGCCAACAGGCCTGCCAGGAACTTCCCCACTCAGGTCCCTTCCGACCAAGCAGATGTGCATTAGCCCCGGTTAATGTTACGGCAAATCCTACTGGTTTCCAAATGATGCTCCCGCTGGACGCATAGCGCCTATGCGGCCGTCGAAGCATCCTTGCCGCCGGGCAGCGCAGCCCCCGCCATGTCATCCAGGATCGGGCAGTCCGGCCGGTCGTCGCCGTGGCAGGCGTGGATCAGCGTCTGCAGGGTCGAACGCATCGACTGCAATTCGCGCACCTTTTCCTCGATCGCCCTGACATGGGCGGCGGCGATCTCGCGCACGTCGTGGCTGGCGCGGCTCCGATCCTTGTAGAGCGCCATCAACTGGCGGCAGTCGTCGATGGAAAAGCCGAGGTTGCGCGCGCGGCGCAGAAAGGCCAGCCGGTGGATGTCGTCACCGGAATAGTCGCGGTAGCCGTTGGCGGCACGCGCAGGGGCGATCAGGCCGATCTCTTCATAGTAGCGGATGGTTTTGGCCGGCAGGCCTGAATGGTGGGCGGCGTCACCGACATTCATGACGATTTTCCTTGATTTTTAATGGGCTTACGGACGGGGCCATTGATTTTGCTTCACAATCCTGTGAGGCCTGTTGCCGAAATGCCATAGTAATGCGCCTACCAGCATGTAAGCCCCTGCATATAGGCATCGGGCGCTTGGCAAGCAAAGAAAATGCCAGCATGAATGATGCAAGGAAAGCGGCCGACTCGTGCCGCTGAGTTGGGGCGTCTTATGCGCATGAAGTCGTTTGCAATCGCCGCCGCATTGGCGCTTTCCACTGCTATCGCCGGTTGCAGCAGCATCGGCATGCAGATTTTCTCCAACGACTATGGTGCGGTGACCGATGCCGGTTACCAGCTGCCGCGCGTCCCGATCGAGAAGGTGCCGATGAGGTATCATCGGCAAGAGGTGAACTACGACAGCTTGGAAAGGCCGGGCACCATCATCGTCGATACGCAGAACAAGTTCCTCTATTTTATCGAGGGTGACGGCCGGGCTATTCGCTACGGCATCGGCGTCGGCCGCGAGGGCTTCGAATGGCACGGCACCGCCCATATCGCGCTGAAGCGCGAATGGCCGACCTGGACGCCGCCTTCGCAGATGATCCGCCGCCAGCCGGAGCTGGCGAAGTTTGCCGGTGGCATGGAGCCGGGCCTGAAGAACCCGCTTGGCGCCCGCGCCATGTACCTGTTCAACAAGGGCGGTGACTCGGGCTATCGCCTGCATGGCAGCCCGGAATGGAATTCGATTGGCAAGGCAATGTCGTCAGGCTGCATCCGCCTGATGAACCAGGACATTATTGACCTTTACGACCGCACTTCGGTGGGCGCCAAGGTCATAGTTCTTTAGGCCATGATCCCGAAAACCGGTACCGGTTTTCGGCAAAATCATGGTCAGA
Organism: Mesorhizobium sp. P2_A12; assembly: GCF_056405075.1. NCBI lineage: Bacteria > Pseudomonadati > Pseudomonadota > Alphaproteobacteria > Hyphomicrobiales > Phyllobacteriaceae > Mesorhizobium > Mesorhizobium sp. P2_A12. The sequence goes on from NZ_JBFUCU010000001.1 coordinate 782,732, forward strand.
TACAGACGCCATTCATGCGCGGACCGTCTAGGCAACAACGGACGTCCCAAACAGAAAACCGGGCAATTCGGCCCGGTTTTTTGTTTTTTGCGCCCGTTTTTTGCGCTTGATTGAATCTGTTTGCCGGCAAAGAAGCCAGCGGGGCGATCAGGAAACCTGCTCGACCTGCTGCACTTCCGGCACGAAGTGGCGCAGAAGATTCTGGATACCGTGCTTCAGCGTCGCCGTCGAAGACGGGCAGCCGGCGCAGGCGCCCTTCATGTGCAGGAACACCGTGCCGTTCTCGAAGCCGCGGAAGGTGATGTCGCCGCCGTCCTGGGCGACCGCCGGACGCACCCGCGTGTCGAGCAGTTCCTTGATGGTGATGACGAGTTCCTCGTCGGCCTTGTCGTAGAACTCACCCGTCAGGCTGGTCTCGGCGGCGGGGCCGGCCTTGGCCATGACCGGCGCGCCGGACATGAAATGCTCCATGATGGCGCCCAGAATCGCCGGCTTCAAATGCTGCCAGTCGGGGCCGTCCTTGGTCACGGTGATGAAATCGTAGCCGAAGAAAACACCGGTAACGCCGGGAATCTCGAACAGCCGGCCAGCCAGCGGCGACGCGGTGGCTGCGCTGTCGGCATCGCGGAAATCGGCGGTGCCTTCCAGAAGCACTTCCTTGCCGGGCAGGAATTTCAGCGTCGCCGGATTTGGCGTCGATTCGGTCTGGATAAACATGGCCGTCTCCGTGCCCGTTTCGGGCAACCAGTTTGGAATAGTTCTAAATAGGCTCTATTGGCTGGACATTCAAGCGAAACGCATCGCCAGAACGGCTGGCTGGCGGAATGTTTTTGCGACTTGCGATGCGCTTTGAGGTGCGATTCAGGTCTGGCCGTTTGCAGGCCGGCATCACCCGAATACCAGCACACCTCAGGCGAGGCTGTCGATCTCCTCGTCCGACAGGTTCTGCGGCACCACTGTCACCGGGATCGGGAAGGCGGCACCCTTGCCGGCCACGGCGCCGACCAGCGGTCCGGGACCTTCCTTGCCGGCGCCGGCGGCCAGCACCAGGATGGCGATGTCCTGGTCCTCCTCGATCAGTTTGTGGATCTCTTCGGTCGGCTTGCCTTCGCGCACCACCATCTCCGGCTCGATGCCAAGCTTCTGGCGTACCTTGTTGGCATAACCGTCAAGCGCGGCGCGCGCCGTGGCATTTGCCTCCTCGCGCATGATCTTCTCGACACCCAGCCAGTGCTGGAAATCGTCCGGCTCGATGACATAGAGCAGCACCAGCGTGCCGCTTGTGCTCTGCGCCCGCTTCGAGGCGTAGGCGACGGCGCGCTCGCATTCCGGCGTGTCGTCGATGATCGCCAGGAACTTGCGGCGATGGCCGGCTTCGCGGCTGAGGCGTTTGGAGACCATGTCTACTTACTCGGTGTCATTGCGGCCGCAATCTGCCACTGCCGCAGACCGGCGGCAAGCCGCCGGCCTTATGCCAGTGTGGTGCAGTGCACCCGATGTTGGGATCAGCTCTGCAGCAGCCCGATGATGTCGCGCACCGTCTTCATCGTCGCTTCGGCCAGCACGCCGGCACGCTCGCCGCCATCCCTCAGCACCGCGTCGACATAGGCGCGATCGTCGGAAATGCGGCGCATCTCGCTGGCGATCGGCGCCAGCTTCTCCACCGCAAGGTCGGCCAGCGCCGGCTTGAACACCGAAAACTGCTGGCCGGCGAACTCTTTCAGCACGTCTGCCTTCGACATATCGGCGAGACCCGCATAGATGCCGACCAGGTTTTCCGCCTCGGGCCGGCTGGCCAGCCCGTCCAGCTCGCTCGGCAACGCTTCCGGGTCGGTCTTGGCCTTGCGGATCTTCTTCGAGATCGCATCGGCATCGTCGGTCAGGTTGATGCGCGACAGGTCCGACGGATCCGACTTCGACATCTTCTTCGAGCCGTCGCGCAGCGACATGATGCGCGCCGCCGGCCCGCCGATCACCGGCTCGGTCAGCGGGAAATAGCCGTTCACGGTCTCCTCGCCGACCTGCATCTCGACGCCGACGCCAAGGGCCGCGATGCGATCCGAAAAGTCGTTGTTGAACTTCTGCGCGATGTCGCGGGTCAGCTCCAGGTGCTGCTTCTGGTCCTCGCCCACCGGGACGTGGGTGGCGCGATAGAGCAAAATGTCGGCAGCCATCAGGCTCGGATAGGCAAGCAGGCCGAGCGAAGCGTTCTCGCGGTCCTTGCCGGCCTTGTCCTTGAACTGCGTCATGCGGTTCATCCAGCCGATGCGCGCCACGCAATTGAAGATCCAGGCGAGTTCTGCATGCTGCATGACCCGCGACTGGTTGAAGACGATGTGCTTCTTCGGGTCGATGCCCGAGGCCAGGAACGCCGCGGTTATCGACCGCGTCTGGTCGGCGAGGTCGTCATAGACGAGCTGTGCGGTCAGCGAATGCAGGTCGACGACGCAATAGATGCAGTCGGAGGTTTCCTGCAGGGCGACGAATTTCTTGATGGCGCCGAGATAATTGCCGAGATGCAGATTGCCGGTCGGCTGGACGCCGGAAAAGACGAGTGGCTTGAAGGCGGTCATGGTTGTTCCCTTGGCTTGTGGAGGGCCGTTTCGCGCGCGGCGAAAGTCTTGCGACGGCGCGCTTATGGACGAACATGACGATCCGATCAAGGCCGGTTTTGCCGCCGAGTTGTCCGGTCTATTCGTCAGGGTCGGTCTTCGCCACCGGTGGCGTCGCCTTCCCCGATCCACGCTTGACGTTGCGCCGGATCATGCCGAAATCGGCGCCGCCGGTGGCGAAGGCCGTGATGAAGTAGAGCAGCGCCCCGCCGGCGACGAGCGCCAGAAGCGTCGTCGCCTTGACGACCAGCGGCGCACCCCGGCCGAGCCTGATGGCGAACCAGTGTTCGGCAAAGTAAAGTGCCGTGCCCATCACGATCGCCGACAGCACCAGCCGCGGAATGCGTTTCATCAGCGGCACGTCGCGGCCCCAATGGCCACGCCTGATCAAGACGCCGAGCAGCATCAGCGCGTTGACCCAGCCGGCGACGGCCGAGGCGACGGCGATGCCGGGCGCGCCCATTTCCGGAAACAGTGTCAGCGCCGTGGTGACGTTCACCGCCACCGAGATGGCGGCGAACATCATCGGCGTGCGGGTGTCCTCGCGGGCGAAATAGCCTGGGGTGAACGCCTTGATCAGCACGAAGGCCGGCAGGCCGAGGCCGAAGATCGCCAGGATCGCCGCCACCGTCGGCGTCGAGTTGTTGGCGGCAAAGGCGCCGCGCTCATAGACCAGCCGCACGATCGGCTCCGACATTACCCACAGTGCCGCGGCTGCCGGCAAGGTGAGGAACAGCGTGAACTCGACCGAGCGGTTCTGCAGATTGGCCGCCTCGATCAGGTTGCCCGACTTCAGCGCCCGCGACAGTTCGGGCAACAGCACGATCGCCACCGCCACGCCGACCACGCCGAGCGGCAACTGGTAGATGCGGTCGGCATAGGCGAGCGAGGACACCGCGCTGTTCTGCGCCGAGGCGATCGCCGTGCCGATCAGCTGGTTGATCTGGGTGATGCCGCCGGTGATCGCCGCCGGCAGCGCCAGGATCAGCAGCCGCTTGACCGCGGGCGTCATTTTCGGACGCCGGAAGCCGATCGAGATGCCGGCATGGCGCACCGCCACCCAGACGATCGCCAGTTGCACCAGTCCGGCGGCCAGCACGCCCCAGGACAGTCCGTAGCCGACGGCGAGGGCGTCGGAGCCCTTGTACCAGGCATAGGCGAGCACGCCGATCAGGATGATGTTGAGGAACACCGGCGCCACCGCCGCTGCGAAATAGCGGCGCAGTGAATTCAGCATCCCCGCCATCATGGCGCCCAGCGACATGCAGATCAGATAGGGGAACATGATCGTCGCCAACGTCACCGTGGTGTCGAATTTTCCCGGTATGCCGGCAAAACCCGGCGCCACCAGGTAGCGCACGATCAGCGGCATCGACAGTTCCATGACGATGGTTAGCGCTAGCAGCGCCGTGAACAAGACGCCGAACACCTCCTCCGAGAAGCGCTTGGCGCCTTCGGTGCCGTGCGTCTCGATCTCCTTGGCGAACAGCGGCACGAAGGCGGCGTTGAAGGCGCCCTCGGCGAACAACCGGCGAAAGGTGTTGGGAAACTGGAAGGCGGCGTTGAAGGCGTCGGCGACAGGTCCGGTGCCCAGCGCTGCCGCCATCAGCATCTCGCGCCCGAAGCCGAGCGCGCGGCTCATCAGCGTGCCGGAAGCGACCGTTGCGAATTTCTTGACGAGGCTCATGCTTTTGGGAACTGCCTGCGGAATTGGGACAAAGTGATGGTCGCTGTCACTCGGCGGCGGCCTTGGCCTTGCCGCCACGCTCTGGCGCGACGCCTTCAAGCGCCGCCATCAGCCGGTTGCGGATGGTGGCGATGCGGGCCGGGTTGTCGATCTTCTGGCCGGTGAGGTCGGTGACGTAGAAGGTGTCGATGACCTTCTCGCCGAAGGTGGTGATGTGGGCCGATGCGATGTCGAGCGACAGGTCGGATAGCGTTCCGGTGATCTCCGACAGCAGGCCAGGCCGATCCAGGCCCTCGACCTCGATGACCGAAAAACGGTTCGACAATGCGTTACGGATTTCGGCGCGCGGCGGGATCTTGAACACCTTGGCGCCACGCCGCGGCTTGGTCCGCTTCTCGATCATCTCCGGCAGCCAGCTCTTGCCCGACAGCACGTCCTCGATCAGCCGGCCGACGCGCTCGGCGCGCCGGCGCTCGTCCTCGTCGCGGTCGAATTCCCTTGAGATCAGGATGGTGTCCAGGGCGCGGCCGTCCGACGTGGTGAAGATCTGCGCGTCGACGATGTTGCCACCAGCTCCGGCGCAGGCCCCGGCGATGACCGAGAGCAGGCGGGGATGGTCCTGCGCCAGCACGGTGATTTCGGTCACCGCCTCGAACTGGTGGGTCTTGACCATGGTGGCGAGCTTGTTGCCCGAAGCGTCCGCTTCGCGGATGAATTCGGCATGGCGCAACTGATCGGCGAGATCGACGGTCAAAAGGTAGTTCTCGTAGTGCAGGGCGACATAGCGCTTGCGGGCCTTGTCCGGCCAGTTGGCGAGCGCCTCGGCCAGACGTTCGCGCGCCGCCGCCGTCCGCTGCGCGCGCGACACTTCCGAAAAGCCGCCGGTCAAAAGCAGTTCGGTCTCATAGTATAGCGTGCGCAGCAGCTGGCCTTTCCAGCCGTTCCAGACACCGGGTCCGACGCCCCTGATGTCACAGACGGTGAGGATCAAAAGCAGCTTCAGCCGCTCGACCGATTGCACGATCGCGGCGAAATCCTCGATGGTCTTGCGATCGTTGAGGTCGCGGGTCTGCGCCGTCATCGACATCGCGAGGTGGTTCTCGACCAGCCAGGCGACGGTTTCCGTGTCGGCTGGTGACAGCCCCATATGCGGGCAGATGCGCCGGGCGATCCTGGCCCCAGCCTCGGAATGATCCTCCGGCCTGCCTTTGGCGATGTCGTGCAGCAGCACGGCGACATAGAGCGCCTCGCGGCTCTTCTTCAGGCCCGGCATCAGCGTGTGCGACAGGGGATGGACCTTCTCGCCGTCGCCGCGCTCGATCTCGGCCAGCACGCCGATGCAGCGGATCAGGTGCTCGTCCACCGTATAGTGGTGGTACATCGAGAACTGCATCATGGCGACGATCTTGCCGAAATCCGGGATCAGCTTGCCGAGCAGCCCCGCCTCGTTCATGCGCCGCAGATTGAGTTCGGCATTGCGGTCCGAGGTCAGGATGTCGAGGAACAGCCGGTTGGCCTCCTCGTCTCGCCGCAGCGACTTGTTGACCAGGCCGAGCGAGCGGGTCAGCAGCTTCAGCGCATCGGGATGGAACTCCAGACCGTGCTTGTCGGCGAACCAGAACAATCTCAAAAGATTGACCGGATCGCGCTCGAACACCTGGTCGTCGGCGATGTTGATGCGGTGGTTGTCGACAATGAAGTCCGAGGTGCCGGCAAGCTTGCGCTTGCGCCGCGAGAAGGTGAGGAAGATGCGGTTGAAGCCCGGCACGTGCTTGGCCTGCTCTTCCTCGAGCGCGGCGCAGAAGATGCGGGTCAGGTCGCCGACATCCTTTGCGACGAGGAAATAGTGCTTCATGAAGCGCTCGACCGCCGACAGGCCGGGATGGCTGGTGTAGCCGAGCCGCTCGGCGATCTCGCGCTGGATGTCGAAATGCAGCCGTTCTTCGGCCTTGCCGGTGAGGAAATGCATGTGGCAGCGCACCGCCCACAGGAAATCCTCGGCCTTCTGGAATTCGCGATATTCGCCCTCGGTGAAGACGCCCTTGTCGACCAGCTCCTCGCCGGTGCGCACGCGGTAGAAGTACTTGCCGATCCAGAACAGCGTCTGCAGGTCGCGTAGGCCGCCCTTGCCGTCCTTGACGTTGGGCTCGACGAGATAGCGGCTTTCGCCGGCCTTGGCATGGCGATCGTCGCGTTCGGCAAGCTTGGCCTGGACATATTCGGGGCCGGTCGTGCGCACCACCTCATGGTCGAAGCGCAGCATCAGCTCGTCATAGAGCTTGAGCTCGCCCCACAGGAACCGCGCCTCGAGGATCGAGGTCCGGATGGTGACGTCGGTGCGCGACAGGCGCAGGCATTCGTCGATGTTGCGGGTGGCGTGGCCAACCTTCAAGCCCAGATCCCACAGCATGTAGAGCATGTACTCGACCGTCTGCTCGCCCCATGGCGTCTGCTTGTAGGGCAGCAGGAACAGGAGGTCGATGTCGGAGCCAGGCGCCAGCGTGCCGCGGCCATAGCCGCCGACGGCGACGACGGCCATGCGCTCCGCCGAGGATGGATTCTTGACCCGGTAGACATGCGTGACGGCGAAATCGTAAAGCGCCCGGATGATCTCGTCCATGAGATGCGACAGCCGCGCCGCACAGGCACGCCCACTGCCGTCGTCCCTCAGCATGCGTTCGGCAATGGCGCGTCCGTCCGCCAACCGCCCCTTGAGAAGCTGAAGCACACCACTGCGCGCGGCCTGTCCGGAGCCGTCCCCGGCGGTGGCCGCGGTCAGCGCCGTCATCTCGCGGCGCAAGGCTTCGCCGTCGATCAGTTCGTCGAGCTTCAGGGAGATTTTCGCCATAGGGTCCGGTTGGTCTCGCCTTTTCGGCGGCGTCTATAGCGCCTTTTCGCGGTTGTGGGTATGGGCAGGACGGACACGTTCGCCGTGGCGATAGAACGCTATGAACCTGTTTCTCTGCTTAAGGAGGCAGAAGTCGACGATCCTCCCCAGCAATTTCCTGGCCTCGGCCCCGATTCTCATCGGCAGCGTCTTGGTCGTGCGCGATCCGGATTGGATGCCGGCAAGCCACTGGTCCCGACGTTCCTCAAGAAGCAGGCTCGGCAGTGCGGCGGTCCGCAAGAAGCGCTCCTGCGCGCACAGCGCCGGAATCAGCTGATAGATCGCCGCGCCGGGGGAAGGGGCGAATCTTGGATTGAAAATGACTTGGTCGACGGGACTGCTGAGCTCCGCGGTGCCGTCGATGAGATCGCGCGCCGCCTGCCGCGACAGTATGTAGCCGGCAGCGCCGACGTGAGCTCCGTGCAGTCTGGACGTGGAAAAGCCGTGGCCGGCCGGAGAGCGCCGCCATGCCAGCCGGGTCTTCTTGAAGAACGTCTCCAGCTTGACGATCTCGGCATCAGCCGGGATCCAACTGGCGTCGGCAAGCATCGCGCCGGCATTTTCTGAAAAGATGACATCGTCTTCAAAAATCACGCCATAGGCATCGTCGCCATCGGCGATCCTTGCCCAGCAGGCCTTGTGGCTGAGGAAACAGGCGATCTCGGTGTTGGTCAGACGCAACTGTGTCAGCGGATTGAGCCGCATCGGTGTTTGCGGGAGGTCGGATCGGCCCTGGGCGTCGACCGCCGCGACGCGTTCGAAGTCAACGTCGATACGGGCAAACTCCGACGTCACATGCGCGAGCCGGTCCTGGGACCGGTCGAGGTTTATGACCAGGCACTTCATTGGAAATGGAATCGATGCATTCGGATGCGCTTGGATTGTCAATCGGCGGCTCCATAGCACAAGAAGCCGCCGCGCATCCGACTTTCTTTGATGGTGGCCCGGCGCCGGCGACGACACACGGAAAAAGAAAATTATGCCCTTGACCTTCCAGTTACTGGAAGCACTACCTCCGCATCAAGACGAGGCATCGAGGCATTTTGAATGACGCATTCAGAACATCATCATCACGCGCATGACGGCTGCTGCGCGGCGAAAGCTGCAGCCGGGGAGGCGGCCGTGGTGCGGGATCCTGTCTGCGGCATGACCGTCGACCCTGCGACGGCCAAGCACTCTGTCCGTCATCAAGCTCGGGACTTCTACTTCTGCTCGGCCGGCTGCAAGGCGAAATTCGAGGCGGAACCGCAAAAATATCTCGGCGGCAAGGCTGCACCGCAGCCGATGCCCAAGGGCACGCAATACACCTGTCCGATGCATCCCGAAATCATCCGCGATAAGCCCGGCTCCTGCCCGAAATGCGGCATGGCGCTGGAGCCGATGGGCGTGCCCACTGGTGATGAAGGACCAAATCTCGAGCTGGTCGATTTCTCCAGGCGATTCTGGGTCAGTGCCGCGCTCTCGCTGCCGTTGCTGTTCATCGCCATGGCGCCGATGCTCGGCCTGACGTTCGAGGCATTTGTCGACGAACGCACGATGGTCTGGCTGGAACTGGCATTGGCCAGCCCCGTCGTATTGTGGGCGGCGCTGCCCTTCTTCCATCGCGGCTGGGATTCGCTCGTCATCCGCAGCCCCAACATGTGGACGCTGATCTCGCTCGGCGTCGGCGCGGCCTATCTCTACAGCGTCGCAGCCACACTGTTCCCGGGCATTTTTCCACATCAGTTCCGTGGCCATGGCGGCGCGGTGCCGGTCTATTTCGAGGCCGCCGCCGTCATCGTCGCGCTGGTCTTCCTCGGCCAGGTGCTGGAATTGCAGGCCCGTGAAAAGACCGGGTCGGCAATCCGCGCTTTGCTTGATCTCGCGCCGAAGACCGCGCGGCTGATCGGTACCGACGGTTCCGAAAGCGACGTGCCGCTCGATGCGGTCAAGGTGGGTGATCGCCTGCGCATCCGTCCCGGTGACGCCGTGCCGGTCGACGGCACCGTGATGGAAGGTCGTTCCTCCCTCGACGAATCGATGATCACAGGCGAACCGTTGCCGGTCGAAAAGGTCGAAGGCGATACCCTCACCGCCGGTACGCTCAATAAAAACGGCTCGCTGATCCTGCGCGCCGAGCGGATCGGCGCCGAGACCACGCTGGCGCGCATCGTCGAACTCGTCGCCAGGGCGCAGCGCTCGCGCGCCCCTATCCAGGGGCTGGCCGATCGCGTTTCCTTCTACTTTGTCCCGGCAGTGGTGCTGGTCGCGATCGCGGCCTTCGTCGGCTGGGCTGTCCTTGGCCCCGAACCCAGCCTGATCTTCGCCATCGTCTCGGCGGTGTCGGTGCTGATCATCGCTTGCCCCTGCGCGCTCGGCCTCGCCACGCCGATGTCGATCATGACCGCCACCGGTCGGGGTGCCCATGCCGGCGTGCTGATCAAGGAAGCCGCCGCGCTCGAACGCTTCGCCTCCGTCGACACGCTGATCGTCGACAAGACGGGCACGCTGACCGAAGGCCGGCCGAAACTGACCGATGTCGTTGCCGCAAATGGCTTTTCCGAAGACGAATTGCTGGCCCTTGCTGCCGGCCTGGAAAAGGGCTCGGAGCATCCGCTCGCCGAAGCCATCGTCGAAGGCGCCGGTACGCGCGGCCTGGAGATCGCCAACGCCAGCGGCTTCGAGGCCGTCACCGGCAAGGGCGTTTCCGGCACCCTGTCGGGAAACAAGGTCGCGCTCGGCAATGCGGCGATGATGACCGATCTCGGCATCGACACCGCGTCCGTCTCCGCCAGGTCCGAAACGCTGCAGACCGAAGGCAGGACCGTGATGTTCGTTGCCGTCGGCGACAAGCTGGCCGGCATCGTCGCTGTCGCCGATCCGGTCAAGGCAACCACCGCCGAGGCGATCCGGGCGCTGCATGACAGCGGCCTGAGGATCGTCATGGCGACCGGCGACAATGAACGCACGGCAAAAGCGATCGCCAGGAGCCTCGGCATCGACGAAGTTCGCGCCGGCCTGTTGCCGGAACAGAAGGCAGCCCTCGTCGAGGAATTGCGCGCCAGGAGCAAAGGTGTCGCCATGGCCGGCGACGGCGTCAACGACGCCCCCGCCCTTGCCGCCGCCGATGTCGGCATCGCCATGGGCACCGGCGCCGATGTCGCCGTCGAAAGTGCTGGCATCACGCTGGTCAAGGGCGACCTCAACGGCATCGTGCGGGCGCGTACCCTGGCGCAGGCGACGATCCGCAACATCCGCCAGAACCTGTTCTTCGCCTTCCTCTACAACGTGCTCGGCGTACCCGTCGCCGCAGGTGTGCTCTATCCGCTCACCGGCACGCTTTTGTCGCCGATGCTGGCGGCGGCGGCGATGAGCCTGTCCTCGGTGTCGGTGATATCCAACGCATTGCGGCTGCGGGCGTTGAAACTCTGAGCAAAGCCCCCAAATACGAAACCACTCAACAGGAGACCATTAATGACCTTGGCTAAAAAACTCGTCCTTTTGCTGATGGCTGCCGGAATGCTGCTTGCCGTCTTCCTCGAAAGCGTTCCGGCGCAGAGCGAAGAGATGAAACACGACATGGCTGGCATGTCGACGGATGCGACCGGCCCTTCGAGCGAAGGCTACAAGGCGGCGATGGACAAGATGCATGCCGACATGATGGCGTTGCAATATACCGGCAATGCCGATGCCGATTTCGTCCGTGGCATGATCCCGCACCATCAGGGCGCTATCGACATGGCCAAGGTAGAGCTTGCCAACGGCAAGGACCCGGAGATTCGCAAGCTGGCCGAGGGGGTCATCGCCGCGCAGGAAGCCGAGATCAAGCAGATGCAGGGCTGGCTCGCAGCCCATCCGGTGAAGTAAGCCTTTTCGCGAAGCAGGATCCGGCGAGAAATCTCTTCTGGATTCCCGCCGAGCCTGTCAAGCGATCAGGACCTCAACTGGAGCCCGCCGCCATGCCATCGACGATCAGAACCACCACGCTGCCTTCCGGCGAAGCCGTTCAGGTGCTTGGTCAGGGCACGTGGAAAATGGGCGAGGATATCCGTCGCCGCGCCGATGAGGTCAACGCCCTCAAGCTTGGCCTCGACCTTGGCATCACGCTCATCGATACCGCCGAAATGTATGCCAGCGGCGGTGCCGAGGAGGTAGTCGCCGAGGCCATCGCCGGGCGCCGCGACGAAACCTTCCTGGTTTCGAAAGTGCTGCCGTCAAACGCTTCGCGCGCCGGCGTGCAGCGCGCCTGCGAAAACAGCCTGAAGCGCCTGCGCACCGACCGGATCGATCTCTATCTGCTGCATTGGCCGGGCAGCGTGCCGCTGGCCGAAACCGTCGCGGCCTTCGAGGCGCTGAAAGCGGCGGGCAAGATCCGCCACTGGGGCGTCAGCAACTTCGACACCGACGAGATGGAAGAACTGGTCGGCTTGCCCGACGGCGGCAACGTCCAGACCAACCAGGTGCTCTATAACCTGGTCCGGCGTGGCCTCGAATTTGACCTGGCACCCTGGAGCCGCCAGCGCGGCATCCCCTTGATGGCCTATTCGCCGGTCGAGCAGGGCGCGCTGGCGCGCAATACCAGGCTCGACGTCGTCGCCGCCCGCCACAATGCGACCCCGGCGCAGATAGCCCTGGCCTGGGTGATGCACCAGGAGGGCGTCATCGCCATTCCCAAGGCCAGCAGCCAGCAGCATGTCCGCCAGAATTTTGCAGCGCTCGACATCGAACTGACGACGCAGGACATCGCCGAACTCGACCGCGCCTTTCCGCCTCCGACCCGCAAGCGCGGTCTGGAGATGATTTGACTACTTTCCCGCCAGCACCTTCAGCCGATACAGCGCCTCAAGCGCCTCGCGTGGCGTCATCTCGTCGGGGTTGATGTCGCCGAGTGCGGCGCCCAGCACGTCGCTCTTCACCGGCTTAGGCGCCTCGCGCTTCACCGCCACCGAAAACAGCGGCAGGTCGTCGACCAGACGGTTGGTCTTGCCCGAAACCTCGCCCTCTTCGAGTTGGTGCAGCACTTCCTTGGCCCGGTCGACTACCGCTTCCGGCAATCCGGCCAGCCGCGCCACCTGCACGCCATAGGAACGGTCGGCAGCACCCTTGCCGACCTCGTGCAGGAAGACGACGTCGTTTTCCCATTCCTTGACCCGCATGGTGACGTTGTGCAGCCGCGCCAGCTTGCCGGCCAGCGAGGTCATTTCGTGGAAATGGGTGGCGAAGATCGCTCGGCAGCGGTTCTTCTCGTGCAGGTATTCCACCGCCGCCCAGGCGATCGACAGGCCGTCGAACGTAGCGGTGCCGCGGCCGATCTCGTCAAGGATCACCAGCGCCCGCTCGCCGGCTTGGTTGAGGATCGCCGCCGTCTCGACCATCTCGACCATGAAGGTCGAGCGGCCGCGCGCCAGATCATCCGAGGCGCCGACACGCGAGAACAGCCGGTCGACGACGCCGATATGGGCTGACGCCGCCGGCACGAACGAGCCGGTTTGCGCCAGGATGGCGATCAGCGCGTTCTGCCGCAGGAACGTCGACTTACCGCCCATGTTGGGGCCGGTCAAAAGCCAGATCGCGCCATTCTTGGCACTGCCCTCCGGCGACAGGTCGCAATCATTGGCAACGAACGGGCCTTCGCCGGAGCGGCGCAGCGCCTGCTCGACCACCGGATGCCGGCCGCCCGAAATTTCGAAGGCGAGGCTCGAATCCACCACCGGCCGGCACCAGGCTTCGCTTTCGGACAGCAGAGCGAGCGCCGCCGACACGTCGAGCACGGCCAGCGCATCGGCGCCGGCGCGGATCTTTTCCGCTTCGCCGACCGCTTCCGCCGTCAGCGCGTCGAAGGCGGCAAGCTCGATGCCGAGTGCCCGGTCGGCGGCATTGGCGATCTTGGTCTCCAGTTCGGCGAGTTCGGTCGTCGTGAAGCGCATGGCATTGGCCATGGTCTGGCGATGGATGAAGCGCGCCTTGGCGCCGTCGCTGCCGGTCATCACCGCATGATGGTTGGCGGTCACTTCGATATAGTAGCCAAGCACATTGTTGTGCCGGATCTTCAGCGAGCGGATGCCGGTCTCGTCGATCAGCGAGCGCTCCAGACCGGCGATGACTTTTCGCGATTCGTCGCGCAGCGCCCGCATCTCGTCGAGCTCGGCATGGTAGCCGCCGCGAACGAAGCCGCCGTCACGCTTGAGCAGCGGCAGTTCATCGCCAAGCGCCTGCGTCAGGTGCTGCGTAAGCGCCCTGGGCAGCGCCTGGATGGCGCCCAGCGCCGCCGTGAGTTGCTGGGGCAGGGTAATCTCGCCGAAGATCCCGGCGATCGCCCCTGCCGCCTCGAAACCGGCGCGCAACGCGCCGAGGTCGCGCGGGCCGCCGCGGTTGAGCGCCAGCCGGGACAAAGCGCGCGGCATGTCGGCGACGCTCTTCAGGCTTGCCCGCACTGCCTGGCAAAGCCGCGTCTCCGAACGGAAGAACGACACCGAGTCCAGCCTGGCGCCGATCGCAGCCGGATCGGTCAACGGCGCCATCAGCCGGTCGGCCAGCAGCCTTGCGCCGCCGCCGGTCACCGTGCGGTCGATCGCCTTGAACAGCGAACCCTCGCGGCTGCCTGACAGCGTGCGCAGCAGTTCCAGATTGCCGCGCGTCGCCGGATCGATGAAAAGGGTCGAGCCCTGCTCCTCGCGCTCCGGTCGCGACAGCGGCGGGCGCTCGGCCTTCTGCGTCTTCTCGACATAGGCGATGGCGCCCGAGATCGCCGACAATTCGGCGCGCGAAAACGCGCCAAAGCTGTCCGGCGTCGCCACGTCGAAGAAGCGGGCGATGCGACCCGTGGCCGAGGCCGAATCGAACAGCGAGGGCGGCTGCGGATTGGCAACGCGGCCGAGCACGTCGAACACCGGTTTCAGTTCCGCATCGTAGAACACCGGCTCGGCAACGATCAGCTCGCGCGGATCGACACGGAAGATGTCGGCGAGCAGCCGGTCGGCGGTGGTCTCGGCGACGCGGAACGCCCCGGTCGAAATGTCGATCCAGGCCAAAGCAAAGGAGTGGTCCGCCCCACCTTTCACCCTTCCCAGCGCCATCAGGAAACTCGATTCCGACGGCGCCAGCAATTTGTCCTCGGTGATGGTGCCCGGCGTCACCAGCCGCACCACGTCGCGGCGCACCACCGATTTGCCGCCGCGCTTCTTCGCCTCTGCCGCATCCTCGATCTGCTCGCAGACGGCGACGCGAAAACCCTGGCCGATCAGCTTCTGCAGATAATCGTCGGCGGCATGCACCGGCACGCCGCACATTGGGATGTCGTGGCCCTGGTGCTTGCCGCGCTTGGTCAGGACGATGCCCAGCGCCCGGCTCGCCTTCTCGGCGTCGTCGAAGAACAGCTCGTAGAAATCGCCCATGCGGTAGAACAGCAGCGAATCCGGGTTCGCCGCCTTGATCTCGATGAACTGCTCCATCATCGGCGTGACGGCGGCAGCGGCTGTCGGCAAGGGCGTGATCGCCTCGGGGGCGTCCGGCTCGTTCGGGCTATGCATGTTCATGGGCGGCACGCTAGCAGATGTGGTCGCGCGGTTTAATGCCGGCGCCTCGAAAAACAGGGGACGACCGATCCGGCCAGATGCCCGCAATCGCCAGCACCAGCGCGATTCCCGAACTCTGGCGGTTTACACGCGGCAGTGCGTGGTCTTAATTCGGAACCTCACAAAGCACCCGCCCTAACGAGGTGCTGCACCGGCGAGGAAATCAAAAGCATCATGGCCAAGAAAACCGAGAACAACGGTCCGTCCGTCAGTGCGCAGGAAGCGCTCGAATTCCACGCCATGGGCCGCCCCGGCAAGCTGGAGGTTGTCGCCACCAAGCCAATGGCGACGCAGCGCGATCTGAGCCTCGCCTATTCGCCGGGCGTCGCGGTTCCCGTTCTGGCCATCGCCGAGGATCCCAGCCGCGCCTTCGACTACACGACTCGCGGCAACATGGTCGCCGTCATCTCCAACGGCACCGCCATCCTTGGCCTCGGCAATCTCGGCGCGTTGGCCTCCAAGCCGGTCATGGAAGGCAAGGCGGTGCTGTTCAAGCGCTTCGCCGATGTCGATTCCATCGACCTCGAGGTCGACACCGAGGACGCCGACGAGTTCATCAATTGCGTGCGCTTCCTCGGCCCCTCCTTCGGCGGCATCAACCTTGAAGACATCAAGGCGCCGGAGTGCTTCATCATCGAGCAGCGCCTGCGCGAACTGATGGACATTCCGGTGTTCCATGACGACCAGCACGGCACTGCCATCATCTCGGCCGCCGGCCTGATCAACGCGCTGGAGATCACCGGCCGCGATATGAAGACGACGAAGATGGTCTGCAATGGGGCGGGTGCCGCCGGCATCGCCTGCATCGAGCTGATGAAGGCGATGGGGTTTTCCCCCGACAACATCATCCTGTGCGACACCAAGGGCGTCGTCTTCCAGGGGCGCACCGAAGGCATGAACCAGTGGAAGTCGGCGCATGCGGTCAAGACCGAGGCGCGCAGCCTCGCCGAGGCGCTCGACGGCGCCGACGTTTTCCTCGGCCTCTCCGCCAAGGGCGCGCTGACCCCCGCCATGGTGCAGTCGATGGCCAAGAACCCGATCATCTTCGCCATGGCCAATCCCGACCCGGAAATCACGCCGGAGGAAGTCGCCGAAATCCGCACCGACGCCATCATGGCCACGGGCCGGTCGGACTATCCGAACCAGGTCAACAACGTGCTCGGCTTCCCCTACATCTTCCGTGGCGCGCTGGATGTGCGGGCCACCACCATCAATGACGACATGAAGATCGCCGCTGCCCGTGCGCTTGCCGAACTGGCGCGCAAGGACGTGCCCGATGACGTCGCCGCCGCCTATCAGGGCAACCGGCCGAAATTCGGCCCCAACTACATCATTCCGGTGCCGTTCGACCCGCGCCTGATCTCGGCCATCCCGCTTGCGGTGGCCAAGGCAGCGATGGACTCCGGCGTTGCCCGCAAGCCGATCCTCGATCTCGACCGCTACGCGCAGGAGCTGTCCGCCCGCCGCGATCCGATCGCCTCGACCTTGCAGCGTATCTACGATCGTGTCCGCCGCCAGCCCAAGCGCATCGTCTTTGCCGAGGGCGAGGAGGAGCAGGTGATGCGCGCCGCCGTCTCCTACGTGAACCAGCGGCTCGGCACCGCCATCCTGCTCGGCCGCGACGACGTCATCAAGGAGAACGCCAAGCACGCCGGCATCGACCTCAACAAGCAAGGCATCGAGATCATCAATGCCCGGCTGTCGCGCCGCAACGGCATCTACACCGACTATCTCTACGAGCGCATGCAGCGCAAAGGCTTCCTGTTTCGCGACTGCCAGCGGCTGATCAACAACGACCGCAACCACTTCGCCGCCTGCATGGTGGCGCTGGGCGACGCCGATGGCATCGTCACGGGTGTAACCCGCAACTATTCGACGGCACTCGACGACATCCGCCGCGTCATCGACGCCAAGCCCGGCCACCGCGTCATCGGCGTGTCGATCGTGCTGGCGCGGGGCAGGACCGTGCTGGTCGCCGACACCGCCGTGCACGACATGCCGAACGCCGAGCAGATCGCCGACATCGCCGAGGAGGCGGCAGGCTTCGCCCGCCGCATGGGCTACGAGCCGAGGCTTGCCATGCTCGCCTATTCGACCTTCGGCCATCCGCAGGGCGAGCGCTCCGAGCGCGTCCAGGAAGCCGTGCGCATCCTCGACAAGCGCCGCGTCGATTTCGAGTATGACGGCGAAATGGCCGCCGACGTCGCGCTCAATGCGCGGGCCATGGCGCAGTATCCGTTCATCCGGCTGACCGGCCCGGCCAATGTCCTGATCATGCCGGCGTTCCACTCGGCCTCGATCTCGACCAAGATGCTGCAGGAACTCGGCGGCTCGACGGTGATCGGCCCGCTGCTGGTCGGGCTGAACAAGCCGGTGCAGATCGTCTCGCTGAACGCCAAGGATTCGGACATCGTCAACATGGCGGCGATCGCGGCATATACTGCGGGGGCTTGAGCGGCGGACGAAAGCCCCGCGAACGCGTTTCGAGTGATGCTAGGCCGAGGCCCTGGTCGAGGGCCGCACCACTCCACCTGAATGTGTGCAATCGCAGGAACCCCGCGATTCAAGCCGAATTTATGGGAAAATCGCTGCGATCCATAAGATATTGATAATATCCGGTTGTTATACCAGGGAGCTGTCATCGATGTGCCAGAGGGGCATTTTGGACAGACCGGGGTGGTGACAATCATGGATTTGCAGCCGTGAAGCACGATACGATTCCCGCAACCGTGGTCGGCCAGGGGGCCTATCACGACGAGCGCCTGGACGCGCTGCTCAGCATCACCGGCCGGATGGACGGCTATCTCTACCGCTGCCGCAACGATGCGTCCTACACCATGCTCTACATCAGCGACGGCGTTCTCACCGTCAGCGGCTATCCGCCCACGGATTTCGTGCACAACGCCGTGCGCGACTACGTCTCGGCCATCCACCCGGACGACCTCGCCTCGGTCTATGCCGCCGTCGACGCCGCGCTCGAAGCGCGCTGCAACTGGAACGTCGACTATCGCATCGTGCCGAGGGCCGGCGAACCGCTTTGGGTCCGCGAGATCGGCGGCGGTGTCTGGGACGACGCCGGCGAACTCGAATTCCTGGAAGGCTTCGTCGTCGACATCAGCGACCGCAAGGTTGTCGAGGACCTCAACTCCCAACTGTTGCTGGATCTGAAGACCGCCAACGAGGAGCTATCCGCGCAAAAGCGCGAGATCGAACTGGCCAAGCAGCAGAGCGACCATTCAGCCAACCACGATCTGTTGACGGACCTGCCCAACCGGCGTGCCTTCCACAACGAACTCAAATCGGTGGTCGCCCGTTGCGGCGCCACCGGTGAGGCGGCCGGTCTTCTGTTCATCGACCTCGACCGCTTCAAGGAAGTCAACGACACGCTCGGCCATGAGGCAGGCGATGCGCTGCTGCAGCGCGTCTCGAGCCAGCTTCGCTCGATCCTTCGCAGTGCCGATTTCGTCGCCCGCCTTGGCGGTGACGAGTTCGCCTTCCTGTTCTCGGGCGCCGCCGACCTGGCACAGCACAAGGCCGTGCGCGTTGCCGAACGCATCCTGGAAAGGCTGCAGATCAAGGTTCCCACGCCGAATGGCGCCATTCAGGTCGGCTGCACCGTTGGCGTGGCCATGTATCCGGCGGAAGCCGCCGATTCCGAAGCGCTGGTCGCGCTCGCCGACCGGCTGATGTACATCGGAAAAAAGAGTGGCCGCAACCGGTTGGTCACCGCCAACGAGATGGTGCCGCAACAGCCATCGTCCGGGCCTCGTCCCTCAATCCGCAAGACTGCCTAGGCTGAAAGGCATCAACCCGGAGCGAAAACGCGCGCGGCCTCGACGACCTCCTCGATTTGATCCTGCCGCAGCAGGTCGATCGGAATGCGGCCGTCGAGCTGCGCCGAGGGGCGTGTCAGCCACAACCAGGCCAGCCTGGGATTGCTGATCAGGGACAGCACGTCATGGATGCCCGCGACCGGCCTGCCGTCGACGAACTGCGCCAGCGGGAAGACATGCTTGCGGCCGCCCTTGCGCAGGGCGATGACCTCACCCCGCCGTTGCCAGCGATGCAGGGTCGAGCGGGCGATGCGCATGTTCTCTTCCAGATAGGTCGAACCGGCGACGCGCCCGGCCCAGTCCTCGATCAGCATCGATTCGAGGTCGTCGGCGCGCGGCGGTGGGGAAGCAGGTCCATCGATATCCACGGGGGATGCCGGCGGCAGCCCAGTCGCGCCGCCTGTGCCCGCCTCGCTGCGGCGCGCGGCTTCCGCCGCCAGCGCGCGTACGAATTTCGATGCAAGGCCGGGAAGGTCGGCATGGATGGCGTCGATGGCACGCTGATGCTTCGGCGACAGCAAGGTGACAGCGGAAGCTATGCTGCCGGCGATCTTGCCGACCGAGACCATGGTGGGTCTGTTGATGGCCTCGTCATAGTGGGCAAGCGCACGTTCGACGTCCTCCGCGACCATCTCCGCGAAGTCGTCCTGCTTGATGCCGGTTGCCTGGATTTGAAATCTGTTCATACATCTGTCTCTTGGGCCGGGCGCTCCTCCCACAGCTGCGGCCGGTTGTTGAACGGCTAGAGCGGAGAGCGGAGATCGCGGCGGCAGCAGATGCAGCGGCCCGACAGCATGCTGTCTTGCATTTTGTGACACCCCAACTGACTGCAGGCGTCCCGAAATGTCAGTCCCAAGTCGCCTCGATTGCATGTAGGAGGGATGTATGACAACCGCGCGACGGTGAGAAGCGGTCCGCGCAGCGGACGAAAAGCCAATTGCTTGGCTTTTCGAGCTTCGAACGCCCTGAGCCTGCGAAGGGCCGAGCTCGACCCGGCTACTTGCGGTACAAGCGCGACTTTCAGCCCTACAGCAACCCAGCCTGTTCAGCCTCGCGGCGCAGGTTCTGGCGCGGGCGCGGGCCGATCTGCTGGATCACCAATCCGGCCGCCAGCGAGCCAAGGTCGCCGCAGGCCTTGAGGTCGCGGCCTTGTGTGTAGCCATGCAGGAAACCGGCCGCATAGAGGTCGCCGGCGCCGGTCGTGTCGACCAGTTCCTTGATCGCGGTCGCCTGGATGACCACGGTCTCGTCGCCGCGCACGATGACCGAGCCTTTTTCCGAGCGGGTCACGGCGGCGATCCGGCAATCCTTGCGAATCTGTGCCAGCGCCTCGTCGAATGACGATGTCTGGTAGAGCGACTTGATCTCGTGGCTGTTGGCAAAGACGATGTCGACGGTGCCCGACCGCATCAGGTCGAGGAACTCGTCGCGGTAGCGGTCGACGCAGAACGAATCCGAGAGTGTCATCGACACTTCGCGGCCTGCCGCGTGCGCCAGCTTCGCCGTCTGCCGGATCGCTTCCTTGGCCCGCGGCGGGTCCCACAGATAGCCCTCGAAATAGGTGACCTTGGCGCCGGAAGCCTTGTCAGCCTCGACATCCTCCGGCCCGAGTTCGATGGCGGCGCCGAGATAGGTGTTCATCGAGCGCTCGCCGTCGGGGGTGACGAAGATCATCGAGCGTGCCGTCGGCGGCTCGCCCTTGAGCGGCTTGGTGTCGAAGGCGACGCCCTGCGCATGGATGTCGTGCGCGTAGATTTGGCCCAGCGCATCGTTCGAAACCTTGCCGAAGAAGGCGGCGCGGCCGCCGAAGCTGGCGACGCCGGCCGCCGTGTTGCCGGCGCTGCCGCCAGACGCTTCGATGGCCGGGCCCATGCGGCTGTAGAGCAGTTCGGCGCGCTGGGTGTCGATGAGGTTCATCGCGCCCTTGATGATGCCGTTGGTCTCGAGGAAGTCCTCGTCGCACTGGGCGATGATGTCGACAATGGCATTGCCGATGCAAAGCACGTCATAATCCGGCATCAATGTCTCCGCCAAAAACCCGAGCCGGCTTCTTGCCATGCCCGGGCGGGTCTACAGCAAGACTCCGAAAATTGGCAACCGATTTTCTGTCGTTGCCGGCGTGACGGCGATGACCATTCCCGTGTCGAGGAAGGCGAGGAGCCGCGGTTTCTTGCAAACCGGGGTGCGTCTCCGCGACGAGGCGCTATGACAATTCGACCGTGGCCGAAGCATTTCATCGCGCGGCCGCTTACAAGGCTGGCTCAGCCGATCTTTTTTCGAAGCCGAGCCAGCCCCATGCCTCCAAAGAAAATGCCGACAACGTCCAAGCCGACAAGCAACGATATGACCGCCGACCTGGCGCTGCTCGCCGTGCTGGCGGTGCTTTGGGGCGCCTCCTACACCTTCATCAAGATCGGCGTCGAGACGATCCCGCCGGTCACCTTCATTGCCGCCCGCACACTGATCGCGGGTGGTATCCTGTTCGCCATCATCCGCTGGCGCGGGCTTGCCATGCCGGGCGATGCGGCAAGCTGGCGCCGCTTCGCCTTCCAGGCATGCCTCAACAGCGTCGTGCCGTTCACCCTGATCGCAGCCGCCGAGCGCTCCGTTGATGCTGGCCTCGCCACCATCCTCAACGCAACCTCGCCGATCTTCACCTTCCTGCTGACCGCGCTCATCACCCGCCACGAGCCGGTCACGTTGCGCAAACTGATTGGCGTCGGCGCCGGCATTGCCGGCATCTGCCTCATCATCGGCACCGAGGCGCTGGGTGGTCTCGGTCATGAGCTCTCGGCCCAGTTGGCAATCGTCGCGGCGACGATCTGCTACGCCGGTGCGGCGATCTTCGGCCGTGGCTTCAAGGGCCTCGACCCGATGCTGCCCGCCGCCGGTTCGATGCTGTGCGGCGCCATCATCCTGCTGCCGCTCAGCCTGATGGTCGACCAGCCATGGACGCTCGCGCCATCGACGGCGTCGATCCTGGCCTTGCTCGGCCTGTCGGTGTTTTCGACCGCGCTGGCCTTCGTCATCTATTTCCGCCTCATCCACACGCTGGGCTCGGTCGGCACCACCTCGCAAGCCTATCTGCGCGTGCCGATCGGCGTCGGCATCGGCGCCGTCTTCCTCGGCGAAAGCCTCGGCCCGACGGCATGGCTGGGAATGGGTTTTGTCGTCGCAGGCGTCGCAGCCATGACCATCCCGGTTCGAAAGCCGGCGCTCGCGCGATAAAGCAGCTCCAGGAAAAGTGTGAAGCGGTTTTCCGCCCGGAACTTGCCTCAAAACAAAGGGAGACCCCTGCGCTTGTGGCGGGCGGGCGCGCCGCCTATCTCCGGACGATCCGTTCGACGTGAGGTTGGAAGCACCGTGATCTCTGACGCCGCCCGAGCCGCCGCCGGCCAGCTGTTCTCGCCTGAATTCCGTTCGGTGTTCATCAAGACACTCGGGCTGACCTTGCTGGCGTTGGTGGCCTTATGGTTCGGCCTCACCAGCCTTGTCGAATGGCTGGCCCTGCCGTGGCTCCAAACGCTGTTGCCCGGCATGCCGTCCTGGGCCGGCTGGCTGGGCGGCATCATCGCCGCCATCGCTCTTGCCTTCGGCATGGCGTTGCTCATCGCCCCGGTCACGGCGATTGTCGCCGGCCTTTTCCTCGACGACATCGCGGAAGTCGTCGAACGCACCGACTATCCCGGCGACCCGGCCGGACGCGCCATGCCGGCGCTGCGCTCGCTGGTCTTGTCAGCCAGGTTCTTGGGCGTCGTCATCCTCGGCAACATCGTCGCCCTGCTGCTACTCCTGGTGCCGGGCGTCAACATTGCCGCCTTCTTCATCGTCAACGGCTATCTGCTCGGGCGTGAGTTCTTCGAATTCGCCGCCATGCGCTTTCGCCCGGAAGAAGAGGCCAGGGCCTTGCGCAGGCACTATGCCGGCACGGTGTTCCTCGCCGGGCTGGTCATATCAGCCTTCCTCGCCGTGCCGCTACTCAACCTGGTGACGCCGCTTTTTGCCGCCGCCATGATGGTGCATCTGCACAAGGCGATCAGCGGACGGGAAGCGTCTCGCGTCTCGCGGGGGTGAGTTCTGTTCAGCGCAACAGGAATCCGCGCCCCAACTCATCGTCGGCTTCGACGATGAATTCCGCTCGCCCGGAATAGTAGGCGCGGCCACCGACGCGGGCGATGATTGCTTCGTGCGGGCCAGCCTTCGCCGTCCGCGCCACGGCCCCGGAAAAGCGCGAGCCGGCGATGCTTTCGAAGGTGCGCGTCTGCCCGATGTCGATCTCGCCCTTGGCATGCATGGCCGCCAGCCGGGCGGTGACGCCGGAGCCGGTCGGCGAGCGGTCGACCTCGGCCTCGGCAAAGACGCAGATGTTTTTGGTCGCGTCGCCGGAAAACGCGTCGCGGCCATCGGTCAGGATTGTGCCGTAAAGGAAAGCAAGGTCGGCATGGTCGGGATGCGACAGCGGCAATTCGGCCTTGAGCCTGTTGGTCAGCGCCGTCGCCGCATCGACGAAATCGCGCACCCGGTCGCGGCCGAATTCCAGACCGAACTGGTGACAGTCGGCCAGTGCGTAGAAGGCGCCGCCATAGGCGATGTCGAAGCCGATCGAGCCATAGCCCGGCAACTCGATCGTCTGCCGGCCGGCGAACAGGAATGCCGGAACGCTTTCGAACGACACCGCACCGGCTTTGCCATCCGTGACCTCCACCGCAGCGACAATCAATCCGCATGGCGCCTCGATGTTGACGGTCGTCATCGGCTCGCGTTTCGTCACCAGCCCTTCGTCGACGGCGTAGCGGCCGAGCGCGACGATGGCGTGGCCGCACATGGTCGAATAGCCTTCATTGTGCATGAACAGCACGGCGAGATCGGCGCCGGGCAGGTCCGGCTCGACCAGCAAGGCGCCATACATGTCATAATGGCCGCGCGGCTCGAACATCAAAATCTTGCGCAAATGATCGAGATGGTCGCGCACATAGGCGCGCTTTTCCAGGATGGTGCCCTTCGGGATATCCGGATAGCCGCCGGTGACGATCCTGAGCGGCTCGCCGCCCGTATGCATGTCGACGACAGTCAGCGTCATGCGACAGGCCTCTTAATCTGGGGATTTGCCGAACAAGGCCTGCAATTTGCCGAACGGCATGGCGGCGCGGGTGAAGCCGAACGTGCCGTCCTGCTGGATCTCGCGTGCCGCCGTCTCCAGCATGCCATAAGCGAAATTGGTCAGCCATGGCCCAAGCGAAATGCGTTTGACGCCGGCAGTGGCGAGATCGGCGACGGTGAAGCCCGGCCTCGCCATGACGTTGACAGGCTTGCTGACCGCCGAGCAGATCGTGCGGACCGTCTCGATATCGGCGATGCCTGGCGCATAGAGCACGTCGGCGCCGGCCTTCTCGAAGGCCTGCAGTCGCTTGATGGTGTCGTCGAGATCGGACTTGCCCCACAGAAAGTTCTCGGCCCGAGCGGTGAAGACGAAATCGCGCTTCAACGCCCGCGCCGCCTCCACGGCCGCAGCGACGCGCTCGACGGCGTGCGAGAAATCATAGATAGGCTTGTCCGGATCGCCGGTGTGGTCCTCGATCGAGCAGCCGGCAAGGCCTGCCGCTTCCGCCGCGAAGATAGTTTCGGCGGCACGCTCTGCACTGTCGCCCTTGCCTCTCTCGAGGTCGGCCGAGACCGGCAGGCTGGTTGCCGCGGTCACGTCGCGGCAATGATGGATCATCGCCTCGAAGGTCACGGCGCCGTCCGGCAGCCCACGCGAAAAGGCAAAGCCGGCGCTGGTCGTCGCCAGCGCCTTGAAGCCGAAAGAATCCAGCAGCTTCGTCGTGCCGACATCCCAGGGATTGGGCATGACGAAGGTCGAGGCATGCAGGTCACGAAAGATCTTGCCCTTGTCCATGGTAATTCCCCCATCATGTGCGGCGCGGCGGAGAGGATTTTATCCTGCCCTCCCTGGCCGGGCAAACGAATGCCATTGGTTCAGAAGCGTTTGGCGTTCTCTCCTGCCAATTTTTCCAGCGCGTCGGAATCCTTGGCGTAGTGCGAGGCCTTGGTGTCCCAGTGATAGGTGACGGAAATGTCCTGCGACGCAGCCGCGGGCGGCGCGTCATCGCAGCTTTCACCGTTCGGCACTGTCGCATCGGTCACCGTCACCTTGATGGCGGTATAAGGCTGGCCGTCGGCGATGGTCTGGAAGGCCACGTCCTGCTTGCGACTGTAGCTGCACAGGTTTTCATCGAACGCATAGATCATGTCGATCAGTTCGAATTTGTCGCCGCGGACCATGATCAGCGGCGTGGCCACATAGTTCTGGTTCGAATTGAAATGCGCGCTCATGGTGATGAGGATGTCATCGTTGGCGCTGACGGAAAGCTTGCCGGGTTCGCGGAAATAGGTGCCACGGTCGACCGCGACATTGACAGCGTCGAGCAGCTTTGGCTTGGCCGAAGTATCGTACAGCGCCAGCACCGCATAGCCTTCGGCACTGTCCGGAGAATCGCCGAGGTCGAACAGCATCGTCACCCGGTCGTTCCCGCCAGCCTTGATGGCCAGCACCGCGGCATTGGAAAAGCCGGATGTCTCGGGCGGCGAACCGCCGCTGTCCGGTCCCTCGATGTGGCGCATGTCGATCGGCAGCCCACCCTTGTAGAAGCCGTCCTTGTCCACTGCCAGATCCGGGATGACCATCCTCGCCAGGTCGAGATAGGTGATATCCTTGTGGCCGGGCAGCGCGCTGCCGAGTTCCGGGAAGCTGACGGCTTGCGCGCCGGCGGCTGTCCAGAGAAATGGCAGCAGCGTCAAGGCGAGGATGAAGCGAAGCAGAGGGAATTTCATACGTGGCTCCGAATTGGCGGCGCCACGCTAGAGTATGATCCCGAAAAGTGGAACCAGGTTTTCGGCAAAGATCATGCTCAAACAAACAGATAGAGCCCATCCCGACTCTATCGGGATGGAACAGGCTCTAGCACGGCCAATCGAGGCGTACAGCCGTGCGCTGAAGGTCAGGTCAGTGGATCGGCACCAGCCCGGCAAGCTCGCGCATGTCGTTGAACAGGATGCCGCCGGCCTGGATCAGGCCGTCGCGGTCGGAATAGGGGTCGCCATGATAGGAAAACACCCGCATGCCGGCGGCAATGCCGGCTTGCGTGCCGGCGACGCTGTCCTCGATGACGACGCAGTCGGCGGGCGCGAAGCCCATCGTCCTGGCCGCATGCAGGAACAGGTCGGGGAATGGCTTGCCGCGCGCGACCATGGTCGAGCTGAACATCGCGTGTTCGAACAGCGACAACAGCCCGGTCTGGCCGAGCGTGATGTGCATCTTCGACACCCTGGCCGAGGTGGCGACGCAATAGGCGATGCCGGCTGAGCGCACGGCTTCGACAAACTCGCGGACGTAAGGGATCGCCTCGACCCCGTGGGCGAACAGGTCCGGCAGGCCGGCATTCCAGCGGTCGACGAAATCGGCGCCGAGTCTGACGCTGGTTTCCTCTTCGATCTGTTTTTGCACCGACGCCATGCTGCGGCCGGAGAAATTCTTGCGGCAATATTCGAAGCTCGTCGGATAGCCTGCAGCATTCAGCCATTCGGCGAGGTGTCGATTGGCGAGGTTCTCGGTATCGACCAGGATCCCGTCGCAGTCGAAGATAACGAGTTTCGGCAGGAGTTCAGGCATCAGGCGGTGCCGGTCGATCCGAACCCGCCCGAACCACGCGCCGTGCCGCCAGCCAGGCTGCGCTCTTCCACGGCCGCCTGCGTCACCGCCGCGAAAACGATCTGGGCGATGCGCATGCCGCGCGTCACCGCGAAATCCTCGTCGCCGAGATTGATCAGCAGCACCTTCACCTCGCCGCGATAGTCGCTGTCGATGGTGCCGGGCGTGTTGAGGACGGTAAGACCATGTTTGAAAGCAAGGCCGGAGCGTGGCCGGACCTGGCCTTCCATGCCTTCGGGAATTTCCAGGATCAGCCCGGTCGGCACCAGTGCGCGTTTTCCAGGCAGGATCAGCAGCGGCCGGTCGTCGGGCACCGCGGCGCGCAGATCCATGCCGGCCGCGCCGGGGCTTTCATAGGCGGGGAGGGGAAGTCCTTCACCATGCGGCAACCTGACGAAGCCGACGGTCGGACCGATGACGGAGGGATTTTGAAGGGCTGCGCGCATAAAATCGATCCTATCGGCGCGAACGGCGATTCAGTCAACTCAGGTCTAGCGCTATCAACGGCTTTCTTTCGGGCATCACTATGGCCTCGGCATCCAGGTCAGTCCGGGATCACCTGAATCCGAGCAGACCTAGCGCAGTTCCATTGGAACCACGGTGGTCTCCTTGATCTCCTCCATCACGAAGGAGGCCGAAACGTCCGACAGCGCCACCTTGGCGATCAGCCGCTGGTAGAGCCGGTCATAGGCCTTCACGTCGGCGACCCGGGCGCGCAGCACATAGTCGAGGTCGCCCGACATGCGATAGACGCCGATGATCTCGGGAAAGCCGGTCACCGCCGCCCGGAACTTCTGCAGCCAGTCCGGGTCGTGGTTGGACGTGCGGATCAGGATGAACACCGAGAGGCCAAGCCCGAGCTTTTCGGCATCGACCAGCGCCACGCGGCCGATGATGACGCCATCCTCCTCAAGCCGCTTCACCCGACGCCAGCAGGCATTGCGCGACAAGGCCACCCGTTCCGACAGCTGGTCGACCGACAGCGTGCCGTCGCGTTGCAGTTCGGTGAGCAATTTTCGGTCGATTTCGTCGATTTCCAGCGCCATGTGGGATATTTGTCCCATGGAGTGGCCAAATACAAGGACATTTTGAGACCGATGAACCAGCGAAGCGTGTCAAGATACTCACATCAGGAACACCAAGCGCTGAAAGGGGAACAGCATGTCGCTCGCAAAGATATTCACCTCTCATCCGTCCAAGGTCGGCGAAACCTATTTCGGCCATATGGCCTTTGCCGCCTGGTTCTCGTCGCGGTTGCTGATGGCGGCGGGTGCCGCGCTCGTTCACGCTTTCTTGCCATTTCTGTTCGAGACTACCGCCAGCCGAATCGTCCGCGAGCTTTACGAGCGGACACACAACAGGGGCTCGCACGGGACCAAGGAGCCAGCGGCTCTCATGGATCGTGCCTAGAGGACGACATAAGCGATGTGCCGGTGGGCGGCCTATCTCGGTGAAGCGGTCTTTCTCGAAGACATCCTCACGGCGCCCTGTCACTCGTTGATTGCCCAGAGCCATTGCGCCCAGGAAGCGAAATCGCCGACCAATGGCGACGGCTTCGGCCTTGCCTGGTATGGCGACCGGCCGGAGCCGGGTCACTACCGCGACATCCTGCCGGCTTGGTCCGACCCCAATCTGAAGAGCCTGTGCCGGCAGATCAGGTCGGGCCTGTTCCTGGCGCATGTGCGGGCCTCGACCGGCGGCGCCACCAGCCGCATGAACTGCCATCCGTTCATTTCGGAGCGCTGGTCGTTCATGCACAACGGCCAGATCGGCGGCTTCGAGAAGATCCGCCGGGCGCTGGAAAACTCGCTGTCCGACGCCGTCTTCGACCAGCGCGAAGGCACCACCGATTCCGAATTGTTTTTCCTGCTGATGATCGACGAAGGATTGGCCACCGATCCGCAAGGCGCCGTCTCGCGCGCCACCAGCCGCGTGCTTGAAGCCTCGCGCCGGGCCGGCCTCGAGCCGGCGCTGAAACTCACCGCCGCCTTCTCCGACGGCCAGGCGCTGCACGCGGTTCGCTACGCCACCGACGCCCACGCCCCGACGCTCTACACCTCCGTTTTCCGCAAAGGCGGCGGCCGCTGCATTGTTTCCGAGCCGTTCGATCGCGAGGGCGGCGACTGGCAGGCGATCCCGCCATCGAGCTTCGTCACCATGACCAGGGATGGTATCGCCATCCGTCCGTTTGCTCCGGCCAACGCGAAGCTGGCACTGGCCGTGTAGGCTTTCGGCTTTCCAATTTTGCCGGCTTTCCAATTTTGCGGCAACCTCGCGTTCCTTCGCGCCCCCCTCTGACCTGCCGGACATCTCCCCCCCGCGGTGCAATTCCGATCAAGTGCAGTCCGAACTCAAATGCTCAACTCAGCTTGAAGTCGTGCCGCTGTCCGCCATCTAGACCGGACACGCGCAGCCAAGCCGGAGCAGTGATCTTGGACATCGTCTTTTCCTCAACCGTCGCACTGGCCGCCGCGATCGCCACTCGAAAAGTCTCCGCAGTGGAGGCGCTCGACGCCCATCTGGTGCAGATCGAAAGCCACAATGGGACGGTCAACGCCGTCATCTCGCTCGACCAGGAGTGCGCCCGCCAGCGCGCAAGAAAAGCCGACGCAGCACTGGCGCGCGGCGAGGCGCTTGGGCCGTTGCATGGCGTCCCGTTCACACTGAAGGACATGCACAAAACGGCAGGCATGAAGACCACAGTCGGCTTTCCTGCCTTCGCCGATTATGTCGCCAAGCAGGACAGCCCGGTCGTTGCCAGGCTGAAGGCAGCCGGCGGCGTGCTAATGGCCAAGACCAATGTCGCGACCATGCTGGGAGACTGGCAGTCGGACAATCCGTTGTTCGGCCGCACCGGCAATCCGTGGAACCTACAGCGCACCGCGGGCGGCTCCAGCGGCGGCGCGGCGGCAGCGCTTTGTTCAGGGATGACACCGTTCGAGGTCGGCTCCGACATGCAGGATTCGATCCGGCTGCCGGCCGCTTTCTGCGGTGTCTATGGGCTCAAACCGACCGAGCACCGCGTCTCGCTGGCCGGCGCCTTCCCCGATCCGGGAGGTGGCGCGCGCAGCGTGCGGCTGATGTCATGTCTTGGCCCGCTGGCGCGCAGCGCGAACGATCTGGCCTTGATCTACCAAATCATTGCCGGCCCCGATGGAAGCGACACCGATCTTACGGCGGTGCCGGTCGAGGGCATGCCGAAGCTCGACCCCAAGACATTGCGCATTGCCTTCGCACCGTCCTTTCCAGGGTTTCCGGTGGCCGGCGAGATCCGCGCCGCGGTCGAAAGTCTCGCAAGGCAGCTGCAATCGGCAGGGGCGATCGTCGAGGAAGCGAAACTGCCCAAGCTCGATCTGCACGACGATCTCGCGCAAGGCGGCGCACTGATCGGCATGATGATGGAGGCTGCGCAGCCGGAGCTGCCGGAAGAACCGACACCGGTCTCGCGCTGGTTCGAGGCAGTCGCCCGCCGCGAAAAATCCATTCTCGCCTGGGACCAGTTCTTCGAAAACTGGGATGCGCTGCTTTGCCCGGTCGCGATGACCACGGCCTTCCCGCATTGCACGCCGGGCTCGCCGATCCAGGTCGACGGCAAGCAGCAGAGCTACTGGATGCTGCCGGCCTATGGCGCCCTGTTCAACTACAGCGGCCATCCGGCACTTTCGCTGCCGTGCGGACAGGACAGCGACGGCTTGCCGATCGGCTTGCAACTGGTCGGCAAGCGCTGGTCGGAGTCGCGGCTGCTCGGCGTCGCCAAGGCAATCGAGCCATTGACCGGCGGCTTTCGCCGTCCGCCCGGCTATTGAGCGAAGCGCGACAACCTGTAGGGCGCCAGCAACGGGTCGCGCTCGCCGTCGAGGATTTCGCGGGTGGCGAACAGGCCGACGGCCGGCGCCAGCGTGATGCCTGAATGCATGACGGCGACATAGAGGCCGTCCATGCCCTCGGCGCGGCCGATGATCGGAAAACCGTCGATCGGCGTCGGCCGGTAGCCGACGGTGTGGAAATCCAGCTCCAGTCTGTCACCGCCGCGCAGCATGGCTTTCAGGGCCGCAAACAGGTCGCGGGCGGTGACTTCGGCATCCATGCCCGGGTCGGCGCCGCCAAAATCCGAGCCGGCGATGATGCGGCCCTCCGCCGTCTGGCGCATGTGCAGCCGCTCGGCCAGCACCAGCCCGTTGAGCAGTTTTGTATAAGGCCGCGAATGGACGATCAACCCGGGCGGCGTCTCGATCGGCAGGTTGATCCCGGCTGTCGCGGCGATAGCCGGTGAGCCGACGCCGGCCGCGATCACCACCTCGTCGGCGGCCATCAGGCCATGCGATGTATCAATGCCGGTGATCTGGCCGCCGGTCTGGACCAGCGCCGTCACCGTGCTGAAGATGATCCGCGCGCCGCGCCGTTCCGCGTCCGCCAGCAGCGCCTTGGTGGAGGCCACCGGCTCGGCGACACCCTCTTCTGCGACATGCAAGGCGACGTCCGGGAGTTCGGCGAGATTGGGCTCGATGCGCGCCACGCCAGCGCGGTCGACGCGCTTGATGCCGTAGCCCCAGGCGGAGTGCTGGGCGGCGTAGGTTTCCATTGCAGCCGCCGACAGGTCCCAGCACAGGCCGCCGCACCAACTGAGCGGAATTTCAGGTAGGTCCCGCGCCAGCCGCGTCCATTCGGCCATCGCGCGGGTCCGCAGCCGGAAATACGGCTCCGGGGTGCCCCAGCTTGCATTTATCCAGGCAAACGAATTCGGTGTTGCGACGCCGCCGGCGGCGCTGTCGGCAATGACCGTCACCTGTGCCCCTGCCTTGGTCAGATGCCAGGCGATGGAGGCACCGATGATGCCGGCGCCGATGACAATCACCTGTTTCGCCACGGTCATGCTTGCTCCTCTGTTTGGTGATCCCGAGGGTCCAAGTGCCATCTCGGTGGCCGCTTGCCAACATCAAGCGCTGCGGAATATGCCGCTTGACATCAATACGTACGTACGTATTATTCCGCCATGGCTAGACAATCACTCCGCGAAAAACTCCTGGACGCTGGTTTCCGGACCATCTGGAATTCAGGCTATGCCGCTGCCGGCGTACGCGACATCGTTGCCGCGGCCGATGCGCGGCCGGGTTCGTTCACCAACCATTTCGCGTCCAAGGAGGAATTCGCCGGCGAGGTGCTCGACCGCTATTTCGCCTATGTCAGCGGCCTGGTCGAAGCAGCCCTTGCGCAGGACGGGACGCCGCCCGTCGGCAGGCTGCGCCGCTACCTCGATGTCATCACCTCGAAGCTCGAAGCGCATGACTGGGCGCGCGGTTGCATGATCGGCAATCTCAGCCTCGAAACCGCGGTGCACAGCGAACCGCTGCGCCTACGGCTCGTCGCCATCTTTGAGCGTTGGCGCCAGCCATTCGCGGCCTGCATTGCCGAGGGGCAGGCGGCCGGTGACATCACCCGAGCTTTTGATGCCGACGACCTCGCCGACTTCCTGCTGTCGTCCTGGCAAGGCGCCATGCTGCGCATGAAGGTCGAGCGCCGCCCGGCGCCGCTCGAGCGCTTCAAGCAAATCATCTTCAGCACAGTCTTTGCAAAGGAGCCGACCCAATGAGTTTGAACGCCGACAAGCCGCAAGCCGGCTCCACCGCATTGCGGCGCGAGGAAATCGCCGTGCTCGATTCGACCATGTCCTATGTCGAGGCCGGCGCGGCCGGCCCGACCGTGCTGTTCCTTCATGGCAATCCGACCTCATCCCACATCTGGCGCAACATCATCCCGCATGTCGCGCCCCTAGGTCGCTGCATCGCACCGGACCTGATCGGTTACGGCCAGTCCGGCAAGCCCGATATCGACTATCGCTTCTTCGATCACGTGCGCTATCTCGACGCCTTCCTCGATGCGCTCGACATCAGGGAAATGGTGGTTGTCGCGCAGGACTGGGGCACGGCACTTGCCTTCCATCTCGCGGCGCGGCGGCCGCGCAACATTCTCGGCCTCGCCTTCATGGAATTCATCCGGCCCTTCGAGCGCTGGGAGGATTTTCACCAGCGTCCGCAGGCCCGCGAGCTTTTCAAGGCGCTGCGCACGCCTGATATCGGCGAAAAGCTGGTTCTGGAAGACAATGTCTTCGTCGAAAAAGTGCTGCCGGCCTCGGTGTTGCGCACAATGAGCGACGAAGAGATGACGGCTTACCGGGCGCCGTTCCCGACACCGCGATCGCGCAAGCCGGTGCTGCGCCTGCCCAGGGAATTGCCGATCGAGGGCCAGCCTGCCGACGTTGCCGCCATCAGCGAGCATGACCATCGGGCGCTGCGGCTTTCCACCTATCCGAAACTGCTGTTCGCGGGCGATCCAGGTGCGCTTGTTTCGCCGCAAGCCGCACGCGAATTCGCCGCCGGGTTGAAGAACTGCCGGTTCATCAATCTCGGACCCGGCGCGCACTATCTGCAGGAGGATCATGCCGACGCGATAGGCGAGGCCATTGCTGGCTGGCTTACGGAGATCGTTCAGGCGGGCCAGATGAACGAGTTGGCCTGAGCGAGCCACGGCAACCGGCGGCGTCAGCGCCGCCGGACCGGTCGACAGCCCGGCACTGCGCTGCTAGAAGCCCGGCCTGTCACACGGAAATCCTGAACAATGCCTGAAGCAATAGAAGAAGAAGTGGCGCGCCGCCGCACCTTCGCAATCATCGCGCACCCGGACGCCGGCAAGACCACGCTCACCGAAAAGCTGCTGCTGTTCGGCGGCGCCATTCAGCTTGCCGGCGAGGTCAAGGCCAAGAAGGATAGGATCCAGACCCGCTCCGACTGGATGAAGATCGAGCGCGAGCGCGGCATTTCGGTCGTCACTTCGGTGATGACGTTCGAATATGAGGACAATGTCTTCAACCTGCTCGACACGCCCGGCCACGAGGATTTCGCCGACGACACCTATCGCACGCTGTCGGCGGTCGACAGCGCGGTCATGGTCATCGACGCCGCCAAGGGCATCGAGCCGCGCACGCTGAAACTGTTCGAGGTCTGCCGGCTGCGCGACATCCCGATCATCACTTTCGTCAACAAGATGGACCGCGAAAGCCGCGATCCGTTTGAGATTTTGGACGAGATCGAACAGAAGCTGGCGCTGGATACAGCACCGATCACCTGGCCGATCGGTCGCGGCAAGACATTTTCCGGCACCTATCACCTGGCGCTGAATGCGGTGCGCAAGGGTGACGACGAGAAGGAGCGCACGCCGGTCAACGGTCCCGATTCCAACCGCGTTGCCGGCCTGTTGCCGGAGAACGAGCGCGAGGCCTTCATCGAGGAGCTGGAACTGGCGCGCGAGGCCTGCCGTCCGCTCGACATCGACGCCTTTCGCGAGGGCCATCTGACACCGGTCTATTTCGGCTCGGCGCTGCGCAATTATGGCGTCCGCGACCTGATCGAGGCGCTTGGCGCCTTTGGGCCGCCGCCGCGCGCGCAGGAGGCCGATGCCCGCAAGGTCGAGGCGACCGAGGACAAGATGACGTCCTTCGTCTTCAAGATCCAGGCCAACATGGATCCCAACCACCGCGACCGCATCGCCTTCGTCCGCGTCTGCTCGGGCAAGCTCGAGCGCGGCATGAAGGCCAAGCTGGTGCGCACCGGAAAGCCGATGAGCCTGTCGGCGCCGCAATTCTTCTTTGCCCGCACCCGCGTCACCGCCGACGAGGCGTTTGCCGGCGACGTCGTCGGCATCCCCAACCACGGAACGCTGCGCATCGGCGATACGCTGACCGAGGGCGAGGAGATCCTGTTCCGAGGGGTGCCCAACTTCGCCCCGGAAATCCTGCGCCGCGTCCGCTTGGGTGACGCGATGAAGGCCAAGAAGCTGAAGGAAGCGCTGCACCAGATGGCCGAGGAGGGCGTCGTGCAATTGTTCTCGCCCGAGGATGGCTCGCCGGCCATCGTCGGCGTCGTCGGCGCCCTGCAGCTCGACGTCCTGAAGGAGCGGCTGAACTTCGAATACACGCTCCCGGTCGAGTTCGAGATGTCACGCTTTTCGGTCTGCCGCTGGATATCGGCCGAGGACAAGGCCGAGGTTTTACGTTTCATCGAAGCCCATCGCGGCGACATCGCCCGCGACCTCGACAATGATCCGGTGTTCCTCGCCCAGCACGCGTTCTCGCTGAACTACGAAGCGGAACGCTGGAAGGCGATCCGCTTCGCCACGATCAAGGGCTATCAGGTTCGCGACAAGGCGGCTTGAAGCGCCATCTTGCCTTCTCCCCCTGTGGGAGAAGGGGAAGCCCGCTCACCCCTTCGCCGCTTCTTCGATCTTGGCGATGTCGATCTTGTCCATCTGCATCATAGCATTCATCGCCCGGCCGGCCTTGGCCCGGTCCGGATCCTGCAGCAGGCGCGGCAGTTGTTCCGGCACGACCTGCCAGGAAACACCGAACTTGTCCTTCAGCCAGCCACAGGGTCCTGGTTCGCCGCCACCCTCTGTGAGACTGGTCCAGAAATGATCGACTTCGTCCTGCGTCTTGCAGTCGATCGACAGTGAGATCGCCTCAGTGAACTTGTATTGTGGTCCGCCGTTGAGCGCCAGGAACGGGACGCCGTCGAGTTCGAACGAGGCCACCAGCACCTTGCCCTCATCAGCATGCCCCTTGGGCCAACGCGTCACGCTCAGCTCCTTCGAATTCTTGAAGATGGACATGTAATGGTTCATGGCTTCCTCGGCCTGTCCGTCGAACCAAAGGAAAGTGGTGATCTTTTGCATGGTCTTTCTCCTCGTTTTCTCTTGGGGATGAAGGAAGCGTCAGGCGGCGCCTTTGGCAGCGTCCTGAAGTGAAGCGAGATAAGCGTCGAGCTGGGCATAGCTCTCGGCCATGCCGCGGGTCATGCCGGTGCCGAGCGCGCCGTCGCGGGCCGCTTGCGAAGCGTAGAGCACCGCCTGCGTCAGCAGCGTCTTCCCACCCTGTTCGGTGAAGACCACCGTCCCGACGGTTTCGCCACCGGTCCAGTCTTCGTCGAACAATTCGGTGGCGACGATCCTGGCTGGACGCACGATTTCTCGATAGGCGCCGCTCATGCCCATGCTGCGGCCATCGCGGTGCTGCCAGACGTAGCGTGTGGCGCCGCCAACCCTGAGGTCGATTTCGCAGACCGCCAGCCGCCAGCCATCGGGGCCGTGCAGCCAGCCCTTCAGCAACTCGGGTATCGTCCAGCAGTCGAAGACCATCGGCCGCGACGCATCGAAGATGCGGGTGATCTGGACCTCGCGGTCGCTGGGCGTGGTCACCGTCAGTGTGGCGACGGTCGAACCGGGCAAGGTTGTGGTGCTCATGATGTTCCTCCTCATGTTTGCCAAAGGACGTGCGGCAGGCCGGTGATCCGACACAGGCCGCGATGTTTTCGGGCTATTGGTCGGTACTGTCGGGGACTTTCTCGGCCTTCATCGCGCCGAGCAACGCGTCGAGGCGCTGGAAGTTGCCTTCCCAGATCTTTCGATAACGCTCCAGCCAGTCATTGGCCTCTGCCAGCGGTTTTGCTTCGAGCCGGCACGGCCGGCGCTGTGCGTCGCGGCCGCGTGAAATCAGTCCGGCGTTTTCCAGCACCTTGAGGTGCTTGGAAATCGAGGGCTGGCTCATCGCGAAAGGCTCGGCGAGTTCCATCACGGATGCTTCGCCCTGGATGAGCCGGGCAAGAATGGCGCGGCGCGTCGGATCGGCGAGTGCGGCAAAAGTGGCGTCCAGCTGGTTCATCGGGTATCCATAGCCAAATGGGTATATACCTGATTGGCTATATACAGGCAAACGCCGCTCGTCAACCGCACATCCGGATTTCGTGGCGCATTGCAAAATTGTGGCCAGACCAGGCTTGCGCGTCTATAAGGCCTGCGGTCCGAATTCAGCGCGGCCACGCTCCGCATGGAGCGCAGCAAGCCAGCCAAGGAAAATTCATGCCTGCCTATCGTTCCCGCACCACCACCCATGGCCGTAACATGGCCGGCGCCCGCGGCCTCTGGCGCGCCACCGGCATGAAGGATTCCGATTTCGGCAAACCGATCATCGCGGTGGTCAACTCCTTCACCCAGTTCGTGCCGGGCCATGTCCATCTGAAGGACCTCGGCCAACTGGTCGCGCGCGAGATCGAGAAGGCCGGCGGCGTCGCCAAGGAATTCAACACCATCGCCGTCGATGACGGCATCGCCATGGGCCATGACGGCATGCTCTATTCGCTGCCGTCGCGCGAGCTCATCGCCGATTCCGTCGAATACATGGTCAACGCGCACTGCGCCGACGCCATGGTCTGCATCTCCAATTGCGACAAGATCACGCCCGGCATGCTGATGGCCAGCTTACGCCTCAACATCCCGACCGTCTTCGTTTCCGGCGGGCCGATGGAAGCCGGCAAGGTGGTGCTGGCCGGCAAGACGCAGGCGCTCGACCTGGTCGACGCCATGGTGGCGGCCGCCGACGACATGATTTCCGACGAGGACGTCAAGGTCATCGAACGTTCGGCCTGCCCGACCTGCGGTTCCTGCTCGGGCATGTTCACCGCCAATTCGATGAATTGTTTGACCGAGGCGCTTGGCCTGTCACTGCCGGGCAACGGCTCGACGCTGGCCACGCATGCCGACCGCAAGCGCCTGTTCGTCGAAGCCGGCCACCTGATCGTCGATCTCGCCCGGCGCTACTACGAGCAGGACGATGAAGCCGCGTTGCCGCGCAACATCGCCTCGAAGGGTGCCTTCGAAAACGCCATGACGCTCGACATCGCCATGGGCGGCTCGACCAACACCGTGCTGCACATCCTGGCCGCCGCGCATGAAGGCGAGATCAACTTCGATCAGGATGACATCGACGCGCTGTCACGCAAGGTGCCGGTGCTATGCAAGGTGGCTCCCGCCAAGGCGGATGTGCACATGGAAGACGTCCACCGCGCCGGCGGCATCATGGCGATCCTCGGCCAGCTCGACAATGCCGGCTTGATCAATCGCGATCTGCCGACCGTGCACACACGCACGCTGGGTGAAGCGCTCGACCATTGGGATATTTCGCGCTCGACCAGCCAAAGCGTGCGCGATTTCTTCCTCGCCGCGCCTGGCGGCGTGCCGACTCAGGTTGCCTTCAGCCAGGACCGCCGCTGGGACGACCTCGACCTCGACCGCGAGAAAGGCGTTATCCGCTCCGTCCAGCACCCCTTCTCCAAAGATGGCGGCCTTGCAGTGTTGAAGGGCAATCTGGCGCTCGACGGCTGCATCGTGAAGACCGCCGGCGTCGACGAATCGATCCTGAAGTTCACCGGTCCGGCCCGCGTGTTCGAAAGCCAGGACGCCAGCGTCAAGGCGATCCTGGCCAACGAGATCAAGGCCGGTGATGTGGTCGTCATCCGCTATGAGGGGCCGCGCGGCGGCCCCGGCATGCAGGAAATGCTCTACCCGACCAGCTATCTGAAGTCGAAGGGGCTGGGCAAGGCCTGCGCGCTGGTCACCGACGGCCGCTTCTCCGGTGGCACCTCCGGCCTGTCGATCGGCCATGTCTCGCCGGAAGCCGCCGAGGGCGGTCTGATCGGCCTTGTGCAGGAGGGCGATACGGTCGAGATTGACATCCCGAACCGGACCATCCGCCTTGCCGTCAGCGATGCTGAACTCACCGATCGCCGGGCGGCGATGGAGGCCAAGGGAATTGCTGCCTGGAAGCCCGAGGAAAAGCGCAAGCGCAAGGTGACCACAGCCTTGCGCGCCTACGCCGCGATGGCGACCAGCGCGGCCAAGGGGGCGGTCAGGTTCGTGCCGGAGTAGGCTGAATTCCATCAGCGTGGCGCTACCCCTCATTGTCCTGCCGGACATTTCTCCCCGTATAGTGACGGGGAGAAAGGGGCCGGCACCAACGATTCGCCAATTGTAGGCGTTGACAAAGAGCGACGAGGTCGCAGCATCTTTCTCCCGGTATAGGCAAAAGGTGCCGGCAGGCGGATCAGGGGCGGCACAAGCGCTGCAGATTTTTTGCCGCCACGATAGGATGCTGATTCTTCAAGCGGGATGACGACGGATGGATTTCGACCTTATCGTTCGCGGGGGCACGCTGCCTGATGGCAGGGTCGCCGACATCGGCATCGTCGGCGAGACGATCGCGGCGATCGAGCCGAAGCTCGGTGTCACCGCCGGCACGGCGATCGATGCCAGTGGCAATCTGGTCTCGCCGCCCTTCGTCGACCCGCATTTCCACATGGATGCAACGCTCTCCTACGGCATCCCGCGCATCAACGCGTCGGGCACCCTGCTCGAAGGCATCTCGCTGTGGGGCGAGTTGAAGCCGCTGTTGACGCATGAAGCGGTGCGCGACCGCGCGCTTGCCTACTGCGACTGGGCGGTGTCGATGGGTCTGCTTGCCATCCGCACCCATGTCGATGTCTGCGATGACAGGCTGCTGGCGGTCGAGGCGCTGCTCGAGGTCAAGAAGACGATCGCCCCGTATATCGACCTGCAATTGGTCGCCTTTCCTCAGGACGGGTTTTATCGCTCGCCGAGGGCACGCGACAACACCATCCGCGCGCTCGACATGGGCGTCGACATTGTCGGCGGCATCCCGCATTTCGAGCGCACCATGGCCGACGGAACGCGCTCGGTGACTGAGCTGTGCGAGATCGCGGCAGGGCGCGGCCTGATGGTCGACCTGCATTGCGACGAGACCGATGACCCGCTGTCGCGCCATATCGAGCAGCTTGCCTATGAGACGCAGCGTCTGGGTCTGCAGGGCAAGGTCGCCGGCTCGCATCTCACCTCGATGCATTCGATGGACAATTACTATGTCTCGAAATTGCTGCCGCTGATCGCCGAGGCGGGTGTTTCGGCGATCCCCAATCCGCTGATCAACATCATGCTGCAGGGCCGCCACGACACCTTCCCCAAGCGCCGGGGTATGACCCGGGTGAAGGAGATGCAGGCGCTGGGCATCCGCGTCGGCTGGGGCCAGGATTGCGTGCTCGATCCCTGGTATTCGCTCGGCACCGCCGACATGCTCGACGTCGCCTTCATGGGCCTGCACGTCGCCCAGATGTCCAGCCCGGCCGACATGGCCCGCTGCTTCGACATGGTCACCAATGTCAACGCGTCGATCATGGGGCTCGACCATCTCGGCCTGGCGGTCGGCAAGCGCGCCAGCCTGGTCATCCTGGATGCCGGCAATCCGATCGAAGCCCTGCGCCTGCGCGCCGAACGCCTGTGCGTCATCGCCAGGGGCAAGGTGGTGGCGCAGCGGTCGAAGCAGGACACCAGGCTGTCCATTCCGGGCAGGCCCGGCCTCGTGAACCGCAGGCACCGGACGCCGCATCAGGCCAGATAGAACAGGCCAGACCCAGCCGATTCCCGGTTGTGGCCTTGCGGATTTCCGGATTTCTCCTCGTCAAAGGAGCCGCTTCGGTCTACGACGCGGCTCTAAATCAAAGAGATAGAGCATGATGTCGTCCGAAAACCGCTTCACACTTTTCGGCATCATGCTCTAGGGAGGAATCGGGATCGGCATGACGCAGCCCGTGGCGCAGAATTCCACAATCAGGAACGTGCTTCTGGCCGGCATCCTGCTGATGCTGGCCGGCGATTTCCTGTTTGCGCTGAACGACGCCATGGGCAAGTGGCTGGTCGCCAGCTTCTCGGTCGGCCAGGTGGTGCTGATCCGTTCCATCGGCGCGTTCTTCGTGCTTGGCCCGATGATCGCCCACCAGGGCACGGCCAAGCTGTTTCACATGGAGCGCCTGGAGCTGCAGCTGCTGCGCGTGGTGATGACAACGCTCGACACGGCACTGTTCTATGCCGCCGTCGTCTACCTGCCGCTTGCCGACGTGATGAGCTTCTACATGGCCGGACCGATCTATGTCGCGGCACTCTCGCATTTGTTGCTTGGCGAGAAGGTCGGCTGGCGCCGCTGGATGGCGATCCTGCTCGGCTTCTGCGGCGTGCTGATCATGCTGAAACCATCCTCGGCGGCGTTCTCGCTGTCGTCGAGCTTCGCGCTCGCCGGCAGCATTGCCTTCGCCTTCGCCATCATTCTCAACCGGCGGCTGCGCGGCACCAGCGACACCAATCTGGTGACATGGCAGAC
This sequence comes from Mesorhizobium sp. P2_A12, assembly GCF_056405075.1. Taxonomy (NCBI): domain Bacteria; kingdom Pseudomonadati; phylum Pseudomonadota; class Alphaproteobacteria; order Hyphomicrobiales; family Phyllobacteriaceae; genus Mesorhizobium; species Mesorhizobium sp. P2_A12. The sequence goes on from NZ_JBFUCU010000001.1 coordinate 823,062, forward strand.
CATCGGCACGATGGTGGTCGGCGGCGTGCTAACCGTCGGCGCCTGGCAGACGCCGTCGGCGCTCGATTTCGGCGCCATGCTGCTGCTCGGCATCGTTTCATGCGGCGCGCATCTGATGATCACCAGGGCGCTCAAGCTGGCCCCGGCCTCGACGCTGGCGCCGCTGCATTACACGCTGCTCCTGTGGGCGGTGGTGTTCGGGCTGGTGTTCTTCGGTGACGTTCCCGGCCCGCGTATCCTGATCGGCTCAGGCATCGTCGTTCTCGCCGGCCTGTTCATTTTCCACCGCCAGAAAGTGGTCGACACCACGGTGCCGCCCGAAAACGTGCCAAAGGGCGTCAATTAGGTTTCCTAACCCAGGCGGATCGCCGCCAGGTGTCGTGCAAACTCCGGCGTCTCCATCAACGCCTTGCAGCGCGCGAAACGCCCGTCGGCATAGGCGCGGAAGTCGTCGACCGGATTGCTGTTGGCAAGCTGGATCAGTCCCCACAATGTCCACAACAGGTCGCACATCGCCTTGTAGATGACGATTCGCCCGCGCTCGGCCGCTCTGGCCTCGCCGCCAAAATAGGCGCGCATCATCTCTTCGTCCTGCGCCGTATCGAATTTGCCTTCCACGCTGAGGTCGCCGAGATCCCAGAGCGGATCGTTCATGCCCGAATATTCCCAGTCGACGATCCACATCCTGTCGCCGGCATCGAGAAAGTTCTCGCACAGCGGATCGCAATGGCAGGCGGCGAGAGGCAAGGGATGGGCGGCCAGCGCCGAGCGCACGCTCCCGGCCTCGCGCACAACATCGTGATAGCCGGTGGGCAGGGCGACGTCCTTGGTCGACAGCACCTTGAGATAGTCGTCGATCATCGCAAACAGTTCGAAGCGGAAGGGGAACACCGCGCCAGAATGGTGCAGCTTGCGGAAAGCCTCGCCGGCCCGCGCCGGACTGCCGGGCCGGACCTTGAATTTCTCCGGCGACATCGTCTCCGCGCCAGCGATGAAGCGCGTCACCATGACCCCGGTGGCGGGATCGACATGTAGCACCTCTGGACTGACCCCCGCCTTTGCAGCTTCGCGCGCCGCCACCGCTTCGTTGGCGCGGTTGATGTATTCCTCGGTGCCCTTGCCGGGAATGCGCAGGCAGAACTCGCCAGCCTTGAAGACCAGATTGGTTAGGCCGCCGAGCCGTTCGAGCGGCCCGGTGTAGCCGGCCAGCATGGGAATGGTGGCCAAGGAAATGTCGGCAAGTGCCGCACGCGCTTCGTCTGTCACCATGCCTGCGCCCCCACGCTGTTATTTGTCGCGGCGACGGTTCCACAATTTTCGTGCTTTGGCTATCATGCGATGCAAGACCGATTGGTGGATAGGACAAAAGTGGCGCACAGCAAACATCGGGGCCCGCTTGCTGCGGCCTACGCGGCGAAACGGCCAGAGGACGTCGCGGCACTCTATGACCGCTGGTCGCAGACCTATGACGCCGACATGTCGGCCGCCGGCTATCGCCATCCGACGATCTGCCTTGCCTTGCTGGCCCGCCATCTGCCGCGCGGTGCCGCACCGCTGCTCGATGCGGGAGCCGGCACCGGGCTCATCGGCGAATGGCTTGATATAACAGGCTACCCCTTGGTCGAGGCGCTCGACATTTCGGAAGGCATGCTGGCCCAGGCCGCCCGCAAGGGGGTCTATTCGGCGCTGCATTGCCTGGCGCTCGGCGGCAAGCTGCCGTTTGCCGACGATGCCTATGCCGGCATCATTTCGGCCGGCGTCTTCACCTCCGGCCATGTCGGCGCCGAAGGGCTGGACGAGCTGATCCGCATCTGCCGGCCGGGTGGTATCATCGTGCTGACGGTCAAGAACACGCTGTGGGAAGCCGGCTTTGCCGCGCGCATCGCCGAACTCGAAGCGCAAGGCCTCGTCACTCGCATCGAGGAAACGCGTCCTTACGTCTCCATGCCGGGCGAGGCCGACACCGTGCCGAGCCGTGGTCTCGCCCTGCGCGTCACCCGATCGACGCTTTGACGCTGTTCTACATTTTTACCCGGGCGGCTGTCGGATCGTACATCGGCTCGAGATGGATTTGGGCCGGCGTCCGCTCCATCGCCACGACCAGTTCATAGTCGCCCGAGGCGAGAAAATCGTCGCTCACCCCGTCGGCGTTGCGCACATAGCCGTAGCCGATGTTCTGGCTCACCGTGTAACCATAGCCACCGCTGGTGAGATAGCCGACCGGCTCGCCATTGCGCAGGATGGTCTCGCGGCCGAGCAGCACGATCTCTGGGTCAACGACAGTGAAGCCGGCAAAGCGTTTCTTCAGTGCCGCGCCGCTGGTCTTCTCGAGCGCGCGACGTCCAACGAAATCGGTGTTCTTGCGCAGCTTGACCGCCCAACCCAAGCCGGCTTCCTGCGGCGTGTCGTTGGGCGTGATGTCGGAGCCCCAGGCGCGATAACCCTTTTCCAGCCGCAGCGATTCCAGGGCGCGATAGCCGACCGGGCGGATGTCATGCTGCTGGCCTGCCGCCATCAGTGCATCGAAGACTTCGCCTGTCGCCGCGATCGGCACATGCAGTTCCCAGCCGAGCTCGCCGACATAGGTGACGCGCAGCGCCCGAATTGTGTGGCCGGCAATGGCAATCTCGCGCACATGGCCGAACGGGAACCTGGTGTTTGACACGTCCGCTTCAGTCACGGCAGAAAGCACGTCGCGGGCCCGAGGCCCCATCAGCGACAGCGTGCCGAAATCCTCGGTGACATCGACAAGCGTGGCATCGAGCCCTTCGCCGATATGGTCGCCGATCCATGAGGAATCATGCGTGCGGAACCCGGTGCCGGTGACGATGTAGAATTTCTCCTCGGCCAGCCGCGCCACGGTCAGGTCCGCCTCGATGCCGCCGCGCGTGTTGAGAAGCTGCGTGTAGGTCAGCCGGCCGACCGGTTTGCTGACGTCGTTGGCGCAGATCCAGTCCAGCGCCTTCAGCGCGTCAGGTCCGCTCAATTCGTATTTGGCAAAGGAGGATTGATCGAAGATGCCGACCTTCTCGCGCACGTGCCGGTGCTCGTCGCCGACTGCCGCAAACCAGTTCTGGCGACCCATCGAATAGACATCCTGCGGCTCGACGCCGTCGGGTGCGAACCAGTTCGGCCTTTCCCAGCCAAGCTTCGAGCCGAACACGGCGCGCTGCTGTTTCAGCCTGTTGTAAAGTGGTGAGACGATGCGCGGCCGCCCGCTGGCGTACTCCTCATGCGGGAAGCCGATCGTATAGTGCTTGCCATAGGCTTCCAGCGTGCGGTCGCAGACCCATTGCCGGTCGCGGTGCAGGTTGGAAAAGCGTCTGATGTCGACAACCCACAGGTCGAGCGGCGCTTCGCCGTCGACCACCCACTGCGCCAGCACCCAGCCGGCCCCGCCACCCGAGGCGATGCCGAAGGCGTTGAAGCCGGCGCCGACGAACATGTTGGCGCATTCGGGCGCCGCGCCGAGAATGAAATTGCCGTCCGGCGTAAAGCTCTCCGGCCCGTTTATCATCTGCTTGACGCCGACGGTTTCGAGTGCCGGCACGCGCGCCATCGCTTGGCGCATGTGCTGTTCGAAATGGTCGTAATCGTCGTCGAAGAGCCGGAACTCCCAATCGTCAGGCACATCCCCGGTCGTCCAGGCCTGCGGGTTGGGCTCGTAACCGCCCATCACCAGCCCGCCGACCTCCTCCTTGAAATAGGTGCGCCGGTCCGGGTCGCGGATGGTCGGCGCGTCGGTCGCCAGTCCGTCGATCTTCTCGGTGATGATGTACTGGTGCTTCACCGGCTGCAGCGGCACGTTGATGCCAGCCATCGCGCCAACCTGCCGCGCCCATTGCCCGGCGCAGTTGACCACCTTGTCGCAGGCGATGTCGCCCTTGCTGGTCTTCACCATCGCGATGCGGCCGTCCCTCATCTCGAAGCCGGTGACGCGCACATCCTCGAACAGTTTGGCGCCATGCATGCGCGCACCTTTCGCCAGCGACTGCGTGATATCCGAAGGGCTCGCCTGGCCATCGGTCGGCAGCCAGGAGGCGCCGACGAGATCGCCGGTTTCCAGGAGCGGCCACATGGATTTGACCTCCGCCGGCGACAGCAATTGCATGTCCATGCCAAAGCTTTTCGCTGTCGTCGCCAGCCTCTTGTACTCGGTCCAGCGGTCGGCATTGGTGGCGAGGCGCAGGCAGCCGGTCATCTTCCAGCCGGTGGCAAGGCCGGTTTCGGCCTCCAGCCCTTTGTAGAGGTCGACGGAATATTTGAGCACGCGGGTGATCGAGGCCGACGAGCGCAATTGCCCGACAAGGCCCGCGGCATGCCAGGTCGAGCCCGAGGTCAGCTTGCCCTGTTCGAGCAGCACCACGTCCGCCTTGTGGTCACGCGCCAAATGATAGGCCGTCGAACAGCCGATGATGCCGCCGCCAATGACGACGATCGCGGCCTGGCTGGGCAATGTCATGATTTCTGTATCCCGTACTTCGTTCTGTAATTATCGAGCGCGGCTTCGAGCCGCGTCAGGTTCTCCTCGGTGTAGGCGACGTAGTCGATGCCGGGCGCGTCGAGGTAGAGTTCGGACACCATGCTCCACATCGCCTCGCGCAGCAGCGAGGCGCATTGCATGGCCGCGTGCGAGCGGCGGATCGCCTGGTCCGGTTCCTTCATGAAATAGGCGGTCAGGAAGGCGAAGGATTCCTCGTCGCTCATGCCGGCATTCGAGGCGACGCCGGCAAGGTCGAACATCGCAGTGTTGAAGCCGGCGTATTCGAAGTCGATCAGCCACAGCCTACTGCCGTCGTCGAGAATATTAGCCGGCAAAAGATCATTGTGGCCGAAGACGATCGGCAGCAATTTCTGCGCACGCTCCAGCTCGTCGGCCAGCGTCAGCAGACGCGGCAATTCGCTGCGCTTGCGGCTGCCGCCTTCTTCAAGCGTGCGCGCATAGTCGCGAATGACGTGGAACACCCAGAACATGAAGCCGGCGCCGGAGACGTGATTGGGCATCTCCCGGTGGAAGCCGCGCATCAGGGCTGCGACACGACCAAGATTGGCGCGCACGTCCTGTGCAAGATAGGTTTTCGCACCAAGGTATTCCGTCACCAGGATGCCCGGTTCGGCATGCAGAACGGCTGGCGCGAAACCGGCGGCATGCGCCGCGCGTGCGGTCATCACCTCACGCTCGCGAAAGACATGATGGAACGGATAGTCCCTGCCGAAGCGCACGACGTGCTTTCCAGCCGCGTCCTTGACTACATAATTGGCGTTGCTCAGGCCTCCCGGCAGCGGCGCAATCTCGATGCTGCCGGTCCAGCAGGGCAGGGCGCGGATGCGGTCTTCGGCAATCACGGAATCATCCCTGGTTTGCTGAGCGTCGACTTTGCTGAGTGTCGACAAGGGCGCCACGGACAGCCCAACGACAGCGAGGAGAAACGAAAAAACCTCGTCGGTGCGAGACGCCAGGATCGGTATCCCGCACCGCACCGACGAGCCCCTTCGCCAGGTTTTTGACCCCGGCATCCGCCCCCGCGGATCTGAAAATTCCTTGCGCCAGACACGTTCAAAACTGCCTGGTCAGTGAGTTGCGGCTCTGCCATCACCCTCCCGTTGCAGCTCCGAAACCCGTGTTTGATAACTCAATTTCACGCCAAGGTTGCCTGCCTGTCAACAAAAAGTTGTGACTTTTTTTGGGTATTTTGCCCGAAAGCACAGGCAATTCCTTTAAAACCGCTCGAATTAGCTTAGAATCGGGCAAAAGGGCTAAGTCCGGGAAACCCAAATGGTTCATTCAAAACGACACGGCGAGATCCTGCGGCTGCTGCAGGAAGAGGGGACCGTCACCATCGCCAGCCTGGCCGACCGGCTGGGCGTTTCACTCGAGACCGTGCGCCGTGACGTCAAGCCACTCACCGGCGACGGCTCCGTCCTCAAGATGCATGGCGCCATCGGCCTGCCGTCAATGATCGGCGAAGCGCCATTCGAACGGCGCATGCGCGAGAATGCAGATGCCAAGCGGATCATTGCCCGCATGGTGGCCGCCACCATCCGCGACGGTGAATCGATCATGCTCGACACCGGCACGACAACCTCGTTCCTGGCCCGTGAGCTGCTCGGCCACCGGCGCCTGACGGTCGTCACCAACTCGTCGGACATCGCCCGCACGCTGGCCACCGTCAACGGCAACAAGGTCTACATGGCCGGCGGCGAATTGCGCAGCGATTCAGGCGCTGCCTTCGGGGCCTCGGCCATCGACTTCGTCAGCCGTTTCTCGGTCAGCCATGCCATCATCTCCACCGGCGCAGTCGATGCGGTGATGGGCGTCATGGACTACGATCTGGAAGAAGCCGAGTTCGCCCGCATGGTGCTGTCGCGGGGCCAGCGTTCGCTCGTCGTCACCGATCACACCAAGTTCGGCCGCCTGGGCTTGGTCCAAGTCTGCGGCCTCGACGGGTTTTCCGAACTCGCCACCGACCGGTCGCCGTCGCGCGACATTGCCGCCGCCCTCTCGCAAGCCGGCGCTCGGCTCAGCATAGCCGGCGACGCAGCCGGATTCTAAGATCCGCAAGAGTCTGGCCGAACACCAGCAATTGGATCTCAAACGCGCCGGCGGCGCGGTGGCCGCCTGCGGAAATGCCTATGCCGGCAGAGTCCGAAAAGTCATACGGAAATAGGCGCCGCTCGGTCTGCCGTCGAGGATCTCGATCCGCCCGCCGTGCAATTGCATGATTTCCTGCACCAGGTTGAGGCCAAGCCCGGCGCCATGATCGTGCGGGCGCGGCCGGTAGAAGGGTCGAAGATGCGCTCCCGCTCGCCCGGTGCCACGCCGCCGCCTTCGTCCCGCACCCCGATGACGAAAACTGTCTCTCTCGTCGGCTCGAACGACATCTCGCACCCTGCCGAAAACGCCATCGGCGCGAGGTCGACAATGACGGCGCATCAGGCGGGCGCGAGGCTGAGCCCGCGGCACCAGTCACCAGTCTCGGGATAAGCTCTGCCGTCGGCTTTCCTTCCCTTGCGCGCCGGTGTTTAGTCCGGCCATGGCCTTCACCATCCGCCAGTTGCAGTTCTTCATCGCCGTCGCCGAGCAAGGCACGGTGTCGGGTGCCGCGCAGAACCTCTCGATCTCGCAATCCTCGGTCACCGAAGCGATCAAGGAACTCGAAAGCGATCTCGGGGTCGAACTGTTCGAACGCCATCCGCGCGGCCTGAACATCACCCACAAGGGCCACCAGTTCCTGCGCCATGCGACGAAAATCCTTGCCGACGTTTCGGATGCACGCCGCTCCTTCTCCGGCGAACAGGCAGCCGCGGGCGGCCGGCTGCAACTCGGCGTCACCTCGATGGTCGCCGGCTACGTGCTGTCGGACCTTCTTGCCCGCTACCGCCGCGCCTATCCCGGCGTCGAGGTCTCGGCCATCGAAGACAATGGCGACTATCTCGAACATCTCTTGATCGGCGGCAAGCTCGACATCGCCGTCATGGTCACCTCCAACCTGCGCGACCGCACGGCACTGCAGTCGGAAATCCTCGAGGTCTCGGCCTATCGCCTCTGGCTGCCGCTCGGCCACCCGCTCGCCGGCGCCGACATCATCAGCATTGGCGACATCGCCTTCGAGCCGCTGATCATGCTGACAGTCGACGAGATCGAGGAGAACACCGGCAAGCTGCTGACGGCGATCGGCGCCAAGCCGCATGTCGCCTTCCGCACCCGTTCGGTGGAAGCCGTGCGCAGTCTCGTTGCCACCGGCGCCGGCGTGGCGCTGCTGCCCGACCTCGTCTACCGGCCCTGGTCGCTGGAAGGCGACCGCATCGAATCGCGCGATATTTCCGGCTCCTTGCCGGTGGTCCAGGTCGGCATGGTGTGGCGCCGCGGGTCCGGCCTGCCGCAGGCGGCACGCGATTTTATAGGCCTCGCCCAGTCACAGCGCACGGTCCGCCGCTAGTGGCCTACTCCAGCCTGACGTCTCCAGTCTCGCGCTTGCGCCTTGTGACGGAAACCGCCTCCGCCTTGAACGACCCGATCGGAGCAACCTCGAAGCGGCCAGCGCCGGCAAGCCTGACGGCGCGGCGGAACGTCGGACACTCCATCGGCCGGGCGGCCGGACATCGGGCGGCGTGACGCAAAGCCTCTCGGATCGCGGTCAGGCGCTGGATGGTGCGGTCCAGTTCGTCCGCCTTGGCATCCAGGCGCCCTCGATCCATTTTCGGCAGGCCGTCGGGCCTCAGCATCGCGGAAATCTCGTCCAGTGCGAATCCACCGGCGCGTCCAAGCGAGATCAAGGCGAGCCGTTCCAGGACGGCCGGGTCGAACAAGCGGCGCAGGCCGCGACGGCCGATTGAGGCGATGAGGCCCTTCTCCTCATAGTAGCGAAGCGTCGAGGCGGGTACGCCGGTGCGGCGCGACACTTCGGCAATGTCCATATCTTTCATGCTTGACCTCAAGTCGGCTTGAACTCGTAAAGTGCTCGCGACGATCGGTGAGAGCAACAGAAAAGCGAGGTCCGTCATGCCGCAATCCGCGCAGCCAAACACACGGCAAGCCGCGCTCTGGAACGATGCCAGCGGAAAGGCCTGGGTTGAGATGCAACCGATCCTCGACCAGGTAATGGCGCCGTTCGAGCGGCTGGTAGTCGATGCCGGCTATCCCGGGGAAGGGGGCAATGTCCTGGACATCGGCTGCGGCGCCGGCGCCACGACTCTGGCGATGGCGCGCCGCGTGGGCAACGACGGACGTTGTGTTGGGCTCGACATCTCACAGCCGCTTGTCGCCTTGGCGACGAAACGCAAGGGGGCAGAAGAGGTAGCAAACGCAAGTTTTGAAGTGGGCGATGCCCAGACGTATGCGTTCGAAGTCGGGAACTTCGACGCTGTTGTCTCGCGTTTTGGTGTCATGTTCTTCGATGATCCCGTGGCTGCGTTCGCCAACATAAGACAGGCCGCAAGCCGCGGTGGCAAACTCACCTTTGTTGCTTGGCGCAGTCCGGCCGAGAATGATTTCATGACGACCGCCGCGCGAGCGGCTGCGCCTTTCCTGCCGCCCGCACCCGCGCCGGACCCCGATGCGCCGGGGCAGTTTGCCTTTGCCAACGCCGCCAAGGTGAAGCGTATTCTTGAAGCGAGCGGCTGGTCGTCAATCGAAGTCGAACAGGTGGATGTCCCGTGTCAGATCGCCGAAGATGATCTGATGACGTTTGTCACCCGATTAGGGCCGGTCGGCGCCGCGTTACGTGAGGTTGACCGGGCAACGGCCGAAAAAATCACCGCGGTGTTGCCTGCTGCGTTCGCGCCTTTCGTGGAGGATGGTGAGGCTCGCTTCAACGCCGCCTGCTGGCTGGTGACGGCGTTGGCTTGAAGGGGCATCGATCTATCGGAAAAACCGATATCGCCTTTCTGATAAATGAATTTGCGAAACCGGAATTTTCAAAGCACTTTCGGTCTAGGGACCAAAGTCGCCACCAGAGCGACATCAAGTCCAACGCACGAACTGACAGTTTTTCAGTCCGCGCGTGACCCCTAGCGAAGACCGAAACCGGCTTTCGGGGTCAGGCGCCAAAATGGGAGATCGATGATGAATTCATTCCTGAAGTCATGCACTGTTTTGACGGTGGCGCTGACCTTCTCCGGTCAGGCCGTCGCCCAGGTCAAGGAAATTGGCAAGGGCGAAGGTCAGGTCAACATCGTTGCCTGGCCGGGCTACATCGAACGCGGCGAAACCGACAAGGGTTATGACTGGGTGACCTCCTTCGAGAAGGAAACCGGCTGCAAGGTCAACGTCAAGACCGCCAACACCTCCGACGAGATGGTCTCGCTGATGAACGAGGGCGGCTTCGACCTCGTTACCGCTTCAGGCGATGCGTCGCTGCGCCTCGTTGCCGGCAAGCGCGTGCAGCCGATCAACACCGATCTCATCCCGAGCTGGAAGACGGTCGACGAACGCCTCAAGGACGCCCCGTGGTTCACCGTCGGCGGCGTCCACTACGGCGTTCCCTACCAGTGGGGTCCGAACGTCCTGATGTACAACACCGAGGTGTTCAAGGAAGCGCCCAAGAGCTGGAACATCGTCTTCGAGGAAATGAAGCTGCCGGACGGCAAGTCCAACAAGGGCCGCGTCCAGGCCTATGACGGGCCAATCCATATCGCCGATGCCGCCAACTATCTGATGTTCCATAAGCCGGAGCTCGGCATCAAGGATCCCTACGAACTGAACGAGGACCAGTACAAGGCAGCGCTCGAGTTGTTGCGCGTCCAGCGCACGCTGGTCGGCCGCTACTGGCATGACGCCGCCATCCAGGTCGACGATTTCCAGAACGAAGGCGTCGTTGCTTCCGGCTCGTGGCCGTATCAGGTCAATGCGCTGGTCGCCGCCAAGAAACCGGTCGCGTCGACCGTGCCGGAAGAAGGCGTCACCGGCTGGGCCGACACCACCATGATGGAGGCCGACTCCGCCAATCCGAACTGCGCTTATATGTGGATGGAACATTCCTTGTCGCCGAAAGTGCAGGGCGATGTCTCGGCCTGGTTCGGTTCGCTGCCGGTCGTGCCCGCCGCCTGCAAGGGCAACGAGCTGTTGACCGACGAAGGCTGCAAGACCAACGGCTACGACAATTTCGACAAGATCAAGTTCTGGAAGACGCCGGTGTCGAAATGCGCCACCGAGAACGACCAGTGCGTGCCCTATTACCGCTGGGTGTCGGACTATATCGGCGTCATCGGCGGGAGGTGATTTCGCCTCTTTGCTGAGCTCGGCGCTGCCCCTCACCCTTACCCTCTCCCCGTGAAGAACGGGGAGAAGGGGGTCGCCAGCGTTGGAGCGCTTTCTTCTCCCCGTCACTATACGGGGAGAAGGTGCCGGCAGGCGGATGAGGGGCAGTGCAGCCGCTTGATTTTGATGAGCCTGACAGATCAGGACAACCCATGACCACCGCCGTTTCCTTCCAGAAAGCCTCGCGCCATTTCGGCAGCATTCGCGCCGTCGACGCGGTCGATCTCGATATCGCGCCGGGCGAGTTCTTCGCCATGCTCGGGCCGTCCGGTTCCGGCAAGACCACGTGCCTGCGCCTCATCGCCGGCTTCGAGCAGCCGACCTCGGGCTCGATCTCGATCTTCGGCGAACGCGCCGAGGGCGTGCCGCCCTATCGCCGCAACGTCAACACCGTGTTCCAGGATTACGCGCTGTTCCCGCATCTGAGCGTGCTCGACAATGTTGCCTATGGCCTCATGGTCAAGGGCATCGGCAAGGCGGAACGGCACAAGGCGGCTGAAGAGGCGCTGTCGCTGGTGCGGCTGCCGGGCTATGGCGCCCGCCGCCCCGGCCAGCTTTCCGGCGGCCAGCGCCAGCGCGTCGCGCTCGCCCGTGCGCTGGTCAACCAGCCCAAGGTGCTGCTGCTCGACGAGCCGCTCGGCGCCCTCGACCTCAAGCTGCGCGAGAACATGCAGGAGGAGCTGAAGTCGCTGCAGAAAGTGCTCGGCATCACCTTCGTCTTCGTCACTCACGACCAGGGCGAGGCGCTGTCGATGGCCGACCGCGTCGCCGTCTTCAATGACGGCAAGATCATGCAGATCGGCACGCCGGAGGATATCTACCAGCGGCCGAAGACCCGCTTTGTCGCCGATTTCGTCGGTTCCTCCAACGTGCTGCCGCCCGATTTCGTCCAGCGCTATTGCGGCCAGCATCGCTGGGGCAGCCTGCGGCCTGAATCCATTCGCGTCGGCCGCACGGCCAAGGGGGCGGCAAGTGGCGAAGGCGTTTCCGCTCGCCTCGTCTCGACCAACTATCTCGGCGCCACGACAAAACTCGCGCTCGATGCCGACGGATTGAAGCTGCACGCCATCGTGTCGGCCGGCAACGCCCTGCCTGTGGAAGGCGAGGCGGTCGTGCTCACCTTCAACCGCGAGCACCTGCATCTGATGGACGAGCCGGTATGAGCCTCGACGCCGCCATCCCGCGCGCCACTGCGCCCGCCATCCTGCCGGGCAGCGGTGGCTTGCGCGGCGCGCTATCGGATCTCTTCTGGCGCAGACCCAAGGTTCTGCTGCTCCTCATGCTGCTGCCGCCGGTTCTGTGGCTCGGCATCGTTTACATAGGCTCGCTGTTCGCGCTGCTGGCGCAGAGCTTCTTCTCCATCGACGAGTTTTCCGGCCTCATCAACCGCCAGTTCACTCTGAAGACGTATGGCGACCTGTTCCAGGCGGCCAATCTCGACATCATCCTGCGCACGGTGACGATGGCGGCGCTGGTCACGCTGGCCTCGGCGATCATCGCCTTTCCGATCGCCTACTACGCGGCGCGCTATGCCCGTGGCCGCTGGAAGGCGCTGTTCTATCTCGGCATCATGCTGCCGCTGTGGTCGAGCTATCTGGTCAAGATCTACGCCTGGAAGCTGATCCTGGCCAAGGAAGGCATCCTCACCTGGCTGTTCGGCAAGCTGCATCTGCAATGGCTGATTGACGCCTGGCTGTCGCTGCCGGTCGTCGGCGGCAATTCGCTGTCGGTGTCGTTCACCGGTACCTTCATCGTCTTCGTCTATGTCTGGCTGCCATTCATGATCCTGCCGGTGCAGGCGGCGCTCGAGCGCGTGCCGGGCAATCTGGTCGAGGCTTCGTCCGATTTGGGCGCTTCGCCGGGACAGACCTTTCGCAATGTGCTGTTCCCACTGGCGCTGCCGGGCATCGTCGCCGGATCGATCTTCACCTTCTCGCTGACGCTCGGCGATTACATCATCCCGCAGATCATCGGCACCTCGCGCCTGTTCATCGGCCAGGCGGTCTATTCCCAGCAAGGCACCGCCGGCAACATCCCGCTCGCCGCCGCCTTCACCGTCGTGCCGATCGTCATCATGGGCTTCTACCTTTGGGGCGCCAAGCGCATGGGGGCCTTCGATGCGCTCTGATGGTTCTCAGTCGGCTCCGCTCAGCCTGAAGATGGCGGCCGCCTGCGGGCTGCTGTTCCTGCATCTGCCGATCCTGCTGATCTTCGTCTATGCCTTCACGACGGAGGAGAAGAGTTTTGTCTGGCCGCCGCCCGGCCTGACCACGCAATGGTTCGCCGTCACCTGGAACAGGCCCGATGTCTGGCAGGCACTGTCGCTGTCGGTCAGGGTTGCCGCGATCTCGACCGCGATCGCGCTGGTCCTCGGCACGCTCTGTTCGGCGGCAGTGTCGCGGACCAAATTCTTCGGCCGTGAAACCATCTCGCTGCTGGTCATCCTGCCGATCGCGCTGCCCGGCATCATCACCGGCATCGCGCTGCGCTCGGCCTTTTCGCTGGCCGACATTCCGTTCTCGTTCTGGACGATCGTGCTGGGCCACGCCACCTTCTGCGTCGTCGTCGTCTACAACAATGCCGTGGCCCGTTTCCGCCGCACCTCGGGTTCGATGATCGAGGCGTCAATGGATCTCGGTGCCGACGGTTTCCAGACCTTCCGCCATGTTGTGCTGCCCAACATCGCCACCGCGCTGCTCGCCGGTGGCATGCTGGCCTTCGCTCTGTCCTTCGATGAGGTCATCGTCACCACCTTCACCGCCGGCCAGCAGCAGACACTGCCGATCTGGATGCTGGAAGAGCTGATCCGACCGCGCCAGCGCCCGGTCACCAATGTCGTCGCGATGGTCGTCGTGCTGGTGACGCTGCTGCCGATCCTCGCCGCCTATTACCTGACCCGCGATGGCGACCAGATCGCCGGTTCGGGCAAGTAAATCCACGAATTCGTAAGGGAGAGACGTCCATGGACACCCAGATGCTGATCGGCTCGAAATTCGAGAAGGGCACCGAAACCGAGGAGCCGATCCTCAATCCAAAGACCGGGGCGACTATTCTCAACCTGCCCGAAGCCAGCCAGGCGCAGATCGAGGCGGCAGTCACGGCCGCCGAACAAGCGTTCGTCTCGTGGTCGCGCACAACGCCGGCGCAGCGCTCCGGCTATCTCCTGAAAATCGCCGATCGCATCGAGGCCGAGGCCCAAGGGTTCGCGACGCTCGAGGCGCTCAACTGCGGCAAGCCGATCAACGCCGTGCTGAATGACGAGATCCCGGCGATCGTCGATTGCTACCGCTTCTTTGCCGGCGCCGTTCGCTCGATGCCAGGCGTGGTCGCCGGCGAATATCTGCCCGGCCACACCTCGATGGTACGCCGCGACGCCATCGGCATCGTCGCCTCGATTGCACCCTGGAATTACCCGCTGATGATGATGGCCTGGAAGCTGGCGCCGGCGATCGCCGGCGGCAACACCGTGGTGTTCAAGCCGTCGGAGCAGACGCCACTGACGGCACTGAAGCTGGCAAGAATCCTTGCCGAAATCCTGCCGGAAGGCGTCGTCAATGTCGTGCTCGGCCGCGGCGAGAGCGTCGGCAACACGCTGATCAATCACCCCAAGGTCAACATGATCTCGATCACCGGCGATGTCGCCACCGGCAAGAAGGTGCTGCAGGCGGCCGCCAAGTCGGTCAAGCGCACGCATCTCGAACTCGGCGGCAAGGCGCCGGTCATCGTTTTCGATGACGCCGACCTCGGCGCGGTGGTCAACGGCCTGCGTGCCTTCGGCTACTACAATGCTGGCCAGGACTGCACCGCCGCATGCCGCATCTATGCCGGCAAGAAGATCTACGACAAGCTCGTCGCCGATCTGTCCTCGGCTGTCTCGACCATCAAGTACAATCGCCCCGACGACACCGAAAACGAGATCGGGCCGCTGATCTCGCGCCGCCAGCGCGACCGTGTCTCGAGCTTCGTCGAGCGCGCCTCGGAACTGAAGCACATCGAGATCACCACCGGCGGCAAGCCGGGCGAGGGCTCGGGCTTCTACTACCAGCCGACCGTCGTTGCCGGCGCGCTGCAGGAAGACGAGATCGTGCGCCGTGAGGTATTCGGCCCGGTCGTCTCCGTCACCCGTTTTTCCGAGGTCGACGAGGCGGTAAACTGGGCCAATGACAGTGACTATGGCCTGGCGTCATCCGTGTGGACCAAGGATGTCTCGCGCGCCATGGCGACGGCTGCCCGCCTGCAATATGGCTGCACCTGGATCAACACCCACTTCATGCTGACCAACGAGATGCCGCATGGCGGGTTGAAGCAATCCGGCTACGGCAAGGACATGTCGCTCTATGCGCTGGAAGACTACACCGCCGTGCGTCATGTGATGGTGGCTCACGGCTAGCGCGCTGAAGGAAGCCATCAACAAGGGAGGAAAGAACCATGCATCGCCGCCAATTTCTGACATCCGCAGCTGTCGCCGCCGCGCTCTTCGTCGCGGCGCCGTCTTTTGCCGCCGACACCGCGCAATCGGTGGTCGAAGCCTATGTCGCCGCCTGGAACGCCCATGACGCGGCCAAGGCGGCCGGCTACTTCGCCGACGACGTCACCTACTACGACGCTTCTGTCGGCAAACCGATCAAGGGCAAGGAGGCCGCCAAGACCGGCGTCATCGACAATTTCCTGAAAGCAGTCCCCGACGCGGTGTGGACGATGAAGGGCGCGCCCGTCGTAGAGGGCGACCGTGTCTCGTTCGAATGGGAGTTTTCCGGCACCAATACCGGCGCCTGGGCCGACGGCACCGCCGCCACAGGCAAGAAATTCTCCTTCACCGGCGCCTCGATGTTCTCGATCAAGGACGGCAAGGTCGCCACCCAAAGCGACTATTACGATGCGCTCGGCTTCTACAAGCAGCTTGGTCTGATGTAGCAGCTACGTCTGCTCCCCTTCTCCCCGTTGCCGGGGAGAAGGGCGTCGGCCACTACTCCACGATGCGATAGATATTCCACAGGCTGGTGCCCGATACGACATAGGGCTCCAACTCCTTGCCCCATTTGGCGTGCGCGTCGATCTTGCCTATCTTGGCGAAGAACGCCTCCAGCTGGGCCAGGCTTTCGATCTTGTGGTGGGATTCGATCGTCGCCTCCCGCGCGCCGATCGATCCGGTCATGATCTGGAATTCCAGGTCGGCGAGGCCGACCTGCGAGCCGATCTCGCGTTCCCATTTCTTCATCAGTTCGAGCACGGTCTGCTTGTGCCCGAACTTGGCGTCGATCTGCCATCTGGCGCTGAACATGGACGCCTCACTCGTCCCAGGCCTGCACGACGGTCTGCCGTGCGATCCGCCCGTTCTTCATCTCCAGCATCGCTGCCGCGAACACTTTCGTGCCGTCCGGATAGGTGCAGGCCTGGGTGAAGGCGAGGCTGTCGCCATCGGCGATCGTGGTATCGACCTTGTGGGTCATCGCCCGGCTGCAGATGTCGTCCCAGAACGTGCTGATCGCTGCGCGCCCGCGGATCTCGCGCGGCCTGCTCGGCGGGTTGTTGCGATCGATCACCCGCACCAGCGCGTCGTCGGCATAGAAGCTCGACAGCATCTTTCCATCACGGCCTTCGATCGCCTTCTTGATCGCCGTGCCGTCTACTGTCTGTGTCTTGGTCAGCATTTTATTATCCTCCTTATGCCCGTCTTCGCGATCGGGCGGTCGATGATCATGATGCTGCCGGGCGCTCATCGCCCTGCAGGATTTCTTTCACTGCGACTTGGCCTTGACGGCTGCGAACACGTCGTCGGTCTGCTTCTTGAAGGTCGCGAGGTCGACCTGGCTGCCATTGAGCATCGTCGACCAGTGGCGCACGATCGCGGCCATCGCCACCGCCTCCTTGATCTCCTCGTCGCTGGCGCCGTTGAGCTTGGCCGCCTCCGTATGGAAATAGATGCAGTATTGGCATGGGATCTGCGCTGCGACGGCGAGCCCCAACAGTTCCTTGGTCTTGCCGTCGAGCGCGGTCTTCGGGTTGAGCTGCACGCCCTTGATCTCGGCCCAGGCGCCGGCGACGGCCACATCCGGCAAGGTCTTGAACATGTCCGGCACCGAGCCGAGCGTCGCCTGGATGTCCTTGTAGGCAGCCGTCGCAGACGCGTCCTCGGCCTTTGCAGGAGCGATAGCGAACAACGCTCCAACACCTGCCGCAATCACCAGCGATCCGAGTGTCCGGTTTGACTTCAGCATTTGATTCTCCCTTGGCGGGCCTTTCCCGGCAACATCCGCCTGGCCCGTATGGAGAGAATTGATAGCGCCTACAGGCCTCGTGCCGCTTCGCCCGAAAGCGCCATGGCTCCTATGGCCCGTCCGGGCCAGTGTGCCTGGCGGAAAATGCAGCTGCCGCGGCCCGCGAGGGCAGGTCGAGCTTGAGCAGTATGTTGGCGACGTGGCGCTTGACCGTGTGCTCGCTCAGCCTGAGCTCGGCAGCAATCGCGGCATTGCTCTTGCCGTCGGCAATCAGGCTCACAACCTCGCTCTCGCGCGCCGTCAGCGAAGCCGGCTCCGTCGCCCTGGCCTTGGGACGGCAGGCCGGTTCCAGATGCTGTTCGGACATCGCCAGCACGAGCGCCAGCGGCTCGTCCAGTTCGTCGATGCTGATGCGGCCAGCATCGGCGAAATGGAGCCCTGAGCCGGCCGCCAGCTCCGCGACCAGCCGCGATGCCAGGATGTCGCCGCGCCCGGCATGAGCAGCGAGTTGCATCGTCACGCGACCTGTCAGCCCTTCCGGCGATCCGCGCAACTCGATCTCGCCGACATGCGCGCCCTGCGCGCTCGCGACGCCGATTTCCTGCGCTGCGTCGCGCAACGCCGCCGCGCATCGCAAGGCCCGCCCCGGTCCGTCGAAACGTGAAATCATCACTTCGCCATGCGTATCCACGCAGCGCCCGCCATGGCGTCCGACAAGGGTTCGCCATGTTTCCTGGAAGCGCTGGCTGCGTTCGCTCCACATGCGGTCGCCGAGCCGCGCCGTGTCATGGATACGTGTCACCAAAAGCGCCGCAAGCACGCGCTCTGCTTCCGCCACGGCGCGTGCGCCGGTCAGGAATTCCTCGATCAGGTCAGCCACACGATCGACATCGCCGGTCCAGATTGGATGGTCGCGCCCGGGGATTTCCGCCAGTCGCGCATTCGGGATGGTCTTGGCCAGGAAGCGGCTGGCGTCAGGATCGACCCGCACATCGTTGCGGCGATGGATCAGCAGCGTTGGCGCGCTGATTGCCGCCAGCACGCCGCGCACGTCGATCCCGGCGTTCATTCGCGCCAGTGCCGCGGCTGCGGTCGGGCTTGCCGACAAACGCTCGAAGCGCGCCCACCATTGCGTGAAATGCGGGTCGTCGACCCGGCCGGGCGCGAAGCTGGGCAAGGTAGCACCCGTGCCCCATGACGTTTCAGCCGTCTCGATGAAGGCCTCGAGGCGTTCCGGCGACATCACCCATTTGTGGAAATGCGCATAGCCGCCATAGAGCGCCAGCGCCCGCGTCCTTTCCGGATAGGTGGCGGCGAACAGCATCGCCATGGGCGCGCCTTCCGAGGCGCCAAGCAGTGCCGCCCGGCCGCTGCCGGTCGCGTCCATCACGGCACGCACATCGTCCATGCGCGTTTCGAGGCTGGGCAGGTGGTGCGCGTCGACACGGTCGGACAGTCCCGTGCCGCGCTTGTCGAACAGGATCAGCCGCGAGAACGCCGAAAGCCGCTTCAGCAGCCGGCTGTAGCCTTCGTCTTCCCAGTGCAGGTCGAGATTGGAAATGAAGCCGGGCACGAAGACGAGATCGAAC
Source organism: Mesorhizobium sp. P2_A12 (assembly GCF_056405075.1). Lineage (NCBI taxonomy): Bacteria > Pseudomonadati > Pseudomonadota > Alphaproteobacteria > Hyphomicrobiales > Phyllobacteriaceae > Mesorhizobium > Mesorhizobium sp. P2_A12. The sequence continues at coordinate 841,628 of NZ_JBFUCU010000001.1, forward strand.
GATCCTTGCCCGACCACCTGATAGGCGATCCGCACATCGCCGCTACGGGCATATCGGGTCTCGATCGGCCTCACGAGGTTCCGCCCCCGGCCTGACGACTTCTGGTCCTCAAACCATAGCAGAGCAGCCTGATCGCGGCAGTTCAAACTTTAGCGATGGAAGAAATAAGGCGCGGTGCCTCGGCGCTATTTCTGCGAAGCGGCGACGTCGGCCGGGGAAGCCTCGAGCCCGAGTCGGAGGTCGGCCTCGGCCGGCGTGATCGGTCGCCTGATCTTGGCCGAGGCGGCGACCACCAACTCGTTGAAATTCTCGGTGCCGCCATCCAGCAAATCGAACAGCTGCCGCCGCATCCTCGGCTCCCAGAACTTGTTGATATGCTCGGCGACGCCGGCAATGCCTTCCTCGCGAGGCTTGGAATGGAAAAAATCGGCGATCTGGTTTGCCATGCGCACCAGCTTCTCGCTGGTGCTCATGATGTGTTCTTCGTCATGCGACATGCTTGGCAACTCCGCAAACCACCCTGTCGGGGTGGGTGAAAATATCGAAATCATCGCCGCGAACCAGCGCAACCAGTGTCATCCCTGCGGCCTCCGCAGTGCGGATGGCGAGCGCGGTCGGCGCCGAAACGGCGATGATGATTGCGGCGCCGATAGCCGCCGTCTTCTGCACCATTTCGACCGAAACGCGCGATGTCACCACCACAGCGCCCGTTGAGCCATCGATGCCGGCTTTCGCCAACGCACCTGCGAGTTTGTCGAGCGCATTGTGGCGGCCGACATCCTCACGCGCCATGACGATGCCCTTGCCCGGCACATAGAAGCCGGCGGCGTGCACGGCTCCGGTTTCCGTGTGCAGTGGTTGCACTTTCGACAAAAGCTTGACCGAGCGGACGATATCGTCGGCATCAAATGTAAGCGTCGACGAACCGACCGCGTCGACCGAACGCATCGCTTCCTCGATCGATTCGATGCCGCACAATCCGCAACCAACCGGGCCGGCCAGTCGTCTGCGCCGCGCTTCGAAGCGCGTATTGGCGCTATCCTTCAACCGGATCTGGATATCGATACCGGCGCCATGATCCTCGACCTCGATGGCTTCGATCTCGTCAGGCTTGGCGATGATGCCTTCGGTCAGCGAGAAGCCGAGCGCGAAATCCTCGAAATCGGCCGGGCTTGCCATCATCACCGCATGGGTGGTGCCGGCAAACGAGAACGCCACCGGCGTCTCTTCCGGCACCATCCGGTTGGCAGCCGTCGTCCCGCTCGCGCGACGCGCCAACCGCGAGACCTGCGTCGTGGCTTTGCGGTGCTCGCTCAAGACTACTCCGCCGCTTGCAGCGAGGCGATGCGCCGGCTCTGCTTGGCCTGTTCGTCATAGTCGCGCTGCCATTCCGACGGGCCGTTGGAGGCGCCGACCTGCACCGCCGTCACCTTGTATTCCGGGCAGTTGGTCGCCCAGTCGGAGAAGTCGGTGGTGATGACGTTGGCCTGCGTGTCCGGATGATGGAAGGTCGTGTAGACCACGCCGGGCGACACCCGGTCGGTGATAAGCGCGCGCAACGTGGTCTCGCCTGAGCGGCTTGTCAGCCGGACCCAGTCGCCGTCGCGCAGTCCACGATTCTCCGCATCGTGCGGGTGGATCTCCAGCCGGTCCTCGCTGTGCCACATGATGTTGTCGGTGCGCCTGGTCTGCGCGCCGACATTGTACTGCGACAGGATGCGGCCGGTGGTCAGCAGCAGCGGGAAGCGCGGGCCGGTCCTTTCGTCCGTTGCCACATATTCGGTGCGGATGAACTTGCCCTTGCCGCGCACGAAACCATCGATATGCATGATCGGGGTGCCGAGCGGTGCCTTCTCGTTGCAGGGCCATTGCACGGATCCGACACGGTCGAGCAACTCGAAGGAGACGCCGGCGAAACTCGGCGTCGTCTGGGCGATCTCGTCCATGATCTCGGAGGGATGCTGGTAGTTCCAATCCAGCCCGATCGCCCGGGCAAGCTCCTGCGTCGCTTCCCAATCGGCGTAGCGCGCCTTCGGCTCCAGAACCTTGCGCACCATGTTGATGCGACGCTCGGCATTGGTGAAGGTGCCGTCCTTCTCGAGGAAGGTCGAGCCCGGCAGGAAGACATGCGCGTAGTTCGCCGTCTCGTTGAGGAAGAGGTCATGCACGACGACACATTCCATGGCAGCCAGACCGGCGGCGACATGCTTGGTGTCGGGATCGGACTGCAGAATGTCTTCGCCCTGGATGTAGATGCCCTTGAAGCTGCCGTCGACGGCGGCGTCCAGCATGTTGGGGATGCGCAGGCCGGGTTCGTCGTCCAGCTTCACGCCCCACAGGCTTTCATAGATGTCGCGCACGGCTTCGCCGGAGATATGACGGTAGCCCGGCAGTTCGTGCGGGAACGAGCCCATGTCGCAGGAGCCCTGCACATTGTTCTGGCCACGCAGCGGGTTCACGCCGACGCCCGGCCGGCCGATATTGCCGGTGGCCATGGCGAGGTTGGCGATCGCCATCACCGTGGTTGAGCCCTGGCTGTGTTCCGTCACCCCGAGGCCGTAATAGATCGCGCCGTTGCCCCCAGTAGCATAGAGACGCGCCGCGCCGCGGATCAGCTCCGGATCGACGCCGGACAGTTTGCCGACGGTTTCAGGGCTGTTTTCCGGCAAGGCGACGAACGATGCCCAATCCTGGAACTCCGCCCAGTCGCAACGTTCGCGAATGAAGGCCTCGTTGAAAAGACCCTCGGTGACGATCACATGCGCCAGCGCCGTCAGCACCGCCACATTGGTGCCGGGCTTCAGCGGCAGGTGATAATCCGCTTCAACATGTGTCGACTTGACCATCTCGGTGCGACGGGGATCGAGCACGATCAGCTTGGCGCCCTGACGCAGCCGCTTCTTCAGCCGCGAGGCGAACACCGGGTGGGCCGAAACGGGATTGGCACCGATAATGACGGCGACGTCTGTGTAGTCGACGGAGTCGAAATCCTGCGTGCCGGCCGAGGTGCCATAGGTCTGGCCGAGCCCGTAGCCCGTCGGCGAGTGACAGACGCGCGCGCAGGTGTCGACATTGTTGTTGCGGAAGCCCTGCCGCACCATCTTCTGGACGAGGTAGGTTTCCTCGTTGGTGCAGCGCGACGAGGTGATGCCGCCAATCGCGGTGCGGCCGTACTGATACTGGATACGGCGGAATTCCTGGGCCGTGTGGGAGATAGCCTCCTCCCAACTCACCTCGCGCCAGGGGTCGGTGATCTTTTCGCGGATCATCGGCGACAAGATGCGGTCCTTGTGGGTGGCGTAGCCGTAAGCGAAACGGCCCTTCACACAGGAATGACCGTGGTTCGCCTTGCCCTCCTTGTAGGGCATCATGCGAATGACCTCGTCATCCTTCGCTTCGGCCTTGAACGAGCAGCCAACGCCGCAATAGGCGCAGGTGGTGACGACCGAGCGCTCCGGCAGGCCTTTTGCAAGGACCGTTTTTTCGCGCAGCGCATCGGTCGGACAGGCCTGCACGCAGGCGCCGCAGGACACGCATTCCGAATCGATGAACGCCTCGTGCATTCCCGCCGAAACCCTGGATTCGAAACCACGTCCTTCGATAGTCAGTGCGAAGGTGCCCTGCACCTCTTCGCAGGCCCTCACGCAGCGCGAGCAGACGATGCATTGCGTGGGATCATAGGTGAAATAGGGGTTGGATTCGTCGCGTGCGATGTAATCGACCGTCAGCGAGCCATGGCCGGGCGCCACGCCGTTTTCCTGCTTGACGTGGTTGCGACCCTCGATGCCGTAGCGGTTCTCGGTCAAGCCGATCGACTTCGCCACCGTGTCAAACTCGCTGGCGCCGGTTCCGGCCGTCTCGTTCCAGCCGGTCGGATGGTCGGAGACGTAAAGCTCCATGACGCCGCGGCGAATGGCGTCAAGCCGCCCGGACTGCGTATGCACCACCATGCCTTCGCCGACAGGTGTCGTACAGGACGCTGGCGTGCCGCCACGCCCTTCGATCTCGACAAGGCAGACACGACATGAACCGAAAGAGTCCAGCATGTCGGTGGCGCAAAGCTTCGGGATCTCGACCCCGCCTTCCATCGCGGCACGCATGATCGAGGTGCCTTCCGGCACGGTGATGCTGCGGCCGTCTACGCTCAGCGTGACCTGCTTCTGCGCCTTCGATTGCGGGGTTCCGTAGTCGATCTCTTCGACGAGTGATGGGAAGTCGGCCTTGATGTTCATCTGCCAGCTCCTATTCAGCAGCCACGCGCACGGGCGCCGGCTTGAAGTCGTCGGGGAAATGGGTGATCGAGCTCATGACCGGGTAAGGCGTGAAGCCGCCCAGCGCACAGAGCGAGCCGAACTTCATCGTGTTGCAGAGGTCGGTGACCAGAGCGAGGTTCTTTTCCGGCTCGATGCCCGCGGCGAGCTTGTCGATGGTCTCGACACCGCGCGTAGAGCCGATGCGGCAGGGTGTGCACTTGCCGCAACTTTCGATGGCGCAGAACTCCATGGCGAAGCGTGCCTGTTTCAGCATGTCGGCAGTGTCGTCGAACACCACGATGCCGGCATGGCCGATCAGCCCGTCCTTGGCCGCGAAGGCTTCATAATCGAACGGCGTGTCGAACAGCGAGCGCGGGAAATAGGCGCCGAGCGGCCCGCCGACCTGCACCGCCTTGACCGGGCGTCCCGTCGTCGTGCCGCCGCCGATGTCGTCGACGATCTCGCCCAGCGTCATGCCGAAGGCCGCTTCGAACAGGCCGCCATACCTGATGTTGCCGGCGATCTGGATCGGGATCGTGCCGCGCGAGCGGCCCATGCCGAAATCCTTGTAGAAGGCCGCACCCTTGTCCATGATGACGGGCACCGAGGCCAGCGAGATGACGTTGTTGATCACCGTCGGCTTGCCGAACAGCCCCTTGTGAGCCGGCAGCGGCGGCTTTGCGCGGACCATGCCGCGCTTGCCTTCGAGCGAGTCAAGCAGCGCCGTCTCCTCGCCGCAGACATAGGCGCCTGCGCCGACCCTGATCTCCATGTCGAAAGTGTAGGGTGAGCCCAACACGCTCGCGCCAAGCACGCCGGCCTTGCGGGCAACCTCGACGGCTTTGTTCATCATCGCCACTGCATGCGGATATTCCGAGCGGACGTAGACAAAGCCTTTGGTGGCACCCGTGGCGATTCCGGCGATCGTCATGCCTTCGATCAGCACGAAGGGGTCACCCTCCATGATCATGCGGTCGGCGAAGGTACCCGAGTCGCCTTCGTCGGCGTTGCAGACGATGTATTTACGGTCGCCAACGGTATCGAGCACCGTCTTCCACTTGATGCCGGTCGGGAAGCCCGCGCCGCCGCGCCCGCGCAGTCCGGATTCGGTGACTTGGGCGACAATGGCGGCGGGCGTCAATGCCAACGCGTTCGTCAGCCCGTTCAAACCGCCATGCTTCTTGTAGGATTCGAGTGACAGCGGATCGATGACGCCGCAACGCGCGAAGGTCAGCCGCGTCTGCTTGGCCAAGAAGGGGATTTTGTCCGGCGCGCCCAGCCAGCGCTTGTGAGGGCCGCCGGTGAGGAAGCCGCTGTCGAACAGGCTTTTGACGTCGGATGGCTTGACCGGGCCATAGGCGACGCGGCCGTTGGCTGTCGCAACTTCGACCATGGGTTCGAGGAAATAAGCGCCGCGCGAGCCGTTGCGCACGATCTTGGCCTCGATGCCGCGCTCCGCCAGTTCACTGGCGATCGCCTTGGCGATCTTTTCGGCGCCAAGCGCCAGTGCGCCGGAATCGGCGGGAATGTAGATACGCGGGATCATGAGCGCACCTCGGCAACGATCTCGTCGAGCTTCTCGTCATCGAGCCGCCCGATCACTTCGCCATCGAGCATGGCGGCGGGCGAACAGGCGCACAGGCCGAGACAATAGACCGGCTCCAGCGTCACCGAACCGTCGCGGGTCGTCTCGTGGAAGCCTATGCCCAGCAACTGCTTCAGTTTGGCGGCGATGGCGTCGGAACCCATCGACTGGCAGGATTCTGCCTGGCAGACCTTCAGCACATGCCGGCCGGCCGGATGGCTGCGGTAATCGTGATAGAAGGTGACAACGCCGTGCACCTCGGCCCTGGAGATGTTCAGCGCCTCGGCGATGACTGGCAGCGCATCCTGCGGCACATGGCCGAACTCTTCCTGGATGCCGTGCAGGATCGGCAGCAGCGGGCCTTCGAGGCCTTTCAGCTCCTGGATGATCGCGGTCGTGCGCGATGTGATCTCGGTACTTGCAGGCTGCATTGGCATGCAGCGCCCTCCCTGGTCGATAGCTTTTATCGCTAAGTCTTTACAAAATCAGAGGAAACCCTCGGAATCAATAAAGCTGTTTCGTTGCTCGATAGAAATCTTCTATCGAGCTTGGTCAGCCGCTACTGTCTAGCCTAGCGGCGGGCGTGGAAATCGTCCGCCAGCGCCATCGCCTCGTCCAGCAGCGCCGAGACCAGTGGCGTGTGCGGCTCGCGCGGCGCAGCTACCAGGCCGACCGTGTGGCTGGCGTCCGGCTCGACGATCGGAATGGCCCGGATCGGTTCAGAAAAGCCGAATGTTTCCGCCAGGTTAAGCGGCATGATCGATGACCATTTGCCGGTGCGGATGTGCGAAAACAGTACGATCATCGAATTGGATTCGAGTGTCGGCCGCACCTGCACCCCGGCCTCGGCCAGGTGCTGGTCGATGATGCGGCGGTTCTGCATGTCCGGCGTCAGCAGGCAGAGCGGCAGGCTGCTGAGCTCCGCCCATGTCACTTTGTCGCGGTCGGAATAGGGATTCCCCATCGCGGTGATCAGTTGATAGCGCTCGTCATAGAGCGGCACGCTGGTCACCCGCCCCAACGGCTCGTTGTCGAGATAGGTGATGCCGGCGTCGATATCGAAATTGCCAAGCAGGGACAGCACTTCGATCGAGGTCCGCGACAGCACCGAGAAGGTCACGCCGGGGTGCTTTTCTCGGAACGGCGTCGTCAGGCGCGGCAGCATGGCGAGCGCCGTCGGAATGGCGGCGATGCGGATGCGGCCGGAAAGGCCGTGGCGCGCCGCCCGCATCTCCTCGCGCATGGTCCTGGTATCGCCGACGATGCGGCGGGCCCAGACCAATACCTGCTTGCCTTCGGGTGTCAGCCCCTGAAAGCGCGAGCCGCGCAGCACCAGCATCACACCGAGCTGGCCCTCAAGCTGCTTGATGCCGGCCGACAGCGTCGGCTGGGTGACCCCGCACACGTCGGCTGCCCGGCCGAAATGCTCTTCCCTGGCCAGTGCGATGAAGAATTCCAGCTTGTCGATCATGGACGGAAGCTAGAGCATTTTGGCGTCCGCATAAATGCAACAGAACAAAAGCTTAGAACGAACGGCCGGCTCCAGGAAAACCGGCCAGGAGTGCCTGTTCCGGATCATGCGCCCGCCGCTCCCCGAAATGCGCAATCGCCTATTTGTCGACGAGGTTCAGGATATTGCCGTCGGGATCCTTGAACCATGCGACCTTCATGCCGTAGCCGACATGCACGTCGCCCTCCAGCGTTAGGCCGGGCATCTCATAGTGCTCGAAGGCGACACCCTTCGACCTCAACGACTTGACGATGGTCCCGATCTCGTCGCCGACCGTCCAGGTCACCGCCGTCGCCTTGTTGGTGCCTGCGAACTGCGAATGATAGACATTGATAAGCGTGTCGCCGCTTTTGTAGACGATAAGCTCGCCACCCATATCATCCACCTGCTTGAGGCCCAGCGTCCCTTCATAAAAGGCCTTTGCCCTGGCCAGGTCTTTCACCGCCACATTGGCCGTTGCGTTGCTGTTTGCGAGCATGATCGTCTCCTTCCCTGATTGCTGATGTCGATCCTTGAAATAGATCAGAGGGGCCGTTTGGCGATCGCCGGTCTGCAAAATGCCGGCTGCTCCGACACCGCCCGTCGTTTTTGCGGGCACACCAAGGCAGCTATTGCTCCACGGCTTGGTTCTGTCCGGAAACTGCACTATCTCAGGCCAAAGCTTGCATAAGGAAGAACTGATGTCCGTCACCAAGGAAATCGTCACCGAGCGCCTGAAGACGGTCAATGGCCCGGATTTCACCGGCAACATCGTTGACCTTGGCATGGTTTCCGAGATTTTCATCGCCGATTCCAAGGTCTTCTTCTCGATCACCGTTCCCGCTGCTCGCGCCCAGGAGATGGAACCGCTGCGGGCTGCTGCCGAGCGCGTCGTCAAGGCTATTCCCGGCGTTGCCGGTGCCGTCGTTGCACTGACGGCGGAAAAGAAAGGCGGCGGCATGGAAGCGCCGGTTCCATCGCGACCTGCACCCAGGCCAGCGCCGCCGGCTCCCACCCCGCCGCGTGCCGCTCCGCACGCTCCGGCTTCGCACAGCCAGGGCAGGCGTGGCGTACCTGGCATCGATGCGATCATTGCCGTCGCTTCCGGCAAGGGTGGTGTCGGCAAGTCGACCACGGCCGTCAACATCGCTCTTGGCCTCGCCGCCAATGGTTTGCGCGTCGGCGTGCTCGACGCCGACATCTATGGCCCGTCCATGCCGCGCCTGCTCAACATCCATGGCCGGCCGCAGACCGTCGACGGCAAGATCCTGAAACCGATGGAGAATTACGGGCTTAAAGTGATGTCGATGGGCTTCCTCGTTGATGAGGAGACACCGATGATCTGGCGCGGTCCGATGGTTATGTCGGCGCTGACGCAGATGCTACGCGAGGTCGAATGGGGCCGGCTCGACGTGCTCGTCGTCGACATGCCGCCCGGCACCGGCGACGCGCAACTGACCATGGCTCAGCAAGTCCCATTGGCCGGCGCCGTCATCGTCTCGACGCCGCAGGATCTGGCGCTGATCGATGCACGCAAGGGCCTGAACATGTTCAAGAAGGTCGACGTGCCGCTGCTCGGCATCGTCGAGAACATGAGCTATTTCATCGCTCCGGATACGGGAAAGCGCTACGACATCTTCGGCCATGGCGGCGCGCGCCGCGAGGCCGAGCGTCTGGGCGTCACCTTCCTTGGCGAAGTGCCGCTCGAGATGGGCATTCGTGAGAGCTCGGATGCCGGCACGCCAGTGGTTGTCTCGAAGCCCGACGGCGCCGAAGCAAGGATCTACAGGGATATCGCTTCGAAGGTTTGGGACCGGATCAACGAAGAGCGTGGTGCGGCCGCGGATGCGGTGCCGAACATCGTGTTCGAGTAGTTTTTCGTTCGGTAGGCGCCGCCCCTCATTGTCCTGCCGGACATTTCTCCCCGTAGTGACGGGAGAAAGACACCGTCCTTGATGATTTCGCCAATCAGCGCGGGAGGAAGGGCGCCGACGTTGCAGCCAGTTCCCATCTCCCCGTCACTATACGGGGAGAAGGTGCCGGCAGGCGGATGAGGGGCAGCGCTGGCCCCAGAGAAGCTAGGCTTCGTTCGAGCGAGGACGTAACCTAAGCCGCGCCAACCTTCTCGCCGAAGCTGGAAAAAAACTGCCCGGCCAGTTTCTTCGAGGTCGATTCGATCAGCCGGCTGCCGAGCTGCGCGATCTTGCCGCCGACATCGGCCTTGGCCGCGTATTTCAGCACCGTGGTATCCGGCCCATCCTCTGTCAGTGTCACGTCGGCGCCGCCCTTGGCAAAGCCGGCGATGCCGCCCTTGCCTTCGCCCTGGATGGTGTAGGAATGCGGCGGCTTGAGGTTCTTGAGCGTCACCTCGCCATTGAACGTCGCCTTGATCGGTCCGATCTTCACCACCACGGTCGCCGCCATCTCGGTCGGCGACTTCATCTCCAGGCTCTGGCAGCCGGGAATCGTCGCCTTCAAGATCTCGGGATCGTTCAGCGCTTCCCACACCTTTTGCAGGGGCGCGGCAATGCGCTCCTCGCCTTCGATCACCAAAGCCATGAAAACCTCCCTGACACGATTGATCGAAGCCCTAACGCACGGCTGCATGCCTGTCTATCGCACCAAAGTCCGGATGCGACCCTGCGCCCTCTTGCCTGCTCCCGCGCGTTGCCATATCGATTTGTCTTACAAATACGGAGACCACGATGGCAGGCGCCCCCACCAGGAAGAAAAAATTTCGCTCGCAGGAGTGGTTCGACAATCCCGACAATCCGGGCATGACGGCGCTCTACCTGGAGCGTTACCTCAATTACGGCCTGACGCGGGCCGAACTGATGTCCGGCAAGCCACTGATCGGCATCGCCCAGACCGGTTCGGATCTGTCGCCCTGCAACCGGCATCACATCGAGCTGGCCAAGCGCGTACGCGAAGGCATCGTCTCGATGGGCGGCATTCCGTTCGAATTCCCGTGCCATCCGATCCAGGAGACCGGCAAGCGCCCGACCGCGGCTCTTGACCGCAACCTTGCCTATCTCGGCCTGGTCGAAGTGCTCTACGGCTATCCGCTCGATGGCGTCGTGCTCACCATCGGCTGCGACAAGACAACGCCCGCCCTGCTGATGGCGGCAGCCACCGTCAATATCCCGGCGATCGCGCTGTCGGTCGGCCCGATGCTCAACGGCTGGCACAAGGGCAAGCGCACCGGCTCCGGCACCATCGTCTGGGAATCGCGCCAGCGCCTGTCTGCCGGCGAGATCGACTATGACGAGTTCATGGACATCGTCGCCTCTTCGGCGCCGTCCACTGGCTACTGCAACACCATGGGCACCGCCACGACGATGAACTCGCTGGCCGAGGCGCTTGGCATGCAATTGCCGGGCTCGGCCGCCATCCCCGCGCCTTATCGCGAGCGCGGCCAGATCGCCTACGAGACCGGCAAACGCATCGTCGCCATGGTGCATGAAGACCTCAAGCCGTCCGACATCATGACGAGAGAGGCTTTCGAGAACGCCATTGTCGTCAATTCGGCCATTGGCGGCTCGACCAACGCGCCCATCCATCTCAACGCCATCGCCCGCCACCTCGGCGTCAAGCTCGACAATGACGACTGGCAGACTGTCGGCCTCAATGTGCCGTTGCTGGTCAATCTGCAGCCGACGGGCGAATATCTTGGCGAGGACTACCATCATGCCGGCGGCGTGCCGGCGGTCATCGCCGAACTGATGAAGGGCGGGCTCTTGCCGCATCCCGGCGCGCGCACGGTCAACGGCAAGTCGATCGGTGAGAATAGCGAGGGTGTCGCCAACGAGAACACCGACGTCATCCGCACCGTTGCCGCGCCGCTGAAGGCCAATGCCGGCTTCATCAACCTCAAGGGCAATCTGTTCGATTCCGCGATCATGAAGACCAGCGGCATCTCGCCCGAATTCCGCGAGCGCTATCTCTCCAATCCGAAGGATCCCGAGGCTTTCGAAGGCAACGCCATGGTCTTCGACGGGCCCGAGGACTATCACGCCCGCATCGACGATCCGGCGCAAGGCATTGATGAGCACACGATCCTGTTCATGCGCGGCGCCGGTCCGATCGGCTATCCCGGCGGCGCCGAGGTCGTCAACATGCAGCCGCCGGCCTATCTGATCAAGAAGGGCATCCATGCGCTCGCCTGCATCGGCGATGGCCGCCAGTCCGGCACGTCGGGTTCGCCGTCGATCCTCAACGCCTCGCCGGAAGCCGCGATCGGCGGCGGGCTGGCGCTGCTCAAGACGGGCGACCGTGTCCGCATTGACCTTCGCAAGGGTACGGCCGACATCCTCGTCACCGACGACGAGATCACCCGGCGCCGCGCCGAACTGCAGAACAATGGCGGCTATGAGTATCCCAAGCACCAGACGCCCTGGCAGGAGATCCAGCGCGGCATGGTCGCGCAGTTTTCAGAGGGAATGGTGCTGAAGCCGGCGGTGAAGTACCAGGATGTCGCGCACACCAGAGGTGTCCCCAGGGACAATCACTGAGCGAGCATCTGTTCGTAGATGCTTACATAAATGACAAACGGCGGCTTGATCCGGATCAGGCCGCCGCCATCCTTGACAAGCCCGCGCGATGCATCCACCATCGTGACAAGGGGTGTATCGCGACGACCCCGTGAGGCGTCAGCCCAACGTTCGCGTCCAAGCTTCTCTTTCCAGGAGGTGGACGCCATGCCGTCAACAACCGCTATCACCGTATCGCAACTATCCCGTCTGATCGGTCTGCCAGGCGCGCCTGTCATCATCGATGTCCGTATCGATGAAGACTTCGACGCCGATCCACGCCTTCTGCCGGCCTCCAGCCGGCGCGATTTCAAGACTGTTTCGACCTGGGCCGATGAGTTCACCGGCAAGCCAGTGACGGTCGTTTGCCAGAAAGGGCTGAAACTCTCGCAAGGTGTCGCCGCATGGCTGCGCCATGAGGGCATATCCGCCGAAAGCCTCGACGGTGGGTTCGAAGCCTGGCGTGATGCAAAGGGACTTCTGGTTCGCACCGACACCTTGCCTTCGCGCGACGAAAAGGGCCGCACCGTGTGGGTGACGCGAGCCCGCCCGAAGGTGGATCGCATCGCTTGCCCCTGGCTGATCCGGCGTTTCGTCGATCCTCACGCGATTTTCCTGTTTGTCGAGCCGGCCGAAGTTCTTGCCGTAGCCGATCGCTTCCAGGCCGTGCCTTTCGACATCGACGATGTGTTCTGGAGCCATCGCGGCGAACGCTGCACCTTCGACACGATGATCGAGGAGTTCGGGCTGGAATCCGAGGCGCTCGATCGCCTTGCCCTGATCGTGCGCGCGGCCGACACCGCAAGCCTCGACCTTGTTCCCCAGGCTGCCGGCTTCCTGGCGGCTTCGCTTGGCCTGTCGCGTATGTTTCGCGACGACCTGGAACAGCTGGACGCAGGCATGCTGCTCTACGATGCGTTCTTTCGTTGGTGTCGTGACGCCACTGACGAAACGCACAACTGGCCCGGTGCAGGCGCGGGCAAATCGTCATGAGCACGCTTGTGTCGCAAGATACTGTGGTCCAGCCGCCGGTTGCACCGACCTTCACCGAAGCTATGAAGCTCTGGGCAAAAATCGGACTGCTCAGCTTCGGTGGGCCGGCCGGGCAGATCGCGTTGATGCACAAGGAACTGGTCGAGGATCGGCGCTGGATCGGCGAGCAGCGTTTCCTGCATGCGCTGAACTATTGCATGCTGCTGCCTGGCCCCGAAGCGCAGCAACTCGCCATCTATATCGGTTGGCTGCTGCACAGGACGATCGGCGGCCTTGTCGCCGGCATCCTGTTCGTCGTGCCGGGCGCGCTCGTCATGCTCGTCCTGAGCAGCCTCTACGTGCTCTATGGCGACGTACCGCTCGTCGAGGCGCTGTTTTTCGGGGTGAAGGCGGCGGTGCTCGCCATTGTCATCCAGGCCGTGATCCGGATTGGACGGCGTGCCCTTAAGAACCGGGTCATGGTGTCGATCGCGGTCTCGGCTTTCATCGCCATCTATGCGTTGAATGTGCCGTTCCCGCTCATCATCCTGCTTGCGGGCCTGGCAGGATGGCTGGGAAACCGCATTGCGCCGGCGCTGTTTTCCAGCTCGGCACATGGCAAGGACGATGTTGCCGATATCAAGGGTGCGGTCGACCTGATGTTCGAGCGCGGCGAGTTGGCCCACCTCAGGCCGACGAGATGGCATGCGCCGCGCACGATTGCGATCTGGCTGCCGATCTGGTTCGGGCCTGTTCTGTTGATCTGGTGGCTGACCGGCTCTGCAAGCGTCTGGACCGAGATCGGCCGGTTCTTCAGTCTCATGGCGGTCGTCACCTTCGGCGGTGCCTACGCGGTGCTTGCCTATGTCGCGCAGGCAGCCGTCCAGTCCTTCGGCTGGCTCGCTCCCGGTGAAATGGTCGACGGTTTGGGGCTTGCCGAAACGACGCCGGGTCCGCTCATCCTGGTGTTGCAGTTCGTTGGCTTCATAGCAGCGTTCCGCCACCCCGGCTCGCTGGACCCGTTGCTTGCCGGATCGCTAGGGGCGCTGCTGACGTTGTGGGTTACGTTCACGCCCTGCTTCTTCTGGATATTCCTCGGTGCGCCCTATATCGAGGCCCTGCGCGGCAACAAGGCCTTATCGGCAGCACTTGGCGCGATCACCGCCGCTGTTGTCGGGGTGATCATGAATCTGGCTCTGTGGTTCGCCCTGCACGTCATTTTCCATGAGGTACACGCGCTGGGCCTCGGCATGAATGTGCCGGTATTTTCGTCGATCGACTGGCGCGCGGCGCTGCTTTCCTGTGCCACCATGATCGCCATCCTGAAGCTGAAAATCGGCATGCTGCCGACGCTAGCCGGATCCGCCCTTGCCGGTGTCTTGCTGTTGGCGGTGAGCGGCTGACAGGCACGACAAAGGCTTAAAGCGTGTCGCGTTGATCCGTTTCAACGCGGCACGCTTTGGCTGGCGCCGCCTTTGTATTCCGCTTGCGAACCACCTAAGTGGTTGGAAACGGATTGGACCATGATGGCGCCACGACGCTCTTCCCTCGGATTCCTCGGAATGTTCGGCCGCTCGGGCGACCTGAGACAGCTCGATGCGGCGTTGCGTGGCGCCGACCTTCATCCCGCCCTCGTGCCGGAGGGGGTAAAACTCACCATCGTCAATCTGATGAAGGATCGCTGGCCCGGCGAGCCGCCCACACAAGCTTATCCAGAAGTGGCGCGGCTGTTCAGCTATTGCATCGCCGGCCCGGAAGCCTTCGAGCGATCCAATGGACTTCAGAACAGGCTGGAGGCAGAGCGCCGGATCGAGGCTGCCCTTGAAACCGGCGACAGTTTCGATGCGCAGATCGTGCTGATGACGCTGCACGCCACGCTGATCGATGCCGAAGTCGTCGAGCGCTATGGGCTGGTTAGCGAGTGATTGTTTTGCGGGGCCTACCCACCCATGCTGCCACGCGGCAGCTTGATCATCTCGCCAAAGCGGGCGCGCAGCCTGTCGTCGACCAGCTTCGGCACATGGCGCGGAAAGCGCTCGGCAAGCACGCGTTTCTTTTCGATGATCGCCCGCTGCAGGATGTCGGGCCGGCCCTTTTCGTTCCATTCCTTGGGCGAAAAGCGGTCGCCGACGGCCGGATAGAAATATTCGGTCTGCATCAGCCGCAGCGTCTGCTCATTGCCGAGATAGTGGCCCGGACCCTTCAGGCAGACATCGGCGATGGTGTCGATCGACAGCGCCTCGTCGGTCACCTCGATGCCGCGCACGCAGCGCAGGCAGTGGCCGAGCATGTCATTGTCGATGATCAGGCTCTCCAGGCAGAAGCCGAGCAGCGAGGCATGCATGCCGGCCGATTCGTAAACCAAGTTGAGCCCGGCAAGGCCGGCCATCACATCGGTGATGCCCTTTTCATAGCCGGACTGGATGTCGGGCAGCTTCGAATCCGTCATGCCCGCGGCCGAGCCGCCCGGCAGGTCGTAGAATTGCGCCATCTGCGCGCAGGCCGAGGTCAGCACCGCCTGCTCGGCCGAACCGCCTGACATGGCGCCGGTCCTGAGATCCGACACGAACGGCCAGGTGCCGAAGATCGCCGGATGCCCCGGCTTGATGGCATTGACATAGATAAGGCCGACCAGCACTTCGGCCACTGCTTGCACCACCGCACCGGCAATCGCCGCCGGGGCCGTGGCACCGGCCTGTCCGGCCGACAGCAAGAGGATCGGGATGCCGCCTTCGACGCACGCTTCGAGCACGCCGCAGGCGTCCTCGGCGAACTTCATCGGCGGCACGACGAAGCAGTTGGAGTTCGAGACGAACGGCCGGGCGCGGAAATTCTCCTCGCCGCCGGCAATGGCATAGAGCATTTCGAGCGCCGGCTTCACGTTCTCGCGGACCGTGAACGAGGTGCCGACATGCTTCGACGTGCCCATCACGCAGGCGTACAGCGTGTTGAAATCCATATCGAGCGGGTCGGGAATGTCGCGCGGCACCATCGGCCGCTGGAAGAAATGGATGTTGTCGAGCCCCTCGACGAGGCGGGCGGCGTCATAGATGTCCTGCAGCAGCGACTCGCGGTATTCGCGCTTTTCGACATCGACCAGATGCACGGCGGCGCCCGCCGTGCCGTAATGCACGCGCTTGCCCTTGATCAGCATGTCGTGCTTGGGGTCCTGGCCGTGCAGCGTGAAATGCCGTGCCGCTTTCTTGATCGTGTCGAGCACGAGCGCGCGGGGGAAACGGATGCGGCCATCGTCGCCATAGCTGGCGCCGGCCTCGGTCAGCGCTTCGATGCAAGAGGGAATGGCATTGGCGAAGCCAACCGTTTCCAAGAGCGTCAACACGGCTTCGTGGATGCGTTCCTGGTCATTCTCGGTCAGCGGCCCATAGCTGCCGCCTTCGAGGCCGGCGCGCACCGGCTTGATGTCGTCGGCCAACGGTGCTGCCCGCATGGCGCGGCGCGCTTCGCGCCCGCCGGAGCGGCGCGAACGCTGATCCGCCGCCGCTTCCTGCTTTTCAAGAACTGACATGGAGACACTCCACCTTTCCGAGAAGCAGGGCGCGGCGGTTGGTCCACCATCGGCTGCTCATTCCCCTTTGTGCCCCGACTATGCCGCCGGCATTGGCCCAGCCTATGAGCCAGACGGTCCGGCTGCATATGCCAGAGTTAATGGCACCGGAGCCACGCTGTGTGGCTCCGGCCAAGGGATCGGGCGGTGGATCAGGCGGCGGCCGGCCTGCGTCCGGCGGCGGTGGCCAGTTCGCGGATGCCTGGCTCGATGTGCTGCAGCGCGATCGAGGAAATGCCCAGCCGCATGAAACGCGAAGGCTTTTCAGTGCGATCGAAGAAACGATCGCCCGGCTCGATGATGACGCTGCGCGAGGCGGCGGCCTCGGCCAGTCCGCGCGAATCGGTGCCGCGCGGCCCTTCAAGCCACAGCGATGTGCCGCCGGCCGAATCGGTCGAACGCCATTCCGGCAGGAAAGCGGAAATCGCATGGACCAGGCGCTTGCGCCGCTCGTCGAAGGCGCTCGACAGCCGCCGCACCAGTGCCTCGTGATGGCCAAGCGACAGGAACAGCGCGACGGCACGCTGGTTGTTGGCCGGCGGATGGCGCAGCATGAAGCGACGCAGCGCCCTGAGTTCCGAGATCAGCCCAGCCGAGGCGACGATGTAGCCAAGTCGCAGGCCCGGAGCCAGCGTCTTCGACATCGAGCCGACATAGACGACGCGGCCGGAGCGGTCGAGGCTCTTCAAGGCCTGCTGCGGCGCCTCGTCGAGAAGCTGGCTGTCATAGCCGTCCTCGATGATGATCTGGTTGTAGCGGTTGGCCCGCGCCAGGAGATCCTGCCGCCGTTCCGCCGACAATGGCACCATGGTTGGGCAATGATGGCTGGGCGTGACGAAGACGAACCCGGAATCATTGGGAATAGAAGCGGTTACGATGCCGGACTGGTCGACCGGCACCGGCTGTATGTCGGCACCCGCAAGGCGGAAGATCGAGCGTGCGTCGGGGTAGCCAGGGTCCTCCATCGCCACCTTGGAGCCCTTGCTCATCAGCAGCGTTGCCAGCATGTAGAGCGCGTTCTGGGCGCCCAGCGTGACGATGATTTCGTCGGGATTGGCGAAGATGCCGCGCCGCGGCAGCAGCCGCGCCTGGATCTGTTCGATCAGCAGCGGATCGTCGCGATCGACCATGTCGGACGCCCAGTTGCGGATTTCGAGCACGGCAAGCGCCATGCGGTTACACTCGCGCCACTCGGCGGTCGGGAACAGCGCCGGGTCGAACTGGCCGTAGACGAAGGGGTAGGACGACTTGATCCAGTTCTCGTGCTTGGCCGGCGGCGGCATGTCGCTGGCGGCGATCTTGCGGCGTGCCTTCCAGTCGATCTCATTGGCCTGGTCGGGCGCCTTTTGGTGCGGCTTGGCCGGTGTCGCCAGCACATCGGGATTGACGAAATGGCCGCGCCGCTCGCGTGCCACCAGGAAGCCCTGGTCGACGAGCTGCTGGAAGGCCAGCACCACGGTTCCGCGCGCCACGCCGAGTTTTTCGGCCAGGATCCGGCAGGAGGGAAGCGGCATCGAAGCGGCGATCTGGCGGTCGAGAATGGCGGCCACGATGGCTTGGCGGATCTGTGCCTGTAAGGTCTGGCCGGATTCGGCCGAAATCCGGAACAGGCCGGACCATATCGCCGTGTCGTTTCGCTGTGGCATGGAAGATGTTCCTCGATGGCCAGCTTTTTTCGCTTGGCTGGACCAGTCGAATGTAACGGTGGCACAAGGGGTTGCGCCAATCAATTTTTCTGATCGTTGGGATTTATGCCAGTGATCCTTCGGCGGAAAATCCGGCACTCCGCCCACCTCGGGACGCGCCTGCATCGTCGCCGCGTGACGATTCGCGTCATCGCCGCGTATTGACCGTACAGAATTCGGCTCACTAGTTTTGGCGCGACGACACGCGCCGGAAACATCCGGTCTGATATGGTGCGTCGAAAACGCCAGGAGTCCCGCCAGTGGATCAGTCAGCCTTCCAGAAACAGCTCGCAGCCTTGCGCGATCATCGCGCCGCGGCGCCAGCCAGCATGCGCCAGGCCTTCGCCGCCGATCCGCAGCGGTTCAAGACATTCTCCGCCACCGATGGCGACCTGTTGCTCGACTGGTCGAAATGCGCGGTCGACGCGCTCACCATGGACCTGCTGGAGAAACTTGCCAGGGCAGCCGATCTCGAAGGTCGCCGTGCGGCGATGTTCGCCGGCAAGAAGATCAACGTCACCGAAAACCGTGCCGTGCTGCACACGGCGCTGCGCAACCTGACCGGCAAGGGCGTCACCGTGGATGGCCAGGACGTCAAGGCGGACGTCGCTGCCGTGCTCGACGCGATGGGCGCCTTTGCCGATGCCGTGCGCTCCGGCAAGGCAGCCGGCGCCACCGGCAAGAAAATCACCGACATCGTCAACATCGGCATCGGCGGTTCCGATCTCGGCCCGGCCATGGCGACGCTGGCGCTGGCCCCCTATCATGACGGGCCGCGCGCGCACTACGTCTCCAACATCGACGGCGCCCATATCCACGACACGCTGAAGGGCCTGTCGGCCGAAACCACGCTTTTCATCATCGCCTCCAAGACCTTCACCACCGTCGAGACGATGACCAATGCCGAGACGGCGCGCAAATGGGTGCAGAAGGCACTCGGCAAGGAAGCGGTCGGCAAGCATTTTGCCGCCGTCTCGACCGCGCTCGAGCTGGTGGCCAAGTTCGGCATCGAATCAGATCGCGTCTTCGGCTTCTGGGACTGGGTCGGCGGCCGCTATTCGGTCTGGGGCGCGATCGGCCTGCCGGTGATGATCGCGGTCGGGCCGAGGAATTTTCGCGCCTTCCTCGATGGCGCGCACGAGATGGACGAGCATTTCCGCACCGCGCCCGTTCAGGAGAACCTGCCGGCGCTGCTGGGGCTGGTCGGGTGGTGGCATCGCGTGATCTGCGGATATCCCGCGCGTGCCGTCATTCCCTATGACCAGCGCCTGTCCCGGCTGCCGGCCTATCTTCAACAGCTCGATATGGAATCGAACGGCAAGAGCGTCACCCTCGAAGGCGTTGCGGTGACGACGCCGACCGGACCGCTGGTCTGGGGCGAGCCTGGCACCAACGGCCAGCATGCCTTCTTCCAGCTGTTGCATCAGGGCACCGATTTCATCCCGGTCGAATTCCTCGCTGCGGCCGTCGGCCACGAGCCGGACCTCAAGCATCAGCATGATCTGCTGCTCGCCAACTGCCTGGCGCAGTCGGAAGCGTTGATGAAGGGCCGCACGCTGGAGGAGGCGCGCGCCCAGATGCTGGCCAAGGGCATGAAGCCGGCCGAGGTCGACAAGATCGCCCCGCACCGCGTCTTCTCCGGCAACCGGCCCTCGCTGACCATCCTCTACCGCAAGCTCGACCCGCGCACCTTCGGCCGGCTGATCGCGCTCTACGAGCATCGCGTCTTCGTCGAAGGCACTTTGTTCAACATCAATTCCTTCGACCAGTGGGGCGTCGAGCTCGGCAAGGAACTGGCCACCGGCCTCTTGCCTGTCGTGGAGGGCAAGGAAAGTGCCGCGAAGCGGGATGCATCGACCGCCGGCCTGGTGGGATACATCCAGCATTTGCGTGGTTCGGAGTGAGCAGTTTGGCAGACATCAAGGGCATATTGTTCGACAAGGACGGGACGCTTGTCGACTTCAACGCGACCTGGCTCGGCATTGCCGACTTCATGGCCATGGATGCCGCCGAGGGCGATCGCTGGAAGGCCGATAGGCTGCTTTCGGCGGCGGGTTTCGATTTCGTCAACAAGCGGTTCAGGCCCGATTCGATCTTTGCCTCGGGCACCAACATGGATGTCGTCGAACTGTGGTTCCCGCGCCTGTCTGACGAGGACCAGATGCTGGCCGTCGCCCGCTTCAACGAAATCACGTCAGTGCAAGGCTCGTCGATGGCGGTGGCGCTGCCCGGCATCGTCGAAACGCTGACAGTGCTGCACAAGCGATCCTACCGGCTCGGCGTCGCTACCAACGATTCGACCAGCGGCGCGGAGAAGACCATGGTTACGCTTGGCGTCGCCCAGCTCTTCGACGCCGCCTATGGCTATGACGCTGTGGCCAATCCGAAACCGGCGCCGGACACGATCTACGCCTTCTGCGACCTGACCGGGCTGAAGGCGGCGCAAATCGCCATGGTCGGCGACAATCGCCACGACCTGGAGATGGCGCGAGCCGGCGGCTGCGGGCTGGCGATCGGCGTGCTCTCCGGCACCGGCACGCGTGAATCGCTCTCGTCGATCGCCGATATCGTGCTGGATTCGGTTGCCGATCTGCCGGATTTTCTGTCGGCGCGGGTCAAGGAAACGATCTAGCGGCCGGATATACCCTCCAAACGGAAGACACCGCTCTTCGGCGCGCTGTCTTTCGTCTGGCCGAAGTCCGGCACCTGGTATTCGGCAAGCAGGCGCAGCCGCGATCGCGGCAGGTAGGCGCGGCCCGGATCGCCGACAAGGACCTCGATACCGGCATCAAGGCAGCGGTCAAGGAAAGGCACGACGCGGTCGGCGACGTCCTGTCCATAAAAGACGTCGCCGGCGGTGACGACATCGACCGCAGGCGGCGATCCGCAGGTAATATCCTGCGCCATGACCATCATCGCAACGCCGTTCGCCGCAGCGTTGAGGCCGATCGCGGCAACGCCGTTGCGGTCGATCTCCGCGGCGATCACCGCGCTCGCCCCGGCCTTGGCCGCGGCAATGCCGACAAGGCCGGAGCCGGCGCCGAGGTCGAGCACGCGGCGACCGGCCACGGTTTGCGGATGGTCGAGTATATACCGCGCAAGCACCGCGCCACCGGCCCAGGTATAGGCCCAGTAGGGCGGCTGCGGCTCGGGTCCATCTTCGTCCGCCTCGACCGTGTCGTCATCGGCGTCGGAGTTTTGCTGCGGATCGGTAAGCCGCCTCAGGCCACTGGCCGGATGAGGCGTATAAAGCAGGATCTCGGGAAGCGACGGCACCGGGGCGATGCGCATGTTCGCCCTGATAAACTCAGTCGGGTCAGGACGGCAAGGTGCATCTACGGCGCCAAGGCCGTCGGCTGCCGTCATTCGCGCAGCGCCCGCCGCAGGATCTTGCCGACCGGCGTCTTCGGCAGCTCGGTCCGGAATTCGATGTATTTCGGCCGCTTGTAGCCGGTCAGGTTCTCGCGGCAATAGGCGGTGAGCGTCTCTGCGGTCAGCGCCGGGTCCTTCCTGACCACGAACAGCTTCGGCACTTCGCCCGAATGCTCGTCCGGCACGCCGATCGCTGCCACTTCGAGCACGCCCGGATGCATCGCCACGACCTCCTCGAGCTCGTTCGGATAGACGTTGAAGCCCGAGACCAGGATCATGTCCTTCTTGCGGTCGACGATCTTGGTGTAGCCGCGCTCGTCCATGAAGCCCATGTCGCCGGATTTGAAGTAGCCGTCCTTGGTCACCACTTTGGCGGTCTCATCCGGCCGGTTCCAGTAGCCCGCCATTACTTGCGGCCCCCGGATGCAGATTTCGCCGACCTCGCCGAGCGGCAGATTGTTGCCGTCGTCGTCGCGGATGGCGATCTCCGTCGACGGCAGCGGCAGGCCGATGGTGCCGGTGAAGTCGCTGGCGCTGAACTTGTTGGCGGTGGCCACCGGCGAGGTTTCCGACAGCCCGTAGCCTTCGGTCACCGGACAGCCGGTCAGCGCCTTCCAGCGTTCGGCGACGCCCTTCTGCACCGCCATGCCGCCGCCCAGCGTCAGCACCAGCGGCTTGAAGTCGAGCTTGCGGAAGTCCTCATTGTTGAGCAGGGCGTTGAACAGCGTGTTCAAGCCCGGAAAGATGTGGATCGGATATTTCTGGAGTTCCTTGACGAAGCCGGGAATATCGCGCGGGTTGGGAATGAGCACATTGCGCGCACCTTGCTGCATGCCCATCAGCGCGTTCACCGTCAGCGCGAAGATATGATAGAGGGGCAGGGCGCAGATAAAGTTCGGATGCGCCGGTTTCGGCTTGATCGTATAGGCGTCTTCCATCCACTGCGCGTTCTGCACGACATTGGCCAGCACGTTGCTGTGGAGCAGCGTTGCACCCTTCGAGACGCCGGTGGTGCCGCCCGTATATTGCAGGAAGGCGACATCGTCGGCCGCCACCTTGGCTGGCTTGAAGCCCACGCCGCCGCCGGCCTTGACGGCCGCGTTGAACTTGACATGGCCGGGCAGCGACCATGCCGGCACCATCTTCTTCACCCGGCGCACGACGAAATTGACGATCGTGCCCTTCAGTCCGCCGAGCATGTCTCCCATCGCGGCGACCACGACATGCTTGACCGCCGTTCTGGAGATGACCGCCTGCAAGGTGCTGGCGAAGTTCTCCAGGATGACGATGGCTTGTGCACCGGAATCCTTGAGCTGGTGCTCCAGTTCACGCGGCGTGTAGAGCGGATTGATGTTCACCACGACATAGCCGGCACGCAGGACGGCCATCATCGCCACCGGGTATTGCAGCACGTTGGGCATCATCAGGGCCACGCGTGCGCCCTTTTGCAGTCCTTTCGATTGCAGGTATGCGCCGAAGGCCGCCGACAGCCGTTCGACATCGGCATAGCTGATGGACTTGTCCATGCAGGTAAATGCGGGCTGGGCGGAAAACTGCTTGCAGGCGGCGACCAGGAAATCGCCGATCGAGCTGTAGGGCAAGGCGCCGATTTCAGCTGGTACGCTTTTCGGATAGCTTTTGAGCCATGGCTTTTCCGGCAGCCCGGCAGCCAGGGCCGTCAGCGCCTCCGGCAATCGCGAGGCCGCGGCCGGCTTCGCCGCCGGTGCGGCCTTCGCCGCTGCAGCCGTCGTCGCGGGCTTGGCAGTGGCGGGCTTAGCCGCGGACGCCGGCTTTCCGACGGCAGGCTTGGCCTGGGCCTTGGCCGCCGGCTTTGCACTTGCCTTCACCGGCACAGGTGCCGCCCTCGGCTTGGCCGCGGCGGCTTTGGCAACGGGCGCTTTCGGCTTGACCACGCTGACGGCTGCCTTGGGAGCCGCCTTGGCTTTCACCGGCGCCGTCGTCTTTGATGCTTTTGCCACCCGTTCCTCCCTGGATAGTTCTTGTTCGCCCGTGCCGCGCTCGCCCCCGAATTCACAGAGACGTCCCCCACTGCCGCCAGGATGTGCTCTATGTATTGCCTCTATCGGCGGCCGTGCAAGTCTTGCCCCTGCGGCAAGGCGGCGAAAGATTTGCCGCTGAAAATCTTTCCGCCGCCGATACTGCGAGCCGGTGTCCTGCCGCATCCTCGGCCGGGGGAGGGCCGGCGTGGCACCTGTATCGCCAGATCGGCGATCAATAAAAAAATGCGGTCGTTAACAATCCCGTGAATGGAAAAAACTGCTAATTTTTTCTGCCATTTAGCAAAATGGCGGATTTTTTTCCTGCTTCCCGAGGGGTAAGCAAACGGGGTGTTCCAAAGCCGGAAAAACGGTGCTTATATGCGGGCTTCGCGAGCCTGATAGAGGGGCTTGGAAGAACATCAGGGAGTGCTCAATGAAAAAGAAACTCGCTTTTGCGGCCGCGTTGCTGGCCGCAAGCGTCCTGAGCGGCATGGCCAATGCGAAGACGCTTGTCTATTGCTCGGAAGCATCGCCGGCCAATTTTGATCCGGGTACGACGACGGGCGGCAACGACTTCGATGCCTCGTCGCGTACAGTCTATTCGCGCCTGGTCGAATTCAAGCATGGCGGCACCGAGGTCGAGCCCGGTCTCGCCGACAAGTGGGAAATCTCGGACGATGGCCTGGTCTATACTTTCCATCTGCATCCAGGTGTGAAGTTCCAGACCACCGACTATTTCAAGCCGACCCGCGACCTCAATGCCGACGACGTCGTCTTCTCCTTCGACCGTCAGTTCAACAAGGCGAACCCGTGGAACGGCGATAAATACCTGCCGAACCTGACCTGGGACTACTACACCGGCATGGACATGCCGAAATACGTCGCCAAGTGGGAAAAGGTCGACGACCTGACCGTCAAGCTGACGCTGACCGAGCCGAATGCACCGATGCTGGCCAACCTCGGCATGGACTTCGCCTCGATCGTGTCGAAGGAATATGCCGAGCAGTTGGAGAAGTCCGGCAAGATGGCTGATTTCTCGACCAAGCCGATCGGCACCGGCCCGTTCCAGTTCGTCGACTACCAGCTGGATTCGGTTATCCGCTACGCGGCCCATCCGGATTATTTCAAGGGCAAGGAGAAGATCGACGATCTCGTCTTCGCCATCACGCCTGACGCGACCGCCCGTATCCAGAAGGTCCTGGCCGGCGAGTGCGACATCGCTCCCTATCCGAATCCTGCCGACATCGGTACGATCAAGGCCAACGCCGACGTCACCCTGATGGATCAGGCCGGCCTGAACATCGGCTATATGAGCTACAACACGACCATCCCGCCGCTCGACAAGCCTGAGGTGCGCCATGCGCTCAACCAGGCGATCGACCGGGAATCGCTGATCAAGTCGCTGTTCCAGGATGCCGGCGCTACGCCGGCCGTAAACCTGATTCCGCCGACGATGTGGTCGTGGGACAAGGATGTGAAGGCCGATGCCTATGATCCGGATGCGGCCAAGAAGGTTCTGTCTGCTGCCGGGCTCACGGAAATCCAGCTCTGGGCTTCCGATCGCGTTCGTCCTTACAACCCGAACTTCCAGCGCGCCGCCGAACTGATCCAGGCCGACTGGGCCAAGGTCGGCGTCAAGGCCGAGATCGTCAACTACGAGTGGACCAAGTATCGCTCGGAAGGCAAGAAGAAGGACCGTCCAGGCGCCTTCCAGATCGGCTGGACCGGTGACAACGGCGATCCGGACAACTTCTTCGCCACCCTGTTCGCCTGCTCCGCCATCGGCGTCTCGAACTACTCGAGCTGGTGCGACAAGGACTTCGAGGACCTGATCCAGAAGGCCAAGAAGACCAGCGACCAGGCCGAGCGCACCAAGCTCTATGAGCAGGCGCAGGTCGTCTTCCAGAAGCAGGCTCCGGCCTTCCTGCTGGCACACAGCCAAGTCTACGCAGTCGTGCGCAAGAATGTCAGCGGTTTCATGATGGACCCGCTCGGCATTCACCGCTTCGACGGCGTCGACAAAGCCGAATAAGATATTGAGTGGGGCGGCGCTGTAGAGCGCCGCCTTCGTCAGGCTGCTGCCTGGCGATCCCATCCTTGCCATGGCCGGCGAACACGGCGTGGCGCCGGCGCGTTACGAGGAGCTCAAGGAACAGTTCGGCTATAATCTGCCGATCTGGCAGCAATACGCGCGCTATGTCGGCGAGGTCGTGACCGGCGATTTCGGAGTCTCCATCTCGTCCAAGCGCCCGGTGATGGAAGAGTTCAAGATCCTCTTTCCGGCAACGCTGGAACTGTCGTTCTTCGCCATGATTTTTGCCATGGCGCTGGGCATTCCGGCCGGCATATTCGCGGCGGTCAAGCGCGGCTCCTGGTTCGATCAGTCGCTGATGGGCACCGCACTCGTCGGCTATTCCATGCCCATCTTCTGGTGGGGCCTGCTGCTGATCATCTTTTTCTCCGGCTATCTCGGCTGGACGCCGGTTTCGGGCCGCATCGGCCTGCAGTACTTCTTCAAGCCGATCACCGGCTTCATGACCATCGACACATTGCTCTACGGCAAATGGGACGCGTTCCGCTCGGCATTGAGCCATCTGGTGCTGCCGACAATTGCGCTCGGCACCATCCCGCTGGCGGTGATCGCTCGCCAGACGCGCTCGGCCATGCTTGAAGTGTTGGGCGAGGACTATGTGCGGACCGCCCGTGCCAAGGGGCTGTCGTCGTCCCGCGTCATCGGCGTGCACGCGCTGCGCAATGCATTGATCCCGGTGGTCACCACCATCGGCCTGCAGGTCAGCACCCTGCTCGCCGGCGCCATCCTCACCGAAACCATCTTTGCCTGGCCGGGCATCGGCAAGTGGATGGTCGACTCCATCGGCAAGCGCGACTATGTGGTGGTGCAATCAGGCTTGCTCTTGATCGCCCTTATCGTCATGGCCGTGAACCTGATCGTCGACGTGCTCTATGCCGTCATCAACCCGCGCATACGGGCATCGTGATGAGCCAGTCAACCGAAACCGCCCCGATGGCCGCCGGCAATCCGGATAGGCTGACCGGCTTCAGGACCTTCTGGCACTATTTCTCGGTGAACCGCGGCGCCGTCATCGGCCTGTTCGTCTTCATCCTGCTGGTGGTGGCCGCGATCCTTGCGCCGGTGCTGGCGCCCTATGCGCCCGATGTCCAGGACAAGACCGCGTTTCTGAGGCCTCCGGCATGGGAGGCAGGCGGCAGCGCCGAATATCTGCTCGGCACCGACGCCGTCGGCCGCGACATACTTTCCCGCCTGCTCTATGGCGCGCGCTTCTCGCTGCTGATCGGCGCCGTCGTCGTTACGCTTGCCCTGGTCGGCGGCATCACGCTCGGCCTGCTCGCCGGTTATTTCCGCGGCTGGGTCGACGTGGCGATCATGCGCGTCATGGATCTGATCCTGGCCTTTCCGTCGCTGCTGCTGGCACTGGTGCTGGTGACCATCCTGGGTCCCGGCCTGTTCAACGCCATGCTGGCGATCGCGCTGGTGCTGCAGCCGCATTTCGCCCGCCTGGTGCGCGCCGCGGTGATGGCCGAAAAGAGCCGCGAATATGTGGTCGCCGCCAAGGTTGCCGGCGCCGGCCACATTAGGCTGATGCTGCGCACCATCCTGCCCAATTGCGTCGCGCCGCTGATCGTCCAGGGCACGCTGTCCTTCTCCAACGCAATCCTCGAGGCGGCTGCGCTCGGCTTCCTCGGCCTTGGCGCCCAGCCGCCGACGCCGGAGTGGGGAACCATGCTTGCCACGGCGCGCGAATTCATCCTGCGCGCCTGGTGGGTGGTGACCTTCCCCGGCCTCGCCATCCTCATCACCGTGCTCGCCATCAATCTGATCGGCGACGGCCTGCGCGACGCACTCGATCCCAAGCTGAGGAGGTCGTGATGGCGCTGCTCGACATTCAGAACCTCGTCGTCGAATTCCAGACCGCGTCGGGCCCGTTCCGTGCGGTCGACGGTGTCTCGCTCCATGTCGAAGAGCGCGAGGTGCTCGCCATTGTCGGCGAATCCGGTTCCGGCAAATCGGTGTCGATGCTGGCGGTCATGGGGCTTTTGCCATGGACGGCCACGGTCACCGCCGACCGCATGAGCTTCAATGGCCGCGATCTCCTGAAGCTGAGTCCTGCCGAGCGCCGCAAGATCGTCGGCAAGGACATGTCGATGATCTTCCAGGAGCCGATGGCCAGCCTCAATCCCTGCTTCACCGTCGGCTTCCAGATCGAAGAGGTGCTGCGCTTCCATATGGGCATGGACGGTGCGCAACGCCGGGAGCGCGCCATCGAGCTTCTGACGCAGGTCGGCATTGCCGAGCCGGCGGAACGGCTGAACTCCTTCCCGCACCAGATGTCGGGCGGTCAGTGCCAGCGCGTGATGATCGCCATCGCCATCGCCTGCAATCCGAAGCTTTTGATCGCCGATGAGCCGACCACCGCACTCGACGTCACCATCCAGAAGCAGATCCTCGACCTGCTGGTCTCGCTGCAGGTCAAATACGGCATGGGCCTGATCATGATCACCCACAATATGGGCGTCGTCGCCGAGACTGCCGACCGCGTCATCGTCCAGTACAAGGGCCGCAAGATGGAAGAGGCCGACGTGCTGTCGCTGTTCGAGTCGCCAAAGAGCAACTACACGCGTGCGCTCCTGTCGGCGCTGCCGGACAACGCTGTCGGCGACCGTCTGCCGACTGTCTCAGACATGCTGTTCGAACCGGCCGCCGGAGTCGCCTGATGAGCATCAAGGTCGTCGAAGGCAAGGACATCAAGCGCGATTATCACGTCGGTGGCGGCCTGTTTCGCGGCGCGCGCATCGTGCATGCGGTCAAGGGCGTTTCGTTCAGCGTCGACAAGGGCAAGACGCTGGCTATCGTCGGCGAGAGCGGTTGCGGCAAGTCCACGCTGGCCCGCATCATCACGCTGATCGATCCGGCGACATCAGGCGAGCTTTTCATCGACGGCAACAAGGTCGATATCGCCAGGAACGGCCTGACCAAGGAGATGCGCCGCAAGGTGCAGATCGTCTTCCAGAATCCATACGGGTCGCTTAATCCGCGCCAGAAGATCGGCGATGTGCTCGGCGAACCACTGCTGATCAACACCGACAAGCCGGCCGAAGAGCGGCGCGACCTGGCCATGAAGATGCTGAAGAAAGTCGGCCTCGGCACAGAGCACTACAATCGCTATCCGCATATGTTTTCCGGTGGTCAGCGTCAGCGCATCGCCATTGCCCGCGCGCTGATGCTGAACCCTAGCCTTTTGGTGCTGGACGAGCCGGTCTCCGCTCTCGATCTGTCAGTGCAAGCGCAGGTGCTCAACCTGCTCGCCGACCTGCAGGACGAGTTCCAACTGACCTACGTCTTCATCAGCCACGATCTATCGGTGGTGCGCTACATCGCTGACGACGTGATGGTGATGTATTTCGGCGAGGCGGTCGAATACGGTTCGCGCGAAGAGGTCTTTGCCGACCCCAAGCACAACTACACCCGCACGCTGTTTGCGGCGACGCCGCGCGCCGACGTCGCCTCGATCAAGGCGAGGCTGGCGAAGAAGGCGGCGGCCTAACGTCTCTTCGTCATCCTAGGGCGGAGCAACGCAAAGCGTCGCGCAGACCCTAGGATCCATGCCGTTACCTCAGCGAAAAAGTGCAGCGGAACAGAATTCTGTACCGTTGCAACGCTCGCATGTCACGGCATGGATCCTATGGTCTGCACCGCGTCGCTTCGCTCCTTGCTTCGCCATAGGATGACGACGCCGAGGTAGCCGCCATCCGATTTCCCATGCAACAGATCGGACCAACGGTCCGAGGTCAGGACAGCTTGGCGATGATGGTGCGCAGCGCCTCGCCAAAGCGCCTGATCTCCTCAACCGTGTTGTAGTGGACCAGCGAGGCGCGGATGGCGCCGCTGTCCATCGACAGGTTGAGCCGCTTCATCAGCCGCGGCGCGTACATGTGGCCGTCGCGGATGCCGATCTGCATGTCGGCCATTTCCTCGACGATCCTCTGCGGCGACAGTTTGCCGATGTTGAAACAGAAGGTCGGCACGCGTTCGTTGATACGGGCCTCGTCGGCGACGCCGTAGATCGTCGCGCCGCAATCCTTGAGCACGCCAAGCATCTCGCGCGCCAGCACCAGCTCATAGTCGCGGATAGCGCCCATGCCGGCTACGATGTTTTCGCGCCGCGAGCGGTTGTTGGATGGCGCGAGATTGCGGCCGATCAGTTCGAGATACTGCACGGCCGCATCCATGCCCGAGACGTTCTCGTAGATGAAGGTGCCGGCCTCGACCTTGTAGGGCGGCTCGTCGGGGATGAAATCCTCGCGGAAGGTCGGCAGCCGCTTCAGCGTTTCGAAGCGCCCCCACAGGAAGCCCATATGTGGCGAGAAGTTCTTGTAGCCGGAACAGACGAGGTAGTCGCAGTCCCAGGCTTGCACGTCGATCAACCCGTGCGGCCCGTAGTGCACGCAGTCGAGGAACACCTCGGCGCCGGCGGCGCGTGCGATCTTGGCAACGGAAGCGACGTCGACGATCGAGCCTATCGAATGCGCTGTGACCGTGCAGGCGATCAGCCGGGTGCGGTCGGAAACCAGCGGGCGCAGATCGTCGACATGCAGATTGCCGTCCTCGCGCATGCGCCACCATTTGAACTTGGCGCCGGCGGACTCCAGCGCCAGCCATGTGGCGATGTTGGCGTCGTGGTCCATGTCGGTGATGACGATCTCGTCGCGCTCTTGAAGCATCTGGCCGATGCCGAGGCTGACCAGGCGGATGAACGAGGTGGCGTTCATGCCGAAGCAGATTT
Organism: Mesorhizobium sp. P2_A12; assembly: GCF_056405075.1. Lineage (NCBI taxonomy): Bacteria > Pseudomonadati > Pseudomonadota > Alphaproteobacteria > Hyphomicrobiales > Phyllobacteriaceae > Mesorhizobium > Mesorhizobium sp. P2_A12. The sequence goes on from NZ_JBFUCU010000001.1 coordinate 871,902, forward strand.
CGGCCGGGCTGGCGGCATTGATCAGTAGCGCCACGCTCTCGCGGGCGTCGGCGACCGACTGGTCGACGGTGACGCTGCGGCCATAGCGGCCACCGCGCTGCACATTGTGCGAAACCAGATGGTTGCTCACCGCGTCGAGCACGCTCTGCGGAATCTGCGCGCCGGCGGCATTGTCCATGAAGATGAAATCGCCGGCCCGCTGCAAGGCTGGAAACATGGCGCGGATGGTATCGACGGGGAACGCGGCGGCGCTCGCATGGTCGGTTTGATGTTTGTTCAAGGTCGGCTCCTGCGAAGTTCTTGGCGGGTGGATTGATTTGCGAGGTCAGCGCGTCTTTTCGGTCTTGAAACGTTGTTCAAGCAAGCTGACGAGGCGGACCATCGGCCAGAGGAAGATGAGATAGACGAGTGCTGCGCCGATCAGCGGCGAGGGGTTGGCGTAGAGCGACTGCGCGTTGGTCGCTTCCTTCAACAGTTCCGGCAGCGCCACTGTCGAGGCAAGCGAAGTGTCCTTGAACATCGAGACGCAGTTGCTGGTCATCGGCGGGATGACCACGCGGATTGCCTGCGGCAGCACCACCTTGCGCAAGGTCAAAAGGAACGGCAGGCCGAGCGCCTGCGACGCCTCGAACTGACCGCGCGGAATGCTTTCGATGCCCGAGCGGAACACTTCGGCCGAGTAGGCCGACATGATGATGGCGAAGGCCGTCACGGCGGACGCCCAGGACGACAGGCGGATGCCGAGGAAGGGCAGCGCATAGTAGATCAGAATCAGCACGACCAGCACCGGGAGGGCGCGGAAGATGTCGGTGTAGCCGACCGCAAGCCACCGCAGCGGCTTCGGCGCATAAAGCCGCACCAGGCTGATCGTCAGGCCAATGGGGATGCCGATGCCGATGCTCAAGATGCCGAGCAGCAGCGTGTTTAGGAAGCCCCGCAGCAGCGCCGGCAAGCTGGACATGATGACATCTGGGTTGAAGAAGGTGTCGATCAGCGACATGGGAGCGTTCCCGAACCGTTTTGCGTCCCGTGACGCCAGAGCAAGACCCGAACACCGAAATCGGTGTAGCCGCATCGATGGCGGCTCCGGGGAGGGCACGAATAAAAACAGGACGTGCCGGCCTTTCGAGCCGGCACGCCTCTGGTCTGTCAGTCGCCGCTCAGGCCTTCGGCAGCGGCATTTCCTTGACGGTCGAGGAATCGGCGGGCGCGTCGCTGCCGAACCACTTCTTGTGGATCGCGGCCAGCGTGCCGTCCTTCTTCATCGCGGTCAGCGCGTCGTTCAGCTTGCCGAGCAGCGGGTGGTCCTTGGTCATCATCAGCCCGTACTGTTCGCCGGTCTTGATGCGCTCCTTGACCGTCAGGTCCTTCATCTTGGTGAAGGAATACTGCATGCCAGGGATGTCGCTGACGGCCGCATCGACGCGTCCGGCGCTGAGATCGAGCAGCAGGTTCTGCTGCGTGTCATAGCCCTTCACGTCGGCGAAGCCGTCGGCTTCCTGATGCCCCTTGACCCAGGTTTCGCCCGTCGAGCCGGATAGCACGCCAACGATCTTGCCCTTGAGGTCGGCTTCGGCCTTGATCGGGCTGTCGGTCTTGGTGGCGATGCCCATGTCGGAATCATAATAGGGCTGCGTGAACGACTGCGACTTCAGCCGCTCCGGCGTGATGGTGATCGACGAGATGGCGACATCGATGCGCTTCGAGGTGGTGGCTGCGAACAGTGCCTGGAAGCCGAGGTCGGCGATATCCGTGGTCATGCCGATGCGCTTGGCTGCTTCGTTGACGATGTCGACTTCAAAGCCCTCGAACGTCCCGCTCTCGTTCTTGTACTCGAAGGGCGGGTTGGTCGGGTAGGCGCCGACATTGAGGACGTCGGCGGCATAGGCGGTGGCGGGGCCGGCGGCGATGCCGATGGCGGCGGCGAGAAGCATGAGATTGCGACGGTTCAGGTTCATTGGTGTTCCCTCTGGGGTGTTCCCTCTGGTTGTTGATCGGGCGGGGTTGGCCCCGCACGGTTTCTTGCCGCCCCACCTTCGGCAGGGCGTCAATTCATGGCCGCGACCATGCGGTCGAGCGCGGTCGCTATCTCTTTGCGTTCACGGCACACGCACATCCGCAGGAGGGCCGTTGCCGAACTTCCGAACAGATGACCGGGCGCCAGCCCGACGCGCGCCGTCTCGAGAATCCTGGTGCAGGCGCGCCGTGCGTCGCTCTCGCCCTCCATGGCAAAGAAGGCATACATGCCGCCGCGCGGTTTCGTTGGCAGGATGACGCCCGGAATTTGCGCCAGCCGGTCATAGGCGAGGTCAAGGCCAGTCCTGATCCGCTGCCTGATCTCCTCGACCAGCGGCTCGCCCTGGCGGATCGCTGCAACCGCACCGGCCTGGATCGGCGCGGCGGTGCCGCTGTTGACATATTGCGTCATGGCGCCGAGCTGATCGGCCACCCCGGACGGATGCGTCAGCCAGCCGATGCGCCAGCCGGTCATCGCCCAGGCCTTCGAGAAGCTGTTGACCGACAGCACCCGGTCGCCATCCTCGGCGATCTGCAGGATGGAGGGCGCAACATCGCCATCGAAGTAGAGCCGGCCGTAGACCTCGTCGGAGATGATCCAGATGCCGGTGCGCCGGCTGAACTCGAGCAGCGCACGCATTTCCTCGGCAGAGGCGGTCCAGCCGGTCGGGTTGGACGGCGTCGACAGGAAGATCGCCCGCGTGCGGGCATCGCAGGAAGCGAACAGCCGGTCGAGGTCGAGATGCCAGTCGCCATTGAAGTCGAGCGAGAACGGCCGTGGCTCGCCACCGATCAAGTGGATGGCGTTGTGAATGTTGGGCCATTGCGGCGCGACATAGACGACGTTGGTGCCGGTATCGACCAGCAGTTCCAGCGCAAGGTACAGCGCCTGCATGCCGCCCGGCGTGACCGTGGTGCGGGCGATCGGGATCGACCGGCCGTGGATGCGCGTCTGGTACTCCGACAGCGCCTCATTCAGGGGGCCATGGCCGCGCATGTTGGGAACGTAGAAGGTCAGGCCTTCATCGAAGGCAGCCTTGGCCGCATCGCGGATGAAAGCGGGCGTCACCATGTCGCCTTCGCCGTACCAGAGCGCGATGACGTCGCCGAGTTCGCGCGCCCGAACGGCGAGGTTGGCGATGTTCTCGGTATGCAGGTCACGGATTTGGGCGCGAATGCCATCGAAGGCATAGCGCGCGCTGGACGACGACTGGGGCAGCATGAACGACAAGGACTGAAACCCCTCCCACCCGGAACACCACGATGGACTGCCGCCGGCAAGCCCGTCCGGTATCGCAGTCGCCATCGATCTTGGAATGCTTATCCAAAGCGCGGCGCTTTTCAAGGCGAAAGTTTTAAGCTTAAAAAGTTTGACCGGCCTGTTGCCCGACCAATACGCCTTTTGCGCTAGCTACGGCCGTCTCGCGCCAGCTCGGCCCGCGCGGCGGCGGTGCCGGCGGCAACGCCCGCGCCGAGAAACATCGTGTCGCTGGCCAGCACGAAGAAGCTGGCGCCGATGGCGGCCCATTGGGAGACGTCCTGCGGCTTTGCGCAGAAGATGCCTGATGTCCTGCCATGCGCAACCGTGACGCCGATGATCCTGCGGATTGCCTCGGTGAGCTTGTCGGCGCCTTTCGGTCCGATCGCATCGATCGACACCGAAAGATCGCCGGGGCCGACGAAGATCACGTCGACGCCATCTACGGCGGCGATCGCTTCGATGTTGGCCAGCCCTTCCGATGTCTCGACCTGGACCGCGACGACGATCATATCATTGGCGCCGGCGAGATATTCGGGAATGCGATAGCCGTAGCCGGCCGCACGGCCGGGCCCGACGCCACGCTCGCCCTGTGGCGGATAGCGCGAGGCTTTGACAGCCATCGCCGCCTGGGCGGCGGTCGAGACGCGTGGGATCAGCACGCCTTGCGCACCGCTGTCCAGCGCCGCCTGGATGGCTTCCGGCGAATGGCCGGGAACGCGCACCATCGCCGGCACGCGATGCACGTCGGCCGCTCGCACCATGGTCTCGATCATGTCGCGCGAGATCTGGGCATGCTCCCAGTCGATGCAGAGAAAATCGAGGCCGGACTGCGCCATCACTTCGACTGCCACGGGATGGGGAATGGCGGCAAAGGAACCAACGAGGTTCGTCTTGCCGCTACACTTCTGGCGGAACTCGCTCATGCCCGTCCCCTTTCTCGCTCTGGCCGAATCCATATCCGCAAACGACCGTCAGGCGAAGCTATTTCAGGCTTGAAATATTTTCGCGCGGGCCTAGCGTGGACTCTCCCGCCACGAGTTCCGGACATGATCAAAGCGCATCCCCTGCACGGCCCGAACAAACTCAACCTCGGCGTCTTTTCGACCAATGCCGATGGCGGCCTTGCCATCACCGACGTTCCGGAACGCTGGGCGGCAAGCTGGCAGGACAATCTGACGGCGGCCCAGATCGCCGACCGCGCAGGGCTGGAATTCATGCTGCCGATCGCGCGCTGGCGCGGTTTTGGCGGCCGCAACAAGGTGCGTGAATGGTCGTTCGAGACCTTCACCTGGGCGGCGGCACTCGCCATGGCCACCGAACGGATCGGCCTGTTCATGACCGTGCATGTGCCGCTCGTGCATCCGCTCTACGCCGCCAAGGCGCTGGCGACCGTCGACCATATCAGCCAGGGCCGCGCCGGCCTCAACATTGTCTGCGGCTGGAACCCGAAGGAATTCGGCATGTTCGGCACGCCGCTGGTCGAAAAGGGCTACGACCAGGCGGCCGAATGGATCGAGATACTCGAACGGCTTTATGCTTCGAGCGAGCCTCTAGACTATGAAGGCACCTATTATCGCCTCAAGGAAGCTGTCAGCCGGCCGGCCAGCCGGCAAGTTCCGCGCCCGGTGACGATGAACGCTGCTTTCGGCGGGCCGGGCCGCGATTTCGCCGCCGCCAGATGCGACTACCTGTTCACGACCTTTTCCGAGATGAGCGATGCCGGCAAGCACGTCGCCGACATTCGCGAGCGCGCCGACAAGGTGGGCCGTGATGTCGGCGTCTACACGGTGGCGCATGTCGTTTGCCGCCCGACGATGGAAGAGGCGCAGGCCTACTATGCGCGCTATGCTGTTGATATGGCTGACCACGACGCGGTCGATGCCCACATGGCCGGCAAGAAGGAATTCTCGCAATCGCACGACCCGCATGCCTATGACCGCTACCGGCAGCGTTTCGCCGGCGGCGCCGGCACCTATCCGCTGATTGGAACGCCGGAAACGATCGCCGCCGACATGGTCGCCATTGCTGAGCAGGGGTACCAGGGGATCGCGCTGTCCTTCGTCAACTACACGCAGGAATTGCCCTATTTCTGCGACCACGTGCTGCCGATTTTGAGGCAGGCTGCTCTTCGCGGATAAGCAAAGGTCATTCCGGAATGACGGCTGTGGCCTGGATCTCGACCTTGGCGCGGTCCTCCACCAGCGCCATCACCTGCATGGCGGCCATTGCCGGAAAATGCCGGCCGATCACCTCGCGGTATGCCTCGCCGATGCCCCGGAGGTTGGCGCGGTATTCGGCCTTGTCGGTGAAGTACCAGGTCATTGAGGTGATATGCTGCGGCCCGGCCCCGGCTTCCGCAAGCACCGCCACGATGTTCTCAAGCGTCTGCCGCACCTGGCCGACGAAATCGTTGGTCTCGAACTGGCACTGCCCGTTCCAGCCGACCTGTCCGCCAACGAAGACGAGCTTGCCGCGCGCCGCGACGCCATTGGCGTAGCCGACTGGTTTTGCCCAGCCTTCCGGCTGCAGGATCTCGTGCATTTCAAAACCTCCCGGTAGTCCAAAAACCAAGTCTCAAAATCGAATGCCCGTCAATTTCCTGCCGTCAGGCCGCGCCCATCACCTGTCGCGCGATCACCACCTTCTGCACGTCCGAGGCACCCTCGTAGATGCGCAGCGCGCGGATCTCGCGATACAGGCTTTCGACGATATGACCTTTGCGAACGCCGTCGCCGCCATGCAGCTGTACAGCCTTGTCGATCACCTCTTGTGCTTTGTCGGTGGCGAACAGCTTGGCCATCGCCGCCTCGCGCGTCACCCGCGGGGCCCCCATGTCCTTGGTCCAGGCGGCGCGGTAGACCAGCAGCGCCGCCGCATCGACGTCGAGTGCCATGTCGGCGATATGGCCCTGCACCATCTGCAACTCGGCCATCGGCGCGCCGAACAGTTTGCGCTCGGCCACCCTTTTGATGCTTTCATCCAGCGCGCGGCGGGCAAAGCCGAGCGCTGCCGCACCCACGGTCGAACGGAATACGTCGAGCACCGACATGGCGATGCGGAAGCCGTCGCCCGGTCTGCCGATCAGCGCCGAAGCGGGCAGGCGGACCTGCTCGAACGACAGCCGCGCCAGCGGATGCGGCGCGATCACTTCGAGACGCTCGGCGATGCCAAGGCCTTTGGCATCGCCCGGCACCAGAAAGGCGGAAAGCCCCTTGGCGCCCGGCGCTTCGCCGGTGCGGGCAAAGACGACGTAGAGATCGGCGATGCCGCCATTGGAGATCCAGGTCTTTTCACCAGACAGAACATAGGCGGCGCCGTCGCGGGTCGCCGTCATTTCCGTGTTGGCGACATCCGAGCCGGAGCGCGGTTCCGACAGGGCGAAGGCGGAAATCGCCTTGCCGGCACGTGTCTTCGAAAGCCACTGCTGTTGCTCGGGCGTGCCGAACAGGCTGAGTGCGCCGGTGCCCAGCCCTTGCATGGCGAAGGCGAAATCGGCCAACCCGTCATGGCGGGCGAGCGTCTCGCGCGTGATGCACAGCGTGCGCACGTCGAGGGGGCCGGGATTGTCCGTGTCTACAGCCGTCGGCTTCAGCCAGCCGTCCCTGCCGAGCTTGCCCACAAGCTCGCGGCAGGCGGCATCGACGTCATGATGATCGACCGGCAGGTTTTTCGAACACCACGCCTCCAGCCGCTCGGCCAGTTGGCGATGGCGATCTTCGAAGAACGGCCAGGAAAGGAAACTCTTGTCAGCCATCAATTGCCCTCGAACACCGGCTTTTCCTTGGCCACGAACGCTTTGTAGGCGCGCTCGAAATCGCGCGTCTGCATGCAGATCGCTTGCGCCTGCGCTTCGGCCTCGATGGCCTGGTCGAGACCCATCGACCATTCCTGGTTGAGTTGCGTCTTGGTGATACCGTGGGCGAAGGTCGGGCCGGAGACGATGCGCGCCGCCATGTCGAGCGCGTCGGCCTCCAGCGATGCGGCATCGACCAGCCGGTTGTAGAAACCCCAGCGCTCGCCCTCCGCCGCCGTCATGGTGCGGCCGGTGTAGAGCAACTCGGCGGCGCGGCCCTGGCCGATGATGCGCGGCAGGATCGCGCAGGCGCCCATGTCGCAGCCGGCGAGGCCGACGCGGGTGAACAGGAATGCCGTCTTGGCCTCCGGCGTGGCGATGCGGATATCGGAACTCATGGCAATGATGGCGCCGGCGCCGACCGCGACGCCGTCGACTGCCGCAATGATCGGTTTGCCGCAATTCAGCATTGCCTTGACGAAATCGCCGGTCATGCGGGTGAAGGCGAGAAGCTCTTTCATGTCCATCTTGACCAGCGGCCCGATGATGTCGTGGACATCGCCGCCGGAGCAGAAATTGCCGCCATTGGACAGGAACACCACCGCGTCGACGTCGTCGGCATAGACGAGGTCGCGGAATGTGTCGCGCAACTCGGCATAGCTGTCGAAGGTCAGCGGGTTCTTGCGCTCAGGCCGGTCGAGCCGAACCTTGGCGATCCTGCCCTCGACCTGCCAGAGGAAATGCTTCGGCTCGAGGCCGGCCATCCCGGTCATTCGCGTCCCTCCCAGTTGCTGCGGAACGAGGTCAGCATGCCGGTCAGCCGGCGCGCATCGTCCTCGCTGACCTTGCCCAGCAATTCACCGATCCAGCCTTCATGGGCGGCGGCGATGATACCGAAGGACTTCACACCGTCCTCGGTCAGCCGCACCATCGAGGTGCGGCGGTCGCCATTGCGGCGGGCGCGGGCAACCAGCCCTTCCGACACCAGCCGATCGACGATGCCAGTGACATTGCCGTTCGATACCAAAAGAAAGCGCGACAGGTCGCTCATCAGCATGCCTTCCGGCGCGCGATAGAGTGCGGCCATCACGTCGAAGCGCGGCAGCGTCGTGTTGAAGTCCTTCTTCAGGCGCTCGCGCAGTTCGGCCTCGATCGTGCGCGAGGCACGCAGCAGGCGTATCCACAGACGCAGCCGGTCCTTGCCGGGTCCGGTCGGCGCGGGCAGGGGGCCGGCTACCATGTTTCGCCTCCTGAAATGGAAATCGCCTGTCCGGTGATCGACGCCGCGGCATCGCCACACAGCCAAAGTACGGCGGCGGCAACTTCTTTCGGCTGGATGAAGCGGCCTTGCGGGTTGGTCGAGGCAAGGCTCGACCGTGCCTGCTCGGCTGAACGGCCGGTCTTGTCGATGATACGCTGGATGGACTCCTCCAGCATCTCGGTCTCGACGAAACCCGGACACACCGCGTTGACGGTGACGCCGGATTTGGCGGTCTCGGCCGCCAGCGCCCGCATCAGGCCGACGACGCCATGCTTGGCGGCAACATAGGGCGCGACGTAGGCGTAGCCTTTCAGGCCTGCCGTCGAAGCAACGAACACGATCCGGCCGGTCTTTCGCACCGCCATACCGGCCAGCGCCGGCTTCACTGTCAGGAAGGCTCCGGTCAGGTTCACATCCAGCGTCCGCTGCCAGTCGGCAAGGGTGGTCTTGTGCGCCGGTGTACTACCGGCCATGCCGGCATTGGCGACGACGATGTCGAACGGGCCGCGCGCGGCTTCGGCAGTCTCGTAAAGCGACGCCATTGTCGCCTCATTGGTGACGTCGGCGGCAATGCCGAAGATGCGGTCGCTCTCCTTGGCGACCTTGGCGAGCTCCGCGTCGCGGCGGCCGCAAATGGTCACGTCGATGCCTGCACCCGCCAGCGCCAGCGCGATGGCCCGGCCGACGCCGGAGCCGCCGCCGGTGACCAGCGCATGCTTGCCGGCAATCGTTGCAGCGGCGCTCATACTTTCAGCCCCGCCGCGGCGTCGCGCTCCGCCAGCCGGTAGAGCTGGTCGCGCCCGGGCAGATACGGATCCGGCCATTTGACGCCACGGTCGCCGAGCGTCACCGCCGCATGCAGCGTCCAATAGGGATCGGCGAGATGCGGCCGTGCCAGCGCCACCAGATCGGCGCGGCCGGCCATCAGGATCGAATTGACATGGTCCGGTTCGTAGATGTTGCCAACCGCCATCGTCGCCATGCCGACCTCATTGCGGATGCGGTCGGAAAACGGCGTCTGGAACATGCGGCCGTAGACCGGCTTTGCCAATGCCGAGGTCTGGCCGGCCGAGACGTCGCAGATGTCGACACCGGCCTCATGCAGCAGCCGCGCGATCTCGACCGCGTCGGCTGGTGTGACGCCCTCGATGCCGACCCAGTCATTGGCCGAAATGCGCATCGAGATCGGCTTCTCCGCTGGCCAGGCGGCGCGCACCGCGCGGAAGATTTCCAGGGGATAGCGCATGCGGTTTTCGAGCGAGCCGCCATAGGCGTCGGTGCGCCGGTTGGTGACCGGCGTGATGAAGGATGACAGCAGATAGCCGTGCGCGGCATGGATCTCGAGCATGTCGAATCCGCAACGATCGGCCATTTCGGCCGAGGCCACGAACTCGTCGCGCACTTTGTCCATGTCGGAGCGGTCCATGGCCTTCGGCACCTGGTTTTGCGGCGACCACTCCACGGCCGATGCGGCCATCACAGGCCAGTTGCCTGAGGGCAGCGGAACGTCAGTGCCTTCCCAGCCGAGCCGGGTCGAGCCCTTGGCGCCGGAATGGCCGATCTGGGCGCAGATCTTTGCCTCCGTCTCGGTATGGACGAAATCGACCAGCCGTCTCCACGCCACCTCATGTTCGGGCGCATAGAACCCGGGACAGCCTGGTGTGATGCGGCCCTCGGGACTGACGCAGGTCATCTCGATATAGATGAGGCCGGCGCCGCCCTTGGCGCGTTCGGCATAGTGGGTGAAATGCCAGTCGGTCGGGCAGCCGTCGACGGCCCTGTACTGCGCCATCGGCGAGACGACGATGCGGTTCTGCAGTGCCATGTCGCGCAGCTTGAACGGCGCGAACATCGGCGCGCGGCGCAGGCTGTTGCCGCCGGCGCCGGCCTGGCGCTGGAACCATTCCTCCGCGCCGCCCAGCCATGCGGCATCGCGCAGCCGCAAATTCTCGTGGCTGATGCGTTGCGAGCGGGTCAAAAGCGAATAGTTGAACTGCACCGGATCGAGGCCGAGATAGCGCTCGACCTCCTCGAACCATTCGAGCGAATTGCGTGCCGCCGATTGCAGCTTCAGCACCTCGGTGCGGCGGGCATCTTCATACTTGCGGAACGCGGCGTCGAGGTCCGGCTCGGACTCGACATACTCTGCCAGCGCCACGGCACTTTCCAGCGCCAGCTTGGTACCGGAGCCGATCGAGAAATGCGCCGATGCGGCAGCGTCGCCCATCAGCGCCAGGTTCTTGTAGGACCAGCGTTCGCACAGCACGCGCGGGAAATTGATCCAGGCCGAACCACGAATATGGTTGGCATTGGTCATCAGTGCATGGCCGCCAAGATGCTTGGCAAAAATGCGCTCGCAGACGGCGATCGATTCCTGCTGCGACATCGTGCCGAAGCCGAAAGCAGCCCAAGTCTGTTCGCTGCACTCGACGATGAAGGTCGCGGTGTCACTGTCGAACTGGTAGGCGTGCGCCCACACCCAGCCATGCTCGGTTTTCTCGAAGATGAAGGTGAAAGCGTCGTCGAATTTCTGGTTGGTGCCTAGCCAGACGAACTTGCACTTGCGGGTGTCGATGTCGGGCTTGAAGATGTCGACGAAGGTGTTGCGCGCTTTGGAATTCAGGCCATCGGCGGCAACGACCAGATCATGCGTCTCCATATAGGGCCGGGGATCGGCGATGTCGGTTTCGAACATCAGCTTGACGCCGAGTTCGCGCGCGCGCCGCTGCAGCAGGACCAGCAGCCGCTTGCGGCCTATGCCGCAGAAACCGTGTCCGGTCGAAACCGTGCGCACACCGTCATGGATGACGGCGATGTCGTCCCAGTAGGCAAAATGCTTCTTGATCCAGACGGCGCTGACCGGATCGTTCTTCGACAAATTGTCGAGCGTCTCGGCCGACAGCACGACACCCCAGCCGAATGTGTCGTCGGCGCGGTTGCGCTCGAACACCGTCACCTCGTGCGCGGCGTCCCTCAGCTTCATCGAGATGGCAAAGTAGAGGCCGGCTGGTCCGCCGCCGAGAACCGCAACCTTCATTTGTGCGATCTCCTCTTCGCTCGCTGGCTCCAGTATCGCGCCGGCGGCAAATTATTTCAAGCTTAAAGTTTTATATCGAAATGATTGTCCGGATATCACGAAGGCGCGCTTGCGTGACCTCGCGCAAGCGCGCCGCCCCGATTATTTTTCCGGGTTCTTCGGGCTCCACAGCACGGTCTCGGCGCCTTTCTCGTAAGCCATCCCCGAGGGGTAGCTGATCGCTTCTAGTTGCAGACCCCACGGCGCCTGGAAATAGAGAATGGTCTGGCCGGCGGCCGGCCCTTCGGAAACCGGTATCGGCCCCATACGCGTCTTGACGCCCTTGGCGTCGAGATAGGCTTTGGCGGCGGCGACGTCATCGACGTAGAAGGCGATGTGGAAGCCGCCTATGTCGCTGTTGCGAGGCGTCAGATCCTTCTGGTCGGGCGCGGTGTATTTGAACAGTTCGATGTTCGATCCGGTGCCGCAGCGAACCATGGTGATCTGCTCGATCACCGCCTTCTTGTCGACACCCAGCACATCCTGCATGAAGGTGCCCTTGTTGTCGGCGAACGGACCGAACGACATCGCCTTTTTGCAGCCGACCACCTCGGTGAAGAAGTCGACCGCCTGTTTCATGTCGGGAACCGTGATGCCGGTGTGATCGTGGCCGCGCATGCCGGGTATCGAGCTGGCGGCGGCCATTCCAGCGCTGCCTAGGATGGCGGCGGCGAGCGTTGCATTTCGAAGTATCGTCTTCATGTCAGTCCTCCTCCATGGGCGGGGCCCGGTCATTTGGCGGTCGCACGTTCGAGGCCCGCTTTTCGGCGTGCGTATGCGTTCACCTCGGCGCTTTGGCAGCGGAAGGGATGTCCAGCCAGCCTGGGTCGATTTCGGGCAGCGGGATCGCTGAGATCAGGTCGCGCGTGTAGCTTTGCTGCGGATGTTCGAACAAGGCATCGGTGGCGCTCGCTTCGACGATCACACCTTCCCGCATGACGATCACTTGCCGGCACAGCCGCCGAATGACAGACAGATCGTGGCTGATGAAGGCGACGGTCAGGCCCATCTCGGCCGCAAGCTTCTCCAGAAGGGTGAGGATCTGCGCCTGGGTCGACACGTCGAGGCCGGAGACGATCTCGTCGGCCAGCACGAATTTCGGCGCCAGCGCCAACGCGCGCGCAATGCCGACGCGCTGGCGCTGGCCGCCCGATAGTTCGTGGCGATAGCGGCTGGCGAAGCTTTGCGGCAGGCCGACGCGCAGCAAGGCCTCGGCGACGCGCGCCTTCAGATTGTCGCCAAGGCCATTCTGCTTCAGCGGCGCGGCGATGATGCTGGCAATGGTGCGGCGCGGGTTGAGCGACGACATCGGATCCTGGAAGATCATCTGCAGGTTGCGGCGCAGCGGCCTGAGTTCCGGCTCAGGCAGATGCGTGATGTCACGGCCCTCGAAGCTGATGCTGCCGGCGCTGGGTTCCAAGAGGCGCACCAGGGCGCGGCCGAGGGTCGACTTGCCCGATCCGGATTCGCCGACGATGCCGGTCACCGAGCCCCTGGGCAGGTCGAAGTCCAGGCCTTTCAGGATCTCAGCCAGCGGCGCGCGGCCGATCAGCGGCTTCCGTGTCATGTCGGGCAGCGCGACCTTCAGCCCGCGCACCTTGAACAGCGGCTCAGCCATGGGGCCGCCTCCAGGCCTGGTCGGCGGCGGTGATCTCCGCGGCAAGCCCGGCCAGGACCGCCTCGTCCACCGGCCTCAGCGAGGCGAAGGGGTCGGTGTAGCGCGGCGTGGCAGCCATCAGCGCCCGCGTATAGGGGTGCTGTGGGCTGGCGAAGAGAGCTGCAGTCTCGGCCTCCTCCACCACCTTGCCGGCATAGAGCACCGAGACCTTCTGGCTGATCTTGGCGACGACGCCGAGATCATGGGTGACGAACAGGATCGCGGTGCCGTGCTCGCGTTGCAACTGCACGATCAGCCGCAGGATCTGTTTCTGCACCGTGACATCGAGTGCGGTCGTCGGCTCGTCGGCGACGATCAGCCGTGGTTCGGCGGCGAAGGCAGCGGCGATCAGCACGCGCTGGCGCATGCCGCCGGAAAGCTCGTGCGGGTAGCTCTTCAGCACCCGGTCGGGGTCGCGGATCTGCACCTCGTCCAGCAACTGGCGGATGCGCGTATCGGCCCTCTCGCCGCTCCAGCCCAGGATGCGCACCAGCCGGTCGGTCATCTGAGAACCGATGCGGCGTGACGGGTTGAGCGCGGTCAGCGGATCCTGCGGGATCAGCGCCGTGCGTGCACCGATCAGCGTGCGCCTTGCCTTTGGCTGCAGCCTGCCGAGGTCTTCGCCCTCAAGCAGCATATCTCCCTCGACAATGCGCACGCTCGACGGCAGCACGCCAAGCACAGCCTTGCCGATCATCGTCTTGCCGGCGCCGCTCTCGCCAACCAGCGCGCGGACCTCTCCCGGTTGCACGGAGAGCGACACCGAGCGCAGCACGCGCTGGCCGTTCGGCAGCACGGCGCTCAAGTCCCTGATGTCGAGACAGGCGCTCATCGCAGCACCGGGTCGAAACGCGTCTTCAACGCCTCGCCGAACTGGCTGAACGACAGCACCGTCAGGATCAGCGTGATCAGCGGAAACACCAGCACCCACCGGGCAACACTTCACGCAGCATGATGCCGATGCGGCCATAGCCGGCAATGCGGGCATTCTCGACATAGTCCATGCGCGACTGGCCCATGGTCTCGGCCCGGATCACCCGGCAGAAACGCGTCCAATCGATGACGGCGATGGCGATGATGACGGAGCTGAGCCCGGTGCCGAGCACGGCGACCAGAAGGATGGCGAACAGTACCGGCGGGAAGGCCATCCAGACGTCGACGATGCGCGAGATGATGCGGTCGGCCCAGCCGCCGAAATAGCCCGATATCAGCCCGAGCGTCGAGCCGACCACGCAGGCGGCGATGGCTGCGGCGAAAGCGACGACAAAGGCGATGCGGCCGCCGAAGATCAGCCGCGACAACAGATCGCGGCCGAGGCTGTCGGTGCCGAGCCAATAGCCGGGCTCGGCGCCGCTCATCCAGAACGGCGGCAGCCGCTCCAGCATCAGGTCCTGCGCCAGCGGATCCTGCGGCGCGATCAGCGGCGCGAAGATCGCGGCCAGCAGCGCCAGCAGCAGCCAGCCGCCGGCCAGCCACAAGCGGGGGGATACGCCACGCCTCGGAGCGCGCGCCTCATCCATGGCGCAGCCTCGGATTGAGCAGCGCATACATCATGTCGACGGTGAGGTTGATCAATACGAACAGCAGCGCAAAGACCAGCACGATGCCTTGGATCAGCGGCAGATCGCGATTGATGACGGCATCGATCGCCATATTGCCGAGGCCTTCATAGGAGAACAACCGCTCGACGATGACCGTGCCGCCGATCAGGAAGGTGAACTGTACGCCGATCAGGGTCAGCGTTGGCAGGGCGGCGTTCTTCAGCGCTTCGCGCAGGATGACCTGCGTTTCCGAAAACCCCTTGACCCGCGCCAGCACGACATAGTCGAGGTCGAGCACTTCCTTCAGCGACTGTTTCAACAGCTGCGAGATGATCGCCGCCAGCGGCAGTGCCAGCGCAACCGCCGGCATCAACATGTGTTTGAGGAGGTCCCAGGTGAGATCGAAGCGCAGTCTCAGGATGCTCTCGGCGAGATAAAACTGGGTGACGAAGGGAAGGTCGAACTGCGGCGACACCCGGCCGGAAATGTCGAAGATCGGCACCAGCACGCCGAACAGCAGGATCAGCACCAGGCCCCACAGGAAGTCTGGAATGGAAAGTGCTGCACCGCTGGCGATGTCGATACCGGCCTCGACCGCCGTGCCGCGTTCGCGCGCACCGAGGATCGCGGTCGTGCCGCCGATCGTCACCGCCATCAGAAGGGCAACGATGGCAAGCTCCAGCGTCGCCGGCAGCCGGTTGAAGACAAGACCGAGCACATCCTGCCGCAGCGAGATCGAGGTGCCGAAGTCGCCCCTGACAACGCCGGACAGCCAGATGAAGAATTGCTGCACGATGGTCTTGTCGAGCCCGTAGAGCGCGCGCAACCGGGCGATGTCGGCTTCCGTGGCGCCGGGCGGCAGCATCATCGCGATCGGATCGCCCGGAGCAACGCGGATCACGACAAAGACGACGACGGCCACGCCGAACAGCGTCACCAGCATCGTCAAAAGACGGATCAGGAATCTTTGCAGAAGCATGTAAATCTTTGCAGGAGCCCGCTGGCTCGTATGCCGGATAGAAATGCGCGCCGTCTCGATGGACGGCGCGCGGCAATCCCAGGCCGCTATCAGGCCGGGGTCATCAGGGCCGGCAGCAACGCGCCGGAGACATGCTGGACCACGTTGACACCCTTGGCATGCACGATCGGCTGCGCATACTGCATCAGCGGCAGCACGTAGGCCTGCTCGGCGATGTATTTGTCGACCGCCTTCCAGCCGGCAATGCGCTTGGCCTCGTCCTTCTCGCCCCACAGCGGGTTGATCATGTCGATCAGGTCCTGGCTGTCCCACACCGAGTGCGGGCTCGGGCCATACATGGCAAAGCCGGTCGAGGTGGTCGGATCGCCGATGGCATTGCCCCAATTGTAGAAGGCCGCCGGCGCCAGCTTGTCGGCGGCGCGCAGTTCGTAGTGCTTGGCGATCTCGTAGACCTCGATCGTCGCCTCGATGCCGACCTTGCGCCACATGCCGACGATCGCCTGGATCATCTCATAGTCCTTGGGCTTGAAGCCCTTGGTCGTCTGGATGGTGAATTTGACCGGCTTTTCCGGCGAATAGCCGGAGGCGGCGAGCAATTCCTTGGCTTTTTCCGGATTGTGCTCGACCTTGATCGACGCGTCGTAGGCCGTGTATTCCGGCGTCTCAAGCGTGTCGATCGGCCGGCCGTAGCCGCGCAGCAGGCGGTCGACCAGCAGCTTCTTGTCGATCGACATCACCGCTGCCTGGCGGACGTTCTTGTCCAGCATCGCCTCGATGTCGTTGAAGAAGATCATGCCGATGTCGGACACGTTCTTGCACGAGCCGGCAAGGCCGTCCTTGGCGATCAGCCGGTCGTACTCCTCATAAGGGATTTCGAGCGTCACCTGCGAGGAGCCGGACTCGATTTCGGCGACGCGGCTCGCCGCATCGGCGACGAATTTGATCGTCACGTTCTCGAAGGCCGGCTTGCCGCCCCAGTAGTTCGGATTGGCTTTCAGCCGCAGGAAGGCGTTGCGCTCGAATTTTTCCACCATGTAGGGGCCGGTGCCGATCGGCGCCTTCTCAAAACCTTCCGCACCGACTTTCTCGTAATAGGCCTTGGGCATGATGTAGCCGGTCAGGAACGACATCCATTTGAAATACACGGGGTCGAACTGCACGACGTCGCCGGTGATCTTGTTGCCTTCGATCTTGAAATTGCTGACGTTCTTCCAGACGAACTGGATCGGGTTGCCGGTCTTTTCGTCACCCGCCCGCTGCAGCGACCAGACCACGTCTTCGGCCGTGAACGGCGAGCCGTCGTGCCAGGTCACGCCTTCGCGCACCGTCATCATGATCTTCGTGCGGTCGTCGTTCCAGCCCCATTCGGTGAGCAGGCCCGGCGCAAAGGAGAGGTCCGGCTTTTGCGGGATGAACTGGTCGAACACCGACTGGTAGAGACCCTGGATCGTCGGGTTAACGGCCGATGGTCCGGTGGTCGGATCCCAGGACGGCAGGTTGACGTTGTAGGCGATGGTCAGTTCGCCAGCAGCGGCCCTGGCGATCTGCGGCAGGCCGATAGCGGCCGCCCCGAGTGCCGCGGCACTGTATCCGAGCAATTCGCGTCTGTTGATTGTCATGGTCGTTCCCCTTGTTGGTTTATTGTCTTTGCGCGGCGATCTCAGTTCATCGTTTCAGGCTCCTTGGGCAGCAGCGCCTTGCCCTTCTTCACCCGGAAAATCCTAGGCTCCTACCTCCCGCCAAGTTGTTGCGCGAGCATGTAGCCCGAGGCCGCACCGGTGCCGGCGCCCGGCCACGTCGCAGCTCCCGTGAGATGCAGATGCGCCACTGGCGTGTTCCAGTCCGCAAAACCGCGCGCCGGACGGAACAGGAAATTCTGCGCCAGATGGTGGCTGCCGCAGACCTGGTCACCGCCGACGAGGTTCGGGTTCTCGCGCTCCAGATCGATCGGCGAAAACACCGCCTGGCCGAGGATCTTGTTGCGCAGGCCGGGTGCGTAGCTCTCGATGATGTCGAGAACGCGCTCGGCGTAGACTTCCTTGACCTTGTCCCAATGCGCGGGCGCGATCTTGCCGGCGGCGTCGCCGAGGATTTCGGCGGGCAGCATGCGCACCTGCACCCACAGCACGTGTTTGCCTGCGGGCGCTCGTGTCGGGTCGATCGCTGTTGGCTGGCCGACGACCAGCACAGGTTCGTCCGGCAGCAGGCCCGCCATCGCCTGCTGATAGGTACGCGACATGGCGTCGAGCGAAGGCGACAGATGCACATAGGCAAACTGCCGCAATTCTGCGCCGGCGCGCCAGTTCGGCAGGTCGTCGAGCGCCAGATGGATCATCATCGTGCCGGGTGCGTGGCGAAACGTTTTCATCGCCGTATCGAAGCCGGCGTCACCCGAACCATTGGGCAGCAGCTTGCCGGTCAGCGCGCTTGGCGCCACGCCGGCGATGACCGCCTTGGTCGCGGTATGCGTCTCGCCGGACGCGAGCCGCACGCCGGTCGCCTTGCCGGCGGAAACCGTGATCTCTGCCACCTCGGCACCGGTGACGATTGTGCCGCCGGCAGACGTCACCATGCCGGACAGGGCCCGGATGATGGTATCTGCACCGCCCTTGCCCAGCACCATGCCGAAGCTCTGGTTGGCCATCGATTCCAGATAGGGGAACACCGCGCCGCCGGCGATGTCGGGCGCGAAGTCGAGATGCATGCCCCAGGTGGCAAGCGTCGCCCGCACATAAGGCGACTCGAAATTTTCCTCCAGCCACGCGCGAGGTGACGACAGCAACAGCCGGCCGGTATCGAGCGCGCCGGACATACCCTTCTTGCGCCAAAGGTTCCATGCCGTGCTGGCAAGGGCGCGGGCGCTCATCGGCGATCCCAGAAGCCGGAACAGGTGTTCGGCCTCGGCAGGAAAGGCGGCGACCAGCCTGCGCCATGTCGCGGCATCGGCGGCTGAAAAGGCGGCCATGCGCGCTGCGGTCTTTTCCAGGTCGTTGCTGACGCCGAACCAGCGTCCGTCCGGGAAGGCGCTGGCAAAACAGTCGGCGACCGGCGCGAACTCCAGCCCTTGGCGGTTCAATTCATTTGCATATTTCCGATGGAAGGCCGAGCCGGCAAACAAGCTCAAATTCATCGCGCCGAAATCGTGGCGGAAGCCGGGAAGGGTGAATTCGCGGGTCTGGACGGCGCCGCCGATTGTTGCACTGCGCTCGAAAATCCCGGTTTTCCAGCCTTTGAGCGCCAAATGCGCGGCGCATGCCAGACTGTTGTGGCCCGCCCCGACAAAGATGGCGTCGAACTCGCTCACGCCCCGGTCCCATTTCCTTTATGCTTAAAGATAATTGCAGATGCATATGTTTTCGTCTAGTAGGATATTAAGGGCCGAGACGAGCCTTGATCATCATCACGAAAGAGGGAACAGAGACCATGGACACCCAAAAACTCCTCGGCGAAGTCGCCGGTCAGCTCCTTTCAGGCGCCATCAAGGTGGTCGACCTGTCGGCGCCGCTCGGCCCTAATACGCCACTGATCAAGCTGCCGCCGGAACTCGCCGTCGACACGCCGAAGGTCGAAATCCATAACATCTCCCGCTATGACAAGAACGGCCCGTGGTGGGCGTGGAACTGGCTGAAGCTCGGCGAGCATTCGGGCACGCATTTCGATGCGCCGCAGCATTGGATCACCGGCAAGGATTATCCAGACGGCGCCACCGACACCATTCCGGCACAGAACTTCGTCGGCCCTGTCAATGTCATCGACTGCTCGAAGGAAGCCGCCGCCGACCACGATTTCCTGCTCACTGTCGACCACGTCAAGGCATGGGAAGCCAAGCATGGCGCGATCAATGCCGGTGAATGGGTGGTGATGCGTACCGACTGGTATAAGCGCAATGGCTCCGAAGCCGAGTTCCTCAACGCCAACGAGACCGGCCCACATACGCCGGGTCCGACGGCGGAAACCATCCAGTTCCTGATCAGCAAGGACATCAAGGGCTGGGGCAGCGAGACGATCGGCACTGACGCCGGCAAGGCCGGTGGCATGGAGCCGCCATTCCCGGCGCATACGCTGATACACAAGGCCAACCGTTATGGGCTTGCCAGCCTCTGCAACCTCGACCAGTTGCCGCCGAAGGGTGCGATCCTGATCGCGGCCCCGCTCAAGATCGAACATGGCACCGGCAGCCCGATCCGCGCGCTGGCGCTTGTTCCGAAGGGCTAAGCGAAAGCGTTTGACGTGAGCCCGCCGGATCACATCATCGTCGGCAGCGGCATCAACGCGTTGGTCTGCGCGGCGATGCTTGGCGGCAAGGGGGCGAAGGTGCTCGTCCTCGAGCGCAACGACCGCATCGGCGGCTGCATGCGCACCGAGGAGATCACCGCGCCCGGCTTCGTCCATGACGTGATGGCAACGACCTTCGTGCTGTTCATCACCTCACCGGCCTTTGCAGCGCTAGGCGCCGACCTCGCCCGGCACGGACTGGAGTTCTGCCACACCGGCACGCCGACCGGCGTGCTGCGGCCGGACGGCAGCCATGCCGTGCTCAGCACCGACCGCGCCGCCAACATCGCGGCGCTCAATGCCATCGCAGCCGGCGATGGCGACCGTCATGCAGACGATGTCGGTGGCATCGAACGCAATGCCGGCCTGCTGTTCGGCCTACTCGGCGGCAGCCTGTGGTCCTATCCGACGGCGAAGCTTTTGGCCGGTGACGGCTGGCGGCGCGGCCCGCGCGGCCTTGCCGCCTTTCTCGGCGAAGCGCTGGTGCCGGCGCGCAGCTGGCTCGAAAGCACCTACCAGTCCGAAACCATCCGCGCGCTGTGGGCGCCCTGGGTGCTGCATGCCGGGCTCGGACCGGAAGATGCTTTCTCCGGCCAGATCGCCAAGGTCATCGCCTTTGCGCTGGAGGCGGCCGGCGCGCCGATCGTCAAGGGCGGGGCGAAGAACCTGCTGTCAGCCTTCGAGGCGCTCATCATCGAGCGTGGTGGCGTCATCGCCACCGAAGCGGACGTTGCCGCCATCATCCTGGCTGGAGGCCGGGCCACCGGCGTGCGGCTGGCTTCGGGCGAAACGGTCAACGCGAAGAAGAGCGTCATTTGCTCCGTCACGCCGACGCAACTCTATGGCCGGCTGCTCGCCGCTGATGCTCCAAAGGACGATGCCGAGGCGACGCGGAAGTACCGCTACGGCAAAGGCAATTTCCAGATCCACTACGCGCTGGACAGACCGCCCGCATGGCGCGGCGATGGCCTCGACAAGGTCGCGTTGCTGCACCTGACACCGGGACTGGATGGCGTGTCGAAGGCCTGCAACGAGGCGGCGCGTGGCATGCTGCCGGAGGTTCCGACCATCTGCGTCGGCCAGCCGCATGCGCTCGATCCGTCGCGCTGCCCGCCGGGCAAGGCGATCCTGTGGCTGCAATTGCCCGAGGCGCCGAGGCATATCAAGGGCGACGCCGCCGGCAAGCTGGCGACACCGGCCGATGGCCAATGGACCGAGGCGCTGCGAGAAGCCTATGCGGACCGCGTCGAGGCCATCCTTGCCAGCCATATCGACGGCTTCAAGGACAGCGTCATCGCGCGCCGCGCCTATTCGCCGGCCGATCTCGAAGCGATGAACATCAATCTGGTTGGCGGCGACCCTTATGGCGGCTCGTCGACCATCGACCAGTCGTTCCTGTGGCGCCCGTTCAAGACCAGCCGCAACCACCAGACCGGCATCAAGGGCCTCCACCATATCGGCGCCTCGACCCATCCGGGTGCGGGCCTCGGCGGCGGCTCCGGCTTTCTCCTGGCGGGGAGGCTGTGATGGAGCAGAAGGTAGCGGAAAAGCGCCAGCGCATTTCGACCTTGGGGCAGATCGGCCTGCAGCAATTCGCGCCCTATCTGATGAACCGCATCATGGGCCGCTACAACGCCACCTTGCGCGACGATTTCCGCAAACAGGGGCTGACCATTCCGCAGGTCCGCACGCTGGCCGTGCTGTCGGTCACCGACGGCATCACCGTCAACGACCTGTCGGTCTATACGGTGATCGAGCAGTCGACCTTGAGCCGGACGCTCGACACGCTGGAGGGCCAGGGCCTGGTGCGGCGCGAGCAGGGTGTCACCGACAGCCGCATCCGCCATGTCTTCCTGACCGACGATGGCCGCGCCGAGTTCACCCGCGCCTGGCCGGCCATGCATGACGCGTTCGAGGCGATGTTCAACGATATCGACGACGCCGAATATTCCGCGCTCATCGCCACACTTTTGAAGATGCTCAAAAACATTCGCAAGCACGACATCTAGACCTACGCGCCGCCAGCGCTGGCGGTAACGGAAGGGAGAAAGAAATGGCCGAACGGTCTTTTGCCAAGGAAGTCGAAAAACTGCGGCTCGGCGCCGGCGAGGAATTTGCCGGCGAAGGCATTCTCGCCATCACCAAGGCGCTGCTGCAATGCGGCGTCGGCTATGTCGGCGGCTATCAGGGCGCGCCGATCAGCCATCTGATGGACGTGCTGGCCGATGCGCAGGACATTCTGGGCGAGCTCGGCGTGCATTTCGAAGCCAGCGCTTCGGAAGCCACCGCCACCGCCATGCTGGCCGCATCGGTGCATTACCCGATCCGCGGGGCTGCGACCTTCAAGTCGACCGTCGGCACCAATGTCGCCTCCGATGCGCTCGCCAATCTGGCGTCCGGCGGCGTCACCGGCGGTGCGCTGATCATTGTCGGCGAGGACTACGGCGAGGGCTCCTCGATCATGCAGGAGCGCAGCCATGCCTTTGCCATGAAGAGCCAGGTCTGGCTGCTCGACCCGCGCCCCAATTTGCCGTCGATCGTCAAGGCGGTGGAGGACGGCTTCGAGCTGTCCGAGATTTCCAACACGCCGGTCATGCTGCAGGTCCGCATCCGCTGCTGTCATGTCCATGGCCATTTCATCGCCAAGGACAACAAGCGGCCGCCGATGACGGTGGCCGATGCGCTCGACGCGCCACGCCGCGACACCGGCCGCATCGTGCTGCCGCCCGCCTCCTTCCTGCACGAGAAGGAGAAGGTGCAGAAGCGCTGGCCGGCGGCGGTGGATTTCATCCGCAAGAACAAGATCAACGAGATGTTCGGATCGGATCATGGCTCGGTCGGCATCGTCATGCAGGGCGGCATGTACAATTCGGTCATCCGCGCGCTGCAGCGTCTCGGCCTTGCCGACACCTATGGCGACACCGATGTGCCGCTCTACGTGCTCAATGCCGTCTATCCCTTGATCGATGACGAGTTCCTGTCCTTCTGCGAGGGCAAGCAGTCCGTGCTGGTCGTCGAGGAAGGCCAGCCCAACTACATCGAGCAGGCCTTTGCGGCGATGCTGCATAAGGCCGGGCGCGGCACCAGGCTGGTCGGCAAGGAGCATCTGCCGATGGCTGGTGAATACACCGGCCAGGTCATGCTCGACGGTATCGGCGCCTTCCTGCGTGCCGAGGCGCCGCATCTGTTGCCGGGTGAGGTGCGCGCGCCCAACAAGGTCGGCGACGGCGTCGATACCGCCGACCTGATCAACGTCGTGCCGGGCCGTCCGCCGGGCTTCTGCATCGGCTGCCCGGAACGGCCGATCTTTGCCGCCACCAAGCTGGTCGAGCAGGAACTTGGCAAGCACCACATCGCTTCCGACATCGGCTGCCACCTGTTCTCGATCATGCCGCCATTCGAGCTCGGCGCCACCACCATGGGCTATGGGCTGGGACCGGCCTCGGCCTCGGCCTTCAATTCGCCCGACGCCAAGCGCCGCTCGATCTCCTTCGTCGGCGACGGCGGCTTCTGGCACAACGGCCTGACCTCCTCGATCGGCAATGCGGTGTTCAACAAGAATGACGGCGTCATCGTCATCGTCGACAATTTTTACTCCGCCGCCACTGGAGGGCAGGATATTCTGTCGTCGCGCGCGGGCAACAAGACCAAGTCGACGAAGCATCCGATCACCGAGGCGGTGAAAGGCATGGGTGTCAAATGGTTGCGCCACATCGACCGCACCTATGACGTCACCAAAATGCAGGACACGCTGCGCGAGGCGCTGACCACCGACGAGAAGGGACCGAAGGTCATCGTCGCCTCGTCTGAATGCATGCTCAACCGGCAGCGGCGCGAAAAGCCCCTTGTCGACAAGGCGATCAAGGTTGGCGAGCGCGTGGTGAAGCCGAAGTTCGGCATCGACGAGGACATCTGCACCGGCGACCATGCCTGCATGCGGCTGTCGGGCTGTCCGTCGCTGTCGGTGAAGTCGCTCGACGATCCGCTGCGCGACGATCCGGTGGCGCATATCGACCAGAGCTGCGTCGGTTGCGGCAATTGCGGCGAGGTCGCCGATGCGGCGGTGCTCTGCCCCTCCTTCTACCGCGCCGATGTCGTGCACAATCCGGGCCGCTGGGACCGCGTCCTCGAAGCGGCGCGGCGCGCCACCATCAGCCTGTTGCAGCGCCGCCGCGAAAGCCGGCGCCTGACCTTCGCCGATGCTTGACGCTGTCCCGCCTTTTCGCCCCCGAGCCGGCGCTCACGATGACGAGCGCGTCATCAAGCTCGCCGTGCTGGCGGTCGGCGGCCAGGGTGGCGGCGTGCTGGCCGACTGGATCACCGACGTCGCCGAGCGCAACGGCTACGTCGCGCAATCGACCTCGGTCGCAGGCGTCGCCCAGCGCACCGGGGCCACAATCTACTATGTCGAGATGGCCCGCGACACCGGCCGGCTGCCGGTCTTCGCGCTGTCGCCCTCGCAAGGCGACGTCGATATATTGATCGCGGCGGAACTGATGGAGGCCGGCCGCGCCATCATCCGCGGCTTCGTCACGCCCGAGCGCACGACGCTGATCGCGTCGTCGCACCGCATCGCCGCCGTCTCGGAAAAGATCGAGCCTGGCGACGGCCGGGCGTCCTCCTCGAAAGTGCATGCGACGGCGGAAGCCGCCTCGAAGCGCTTCATCGCTTTCGACATGGAGAAGATCGCCGCCGACAACGGCTCGATGATCTCGGCCAGCCTGCTTGGCGCGCTGGCCGGGTCCGACGCGCTGCCGTTCACCCGCGAGAGCTATGAGCAGGCGATCGGTGCTGGCGGTCGCGGTGCGAAGGCCAGCCTCGCCGCTTTCGGCGCCGCGTTCGATCGCGCGCGCGGCACGGCGGTACCGACGCCAAAGACGGCCGAGTCGGCGCTTGTCGGATCTACCCCAGGCGCAGGGCAGGTGAGTGGCCCGCAAAATCTGCTGCAAGGCTGGCAGGCCTTGGCCGCCCGCATCGATGTGATGCCCGAGGCGGTGCGCGACATGGCGCTCAGGGGCCTGAGAAAGGTCGTCGACTACCAGGACATTGCCTACGGGGGCGAGTATCTCGACAGGCTGGACAAGGCCATCGCGCTAGACGGGCCGGGCCGCGGATATGACTTGTCGGTCGCTGCCGCGAAGCATCTGGCCAACGCCATGTGCTACGACGACATGATCCGTGTCGCCGATCTCAAGACGCGCTCGACGCGCGACCGGCGGGTGCGCCGCGAGGTCGGCGTCAAGGACGGTTCGATCCTGCAGGTGACCGAATATTTCCATCCGCGCATCGAGGAATTCTGCGGTACTTTGCCGGCAAGGCTTGGCGGATATATCGAGAGCCGGCCGAAGCTCGCCGCGTTTCTCGACCGCCGCATCAACCATGGCCGCCGCATCCGCACCGACGGCTTCGCCGGCTTTGCCGCGCTTTGGTTCATCGGCGGCTTGCGCCGCTGGCGCCGCAGCCTGCTGCGTCACCAGATAGAGACAGCGCATCTCGAACGCTGGTACGCGCTGGCACTCGGCTACGTGCCGGCCGACTACGCGTTGGCCGTCGAAATCCTCAATTGCCGCCGGCTGATCAAGGGCTACAGCGACACCCACGTCCGCGCCCACTCGAAATTCGACCGCGTGCTGTCGGCGCTCGATCTGGTCAAGGGTCGCCCGGACGCCGCCGACTGGATACGCCGCCTGCGCGAGATGGCGTTGAAGGACGAGAAGGGCGACATGCTCGACGGCGCGCTGAAGACCGTGGCGTCGCTCTGAAGCAAGCTACTTCAGGCGATGAGGTCCCGCATCGGCTTCACCGCGGCCGAATCGGGAAACACCTTATCGCCGAGGGCCGCGGCCGAAAGGCCGAACTGATCGGCGAGCAGCCCTTTCAGCACTGCCCTGACATCGCTGGTCGGCGTCAGGTCGCGTTGCTCGTAGAGTTGAGCCGGCTTCAACCCCGGCCAGTCGGCGATGACGCGGCCGCCCTTGATCGCGCCGCCGGCCAGCAGCACCACGGTGCCGGTGCCGTGATCGGTGCCGACAGTGCCGTTGACCTGCGCGGTGCGCCCGAACTCGGTGATGGTGACGATCGCCGTGTCCTTCCAACGCTCGCCCAAGCCCTTCTCGAATTCCTCGAAGACGCCGTCGAGGCCGCCGAGCAAGGTGGCGAGCCGGCCGGTCGCCCCGCCTTCATTGACGTGCGTGTCCCAGCCATCGAAGGCCAGGGCCGCAACGCGCGGCCCGTCATCGGCAGCGATCAGCCTGGCGGCGCCTTGTGCCGCCTGCCGCATCCCCGCCGCACTGTCGAGGCCGCCCTTCGGCTTCATTGTCTTGCCCATCTTGTCGTCCACGGCCATCCGGTCGGCGTCTAGCCCCTTTTGCAACGCCACCGCGAGAACCGGGTCGCGGTGCTGGTAGAGATCGAGAACGCGCGACGCCAGCCCGTCGCCGGGCGTCGGCAGCGATTGCGGCGCCCAGCCAAGCACCGGTGCCGCCCCACGGATCACCAGCGGTGTCGACGGCCCGACGGCCAGACCGCCAAGCGTTGCCACGCGGTCGCCCGCTGGCAGGCTTTCCAGCGCCCGATTGAGCCAGCCGGTCGTGACATGTCCGGGGCCGGCAAAGCCGCTTTCCAGCACATCCTGGCCATCGAAATGCGAGCGCTCGCGATAGCCGGTCGCGGCCGCATGCACGACCGCCGCCTGGTTATTCCCATACAGCCGCGCAAAAACCGGCATCGCCGGGTTGAGCGCGAAGAAGCCGTCCAGCGGCAGCGCCGCATGCGGACCGCTTAGCGACAAGGCGATGTCGCCATGCAGGCCGGCATAGTCGGGATCGCCGACCGGACCGACCGCCGAGAGCCCGTCCAGTGCGCCGCGCAGCACGATGACGATCAGGCGCGGATCGCGATTGTCGGCGGCGCGGGCAAAGCGGGGCATGTAGGCCCAGGCAAACAGCGCGCCGCCGGTCATCAATATCGCGCGGCGGGAGGGATTGGGAATTTCGCACAGCAGGCTCATGATGTCGTCTCCACGGCAGCGATCTTTTGCTGGAACTATCTGCGCTGGAATTCGGGGGCCATCAGCAACAGCGCCAGCCCTTGCTGCTTGGATTCGGCCCTTGCGATCGCTTGCCTCGTCTCCGGTGAGGCGGCAGGGCCGATCAGCGCATCGAGCATGTCGTTGGGATTGCCGATATCCCTAGCCTGCCGCGCTGCCTGCCAGGCGATGTCGAGGCGGATCTTCATGCCCTCCGCCGATGCCCAGCCGTCGGCCCCGTCGGGAAAGCCGTTCGGTCCCGGTGGTTGCCACAGCGGCTCGCCCAGCGCGTTGAGCCAGCCGAGCGACTGGCCGGGGTCGTTGGCCGGACCGGGGCCGGTCGCCCTTCGGATGGCGACGACATAGTCGAAGGGCGAACGCATCTTCGCCAACGGCGTCGACCACGCCTCCGGCATGGCGATGAGGGCGGCGGCCAGCGCCCGCAGATTGCCGTCGGTCTTGGCAAAGACCTTGGCGAGGCGGGCGATTGCAGACGGCGGCGGCGTGTCGGCGATGAAATGGCGGGCCAGCTTGGTGGCGATATGCAGGGCCGTTGCCGGGTGGCGGGCGATATCGTTGAGCGCGGCCTCCGCCTGTCCCATGCCGCCGGCAGGATAGGTCTTGCCGAGCAGCATTGCATCCCCCGGCTCATGTGCGTTTGCGTTGAAGACAAAATTGCCGGGCTCGCCCAGCCGCCCATCGCGCCCGGCCATCGTCCAGCCTGTGAGGATGCGTGCGAAACTGGTGACATCGGCCTGGCTGTAGCCGCTGCCGACGCCGAGCGTGTGCAGTTCGAGGATTTCACGGGCGAGGTTTTCATTGAGCCCGCGCTTGCGATTGCTGCCCGCACGAGAGTCCGGCCCGACCGACTGCTGGTTGTCGAGATTGAGCAGCATCGCCGGATGATGCTCCACCGCCAGCAGCATGTCGGCAAAGCGGCCGAGCACGAAAGGGCGGATGGCCTCCCGCTCGAAGGCACCGGCGCTGGCTTCAATGAGGATGTCCTTCGCCACCGAAACACAGAAATGGTTCGACCAGAAACAGACGAGCCGTTCGACGAAGCCGGCCTTCGCCCAAATGGCCTTGTCGAAGCGCGCCTGTGCTTCCGCCCGGAACAATGTCGCCTCAACCTGCGGCACGACGGGTTTGTCGGTCGGCGCAGGCGCGGGGTGGGCTGGCGTGATCTGGGCGGGCAGGGCCTGTGCGGGCACAGCTTGGGCGCTCGCCGTCGCTGGCTGAGCTGCCGCGGCGGCCATGCGCTCGCGCTGGAGCTGGAAATTTGCCGCCATGCTGACCTGGATGGCCGGCGTGCTGCCCAGCAAGCCGGCATAGGCCGGATCGTCGAGCGAGATCATGGCGATGTCGGCTTGCCGCAGTTCCGCCCTGAGATAGCCGCGCGGGTCGCCGGCCAGCATCTCGCGGTCGCCGGGCCTTGCACCAAGCCCGAAGCGGTTGAATGCGACGAGTACCGGATCTGGCGGCAGGGAATTGGAGGCCGGGACAGTCAAGTCAGCTCTCCATCGCCTGAGCCTCAAGCGCCTGGCGCATGAGGCTCGTTCGAGCCGTTTCGAGCATGGTCAACAGGGGGAGGAGGCCGGCACGGAGTGGCCGACCCCCGACGAGCATCCTACCAGTGATGCCGGCGGTGCCAGACATGGTGCCGATGCCAGGCGTAGAAGGCCGGGCCATGCCGATAGATGTAACGAGGGTAGACCACCACACGATTGGGCACGCAGCGTCCCCAGGGATTGGGATGCCAGCCCGGACCGCAGCCCCAAGCGGCATGCTCGACCAGCGCCGGCGCGGCAAGCGGCGCCATTGGCATCGCCGAGGATGCCGCAGCCGTCGCAACCGTTCCGGTCACGGCGAGAGCCGCGGTGAGCACGTATTTTGTCAAATAATTCATGGCCATACTCCGAAGTGTCCGAGGTTGAAAACCTGCACGCACATGGTCCGGCAGGTCCTGCCCTTCTCCTGTTAAACGGCGTCGTCGGCGTTTTCCGTCGGTCGTCACGGCGATTTTTTTGGCACCGCCGACAGTTGCGACCCAGCGCGTCTGATGAGCCCTTCCGCCAGCACGCGGCGGCCCTCGGCGGAACTTGCCGCCGCGAACGCGACGATGCGCTGCTCAAGCCGCATGCGCACGGTGACGTCGGCATTGCGCGCCCGCTCCAGCGCCGCCGACAGGGCCGTCGCGTCCAGAACCGGCTGTCGCAGCAGGTCTGCCGCCTCGCGCCTGGCTTGCTGGCCGTCGAGGATGACCTGACGGGATTCGCGGCGAACGTCGCGCAGCGCCTCGCGGAACACCGTGCGATCCTTATCGGGAAGCCGGCCGCCGGCAGTCTCCAGCGAGTAGCCCTGGCCTGACTTGCCGCTTCTTATCCAGACGGCCCCGCCGGCAAGCGCTCCGGCCAGGAAGACGTTGAGCACCACCGACAGGGTGACAAGGTTTCGGCTCATGCTCATAGGTCTTCCTCGATCGTGTCGCGGTCCGGGCCGGCGTCGCCGAACGCCGTCGCATTGGCATCCAGCACGTAGCGGTCCGGCTGGACCTCGGGCGTGACGATGCTCACCAGGGCCAATCCGGCGACAGCGCCAGCCAGGCCAATGCCGGCAAGCCCCAGTCCAAGCCACCAGAACCGCTGACGCCGGCGCTGGGCGAGGTACCGGCCGGCGGCCTGCAGGATGCTGCCGTGCAGGGCCCTGTCGGGGGCGTCGACACGGTAGCTGTCCAGCAGGGCGTCAAGTCTCCCGGCATGCTGCAAAATGGCCTGGCCAGCCTCGCTCGGCGCAAAGATCGCGGCGGCCACCCGTTCAGCCTCCGGCCATCGCCGCAAGTCACCGCCATAGGCCGCAGCCAGGGCCGCAAAGCGCTTGGCATCCATTGCCGGTTCGTTCCTGGACCCTTCAGCCATGGTGTTCCCCTTGCCCATCGGCGCCGCTTGCCCGATTCTCACTCATCGGCGCCATCCCTGGCCAGGATCGTCTGCAGCGACCGCCGGCCGCGCGAAAGCAGGCTCTCCAGGGCGTCGACGCTGATCTCCAGGGTCGCTGCCGCCTCGACGTTGGACATCTCCTGGTAATAGACCAGGACGATCGCTTCGCGCTGGCGCGGCGCTATGCCTTGCAGCGCTCGTTCGACCCGCTGCGCGTCTTCCTGCGGATGGGCATCGGGAAGTGCGGCCGGGTCGACCATTTCCGGCAGGTCGTCGGTCACCCATTCGCGCTTGCGGCGCAGCCGGTCGTAACAGAGGTTCAGCGTCACCCGGTGGACCCAGCTGTCGAAGCGCGCATTGCCGCGTCGCCAGCCCGAGGCATGGCGCCAGATCCGCACGAAGGTCTCCTGCGCGACATCCTCGGCCTCCGCAGCATCGCCGAGCATGCGCACGGCAAGCGCCAGGATGCGGGGCAGTTTGCGCGCGACGAGCGTCTGCACGGCTGCCGGATCGCCGGCGCCGACGCGGCGAACCAGCTCCTCGTCCGGATCGGCGCTCATCAGCCGGCGCACTCCCGATGTTCATCGCACGTCATTGCCTCTTGGTCATTGCTCCTGCTTGGGAGCGGTTTTGTGGCCCGGCAGTTCGTCGGCCGTCAGGACGCCGTCGGAATTCTTGTCCAGCCTGGCAAAGCGCTTGGCGAAGAAGGCATCGAGTTCGGCGCGGTCGACGAAGCCGTCATGGTTGGAATCGAGACGCGCGAAGGATTTGACGGGGTCGCCCTTGATGTTGCGCTTGGCCTGAAAGGCTTCCCATTCCAGCAGGCTGATCTTGCCGTCGCCATCCGTGTCGGCAGCCATGATCGCCTTCTCGCGCCGCTTCTGGAATATGGCCAGCGTGATGTCGGACCTGGCCTTTGGTGTCGCTGGCGCGGCAACCGGCGGCGTCGCGGCAGGCGGCTGCGTCGCCGTCTGGGCGAGAGCCGCTACGGTCAGCAGGCTCAAGGCAGCGGCAAGTATCGAACGGCGTATCATGCGTTGGCGTCTCCGGTTGGCGCGTCGGCCACGGCCTGTGCCGAGGTTACGCTTCGACCGTTAAACGCCGCGACGACGGAAATCCGTCGGTCGCGCAAATCCGTTTCGGACGCATTTCCTGGATGCAAGGCCCCGTCAGCGGCTGCAATGACGTGCCGAACCCGGCGCCTCAACGCTGGACGTGAACCGTGCCAGGTTTGTCGCCGGCCTAGGCGAAACCGCGTCGGCGGAGACCTAGTCTGACTGGTCGGCCGCGACCAACTGGTCCGGTTTGAAGCCGGCATGTTGCGGGGTCCACACGTCACCCTCGCGGTTGAACCAATGGCACATGAATATGCCTGAGGCCGCGCCGTCGCTGATGGTCATTTTCGGGCCTCCGGACTTCAGCCTGACGACGTCTCCGGTCTTGAAATTGTTGGGCATTTTCGACCTCCATTCAGAGGCTTAGAGTGTCACACCAAACCAGGGCCTCGACAATGGCCGATATGCCTCGCCGGCGCCGCAAGCCTTTGCTCCAGCGGCGGTTCGGCCTTAACCTTTCCGTAAATATTTGGCTGCTACGTGGACGGCGATGGCCTCGTGGCGGAGCGGCTACGCTGGAGACTGCAAATCTCTGAAGCCTCGGTTCGATCCCGAGGCGAGGCCTCCATCCTCACTTACCTGTCCTACTAAGCAGCGAGAGGCCGGAGCACGGGCTTTAGTCCGGTGACGACGCCATTGATGGCTGTTTGAAGGGATGGTGCCGCTTAGGTGACTCGAACACCTGACCCCATCATTACGAATGATGTGCTCTACCAACTGAGCTAAAGCGGCCCAGGAGGCCAGAGCCTCCAAGATGCGGGGGTGATAGACTCAACCGGCGGCGAATTCAAGATGCGACTTGGCAATTCATGCAAGGGTCTATGTGGCCGTCGAAAGCCGTCCGTCGCGTTTGCTCGCCAATCGGGCGCGACGTCAGGCGTGCGGTTCGCTCCCTCCTGCTGGTCAAAATTGCTGAAACACGCTGATTTCGTTGCCGGAACAGCGTCGGAATGGACTTTGCACACCCTGACAAGGCAGAATGCGCCGCTCGCCCGTTGATTGATTGGTCGCCTGCGGCTAACGATCATGGCAAGGTTGGGCAAACGTGCAGAGGGATCCGCTTGGACGCAATCGAAAAGGCGATCCGGAATGCCTTCGAGAAAGGCAACGCCGAGGACCGCGCGTTCCGCGAAAGGGTCTATCGATCGGCTTTTGCCGCGCTCGACCGTGCGCTCCAGGCCAATCCTGACGTGACCGTGGAAGTCGCCATCAAGCGCCGCAAGGCGATACAGGCGAAAATCACCGAAATCGAATCCGAGTATCTGCCGGCGGTGCCGGATATCGGCCCGCAGGGCGATGCGCCGGCGGTCGAGCTTGGCGGGGACCCGGCTCCTGCGGTCGAGGTGGGTGCGGACCCCGCTCCTGCGGTTGAGACCGGGCAACCGGCATCACCCGTCGTTGTCGTCGACGAGCCCGTGCAATCCGCCTCCGATGCGCCTCGCTCGCGTGTGCTGCCAGTCGTTCCCGACATCATGCCGGACGCCGGCCTTCCCGGCGCGCCGGCCATCGACATGACTGCTCCCGACTCGGCCGACGCCGCGACGGAAGTGGCGCCCGATCGCGATGAACGGCGCATAAGGGGGCGTCGCCTGCCGCTGACCGCCATCTTCCTGACCGTGACGCTGCTCGCCGCTGTCGGCATCGGCCTGTTCTTTGCCATGCAGACCGGCGTGTTCAAGACCCAGGCGCAGCTCGACACCGCTCCGCCCGAAGCGCCGCCGACCGTCAACGACGACGACTTCACACCGGCCGATGGCGACACCGGCCCGGCAAAGCCCGGTGCCGCGGACCAGTCGCGCGACTGGATCAACGTGTTTTCGCCGACCGACGCGTCGCATGTCAGCGCCCCGTCGGATGCCAAGGCCGAAGTGATGAAGGACGACACCGGGTCGTTCCTGCGCATCCGCTCCGGCGCCTCCGGTTCGGCGATCAGCTTCGATGTCGGGCAAGGCGTGCTGGAACAGCTCGCCGGCAAGCATGCCGTGTTCGACATCATTGCCCGCTCCGAAGAAGGCAAGGAGACGCAGATTTCCGTCGACTGCAATTTCGGCGAACTGGGCGACTGCGGCCGCAAGCGCTACGCGGTCGGCCAGCAGCAGAACGAATATCTGTTCGACGTGCAGTTTCCCAAGAAGCACCCGGGCTCGGCCGGCACGATCGCCGTCAATTCCGACTTCGACAAGCAAGGCAAGGCGGCGGACATCTACGAGATTCGGGTCTCGGTCGAGCCGTAAGCGCATCCGTGCAGGACAAGTGGCCTAGAGCCGGATGATTTCAGGTCGAATCGACCTGAAATCTGAATCCGCCTCTAAATCAAAGAGATAGAGCATGATGTCGTCCGAAAACCGCTTCACACTTTTCGGCATCATGCTCTAGCGATCGAGCAGCGCCTGCAGCGTCTCGATGCGGTCGGCTTCGTTGGCAGGCTTGTCCCAGCGCAGCCGCGAAATGCGGGGAAAGCGCATGGCGACGCCGGATTTGTGCCGGGTCGAGCGGTTTAGGCCCTCGAAGGCGACTTCCAGCACCAGGCCGTTGTCGCGATCTGCCCGTACCGAGCGCACCGGTCCGAAGCGTTCGACGGTGTTGTCGCGGACATATTTGTCGATCTGCTTCAGCTCTTCGTCGGTGAAGCCGAAATAGGCCTTGCCGACCGGCACCAGTTCCTCCTCGCCTTCGCCGCCGGACCAGACGCCGAACGTGTAGTCCGAGTAGAAGCTCGAGCGCTTGCCATGGCCGCGTTGGGCATACATCAGCACGGCATCCACCGTGTGCGGATCGCGCTTCCATTTGAACCACGGGCCTTTCGGCCGGCCGGCGACATAGGGCGAGTCCCAGCGCTTCAGCATGACGCCCTCGATGATCGGATGCGGCGGCGCCCGGCGCAGCTCCTCCAGCGCCTGCCAGTCGGCGAAGTCGACGAATGGCGAAAGATCGAAACGGCTCGGGTCGAGCGTCCCGACAAAGGTCTCCAGACGGCCGCGCCGCTCGCGAAACGGCAGCGCGCGCAAATCCTCGGCGCCGATCTGCAGCACGTCGTAGCAGCGCATGAAGGCTGGATATTGCTGCTGCATCTTCGGCGTCACCGTCTTGCGGTTCAGCCTCTGCTGCAGGTCCGAGAAGGTGCCGGTCGCCTGCCGGGGATCGCCGACCAGCAGTTCGCCGTCCAGCGTTGCGGAAAAATGCATGGCGTCGGCGAGATCCGGAAAGGCGCCGGAGACATCGTCGCCGGTGCGCGAATAGAGCCGGCGGATACCGCCTTCGGCGACCGCCTGGACGCGGATGCCGTCCCACTTCCATTCGGCCGCATAGTCCGCGGGGTCGAGCTTTTCGAGATCGCCGTCGCCGACCGGGTTCGACAGCATGACCGGGCGAAACAGGGCCATCGCCGTATTCCTGGGCTTTTCGGCCTTGCCTTCCAGCCAGGCGAACAGCGCCGTGTAAGGCGGCGACAGCCCATGCCAAAGCTCCTCGATCTCGGTGACGTCGACCTTGCCGAAATCCGCCAGCGCCTGTTTGGCCAGCCGTGCCGACACGCCGATGCGCAGGCCGCCGGTGACCAGCTTGATGACGGCAAAGCGCGCCGAGATGCCGGCGCTGTCGAGCAGTCCGGCCAGCACCTTCGGTCCGTCGGAGCGGCTTGCCGCCTGCAGCCTGGCGACGACCTCGCCGAGCGTCGGCTCGCGGTTCGGGATGTTTCCGGGCGTTTGCGGCCAGACCAGCGACACCGTTTCGGCAAGATCGCCGACATAGTCGTAGGAATAGCCGAACAGCACCGGGTCCATGCGCTCGGTGACCAGGGTGCGCAGCATCGCCGGCTTGACCGCGGCGATGTTGAGATCGCCAGTGATGGCAGCCAGGGCCAGGCCACGGTCGGGATCCCCCACGCTGCGGAAATGGTCGGTCAGCAAGGTCAGCTTGCCGTTGCGCGACGGCGTCAGCACCAGGCGATCGAGAAGTTCGGCGAAGCGGTTCATGCCATCAATCGCCCTCGTCCTCGTAGCCGACCAGATGCAGCGGCCGCGCGGCGATGCCCTCGAGTTCGCACCAGCGCACCAGCGCTTCCTCGCGGCCATGCGTCACCCAGATTTCCTCGGCCCCGGTCTCCTTGATGGTGGCGGTCAGTTCGTCCCAGTCGGCGTGGTCCGAGATGATCAGCGGCAATTCGACGCCGCCTTGCTTGGCGCGTTGGCGGATGCGCATCCAGCCTGAGGCAAAGCACGAGATCGGATCGGGAAAGCGCCGCGCCCAGCGGTCTGCGAAAGCCGACGGCGGACCAACCACGATGGCGCCCGCGAAATCCTGCTTGCCGCCCTCCACCGTAGCCGGTTCGAGCGTCCCAAGCTCGATGCCCTGGCTCTGGTAATATTCGCTGAGCCTGGCCAGCGCGCCATGGATGTAGATCGGCCTGTCGTAGCCGGCGTCGCGCAACAGCCGCATCACCCGCTGCGCCTTTCCCAGCGCATAGGCGCCGACAAGATGCGAGCGTTCGGGAAACTGAGCCGCCGATTTCAGCAGGCGGGCGATCTCTTCCGTGTCGGGTGGATGGCGAAACACCGGCAGGCCGAAAGTCGCCTCGGTGATGAAGACATCGCACGGGATCGGCTCGAACGGCGCGCAGGTCGCGTCTTTCTGCCGCTTGTAGTCGCCGGAAGCGACGATGCGCGTGCCCTGGTGCTCGACGGCGATCTGCGCCGAGCCAAGCACATGGCCGGCTGGATGGAAGTTGACGCTGACACCGTCGAGGACAATCGTCTCGCCGAGCTGTGCGGCTTGCGTTGTGTCGGCAAAATCCTCGCCATAGCGCAGGCCCATGATGTCGAGCGTCTGCTGTGTGGCCAGCACCGAGCGGTGGCCGGAACGCGCATGATCGGAATGACCATGCGTGATCAGCGCCCGGTTCACCGGCCGCACCGGGTCGATGAAGAAATCGCCTGGCGGGCAATAGAGGCCCTCGGGCCGGGGATGGAGCAGGTCTGAGGCGCGCATGATCCCCAAGATAGGATATAATTCCGTTGCGGGAAGCCTGTTGTAAGTGACTGCTGACTCCCGCATACAGCGCCGCCGGCTCCATCCGCCGACAGGACCCATCGCCCAGGACCCATCGCCATGAAACCGCTTCAGGCCTCGTCCGGCGACTTGAACGCCGATCGCCGTGCCGATTATGCCGAGATGCTGCATGCGGACGGCGATCATGCTGCGGCGGCGGAATTGCTTCTTGGTGCCCTGGAACTGAAGCCGCAATGGGCGATGGGCTGGTTTCGCCTCGGCGAAATGCAGCAGGCGGCGGGTGCGCCGGACCTCGCCGCGCAGGCATGGACGATGTCGCTGCAACTCGATCCGACGGATCGTCAAGGCGCCGCACTGCACCTGCAATTGATCGGCAAGGCGCCGCAGACCGGCGCGCTGCCTAGCGCCTTCGTCGAGACGCTGTTCGACCACTATGCCGACAGCTTCGATGAATCACTGGTCGACAGGCTGGGGTACCGGCTGCCCGAATTGCTCGATCAGGCCATTCGGTCGACAAGGCCGGGCCGCTTCCCGCTGGCGCTCGATCTCGGCTGCGGCACCGGGCTGATGGGGCAAAGGCTGCGGCCGATCGCCGATAGGCTGGAGGGATATGACATTTCGGCCAGGATGCTGAAGCAGGCGCGCGCAAAAGGCATCTACGATTTCCTCGGCAAGGCCGATCTGCGGGATTTTTCCTGTGCCGGCCCGAAAGCCGATCTGGTGGCGATGGCCGATGTCTTCATCTATGTCGGCGCGCTCGACGGCGTGGTGAAGACGGTTGCCGGCTTGCTCGCCGGCGATGGCCTGTTCGCCTTTTCCGTCGAGAGCCTGGTTGGCAATGGCGATTTTGTGTTGCTGCCATCGCGCCGCTACGCGCATTCGGAACATTATGTGCGTGAAATCCTGGCTGCCAACGAGTTTTCGGTCCTGTGGCTGGAAACGACCGTGATCCGCCAGGACCGCCGGGAACCCGTCAACGGGTTGGTCGTTGTGGCAGGCAAGCTACCGGGATGAGGCGGCAATCCCCTCCAGTCGCGCCCGCAGATAATCCGTGCTGCGAAAAAGTCTGATTTGCATGCGCGACTGATATTTGCGATCTGGTCGCATCAAGGCGGGATATCAGGAGGAACAGAGTCGATGCGCTGGAACATGATTGTCTTGGCATCTTGCCTGGTGACCGCCGGCTGCGCGGGCAGTTCGATGGCCGAGAGGCAGGACGCCGACATCCAGTCCTCCCTGCAGTATGACAGCGTGCCCTGCGGCCAGCTGCTGGCGCAGCGCAACGCGCTGGCACAGCAGCACAATTTGTCGACGAAGGCGAAGCCCACCTTCTCCAATCCGGCGATGGGCTTCGGCCCGTTCATGCCGGATGTGCGCTCGAAGGCCAAGCAGGACGCCGACAAGGCGACCGGCGAGATGGATGCCATGAACCGGTCGATCGATCGTCGCGATTGCGGCAAGCCAGACCAGCAGAAGAAACTGCTGCCTGGCTAGGATCGGGCGGGCGCCGCTCTCTTTGTTTTGAGTCACTCCCCTGAGGGAAAGCGCTACGCGCTTTTCCCGGGAAAACCGTTTCACGCATTTCCTGGAATTGCTTAATACCCAGCTTTGCGGTCCACCAGATGGTCGAGCTTTTCGCCGCGCTCGAAGGCGTCCATCTGGCGCAGCATGATCGGCGCCAGGTGGACAGGATCGGAGGTCGCCGCCGAATGCGGCGTCACGAACACTTTGGGATGTCCCCACAGCGGGCTGGTCTTCGGCAGCGGTTCGACTTCGAACACATCGAGGCTCGCCTCCTTCAGCGTCCCGTCATCCAGTGCCCGCACGATGTCGGCGTCCTTCTGCAGGCGGCCGCGACCGGCATTGATCAGCACCGAGCCGCCGAGACCGTTGCGCTTCCTCAGTTCCTTCAGCACGCCGTAATTGATGATGCCATGCGTTTCCGGCGTCAGCGGCAAAAGCACCACCAGGATATCGGTCGCCTTGAGGAAGGGGATCAGTCCCGCCTCGCCGGAATAGGTCGCTACGCCTTTCATCGGCCGCTCGCTGCGTGACCAGCCATTGACGGCAAAGCCGAGCGACAAAAGCACCGAGGCGGCGGCGCGGCCGAGATTGCCGAGGCCCATGATGCCGACCGAAATGTCGCTGGCCGGCCGCTGCTGCGGCTCGTGCCAGATCTTTTTTGGCTGCTGCGACCGGTAGAGCAGGCCGTGGCGGTGATGGTCGAGAACCCGCCAGACGACATATTCGGTCATGTACTGCGTGAGGTTGTCGGCGACGACCTTGACAACAGGCACATCCGGCAGGCCCGGGTCGGCGAAGATATGGTCGACGCCGGCACCGATCGAGAAGATGGCCCGCAGATTGGGCAGCGATGCCAGAATGTTCGGCTTCTGCTTCCACACCACCGCATAGGTGATCGACGGGTCGCTGGCGCCGTCCGGTTCCAGCACCACCTCGCGCTCGGCCGACAAGAGCTCGCGCCAGCGCTGCGGATGAAAGCCGGTGACGGCAAGCAGGATGCGGCCTTTTTCCATCAATGGCGTTTCCCTGTTATGCG
The DNA here is from genome assembly GCF_056405075.1 of Mesorhizobium sp. P2_A12. NCBI lineage: Bacteria > Pseudomonadati > Pseudomonadota > Alphaproteobacteria > Hyphomicrobiales > Phyllobacteriaceae > Mesorhizobium > Mesorhizobium sp. P2_A12. The sequence continues at coordinate 910,406 of NZ_JBFUCU010000001.1, forward strand.
TGCCCGTTGTCCAGGCTATTCGCTGACGATGCCGACCGGCGCCGTCTCTATCTTGAAGGCGGCCGAGATCAGCGCCCGAGTATAGTCGGTTTGTGGATTTCCAAAAATCTGTTCGGAAGGGCCGGCTTCGACGATCCTGCCATTGCGCATGACGATGACATCGTTGGCCAGCGCCCGGATGACCTTGAGGTCGTGGCTAATGAAGAGATAGGCGAGGTCGTGCTTGGCCTGCAGGCTGCGCAACAGGTCGACGACCTGTGCCTGAACGCTCATGTCGAGCGCCGATGTCGGCTCGTCCAGCATGACGAAGCGCGGGTTGAGCACCATGGCGCGCGCGATGGCGACACGCTGGCGCTGGCCGCCGGAAAACTCGTGCGGGTAGCGGTTGCGGGTTGCAGGGTCGAGCCCCACTTCCTTCAGCACGTCGGCGACGCGCGCGTCGCGCTGGTCGGGCGATAGTTTCGGCTCGTGGATCTTCAGGCCTTCCTCGATGATCTCGGCGATCGACATGCGCGGGCTGAGCGAGCCGAACGGGTCCTGGAAGACGATCTGCAATTCGCGCCGCAGCGGCCGCATGGCGTTGAAGGAGAGCTGATTGATGTCGTGCCCGTTGAACTGGATGCTCCCGGTCGACGAGATCATCCGCGCCAGCGCAAGGCCGAGCGTTGTCTTGCCGGAGCCGGATTCGCCGACCACGCCAAGTGTCTGGCCAGCACGCACGGTGACATCGATGCCATCGACCGCCTTCACATTGTCGACGGTGCGCCGGAAGAAGCCCTGCTTGATCGGAAACCAGACCTTGATGTCCTTGCCGGTCATGACAGGCTTGGCGGCGGCGTTGGCGGCCGGCGGCTTGCCCTTCGGCTCGGCGGCCAGCAGATGGCGCGTATAGGGGTGTTGCGGGTTGGCGAAGATGTCCTTGGTCGGGCCGGTCTCGACGATCTTGCCCTTGGTCATCACGCAGACCCGGTCGGCAATCTTGCGCACGATGCCGAGGTCATGGGTGATGAACAGCATCGACATGCCTTTGCGGCTCTTCAGGCCGGCCAGCAATTCGAGGATCTGCGCCTGAACGGTGACGTCGAGTGCCGTCGTCGGCTCGTCGGCAATCAGCAGTTCCGGTTCGTTGGCCAGCGCCATGGCGATCATCACGCGCTGACGCTGGCCACCGGACAACTGGTGCGGATAGGCATCGAGGCGCTTTTGCGGATCGCGGATGCCGACCTCGTTGAGCAGGGCCAGCGTGCGCGCCTTGGCCGGGCGGTCGGCCATGCCCTGATGCAGCTTCAGGATTTCGACGATCTGCTGCTCGATCGTGTGCAGCGGATTGAGCGAAGTCATCGGCTCCTGGAAGATCATAGTGATCTTGTTGCCGCGCACCTGCCGCAACTGCTTCTCGCTCATGGCAAGCAGGTCGGCGCCCTGGAACAGGATCCTTCCCGAGGGGTGGCTGGCGCTGGGATATGGCAAAAGCTTCAGCACCGACAGCGCCGACACCGATTTGCCGGAGCCGGATTCGCCGACCAGCGCCACCGTCTCGCCCTTGGCGATGTCGAACGAGATATGGTCGACGGCCAGCGACTGCTGTCCGCCTTGCGCAAAGGCGACGCTGAGGTCTTGTACGCTGAGCAGGGGCGCTTCGCTCATCGGAACGTCTTGCGCGGATCGAAGGCGTCGCGCGTCGCCTCGCCGACGAAGACCAGCAGCGACAGCATTAGCGAGATGACGACGAAGCCGGAAATGCCGAGCCACGGCGCGTTGAGATTGCGCTGCGCCTGCTTCAACAGTTCGCCGAGCGAGGCGGAGCCGGGCGGCAGGCCGAAGCCGAGATAGTCGAGCGAGGTCAGCGTCGAGATCGAGCCCGAGAGCAGGAACGGCAGGAAGGTCAATGTCGCTACCATGGCGTTGGGCAGCAAATGCCGGAACATGATGGTGCGGTTGGGTACGCCTAGCGCGCGCGCCGCGTTGACATATTCGAAATTGCGAGCGCGCAGGAACTCGGCCCGCACCACGCCGACCAGCGCCACCCAGGAGAACAACAGCATCAGGCCGAGCAGGATGAAGAAGCCCGGCGGCAGGATGGCGGCGACGATGAGCAAGAGATAGAGCACCGGGATCGCCGACCAGATTTCGATGAAGCGCTGGAACAGGAGATCGGTCCAGCCGCCGAAATAGCCTTGCACGGCGCCGGCCGCGACGCCGATCAGGGCCGAACCGACGGTCAGGATCAGGCCAAACAGCACCGAAATGCGGAAGCCGTAGATGACGCGCGCCAGCACGTCGCGCGCCTGGTCGTCGGTGCCGAGCCAATTCCAGTTGCCGACGATGCAGGCCGGATCGGCCGCCCCTTGCGGATACTGGCTGCAGCGCGCCTTGGCGTCATACTGCCAGGACGGTTTGGCCGGTGCCGCTTCCGGAATGGCGTTGTTGACGGTCTGGTAGGAGTAGCGCACAGGCGGCCAGATCATCCAGCCATTGGCGTTGATCTCGTCCTGGATGACCGGGTCGCGATAGTCGGTGACTGCGTAGAAGCCGCCAAACTTTTCCTCGGGGTAGGCGACCAGCACAGGAAACAGGATTTCGCCCTTGTAGGAAGCGATGATCGGCTTGTCGTTGGCGATGAATTCGGCAAACAGCGACAGCACGAACAGGACAAGGAAGATCCACAGCGACCAGTAGCCGCGCTGGTTCGCTTTGAAATTCTGCAGGCGGCGCTTGTTGAGCGGCGACAGCCACGGCCGCACGATCCGCTCCGGTGCGGCCTCCGTGGTCGCGGTGGTGTCCGACATCAGACGTCTCTCCGCTCGAAATCGATGCGCGGATCGACCCAGGTGTAGAGCAGGTCGGACAGCAATCCGACGAACAGCCCGAGCAGCGAGAAGATGTAGAGATTGGCGAACACCACCGGATAGTCGCGCTCGACCACCGACCTGAAGCCGAGCAGGCCGAGGCCATCGAGGGAAAAGATGTTCTCGATCAGCAGCGAGCCGGTGAAGAAGGCCGAGATAAAGGCGCCCGGAAAACCGGCGATCACGATCAGCATGGCGTTGCGGAAGACGTGGCCGTAGAGCACCTGCCGCTCCGACAGGCCCTTGGCGCGCGCCGTCACCACATACTGCTTGCGGATCTCTTCCAGAAACGAGTTCTTGGTCAACAGCGTCGTGGTGGCGAAGGCCGACAGCACCAGCGCCGTCAGCGGCAAGGTCATGTGCCAGAAATAGTCGATGATCTTGCCGGACCAGGATAGCTGGTCCCAATTGTCGGAGGTGAGGCCGCGCAGGGGAAACCAGTCCCAGAACGATCCGCCGGCAAACAGCACCATCAGCATGATGCCGAACAGGAAGCCCGGAATGGCATAGCCAACAATGACGACGCCGCTGGTCCAGACGTCGAAAGGCGTGCCGTCCTTGACCGCCTTGCGGATACCGAGCGGGATCGAGATCAGGTAGGACAGAAGCGTGATCCACAGCCCGATCGAGATCGACACCGGCATTTTTTCCAGGATCAGGTTGAGCACCGAAATATCGCGGAAATAGCTGTCGCCGAAATCGAAGCGCGCATAATTCCACAACATCATGCCGAAGCGCTCGAGCGGCGGCTTGTCGAAGCCGAACTGCTTCTCCAGCTTCTTGATGAATTCCGGATCGAGGCCTTGGGCGCCGCGATATTTTGAGCTGACATCACCGGCGACATCGACATTGGCGCCACCGACCGCGTCACCACCGCCGCCGCCGAGGCGATCGCTGCCGCCCTGGTTGGTCAGCCGGGCGATGACCTGCTCGACCGGGCCGCCCGGCGCGAACTGGATGACGGCGAAGGAAATCGCCATGATGCCGAACAGGGTCGGGATCATCAACAGGATGCGGCGCAGGATATAAGCGCCCATCAGGTCTTTTGCCCTGCTTGAGCGAACATCTCAGCCTTTGCCAATTTTTGCCGCCTTGCCCTTATCGAACCACCACAGCGTCTCGACCGGAAAGCCGAAATCGGGCTTTTGCTCGACGAAGTCGAACATGTCCCAATAGGCGACGCGGTGATTCGCCAGATAGTATGTTGGAATCCAGTCTAGCCGTGCGCGCAAGACCCGGTCGAGCGCCCTAAGCGCGGTGACGAGTTCGGTTCGGCTTTGCGCCTTGCCGGCTGCCACGATCAGCGCGTCGATGGCCTTGCTTTCCGTGCCCGGATAGTTGCGTTGCCCCGGCGTTTTCGCCATTCGCGAATCATAGAGCATCTCCAGGCCGTCTTCAGTCGGCGTCGCTCCGATCGACCAATGCAGCACGGTAAGATCGAAATCGAAATCACTGTGCCGCTGTTCATACTGTGCCGAATCGATTTGCCGGATCGAGGCGTCGATCCCGATCGCCTTCATATTCTCGGACCATGGAGTGAAGATTCGAACGATGCCGTCATCCTCTGCCAGCATTTCAACCTGCAGGCGCTCACCCTTGGCGTTGACGACGAAACTGCCCGCACGTTTCCAGCCGGCTTGCGCAAGCAATCTCGAAGCCTCGCCCAGCAGCTTGCGGTCATGGCCCGACCCGTCGGACAGAGGCTGCGTCACGGCTTCGCCAAAGACCTCTGGTGGCAACTCGGCCCGGAACGGCTCGAGCAGGGCCAAGTCGCCAGGCGATGGCAGACCTTCGGCCTTATAATCCGACCGTTCGAAGTTCGATTGAGAGCGCTCGTAAGAGCCGTAAAACAGGGCCCGCTTCATCCATTCGAAATCGAAGCATCTGGCGATCGCGCGCCGTACCCGCTCGTCGCGAAATTGCGGACGACGTTGATTCAACGCTACGCCCTGCATGTCTGGCGTCTTCTCACCGGGAAATTCCCGTTTGACGATCTTGCCATCCTTCAGCGCCGGAAAGTCGTATCCGGTCGCCCATACCCGCGCGGTGAATTCCTCGCGAAAATGCGTGTCGCCTTTCTTGAAGGCTTCAAAAGCCGCCTGCCGATCAAGATAGAAGTCGATGCGGATGCGGTCGAAATTGTACAGTCCGCGGTTCACGGCTAGATCGCGGCCCCAATAGTCGGCGACGCGGTCATATTCGACAGTCTGTCCGGCTGCCACGCGCCCTATCTTGTAAGGCCCCGAGCCGAGCGGCGGTGTCATCGTCGAGGCATCGAAATCATTGGCCGTATAAAAGGCCTTGGACACGATCGGCATTGCCACGATCGCAAGGATGTTCTGCGGCGACTGCTGGCCGTTGAAGGTCAGGTCGAGAGTGGTGGGATCGACCGCGACCGCTTCCGTCATATACCGCAGCGCCTTGGAAAGGTTCGGATGGCCTTGGTCTTTGTAAAGCTTCAACGCGAAGGCAACGTCTTCAGCGGTCAGCGGCGAACCGTCGTTGAAGCGCACTTGCGGTCGCAGCACGAAGCGGAAGCCATTGCGGTCTTGCGACAAGGTGACGGACTCGGCAAGCAGGCCATAGACCGCATCCGGCTCATCGAGCGCGCTTGCCATCAGAGAATCGAAACAAAGCTCCGTTCGCGGCGGTGAATCTCCTTTCAACACCAGGGAATTCAACGTGTTGAAAGTCAGGAAGCTCTGATTCAAGGTGGCGTTGGGCGGCGCGAAATTCATCTGGCCGCCCTTGGGCGCGTCCGGATTGACATAGTCGAAATGTGCGAAGTCCGGCTTGTATTTGAGATCGCCGAAAGCCGACAGGCCGTGCAGTTTTACGCCAGTCGGGGCGGTGGCGAAGGCCCGGCCAGGCAGCAGGGCGGCGGCTGCGACAGCGCCGCCCAATGCCAGAAAATCGCGGCGGGCAAGGACCGCCATCAATTGCCGCCCTTGTACTTGGCCGCCAGCGCCTTTTCCTTCTCGGGGTCGATCCACCAGGAATCGATGTCGGCGCCGACATAGGCGGGCTGCTTGTCTGGAAAGCCGAACTTGTCCCAATAGGCCAGCCAGACGGCGGACCGGTAATATTGCGGCACGACGTAGAAGTTCCACAGCAGGATACGGTCGAGCGCGTGGGTGGCGGCGACAAGGTCGTCGCGATCGGTGGCAAAGATGATACGGTCGACCAGCGCGTCGATGATCGGGTCCTTGATGCCCATCAGATTGCGCGAACCCGGCGCATCGGCGGCTTTCGAAGTCCAGAAGTCGCGTTGCTCGTTGCCTGGCGAATCCGACTGCTGGAAAATCCCCGTGACGACATCGAAATCGAAATTGTTGACGCGGTTGATGTACTGCGTCTGGTCGATGATGCGCAGCGTGGCGTCGACACCGATCTTGCGCAGATTGGCGATGTAGGGGCTGGCGATCACCTGGTCGGTGTCGTTCCAGCCGAGAATTTCGAACCTGAACGGCACGCCGGTCTTGGCATTGACCATCTTGCCGCCCTTGATCACCCAGCCAGCCATGGCGAACAGATCAACCGCCTGTTTCAGGTATTTCCGTTCCGCCTGTGGGGAATCGTAAACCGGCAGCTTGAATTCCTGGGTGAACAGTTCGGGCGGCAGCTTGTCGCGATATTTTTCCAGGATTTCCAGCTCCTTGCCTTGCGGCAATCCGGTAGATGCCAGTTCGGTGCCCTGGAAATAGCTCGATGTGCGGGTGTTGAAGCCGAAGAACAGCGTGCGGTTCATGCTCTCGAAATCGAACGGGATTGTCAGCGCTTCACGCACCAGCCGGTCCTGGAACAGCGGCCGCCGCTGGTTGAGGACGAAACCCTGCATTGCCTGTGGCGCCTGGGTCTGGAAGTCCTTCTTGACGACATCACCGGCTTGGAATGCAGGAAAATTGTAAGCCGTTGCCCATTTGCGCGAGCTGTATTCGCGGTTGATGTCTTCCAGCCCACCCTTGGTGAAGGCCAGCCAAGCGGCGTTGTCGTCGAGGATGTAGGTATAGCGTCGCGTGTCGAAATTCTCGCGGCCGATCTTCACCGGCAGTTTGGCTGCCCAGTAGTCGGGCACGCGCTGCCAGATGATCTCCGAGCCGGGCTTGAAACTGGCGATCTTGTAGGCGGCCGAACCGAGCGGAATCTCCAGCGTCGGCTTGGTCACGTCGCGCTTCTTGCCGTTGGCATCGGTGCCTTCCCACCAGTGTTTCGGCAGGACGGCAAGGTCGCCGATGATCTTCGGCAGTTCCCGATTGCCCTTTTGATTGAAATGGAACTCGACCTCGCGGTCGGAGACGGCGGCCGCATCGGTAACGTTCTCGAAATAGCGGCTGTATTGCGGGCTGTTCGCCTTCAGCACCTGGAACGACCAGATCACGTCGTCGACGGTGATCGGCTGGCCGTCATGCCATTTGGCGCGCGGGTCGAGCCGGTAGGTCGCGGAGGAATAATCGGCCGGATATTTGTAGGCGTCGGCGATCAACGGATGGCTGGTGCTTCCTTCGTCGGTCGCTTGCTCCATCAGCGTGTCGTAGAGCAGGCCGCCGCCAAACGCGACAAGGCCGGCAGCAGGCGATCCCTGGACGACATAGGGATTGAAGCTGTCGAACGTGCCGAGCAGCACCGAATTCAGCGTGCCGCCCTTAGGCGCGTTCGGGTTGACGTAATCGTAGTGCTGGAAATTGTCGCCGTATTTGGACTCGCCGATCAGCGATGAGGTGGTGCGCCATTCGTCGGCTTGCGACGCTTGCAATCCCGCCGCCAGCAGGGCTGCCGCCAGCAACGATTTGAGAAGCGTTCGGCCAACCGTCATGCACTGTCCTCTTCGCGCTGCGTGTCCATTCCAGAAAGGCAATCTAGTTGATTTGCCGCTCGTGAAAACCGCAATGCGCGGCTTTGTCGCTGCATATGCGATCTTGCTAACAAAAAAGCCGGGCTGAACCCGGCTTTTTCAAGATCGTCGAGGTGACAATTTGTTTATTGGGCAGGCGCCGGTGCCGGAGCGGCTGGAGCCGGGGCGGCGGGAGCTGGCGCAGCCGGAGCCGCAGGCTTGGCGGGAGCGGCACCCTCTGCCGGCTTGGCAGGGGCGGCTGCTTCGGCAGGCTTGGCGGGCGCGGTCGCATCAGCCGCAGCCCCTGGCGCCGGCAGCGGCTTGGGATTGTCGGACAGCGTGCGCAGATAGGCGATGACGTTGGCGCGGTCCTCGTCCTTGGGCAGGCCGGCAAAGCCCATGGCCGTGCCCTTCACGAATTTCTTCGGCGAGGTGATGAAGTGGTTGATGTTGTCATAGGTCCACTTCTCGGTGCCGCCCTTGGAGAATTCCTTCATGCCGGCCGAATAGGCAAAGCCTTCATGCTCGCCAACCGGACGGTCGATGAGATCCCAAAGATCGGGGCCGACCTTGTTGGGGCCGCCCTTTTCACCGGAATGGCAGGCCTGGCATTTCTTGAACACCGCAGCGCCCGCTTCGACATTGGCAGTCGCCAGAAGGTCGGCGATCGGCTTGGCTTCGGCGGCCGGAGCGGCCGGGCCGCCTTCGGCGGGTTCGGTGGCTTCGATGGCGAAGCCAGGCTTTTCCGGCGCCGGCGAGGCAAACAGCGCATCGGACACAAGGCCAACCGAGAAGACCACGAAAACAGTTCCGAGCAATCCGGCGAGCAGCTTGTTGACTTCGTTGGAATCCATACGCCCCTTGCTCCCTTTTCCGGCGGACCGATCCGTCCACTCCGTCCGTCGGTATCGTGACCCACCCTGCTAAGGCGGTCAAATCGGGCGGAAACTAGGTCTTTTGCTCCGGCGTTGCAACACCTATAAGGGCGCTTCCAGTGAGACCTTTTGCCACTTTTCCCTTCCCCTTTTGAGACGCCTTGCAACGCGCATGTCCACGCTGATCCTGATCCCGGCCCGCATGGCCTCGACCCGCCTGCCGGGCAAGCCGCTGGCCGACATTGCCGGCGTGCCGATGATCGTCCATGTCGCCCGCCGCGCCGCCGMGGCCGGCCKCGGCCGGGTGGTGGTGGCGACCGACACGCAAAGCGTGGCGGAAGCGGTGCGCGCGCATGGTTTCGAGGCCGTGATGACGCGCATGGATCACGAATCCGGCTCCGATCGCATCCACGAGGCTTTGGTTGCGCTGGATCCTGAACGCAAGGTCGAAACGATCGTCAATGTGCAAGGCGATTTGCCGACAATCGACCCGGAAATCATCGCCGCGTCGCTCAGGCCGTTCGAGGATAGGGCGGTGGATATCGCCACGCTCGGCGTCGAGATCGTCCGCGACGAGGAAAAGACCAATCCCAACGTCGTCAAGATCGTCGGCTCGCCGCTCTCCGGCACCAGGCTGAGGGCGCTCTATTTCACCCGCGCCACCGCACCATGGGGCGAGGGCGCGCTTTACCACCATGTCGGCCTCTACGCCTATCGCCGCGCAGCACTCGAGCGCTTCGTCGCGCTGAAGCCGTCGCCGCTGGAACGGCGCGAACGGCTGGAACAACTGCGGGCCCTGGAAGCCGGCATGCGCATCGATGCCGAGATCGTGCGTTCATTGCCACTTGGCGTCGATACGCCGCAAGATCTGGAACGCGCCAGAACCATCCTTTCACACTGAACAATCCCTTCGAACCGCGACACCTTGAATCGAGACTTGGGCATGCCTGAAAAGACCAACAGAATATCCTTCCAGGGCGAGCCGGGTGCCAATTCCGACACCGCCAGCCGCAACGTCTATCCCTCGATGGAGCCGTTGCCGTGCCCAACCTTCGAGGATGCGTTCAACGCGGTCGAGACGGGCAAGGCCGATCTCGCCATGATCCCGATCGAGAACACCATCGCCGGGCGCGTCGCCGACATCCACCATCTGTTGCCGGAATCGAGGCTGCACATCGTCGGCGAATATTTCCTGCCAATCCATTTCCAGCTGATGGTGCTGCCCGGCGTCAAACGCAACGAGATCAAGACCGTGCACAGCCACATCCACGCGCTTGGCCAGTGCCGCAAATACATCCGCAAGAATGGCTGGAAGCCGGTGGTCGCCGGCGACACGGCGGGTTCGGCGAAGCTGGTTTCGGAGGTCAAGGACCGCACCATGGCATCGCTCGCCCCGGCACTCGCGGCAAAGCTCTACGGGCTCGACATCATCGAGGAGAATGTCGAGGACACCGATTCCAACGTCACCCGCTTTGTCGTTCTGACCAAGAACAAGCAATGGGCCGAACGCCCGTCAGCCGACACCAAGATGATGACGACATTCATCTTCCGCGTCCGCAACGTGCCGGCCGCACTTTACAAGGCAATGGGCGGTTTCGCCACCAACGGCATCAACATGACCAAGCTGGAGAGCTACCAGTTGGGGGCGTTCACGGCGACGCTGTTTTACGCCGACATCGAGGGCCATCCCGACGATCCGCTGGTCAAGCTGGCGCTGGACGAGCTTCGCTTCTTCTCCCGCGAGGTACGGATCCTGGGCGTTTATCCGGCCAGCGAGTCGCGCGAGCAGTGGAAGGTGGCTGACTAAATCACCGCACCCAGCGGCACGTAGTCGATCTCCATGAAGGTCTCGACTTCCGGTACCCAGCGGTCGCGCACGAAGGCGACGTGGTCGGGATGGTCGTTGTATCTGGTGTAGGCGGCTTGGTCGGCGAACTCCATCGAGAAGCCGAAGCGGTACTCGTTCTTGGGGCTGACCTGCCGCAATTGCTCGAAATGCCTGACGCCCCTGATCGCCGACAGGGCTTTCTTGGCGTCAACCAGGAATCTCTTTTCCTCCAGCGAATGCGGCGGATGCTTCAGCGTGAACACGACGGTGTGACGGATCATTTTCTGCTCCTGCAATGTCTTTCAGTATTGGCTGCCATCATTCGCTGTCCACCCAGGCGCGGATGAGGTGATGCGCAATGGCGCCTTTCGGTGGCGTGACCAGATCGCCGGGATGTTCCCTGGTCAGCATCAAGCGCACCTCGTCGCGGGCAAACCAGCGGCAGTCTTCAAGCTCGTTGAGGTCGGCCTGGATGTCGTCGTTGAGCGGCTCGCCGAAGCAGCCGATCATCAGCGAGTAGGGAAACGGCCAGGGCTGGCTGGCGTGGTAGACGACACGGCCAAGCCTGATGCCGGCCTCCTCCAGCGTCTCACGGCGCACCGCGGCTTCGATCGTCTCGCCCGGCTCGATGAAGCCGGCAAGGGCCGAATACATGCCCGGTCCGAAATGCCGGCCGCGCCCGAGCAGGCATTTGTCCCGCGTCGCCGTCAGCATGATCGCCACCGGGTCGGTGCGCGGAAAATGCTCGGTGCCGCAATTTGGGCAATGCCGTTTGTAGCCGCCGGCCCGCATCTGTGATTCGGTGCCGCATTTGCTGCAGAAGCGATGGCTTGCATGCCAGGCGAGCAGGGCAGCGCCTTGCGCCATCGCGCCGGCGGCCGCCTCATCGATCAGCCCTTGCATGTAGACCGAACGATAGTCGATCGCCTTGACGGTCTCGGGCAAATCTTCGGCCTCGACGCCGGCTGGTATCGCCAGCACGGGTCCCAGGTCGGAAAAGCCGAGCAGGACGCCGTGGGCGAAGGAAACCTTGAACGGCTCGCTCTCGGCGGCGCCGAACCAGGGGTCGAGGCCGCCGTTGCCCCCGAGCTTCAGATAGAGCCGGCCGCCATTCATCAGAAGCAGCCGCGTCGTCGGATCGGCCAGCGCCTTGTCGACGGAATCATCGGCGCGGTTTTCGGATTGCCGGTCGATGATGTTGCCGGCAAAGCCGACGAACTGGCTCGGCTCGCGCAGCGGCGCGTCAAACAGGCGGAAGCTCATGCGCACTCTGATGCTTTGGGATGGACACGGGGAAGGCTTATAGCGCCGCCCTTATCGTTTGGGCAAACCGGCGCAGGTCGGAACGCTGATAGGGCTCGCGCAGGCCGTGTCCCCACACCGGGCCTGGCCAGCCGGGATCGCCCTCTGAACGCGCGACGACATGGATGTGCAATTGGCGCACGATGTTGCCGAGCGCCCCGGTGTTGATCTTGGTGCAGCCGGTCGCCTTCTTCAGCGCCTGCGCCACCATATTGGTCTCGAAGGTCAGCATTGCCTGGTCGAGCGGCGTCATGTCGTGGATTTCTTCCGCGCCCGGCCTCTGCGGCACCAGGAGCAGCCATGGCCAACGCCGGTCGTTCATCACCCGCAATTCGCACAGCCCAAGCCACATCAACTGCTCGCTATCCGCCTCCAGTCGGGCATCCAGCGTGAATCCGGCCTTAAGGCCCGGCAGCATCGGCGTTTCCCTTGCTTTTCTTGGTTTCCTCAAACTCATGAACGCTAGAGCGGCAGCAACAGGGCTGCAAGTGAATCATTGATCCCCAGCGGTTCGTGATGCCGATTCGCCTGCGCACTTGCATTTCATCGCCGAATTGCCGATATGGACAGCGGGAGGTTGGTGGTGGACGATCCACTCGCCAACCGGGTCAGGTCCGGAAGGAAGCAGCCCTAACGAGCCCGGAACGGGTCATTGTTCCAGCCTCCCACCTCATCGGCTCCTCTCGCGACATTGACGACGCATTGCTGCGCGGGCGAGACTATGCGCAGAAATAGGCCGCCTTCGGGCGCGGCCCTTTGGAGCTTTACGGGCGAATGAGCGAAGCCGGAAATTCGGGAACGGACAAGGCCGCTGCCTATCGGGTGCTGGCGCGCAAGTACCGTCCTTCGAACTTCTCCGAGCTGGTAGGCCAGGAGCCGATGGTGCGTACCCTCACCAACGCGTTTGCCACCGGCCGCATTGCCCAAGCCTGGATGCTGACCGGCGTGCGCGGTGTCGGCAAGACCACGACGGCGCGCATACTGGCGCGGGCCCTGAACTATAAAACCCCGACAACAGACCAACCTTCGGTCGACCTTGCCGTGCTGGGTGAGCACTGCCAGGCGATCATGGAAGGCCGCCATGTCGACGTCATCGAGATGGATGCCGCCTCGCACACCGGCATCGACGACATCAGGGATATCATCGAGCGCGTGCGCTACGCGCCGGTCTCGGCCCGCTACAAGGTCTACATCATCGACGAAGTGCACATGCTTTCCACACAGGCCTTCAACGGCCTGCTGAAGACGCTGGAAGAGCCGCCGTCGCACGTCAAATTCATCTTTGCCACCACCGAAATCCGCAAGGTTCCGATCACCGTCCTGTCGCGCTGCCAGCGCTTCGACCTCAGACGCATCGACGCCGGCGCGCTGGTCGCGCACCTCTCCTCGATCTCGGCCAAGGAAGGCATTTCGGTCGACGACGACGCGCTGGCAATGATCGCACGCGCCGCGGAAGGTTCTGCCCGTGATTCGCTCTCCATCCTCGACCAGGCGATCGCCCATGGCGCGGGCTCCGTCAGCGCCGACGCGGTGCGGGCGATGCTGGGGCTGGCCGACCGTGCCCGCATCGTCGACCTGTTCGAACATGTGATGAAGGGCGATGTGGCCGCCGCTCTCGGGGAATTCCGCGCCCAGTACGACACCGGCGCCGATCCGGCTGCCGTGCTCACCGATCTTGCCGAGTTCAACCACCTCGTCACCCGGCTGCGTTTCGTGCCGTCGGCCGTCGACGACGCCGCGCTGTCGCAGGACGAGCGGCAACGCGGCGCGGATTTCGCCAGGACGCTGTCGGTCAGGGTGCTGTCGCGGACATGGCAGATGCTGCTCAAGGGCATCCCCGAGGTGCAATCCTCCAACCGGCCGGTGAGCGCCGCCGAGATGGTGCTGATCCGGCTGGCGCACGCCGCCGACCTGCCGACGCTGGACGAGGCGTTGAGATCGCTTGAGGGCACAGCGCCGGTTCCAAATGGCGCGTCGCGCCCCAACGGCGCGCCCACGGGTTCCGGCAATGGTGGCGGCGCCAGCGCGGTTGCACAGACCCGCATGCCATCCGGGCCAGGCGGCGCGCAGACCATGCGGCTGGTCGAGGCCACGCCCGCGCCTGCCGCTTTTGTCGCGCCCCCGCAACCGGTGCTGGAGACGCCGCAGGTTCCGCTGAAATCGCTGGCCGACATCATTGCCCTTGCCGACGCGCAGCGTGACATCGCCTTCAAGGTGCTGGTCAAGAGCTGTATCCGTCTTGTGCGCATCGAGCCCGGCCGCATCGACGTCGGTCTGACCGCTGATGCGCCCAAGATGCTGCTCAACGACCTGACGACGAAACTGCGCGCCTGGACCGGCCGCAGCTGGCTGGTCTCGCTGTCGAAGGAAGAGGGCGGCCAGACGCTCGCCGAAATGGAATCGACCAAGCGCGAGACCGCCTTCCTCGATGCCAAGAGCGATCCCACCGTCGCCGCCATTCTGGCGCGGTTCCCCGGTGCCAAGATCATCGACGTGCGCATTCCCGACTCGCCGGAAGCCGATACGACCGAGGCCGAAGTGCCGGTCGAGCCGCCGGCGGACGACGACGAAACCTGACCACAGCCACGAATCCGCAAAGGACGCGACCATGAAAGATCTTCTCGGCTTGATGGGCAAGGCGAAGGAAATGCAGGCCAAGTTCCAGGCCATGCAGGACGAGATCGCCGCGCTGGAAGCATCTGGCCAGGCCGGCGGCGGCCTGGTCAACGTGACGCTGACCGGAAAATTTGAGATGAAGTCGCTGAAGATCGATCCGTCCCTGTTCAAGGAGGATGATGTCGAGATCCTGGAGGACCTGGTGCTCGCCGCGCACAACGACGCCAAAACCAAGGTCGAGCAGATCATGCAGGAGAAGACCAAGGCGCTGACCGCCGGCCTGCCGATCCCGCCAGGAATGAAACTGCCCTTCTAACGTTCGACGGCGTTACGCCCATGATCGAAGAGCCCTCCGAAAGACTGATCGAGCAGCGTGTCCGAAGCAGGATCTACGAGATCCTGGAAATCCTGGCCGATTGCGACGCCGGCGTCGATCTTGTCGGCATCAAGGGCTACTTCGACCTGTTCGAGGATTACGTACATCGCCCGTCGATCGAGGCCGGCACATCGGCTCTGTCGAAGGACGAGCGGGTGATCGTGCTCGAGATCGCCGAATTCCTGGAGGCGGCCTGCGAGACAAATCCGGACTTCACCAAGGCCGAATTCATCGAAAGCGACTGGCCGGGAAAGATCGCGCCGACGGCCAGGGACGCGGTGGCGCTGTTCCTCAGGCGCGGCCTGTTTTCGGAGAAAGTCGAGGAGGTCGAACCTGGTCAGCCGGTCTCGATGGCTGCGGCGCGTTGACAGAATAAAGCCATGCAACTGTGCCAGTTTGGCAACAGTGCCTCGCTAATAACGTTTTAGCCATCATTTTGCCTGAAAGTGTCTCATTCTTGCCGCAGCCTGGGGGCGGGCATCGAAGTGAGGGTTACCTGTTGATTGCCATGCGATGGAAGACGCCGCTGTTGCTCGGCGCCGTCATTTCACCCCTGTTTTTGGCTGCCTGCAGCCAGACCACCTCACACGGCATGTCCGTCGCCAGCCTGACCGACGCCATCACGCCGAGTTTCCTGAGTTCCCGCTCCTACAGTCACTCGCCAAAGGACAAGGAATGCCTGGAACGGGCGATGTTCTTCGAGTCCAACCGGTCGAGCCGTGACGGCATGATCGCGGTCGGCACGGTGGTGATGAACCGGCTGCGCTCTGGCAACCACGGCAGCACCATCTGCGATGTGGTCGGCGAGCCCGGGCAGTTCGCGCCCGGCGTCATGACCCGGCCGATGAATTCCCGAGCCATGCCCGATGTCGAGGAAGCCGCCGACGCCGTGCTCAAGGGTGAGCGCAAGGGCAAGCTGAAGAACACGATGTATTTCCACACCGCCGGGCTGCGTTTCCCTTACAAGAACATGCATTACACCATGGTTGCCGGCGGCAATGCCTTCTACGAGAAGCGTGGCCGCAATTGGCAGCCGCTGCCGGACGAGCCGCAGGTCGCCATTGCCTCGGCGGCGCCCGTGAAGCCGGCAGCACCGGTGATCCTCGTTGCTTCCGCCGAGCCGGTCCGTCCGGCCAAGGCGGCAACCGTCCGATCCGCGCCTGCCCAGCAGACCTATGTGACCGCCGCGGCGGTTCCGACCGCGAAACCCGCGCGCGCCTCCGCGGAGCCGACGGTTGTGGCTATGCAGGAGCCCATGGAAGAGCCGGATGCCGCCCGTTTTGGCGGAACCTTGAACAAACCGGTCATTTCCTCGGTTGCGAACGCGCCGCAAGAGGCGTCGATGGGATTCCAGTCGACACCGGAGAACACTGACGCCATCGGCGCGATGATCGCCAGCCAGAGCCGTCCGCTCGAGGTCAACTGATCCGTACTCAATGGCCCGCCAGGGACAATATGGCGGGCCATGCGGACGCGGGATGTTCCAAAACGCACTGAAAAATCCTAGATCAGAGCGATGTCCAAGCGAATCGCCGGTCCGGAGATCGAACGTCTGATCCAGCTCCTGGCCAAGGTGCCGGGGCTCGGGCCCCGTTCGGCCAGGCGTGCGGCACTGCATCTGATCAAGAAGAAGGAGCAGCTGTTGTCGCCGCTCGCCGCCGCCATGGCCGAGGCTGCCGACAAGGTGCGCCTCTGCTCGACCTGCGGCAATGTCGATACGTCGGACCCATGCATGATCTGCACCGATCCGCGCCGTGACGCCGGCACCATCATCGTCGTCGAGGACGTTTCCGACCTGTGGGCGCTGGAGCGGGCGGCAGCGATGAATGTGCGCTACCACGTGCTCGGCGGCACGCTGTCGCCGCTCGACGGCATCGGCCCCGACCAGCTCAACATACGCTCGCTGATCGACCGCGTTGCCGGCGGCGAGGTCAAGGAGATCATCCTCGCCGTCAACGCGACGGTCGAGGGCCAGACCACCGCGCATTACCTCACCGACCAACTGTCCGGCTTCGACATCAAGGTGACACGCCTTGCGCATGGCGTGCCGGTCGGCGGCGAGCTCGATTATCTCGACGAGGGCACGCTGGCTGCCGCACTTCGCTCGCGGACGGCGTTTTGACGCAATTGGCGCAGAGGAATGCTCCCGAGATGACTGCATTCCTTCGCGCCTCCCTCTGTCCTGCCGGACATCTCCCCCTCAAGGGGGGAGATTGGCAGCTTCGCTGGCGGCACTCTTTTTTCAACGTGGGCGATAGGCGAAACCCGAGATGGCGTCCGATCTCCCCCCTTGAGGGGGAGATGTCCGGCAGGACAGAGGGGGGCGCGACAGAACGCGGCCTCTACGAACTGGCCATTACGATCCTCCTCGCAATCCTTATGGCGTTGGGCGCTTCATCCCCCGCCTCCGCTGCAAAAATCGACGACCAATTCCGCGCCTGGCTGCAGAACGACCTGTGGCCGGAAGCGAAGGCGAAAGGCATTTCCAAAAAAACCTTCGACGCCGCGTTCGATGGCATCAAGCCCAATCTCAAGCTGCCCGACCTGGTCAAGCCGGGTGAAAAGGCGGCCACGCCGCAGAAACAGCATCAGGCCGAGTTCGGCTCGCCCGGCGCCTATTTCGCCGAGAAGACCATTGGTGCGGTGACGGCCGGCGGCCGGGCGCGCGAAGCGACCAATGCCCGCACGCTGGCTGCCATCGAAAAGCGCTATGGCGTGCCGGGCGAAGTGCTGCTGGCGATCTGGGGCCGTGAAACCGGCTTCGGCGCGGCGAAAATGCCCTACGATGCCTTCGAGGTGCTGGGCACCAAGGCGTTCATGTCGACCAAGAAGGATTTCTTTCGCACGGAGCTTTTGGCCGCGCTGGAAATCGTCGAGCGCGGACTGGCCCCGGTCGGCGCGATGAAATCATCATGGGCCGGCGCGCTCGGCCAGCCGCAATTCATGCCGACTTCGTTCCTGAAGCACGCCGTCGATTTCGACGGTGACGGCCGTGTCGACATCTGGAACTCGACGCCGGACGTGCTGGCCTCGATTGCCAACTACCTCGTCCATTATGGCTGGGTGAGGGGGCGAAGCTGGGGTTTTGAGGTGACCGTCCCGGAGACGGTCTCCTGTTCACTGGAAGGTCCGGACCAGGGCAAGACAATTTCGCAATGGGCTGACATGGGCATCAAGCGCGTTGGCGGAAAGCCGTTTCCGGCGAGCGAGCTGAAAGCCGAAGGCTTTCTGCTGATGCCGGCCGGGCGCAGCGGGCCGGCCTTCATCGCCACCCCCAATTTCTACGTGCTGAAGGAATACAACACCAGCGACCTCTACGCGCTGTTCATCGGCCACGGGGCCGATCGCATCGCCCATGGCGACAGCAACTTTGCCGGCAGTTGGGGCGCGGTCGGCGGGCTCTACAGGTCGGATATCGCGGCTTTGCAGCGGACGCTGGAGGCCAAGGGCTATGATGTCGGCAGCGCCGACGGGCTGCCCGGCTTCAAGACCCGCCGCTCGATCGGCAAGTGGCAGGCCAAGAACGGCCGGGCCGCCACCTGTTTTCCCGATGCCGATCTGGTCGCGACGCTGAAGTAGCTGCGAAATTAGCAGATTTTTCCGTATTGGCGGCATCAATTAGCCGGCGTGCGCATCGACTGACCCCACCCCATTCTGGTCCAATACGCTGTCGTGCAAATGCTCGTTGCCGGCCAGAATACCGCCGGATATGGTGTTGACCAATTGGACAAAAACCACGACGGTAAGTGGGCAGAGGGCCATTGTCGGCCCCGAAAAGAATACTGCAATCCTGAGCCGGGAACTCAGGTCAACAAAACAGGGAACAATCACAATGATGATGGAAAAGTTTGCTCTACGCTCGCGCATCCTGCTCGCGGGTGCCGCAATGTCCGCGCTGCTTCTGGCCGGCGCGCCAGCGGGCGCAGTCACCCCCGCCGACACGCTGGTCGAAGGTTTCGCGATCGACGACATCATTTCCATGGATCCAGGCGAGGCGTTCGAGCTGTCGACCGCCGAGGTCACTGGCAACACCTATGATCTGCTCGTCCGTCTCGACCTCAGCGACACCTCCAAGGTCAAGGGCGACCTCGCCGAAAGCTGGACCGTTTCCGACGACGGCCTGACCTACACGTTCAAGCTCAAGCCCGGTCTGAAATTTGCCTCGGGCAATCCGATCACCGCGGCCGATGTCGCCTATTCGTTCGAGCGCGCCGTCAAGCTGGACAAGAGCCCGGCCTTCATCATCGGTCAGTTCGGCATCAGCGGCGACAACGTCACCGACAAAGCCAAGGCCGTCGACGACACCACCTTCCAGTTCACCGTCGACAAGGCGTACGCGCCGAGCTTCGTGCTGAACTGCCTGTCCGCAACCGTCGCTTCCGTGGTCGATGCCAAGCTGGTCAAGGAACATGTCGTCACGGCAGCACCCACCGCTGACTACAAATGGGACAATGACTTCGGCAATGCCTGGCTGAAGACCGGCTATGCCGGCTCGGGCGCTTTCAAGTTGCGCGAATGGCGGGCAAACGAAGCCGTCGTCATGGAACGCAACGACAATTATTACGGCGAAAAGGCCAAGCTGGCCCGCGTCATCTACCGCAACATGAAGGAAAGCTCGGCCCAGCGCCTGGCGCTCGAAGCAGGCGACATCGACGTTGCCCGCAACCTCGAGCCGAACGATCTCGACGCCATCGCCAAGAACGCCGATCTCACCACCACCAGCGCGCCGAAGGGCACGGTCTTCTACATCAGCCTCAACCAGAAGAACCCGAACCTAGCCAAGCCCGAGGTGCGCCAGGCGTTCAAGTATCTGGTCGACTATGATGCCTTGGGCTCGACCATCCTCAAGGGCATCGGAGAGATCCACCAGACCTTCCTGCCCAAGGGGGTCCTGGGTGAACTGGACGAGAATCCGTTCAAGCTCGATGTCGCCAAGGCCAAGGAACTGCTGGCCAAGGCCGGTCTGCCCGACGGCTTCAGCGTAACCATGGACGTGCGCACCGGCCAGCCGACGACCGGCATGGCGGAATCGATCCAGCAGACGCTCGGCCAGGCCGGCATCAAGCTGGAGATCATTCCGGGCGACGGCAAGCAGACGCTGACCAAGTACCGCGCCCGCAACCACGACATCTATATCGGCCAGTGGGGCCAGGACTATTTCGATCCGAACTCCAACGCCCAAACCTTTGCCTCGAACCCGGACAATTCGGATGCAGGCAAGTCCCATACGCTGGCCTGGCGCAATGCCTGGGACATTCCGGACCTGACCAAGGAGACGGAAGCGGCGCTGCTGGAGAAGGATGCGGGCAAGCGCGCCGATATGTACAAGGATCTCGAGAAGAAGATCCTCGACACCAGCCCCTTCGTCGTTATCCATCAGCAGTTGGAAGTGGCTGGCCTGCGCAAGAACCTCAAGGGCTTCGCACTCGGCCCGAGCTTCGACAGCAACTTCGTCGGGCCGGTTTCCAAGGAATAACGCCGACAGGCGCGCCGCATGAGCGCGGTTGAAAACGAGGGCGGGCGCAGCAGCGCCCGCGCCGTCGCCCTTGCATCATCGCTCGGCCGTTTCCTGGTCATCGCGATCACGACCTATCTTGGTCTGCTCGCGGTCACCTTCTTCATCGGCCGTGTCATCCCGATCGACCCGGTGCTGGCGGTGCTCGGCGACCGGGCGCCGGCCAATGTCGTCGAGCGCACGCGCCGCGAGATGGGCCTCGACCTGCCGTTGGTGGAGCAGTTCTACATCTATGTGAGAAGCGCGCTGCACGGTGATTTCGGCACCTCGGTGCTGACCACCAATCCGGTCATGACCGACATTCGCCGCGCCCTTCCGGCAACGACGGAACTAGCGACGCTGGGAACGCTGATCGGTGCATTGTTCGGCGTGCCGCTTGGCGTGCTGGCCGCGGTCAGGCGTGGCAGTCTCATCGACCAGATCGTGCGCATCATTGGCCTCATCGGTTATTCCGTGCCGATCTTCTGGCTGGGGCTGTTGGCGCTGGTGCTGTTCTACGCCAAGCTGCAATGGGTCGCCTTCCCGGCCCGGCTCGACGTCGTTTACGAATACACCTTCACGCCGATCACCGGTTTCTATCTCCTGGATTCCCTGTGGCAGGGGCAGTGGGATGTCTTCTATGATGCCTTCCGCCACATCATCCTGCCGGCCTCGCTGCTCGGCTACTTCTCGCTTGCCTATATCAGCCGCATGACGCGCTCGTTCATGCTCAACGAGCTCGCCCAGGAATACATCGTCGCGGCCCGCGCCAAGGGCCTGTCGGAAACCCGCATCATCTGGGGCCATGCGCTGCGCAACGCAGCGGTGCCGATGGTGACGGTGATTGCGCTCTCCTACGCCGGGCTGCTCGAGGGCTCGGTGCTGACCGAAACCGTGTTCTCGTGGCCGGGTATCGGCCTCTACATCACCAACTCGCTGCAGAACGCCGACATGAACGCAGTGCTCGGCGGCACCATCGTCATCGGCTCGGTCTTCATCGCCATCAACCTGCTCTCCGATCTGCTCTATCGCGTGCTTGATCCGAGGACGAAGTCCGCATGAGTGCCGACGCCGTCCAGACCCGTCGCGACTGGCTGCTCAGCGAGCGGCCGGCGTCGCGCATGCAGGCAAGGCTCGGCCGCGCCTATGTCGCGTGGCGGCGCTTTTCCGCCAACCGGCTGGCGTTTCTCGGCCTGCTCATCATCATTGCCTTGCTGGTCGTTGCCGCCACTGCCGGCGTGCTGGCGCCCTATTCGCCGACATTCGGCGACCTCAAGGGCTCGCGCCTGCTGGCGCCGAGCGCCGAGCACTGGTTCGGGACCGACGATCTCGGCCGCGACATCCTATCGCGCATTCTCTACGGCTCGCGCTGGACGCTCTACGTGGTCATCCTGGTTGCCATCATCGCCGCACCGATCGGCCTCTTGGTCGGCACCGTCGCCGGCTATGCCGGCGGCTGGACCGATGCCATCCTGATGCGCATCACGGACATCTTCCTCGCTTTCCCCAAACTGATCCTGGCGCTGGCCTTTGTTGCCGCCTTGGGCCCCGGCATCGAGAATGCGGTCCTCGCCATCGCCATCACCTCGTGGCCGCCATACGCTCGAATTGCCCGCGCGGAAACGCTCACCGTGCGCAATTCCGATTACATCAAGGCGGTGCAATTGATGGGCGCCTCGCCCTTCCGCATCGTGCTGCGCCACATCATGCCGCTCTGCATCTCCTCGCTGATCGTCCGGGTGACGCTCGATATGGCCGGCATCATCCTGACCGCCGCCGGTCTCGGCTTCCTTGGCCTCGGCGCGCAGCCGCCGCTGCCCGAATGGGGCACCATGATCGCGTCGGGCCGCCGCTTCGTGCTCGACCAGTGGTGGGTGGCCGGTGCACCGGGCTTTGCCATCCTGATCGTCAGCCTTGGCTTCAACCTGCTTGGCGACGGCCTGCGCGACGCGCTCGATCCCCGCAGTGGTGACCAATGAGCACGCTTCTCGACGTCGAAGACCTGCGCGTCACTTTCCCGACCCGCACCGGGCTGGTCGAGGCGGTGCGTGGCGTCACCTTCTCACTCGGCCGCGAACGGCTCGGCATTGTCGGCGAGTCCGGCTCCGGTAAATCGCAGACCGGCCGCGCCATCATGGGGCTGACGCCCCCGCAGGCCCGGATATCGGCGAACAAGCTTGTCTTTGACGGCATCGACCTGCTGGCAGCGTCGCCACGCGAACGCCGTGCGTTGCGCGGAAAACGCATCGCCATGATCCTGCAGGATCCGAAATATTCGCTCGATCCCGTGATGAGCATCGGCCGCCAGATCGTCGAGACGCTGCGCACCCATGAAAAGGTCGGCAAGGCCGAAGCGCGCGACCGCGCCCTGGCGATGCTGGAAGCGGTGCAGATCCGCGACCCGGCCCGCGTCTTCGACCTGCATCCGCATGAAGTGTCCGGCGGCATGGGCCAGCGCGCCATGATCGCCATGATGCTGATCGCCGGACCGGAAATGATGATCGCCGATGAGCCAACCTCGGCGCTCGACGTCACCGTGCAGCTCGATGTGCTCGGCATCCTCGACCGGCTGGTCAGCGAGCGCGGCATGGGGCTGATTTTTATCTCGCACGATTTGCGCCTGGTTTCGTCCTTCTGCGACCGCGTCATCGTCATGTATGCCGGCAAGGTGGTCGAACAGCTCAAGGCGTCCGAACTCGGCCGCGCCCAGCATCCCTATACGCGCGGCCTGCTCAACTGCATGCCCAAGATCGGCGCTGACCGTCACCCGCTGCCGGTGCTCGACCGCAAGCCGGAGTGGGCGGCATGACAGCAGCGATTGCCGTCGACCGGCTGGGAGTGATCTTCGACCGCTTTCACGCGCTGAAAGGCGTCAGCCTCGATGTGCAGCCGGGCGAATCCTTCGGCCTGGTCGGCGAATCCGGGTCTGGCAAATCGACGTTGCTGCGAGCCATCGCCGGCCTCGCGCCGGTCGCTTCTGGCAGCATCACCGTCAATGGCAAGAAGCTTGGCGCACGCCGCGACAAGGCCTTTTACCGCGAAGTGCAGATGGTCTTCCAGGATCCATACGGCTCATTGCACCCGCGCCAGACCGTCGACCGCCTGCTGCAGGAGCCGCTTGCCATCCATGGCTTTGCCGACGGCGAAAAGCGCATTCAGCGGGCGCTCGACGAGGTTGGCCTCGGCAACGGTTTTCGCTTCCGCTATTCGCATCAATTGTCGGGCGGCCAGCGTCAGCGCGTGGCGATCGCGCGTGCGCTCATCCTAGAACCGTCGATCCTGCTGCTCGACGAGCCGACCTCGGCACTCGATGCCTCGGTGCAGGCGGAAGTGCTCAACCTTTTGGAAGAGGTCCGCCGGCGGCGCAAGCTGACCTTCCTGATGGTCAGCCACGACCTCGCCATCATCACCCATATGTGCGAGCGGCTGATGGTGATGCAGAGCGGCGAGGCGGTGGAGAATCTGAGCGCGGACGACCTTGTCGAGCGGCGTGTGACGAAGGATTATACCCGCAATCTGCTTAGGGCGAGCGAAGGGTTTGTGAGGGCGTAGTTTCTATAGCGGGCGCGACCGAAATTTGCGCCTCAGGCTGCCCCACCTTCCGGCACCGTTTCACTGCGCGCGCCTTCGCTTTCCTGCCCCCGCTTCTGCTCCTTGATCCTGAACCACGCCACATAGAGCGCCGGCAGGAACAACAGCGTGATCGCGGTGCCGGCGATGATGCCGCCCATCATGGCATAGGCCATCGGTCCCCAGAACACCTCACGTGCGATCGGAATCAGCGCGAGACTCGCGGCCGCTGCCGTCAGCGCAATCGGCCGCATGCGGTGCTCGGTCGCCTCGATCACCGCCGCCCAGCGGTCCTTGCCTTCGGTGACGAGATCCTCGATCTGCACGATCAGGATGACCGAGTTGCGGATCAGGATGCCGATCAGCGCCAGCACGCCGAGGATGGCGACGAAGCCGAGCGGCGCGCCGCTAGGCACCAGTGCGGCCACCACGCCGATCAGGCCGAGCGGCGCCACAGCAACGACCAGGAACAGGCGCTGGAAGCTCTGCAACTGCACCATCAGGATGGTCGCCATGACGAACAGCATCAGCGGCACGACTGCGGCGATCGGTCCCTGGCTTTTGGCGCTTTCCTCGACCGAGCCTGCGGTCTCGACCGAATAGCCCGGCGGCAGTTTGGCGATGAAGGCACCGACGGCTGGCTTCAGTTCATTGACCACGGTGGCCGGCAGCGTGTCGCCGACCAATCCGGCGCGCACGGTGATCGTCGGAATGCGGTTACGCCGCCACACCGTCGGCTGCTCCAGCTCGTAGCGGAAGTTGGCCACCGCCGCGAGCGGGATCGCCTCGCCGGTGCCGGTCGGCAGCTGCATGTTCTGCAGCGTCCTGATCGAGCCGCGTTCGGCATCGCGTGAGCGCGCCACGACGTTGATCAGATAGGTGGCGTCGCGCACCTGTGTGATGGTGGCGCCGCCGACCGTGCTGTTCAGCGCGCTGGCGATATCGGAGGAGGTGATGCCGAGCTGGCGCGCCTTGTCCTGCAGCACGTCGACCCTCAGCACACGCTGCGGCTCGTTCCAGTCGAAGGTTGGCGCGGCAAGCTTCGGATTGGTCGAGATGAGGCCGGCGAATTGCTGCGCCAGGCTGCGCACCGTCTGGATGTCGGGACCGCCGACGCGGTACTGCACCGGGCGGCCGACCGGCGGCCCCAGCTCAAGCGGCTTGACGAAGGCATCGGTACCGACGAACTCCTCGCGCAGCAGCTTCTCCAGTTGCGGCTTCAGCCGGTTACGCGCCTCGATGCTCTTGGTGACGATGACCGTCTGGCCGAAGTACGGATTGGCCGGTTGCACGTCGAAGGCGAGCAGGAAGCGCACCGCGCCCTGGCCGATATAGGAGCTGAAATGGTCGATGTCGGGATTGCCGGCCAGCGCGCGCCCTTCGAAACGCTCGATCTGGTCCCGCGTCTCGGTGATCGATGAGTTCTGCGGCAGGTTCCAGTCGACGATCAGCTCCGGCCGGTCAGAAGGCGGAAAGAACTGCTGCTGGACGAGGCCGAAGCCGGCTATCGAGCCGGCAAACAACAGCACGGTGGCGATGATGGTCAGCCAGTGATGCCGCACAGAGCCGAGTAGCACGCGCCGGAACAGTGACGTGAAGCGGCCCGGCTGGTCGTGGTGCTTCGTCTTCATGGTCGCCGGAAGGATCGTGACGCCGAGCAGCGGCGCAAACAGCACTGCCACGATCCATGACACCAGAAGCGATACCGCGATGACGACGAACAGGGTGAAGGTGTATTCGCCGGCTGCGCTGTTGTTGAGGCCGATCGGGATAAAGCCGGCGACCGTCACCAGTGTACCGGTCAGCATTGGGAAGGCAGTCGATGTGTAGACGTAAGTCGCCGCTTTGCGCAGATTGTCGCCGACCTCAAGCCGCGCCACCATCATTTCCACCGCGATCATCGCGTCGTCGACCAGGAGGCCGAGTGCAATGATCAGCGCGCCCAGTGAGATGCGCTGCAGCGAGATGCCGAGATAGGCCATGACCGTGAAGGTGATGGCCAGCACCAGCGGGATCGACAGCGCCACGACGAAGCCGGCGCGCATGCCTAGGCTGATGAAGGATACCGCGAGCACAATGGCGACCGCCTCGAACAGCGCGCGCGTGAAGCCCGAGACGGCCTCCTCGACGATGACGGGCTGGTCGGCGACCAGATGCACACCGACGCCGACCGGCAGGTCGGCCAGCACCTTGTTCATCTCCGTGTGCAGCGCCTCGCCGAACTGCAGCAGATTGGCGTTGGGCTTCATGCCTATGGCGAGCGCGATGGCGTCCTGGCCATTGAAGCGGAACAGCGCCGTCGGCGGATCGACATAGCCGCGCGTGATCGTCGCCACGTCGCTCAGCCGGAAGAAGCGGTCGTTGACGCGCAGATTGATGGCACGCAGGCTCTCTTCGGAAGTGAACTGGCCACCGACGCGCACGCTGATGCGCTCCGGTCCGGACTCGATGACACCGGACGGCGTGATCGCGTTCTGCGCTTGCAGGCTGGCAATGATCGCTTGCTGGTTGAGGCCGAGGGCGGCGATCTGGCGGGTCGAGAATTCGAGATAGATCGCCTCGTCCTGCGCGCCGACGAGATCGACCTTACCGGCATTCGGCACCGTCAGGATTTTGGTGCGGACGTCCTCGACATAGTCGCGCAGCTGGCGCGGCGTCAGCCCGTCCGACGTGAAGGCGTAGATGTTGCCGAAGACATCGCCGAAGCGGTCGTTGAAGAACGGTCCCTGCACGCCTTGCGGAAACTGCGTCCGGATGTCGTTGACCATGTTGCGGACCTGAATCCAGTTTGGCACGACGTCGCGCGCCTTGGTGGTGTCTTTCAGGTTGACGAAGATGACGGTCTGGCCAGCGGTGGTGACGGATCTGGTGAAGTCGAGGCTGTCGAGCTCCTCGAGTTTCTTCTCTATGCGGTCAGTCACCTGCTGCCCGGTCTCCTTGACCGACGCGCCCGGCCAGTTTGCCTGGATGATCATCGTCTTGATGGTGAAGTTGGGATCTTCCTCACGACCGAGATTGAGGTAGGAGAAGATGCCGGCCACCACGAAGACCAGCATGAAGTACCAGACCATGGAGCGGTGGCTGAGCGCCCAGTCGGAGAGATTGAAGCCCTTCATCAGACGCCGCCCTCCGGCACTTTGACCTTTTGGCCTTCGCTCAGGCTGTGGACGCCGGCGGTGACGACGCGCATACCGGCTTCCAGCCCTCCGGCGACGGTGAAGGTAGCGGCGCCCTTGGCGGCGACCTTGATATCTTTGGCGCTAACGCTCGATGTCTGCGGATCGACGATCCACACCTTGTCGACGCCGTCCTTCTCAAGCAGTGCCGACATGGGCAATTCTATCGTCGGCGCAACCTTGGTCACACGGGTCGCCGTCACTGTCGAGCCGAGTCGGAAGGCTTGCGGCGGATCGGTGAGCGTCAGCCGCACGCGCCGCGTGCGGGTCGAGCCTTCGGCCTGCGGCGCGATCTCGCGCAGCTTGGCCTCGGTCTGGATCGTCGGCAGCGATTGCAGGATGACCTGGAATGGCGTGCCGGCCGTGAGGTCACCGATCAACTGGTCGGGAATGTCGACCACCGCCTCGCGCAGGTCCGAGCGCGCCACCGTGACGACCGTCTGGCCAGGCGAGACCGTCTGGCCGACCTCGGCGCCGGTGGCGGTGACGACGCCGTCGAAATCCGAGAACAGCCGGGCGTAGCCAAGCTGCTCCTGCGATTTGGCAAGCGAGGCCTTGGCCCGTTCGACGCCGGCCTCCGCCGCTTTCCTCGCCTGTTGCGCGGCATCGAAGACCGCCTGCGTGGTGTTGGCGGCGGCAAGCAGCTGGCGCTGGCGTTCCTCGCTGGCTGCGGCGTTGGCGAACTGCGCCTCGGCATTGGAGAGTTCCGCCTTGGCGGCCTGGACGGCCAGCTCCAGTGCGGTCGGGTCGAGCGCGGCGATCGTCGTGCCCTTGCTGACGATGTCGCCGACATTGACGTCGCGCGACACAACCCGGCCAAGCAGGCGGAAGGCGAGGTCGGCGCTGACCTGCGGCTCGACCGAGCCGGCAAAGCCGAAGGTCTGGGTGGTGCGCGGCTCGATGACCACCGACAGCACCGGCCGGATGATCTCGGAAGGCTTTTCCTCGGACTTCGAGCAGGACACGAGCATGCCAAGTGCAATCAGGCCAAGCATGAGGTGCGGCAGCCTTCTCATTGGCCCGCTCCCGATATCTCGACCGTTTGCCCGGGACTGAGCAACTGCCCCCCTGCCGTAACGACGCTTTGGCCTTCGTTCAGGCCGCTCGCGATGACGACCGTGCCCGATTCGAATGCCAGCACCTCGACCGGCGCCGTCGCAACCGCCTTGGTAGAAGGGTCGACGATCCAGACAGCCGGTTTGCCGGCAGTGGAGGTCAGCGCCTGCCAGGGCAACAGGATAGCCTGCGTCGGCCTGGCGCTGACCGAGCCGATGACAGCCGCTCCCAGTGGCATGCCGGCGGGCGTGTTGGGAATGGCGACCTTGACCCGGATCGAGCCCGAAGCCGGATCCACCGCTGGCGAGACTTCGCGCACCTTACCCACGGCCTTTACCTGCGGGTCGGACAACAGCGTGATCGTCACCGCCGGCGATGGCGCCGTTTTGGCAACCAAAGTTTCCTGGACATTGAACACCGCGTCGCGATCGCCGTCCTCGGCGACGGTGAAGACGGTCTGTGCCGCCTGCACCACCTGTCCGGTTTCGACCTGGCGGGCGGTGATGACGCCGGCGGCACCCGCCTTGAGCTCGGTGTAGGAAAGGTTCTGCTGGGCGTTGGTGAGTACGCTCTGCGCGGCATCGACACTACCTCGCGCCACCTTCAGCGCCTGATCGGCGGCGTCATAGTCGCGCCTGGTGGTAAAACCCTGGGCAAGCAGCGTCTTCTGCCGCTCGAAGGCGGCGGCGGTCTGGGTCAGCTGTGCCTGCGCGGCGTCAAGATCGGCCTGTGCCGAGCGCAAATCGGATTCCTGCTCCTGCGGATCGATGCGGGCAAGCACGGCACCTTGATCGACATGCTGGCCGACATCGACCAGCCGCTCGGCGACACGGCCACCGACCCGGAACGACAGATTGTTCAGCGTGCGCGCCGCGATCACGCCGGTCAGCGAGGTCCTTGGCGAAAAGTCTGCGATCGCCACTGTCTCGGTGCGCACCATCACCGGCAGCCTGTGTTCGACTGCCTCCTGCTTCTGGCAGCCGGCAAGCAGCAGGCTCGCCATCGCGCAGGCAAGGATTGAGGTGTTTCGGTACGGCAAAGGGCTTGGGAGCAATGGTTGCAAGGCGGACGATTTCGCGTTCCTGCTCATGGCTTCCCCTGCCTGCGTAGGCCGCTCCCACCGCGGAGCCTCGCGGGCCGTCCAAAGATAATCGATCCCGATGAAAAGGGAACCTCCCTCGTACGCGGATCGGTCGACTGGTCAAGGCGGCGCCCTGTGGCAGGCCCAATCGCCTGTCGACGGTGCCGACTTGAGGAAAACGTGAAATAAGGTCAGAAGACATGTCAGCGACATCAAACCAGAACGGGCGCCGGCCCGATGAGGATCCCATGAAGAATTCAGCCATTTCCGAACGCAAGAACCAGTCGATCTCGCGCGGCGTCGGCATGACCACGCAGATCTACGCGGACCGGGCTGAAAACTCGGAGATATGGGATGTCGAAGGCCGCCGCTACATCGACTTCTCGTCGGGCATCGCCGTCGTCAACACCGGTCATCGCCATCCGAAGGTGATCGAGGCGGTCAAGGCGCAGCTCGACCGCTTCACGCACACCTGCCACCAGGTGGTGCCCTATGAGAGCTATGTGCGCTTGGCCGAACGGCTGAACGGCATGCTGCCCGGCAAGTTCGAGAAGAAGACGATCTTCGTCACCACCGGCGCCGAGGCGGTCGAGAACGCCATCAAGATCGCCCGCAACGCCACCGGCCGTCCGGCGGTCATCGCCTTCGCCGGCGGCTTCCACGGCCGCACCTTCATGGGTATGGCGCTGACCGGCAAGGTCGTGCCCTACAAGGTCGGCTTCGGCGCCATGCCGGGCGACGTCTACCATGCGCCGTTCCCGGTGCCGCTGCATGGTGTGTCGATCGCCGATTCGCTGGCCGCACTCGACCGGCTGTTCAAGGCCGATGTCGATCCGGCCCGCGTCGCCGCCATCATCATCGAGCCGGTGCAGGGCGAGGGCGGCTTCTACGACGCACCGCGTGAGTTCCTGACCGCGCTGCGCAAGCTCTGCGACCAGCACGGCATGCTTTTGATTGCTGACGAAGTGCAGACCGGCTTTGCCCGCACCGGCAAGATGTTTGCCATGGATCACCATGAGGTGGCGGCCGACATCACCACAATGGCGAAAAGCCTGGCTGGTGGCTTCCCGCTGGCCGCGGTCACCGGCCGTGCAGAGATCATGGATGCACCCGGGCCCGGCGGGCTCGGCGGCACCTATGGCGGCAGCCCGATCGGTGTCGCCGCCGCGCATGCCGTTCTCAACGTGATCGACGAGGAGAAGCTATGCGACCGCGCCAACACGCTGGGTGCACGGTTGAAGCAGCGGCTGCAGTCGATCCGTGACGACGTGCCCGAGATCGTCGATATCAGAGGCCTCGGTTTCATGAACGCCGTCGAGTTCAACGACGTCAAGAAAGGCCTGCCGTCGGCCGAGATCGCCAATGCGATCAGGCTGAAGGCGCTCGACAAGGGACTGATCCTGCTGACCTGCGGCGTCTATGGCAACGTCATCCGCTTCCTCGCGCCGATCACCATCCAGGACGGCGTCATGAACGAGGCGCTCGACATTCTGGAAAGCTCGATCCGCGAAGTCTGCGCTGCCTGATCGACGGCGCGTCGGCCTGAAGGGCCGGAATTATCCAGCCGCTCTGGCTGGTTCACCCTCAAGGAAAGCGGCCAGCGCCGCTTTCAAGCCTTCGGGGCCTGCCGCAATTGTCTGCGGCGTCGGCGAGAAGCCGGCGCCGAGCATTTTGCGGCCAAGCATGTGGTCGCCGGGCCGGTTGACCGATTCGATGCCGAGCAGCCGGTCTCCGGCGTAGTGGTAGATCGAGAACTTGTTGTCGGGCAGGTCGCCCAGCACCACATGGCTGTCGCCGCCGGCGGTCAGGCCGACCATCTGCAGCTTCATGTCGCCGATGTCGGACCAGAACCACGGCACCGCCGAATAGGCGTCCGCATGGCCGGTAATGGTGCGGGCGGCGAGCCGCGCCTGGTCGGTGGCGTTCTGCACCGATTCCAGCCGCACGTCGCCGCCTGTGAACCAGTGCCGGTAAGAGGCGGCGTCGCCAATGGCGAAGATTCCCTGCACCGAGCTGCGCATTTGGTGATCGACGCGGATGCCGTTGGCGACAGCCAGGCCGGCTTCCTGCGCCAGCTCGACATTCGGCACGGCGCCGATGCCGATGATGACCATGCGTGCCGGCAGCCTTTCACCGGTTGAGGTGATCGCGGCCGAGACATGGCCGTTTTCGCCTTCGAGCCTTGCAATCGAGGTGCCGGTGAGGATGCGCACACCGATCGCTTCCAGCTTTTGGCGGACATGGCTCGCTACGACCGGCGCCACGGCGCGGCCGAGCAGCCGGTCGACCGCTTCGACCACCGTCACCGTGCGGCCGGCCGCCCGCAATGTGGCGGCGATCTCCAGACCGATGAAACCGCCGCCGAGGATGACGACATCGTCGCTCTGTGCGCTGAGCTCGCGGATCAGCCGCGCATCGGCCAGCGAGCGCAGCGACACCACGCCGGTAAGATCCGAACCGGCCAGCGGCAGGGTGCGCGGGCGCGAGCCGGTCGCCAGGATCAGGTGATCGAAGGCGAGCGCGCCACCACCGGCAACGTCCAGGCTACGACGGGGAGCGTCGATACGCTCGATCCTGACGCCGGGCCGGTAGTCAATGGCGCTGCCGGTGTAGAAGGCCTCGCCGCGCAGCGGCTGCGGCTTGGCCTCGGCGTCCTTGATGAACGTCTTCGACAGCGGCGGCTTGTGGTACGGCAATTCGTTCTCGTCACTGACGAGGATCACCGGTCCGTCATAGCCCTCCTCGCGCAGACTTGCGGCCGCTTGCACGCCCGCATGACCCGCACCGACAATGACCACACCGTTCTTCATCGCATTCCAATCCCGGTTCAATTCTAGGATGTCCCGCCAAGTGGCAATTGTCTGGCACCGCCGCAAGAGAGCTTTTGCG
The DNA here is from genome assembly GCF_056405075.1 of Mesorhizobium sp. P2_A12. Lineage (NCBI taxonomy): Bacteria > Pseudomonadati > Pseudomonadota > Alphaproteobacteria > Hyphomicrobiales > Phyllobacteriaceae > Mesorhizobium > Mesorhizobium sp. P2_A12. Next base: position 942,349 of record NZ_JBFUCU010000001.1, read on the forward strand.
GGTCGCACCCGGAATGGCGGCTGTCAATCGCAGCGTTCATCGGCAAGACCCGGGCATAAAGTTGACTGTCGTAGTTTAGAATAATTCTAAACTATTGTTTCAATTGGCTTTTCCTGTAGATTTTCATTGACGTCCACCAGCGTCGAAGCTTTATGGAGGCTCGCGCAATGGCGCATCCCTTTGATGTCTGGGCCTTGAACCCTTTCGATTGGAGGCATTTCGGTGTCTTTCTTCCGCAGACCACGTCTTGTCGTGGCCATTTTTTTGCCGGATGGCGTTGCCCTGCCCGACTTGTGCGGGCCGCCTGTTGCCGCGCCCATATTTCAGTGAATTCCTGAGGAGATGACAGTCATGAGAGCGATGATAGCGGCACGGTATGGCGGCAGGCTCGCCGCGATCGGCGCCACCGCCCTGCTGACGGCGGCGGTGTTCGTGCTGCCGGCCAAGGCGGCAGCCGATGCGAAGGCGGTCATCAAGACCTATGCCGATATCGGGCTCGCCAAATACGAGGATTCGCTGACCACGGCGCAGGCGCTCGACAAGGCGGTCGACGCCCTGATTGCCGATCCATCGGTGGAAACCCTCAACGCCGCCCGCGACGCCTGGAAGGCAGCCCGCGTCCCCTACCAGCAGACCGAAGTCTACCGTTTCGGCAACAAGATCGTCGACGATTGGGAAGGCGAGGTGAACTCCTGGCCGCTCGACGAAGGGCTGATCGACTATGTCGCCAAGAGCTATGGCACGGAATCGGATGCGAATTCGCTCTATACGGCCAATGTGATCGCCAACAAGGAGATCGAGATCAACGGCAAGAAGGTCGATGCCACGAACCTGACGCCGGAATTTCTCTCCGGCACGCTGCAGCAGGCCGGCGGCATCGAGGCCAATGTCGCCACCGGCTATCACGCCATCGAGTTCCTGCTCTGGGGCCAGGACCTGCACGGCACCGGCCCGGGGGCCGGCGAGCGCCCGTACACCGACTATGACCTCAAAAACTGCACCGGCGGCAATTGCGACCGCCGCGTGCAATATCTGAAGTCGGCGAGCGACCTTCTGGTCTCCGACCTGCAGAAGATGGTCAACGACTGGAAGGAAGACGGTGCCGCCCGCAAGAACCTCGTCGACGGCGAGCCGAACACCGCCATCTCGATCATCTTCACCGGCATGGGCTCGCTGTCCTACGGTGAACTCGCCGGCGAACGCATGAAGCTCGGCCTGCTGCTGCATGATCCGGAAGAGGAGCATGACTGCTTTTCCGACAACACTTACAACTCCCATCTCTACGACGCCATTGGCATTCGCGCCGCCTACCATGCCAGCTATACCAGGCTCGACGGCACCGTCGTTTCGGGACCTTCGGTGGCCGATATGGTGAAGGCGGCCGATCCGGCGATCGACAAGGAACTGTCGGGCAAGCTCGATGTCACCGTCGCCAAGATGGAGGCGATCAAGGCGCGGGCCCTGGCCGGCGAGGCCTATGACCAGCAGATCGCCGAGGGCAACACGGAAGGCAACGCCACCGTGCAGGCGGCGATCGACGCGCTGATCGACCAGACCAAGTCGATCGAACGCGCCGTCGGCACCCTGAAGCTCAATGCCATCGCCTTCGAGGGTTCCGACAGTCTCGACGCGCCGGACAAGGTGTTCAAGTAACCGCCGACGGGCCATGGCCTGATCCGAAGCCTGACAACCGGCTTCGAAATAGGCCATGGTAAGAAATCAAGCCACACGGCGCGGGAGGCGCCGTCAGCCATCCGAGCCGCCAAATGCTGATATGCCATTGCAACATCATCACCGAGAGGGAAATCGAGCAGACGATCATCGGGCTGCTGGATCAGGATCCCTGGCAACTGATCGTGCCGGCGAAGGTCTATCACACCATGCAGAAGCGCGGCCGCTGTTGCGGCTGCTTCCCAAATGTGGTCGAAACGATCATTCGGGTCACCGAAAATTACCACGCCCGCTCGGAGGCGAGCGGCGTCGACATCGTTTCACACCTGGACCGCGTCAGAGGCCTGCGCGTCCAATATGGGAGCAGGATCCATGAAAGGCGAACCGCAGATCATCGAGCGGCTTAACGAGGCTCTTTTTCTGGAGCTGGGGGCCGTCAACCAGTATTGGGTGCATTTCCGTCTGCTGGAGGACTGGGGATACGCCAAGCTGGCAAAGAAGGAGCGGGCGGAATCGATCGAGGAGATGCACCATGCCGACCGGCTCGTGGCCCGCATCATCTTCCTTGAAGGCCATCCGAACCTGCAATCCGTGGCGCCGTTGCGCATCGGGCAGAACGTCAAGGAAGTGCTCGAATCCGACCTTGCCGGCGAATATGACGCGCGTACCGCCTACAAGCGCTCGCGTGAGATCTGCGAGGAAGCGGGCGATTACGTGTCGATGAAGCTGTTTGAGGAATTGCTGTCCGACGAGGAAGGTCACATCGACTTCCTCGAGACGCAGCTCGACCTGCTTGCTTCGATCGGCGAGGAAAAATACGGCCAGCTCAACGCCGCATCGGCGGACGAGGCGGACTAAGGACATGCGGGAATGCGGCGCCTGCTAGAATTCGTGCGCCGCTTGCGGCGGGCCAATGGCTCGCCGCCCCGTCACAAAGCGCCAGCCGGATCGGCGCGCGGGCGCTGCGTCATCCTTGGGGTGGCGCTCACCTCTTCGGCGATTGCGGGCGACCTTCGGCCAGCCGGCCTCGCCACCACGCGCACCGACCTCAATCCGAAGGATCAGGCGCGCGTCACCGCCATCACCCGGCCGACGTCGGATTTTTCCAAGCCCGAGCAGTTCGAACTGATGCAAGGTGGCGCCGGCACGTCCAGGAAGGACGTCAGCCGCGATTCCTTCTCGCAATCCTCGGCCAACATCACCTTCGAGGAAGAGGGCACCTTTAAGCTCGGCAATGCCCTGTTCCGCAAGAACTGGGTGTCGTCGCCATCCTCGACGCAGGCTTCGGACGGGCTCGGTCCGCTGTTCAATGAACGCGCCTGCCAGAACTGCCATCTGAAGGATGGCCGCGGCCGCCCGCCGCAAGGCGACGTCGGCACCACCTCGATGTTCCTGCGGCTGGCCCGCGAGGCGAGCAGCGCGGAAGAGAAGGCAGCACTTGCCGACCACAGGCTGCTCAATTTTCCCGACCCGGTCTACGGCACGCAATTGCAGGAACTGGCCGTGCCAGGCCTGCGCGGCGAAGGCAGGATGCATGTCGATTATCAGGAACGGCAGGTGACGCTGGCGGACGGCACCGTGATTTCGCTTCGCAAACCCAGCTATTCGGTCGTCGATCCCGGATATGGGCCGCTTGATCCGCGCACCACCTTGTCGCCGCGCCTGACGCCGCCGATGATCGGCCTTGGCCTGATCGAGCAGATCGCGCTGGCGGATATCCTTGCCGATGCCGACCCGGACGACCGGAACGCTGACGGGATTTCCGGCAAGCCCAACATCGTGCGCGACGGCCAGAGCGGAGAGCTGACGCTTGGGCGTTTCGGCTGGAAGGCGCAGACAGCGTCGATCCGCCAGCAGGCGGCGGATGCGCTTGCCGGCGACATCGGCATCTCGACGCCGGAAGAGCCGAAATATTGGGGCGACTGCACCGCCGCACAGGAAAAATGCCTCGCCATGCCAAATGGCGTGCAGCAGCGCCTCGGCCCGGTCGAGGCGCCGGCGCCGGTGATGGATCTTGTCACCTTCTATTCGCAGAATCTGGCGGTGCCGGCACGCCGTGACCCCGACACACCTCAAGTGCTCGCCGGCAAGAAAATCTTCTACGAGACAGGCTGCATTTCCTGCCATACGTCGAAATTCGTCACCCGTCGCGATACGCCGAACAAGGCGCAGGCCTTCCAGTTGATCTGGCCTTATTCCGACTTCCTGTTGCACGACATGGGGCCCGATCTGGCCGACGGCCAGGCCGTGGGCGACGCGACGGGCAACGAGTGGCGCACCCCGCCACTATGGGGCATTGGTCTCACCGAAACGGTCAACGGCAATTCCTTCTTCCTGCATGACGGGCGCGCGCGCAGCCTGACCGAGGCGATCCTGTGGCATGGTGGCGAGGCGCAGAAGGCGCGCGACCGATTTGCCGCCGCCAGCGCGGCCGACCGTGATGCGCTGCTCAAATTCCTGGAGTCACTGTGATGCTCAAGCGCTCTGCACTGGTTCTTGTTCTGCCGCTGGCCCTGCTGGGCGTCGTCCCGGCGTCGGCGGCTGTGAAAGCCTCCGAAATCATCCAGCGGGCGATCGACGGCTTTGTCCGCCCGGCCTATGCCAGCCTGCACGACCACGCCGGCCGGTTGACCAAGTCGATGCACAAGCTCTGCGCCGCGCCCTCTCAAGCGGACCTCGATGCGGCGCGGGCCCAGTTTTCGGCGACGGTCGATGCCTGGTCGTCAGCCGAGATCATCGGGTTCGGGCCGATCAAGGAGAACAACCGGCTGGAGCGCATGCTGTTCTGGCCGGACCGCAAGAGCATCGGCCTGAAGCAGGTGCAGGCGGCGCTGTCCGACAAGGACCCGACCGCAACCGATGCGGTACAGCTGGCCGGCAAGAGCGTCGCCATGCAGGGGCTGGGCGCGCTGGAATTCGTCCTTTACGGCGATGGCGCCGAGGTGTTGACGGGCAAGGGCGACCCCTACCGCTGTGCCTATGGCGCGGCGGTTGCCGGCAACATCGAAACCATGGCCGGCGAGGTCAGCGCCGCCTGGAACAAGCCTGACGGCTTTGCGGCCCTTTGGGCCAATCCGGGGCTGCAGAACGCGCTCTATCGCGACGGCAACGAAGCGGTGACCGAACTGGTCGGCGTCTTGATCAATGAGCTGGAAATGGTGCGCGACGTGCGCCTGAAGGGCTTTTTCGGCGGCAAGCCGGACGCGGACAAGCCGAGGCAGGCAATCTACTGGCGGTCGCAGAACACCACCAATTCTCTGGCCGCCAATCTGTCGGGAATAGACGATCTGTTCCAGGCCTCGAAGCTTGGCGACGCACTGCCGCCCGATGCGCGTTGGATGGCGGAATCGATCCATATCCAACTGGTCAATGGCGTCGCCACCGCCAAGGCGGTCAGCGGTCCGATCGACAAGGCGCTTGCCGATCCAGCGTTGCGCGAAAAGCTCGATCATTTCGCGCTGATCACCTCCAGCCTGTCGACCTTGATCGGCACCAGGCTGACCGCCGAATTCGGCCTGACCGCCGGCTTCTCGTCGCTCGACGGAGACTGAGCATGCGTACCCCGCTGATCGACCGCCGCGATTTCCTCAGGGCCGCAGGCATTGGTTTTGCCGCCGCGATGGCGCCGTCGGCCTGGGCGAAGACGCTTGCGGCGGACGCCGTCTTCGCCACCGCCTTCGTCAAGCGCGACGGCAGTTATGGCGCCGCTGTTCTGTCCGAGGGCGGCAAGCTCCTGCATGCGATCGACCTGCCCGATCGCGGCCACGACGTCACCTTCGATCCGGTGTCGAAGCGTTCCGTGGTCTTCGCCCGCCAGCCCGGCACCTTCGCCGTGGTCTTCGATCATTCGGGCCGCGAGGGACCGCTGACCATCACCAGCATCACCGGCCGGCACTTCTTCGGCCATGGCGTGTTCTCCCCCGACGGCGCTTTGCTCTATGCAACCGAGAATGATTTCGACAATGCCGCCGGCGTCGTCGGCATCTACGATGCGCGGGCGAAATTCAGCCGCATCGGCGAATTCCCGACCTGCGGCATGGGTCCGCACGAGCTTCTGCTCCTGGGCGACGGCAAGACGATTGCTGTTGCCAATGGCGGCATCGAGACCCATCCGGACTATGGCCGCGCCGAGCTCAACATCGCCACCATGAAGCCGTCCTATGTGCTGATCGACCGCGTCACCGGAGACCTCATCGAGAAGCACGAGCTGCCGGCGGCACTGCACCAGCTGTCGATCCGCCATATGGACATCGACCGGTCCGGCACCGTCTGGTTCGGCTGCCAGTACAGGGGGCCGGGCACCGATCGACCGCTGCTGATCGGCCGCGCCGCGCGTGGCAAGGAGTTGCAGCTGCTCGACATGCCGCAGGACGTCCTGTCCGGTTTCCGCAACTACATCGGGTCGGTCGCCGCCAATCCGGTTGCCGGCACCGTCGCCGTCTCTTCGCCGGAAGGCAATTCGCTTGTGGTGATCGACGCGGCGAGCGGCCGGGTCATCTCGAACAGCGCGCTGGTCGAGGTCTGCGGCGTGGCGCCCGACGGAACCAGCTTCATGGCGACCACAGGCGCCGGCGAAATCATCGAGGGCAGCGGTGCTACACGCTCCGAACCAGACTATGTCTGGGACAACCACATGCTGCGTATCGAACAGGCCGCATAAATACTTTTCTGCCGGGTCGAAACGAAGCCGCTTAACAAATTATGCACTATCCCCTTGCGGTGGCGGGCCGTGGCGGGCACAGGGAACTGTTTTCTCGAACCGGTCGTTTCATGAAATTGCTTGCCATCGACTGTGCCGCCAACCTCTGCGCCGCTTGCGTCTATGACACCGAGGCGAAGCAGGAGCTTGGCCGCTCGGTGCTCGATCTCGGCAAGGGCCACGCCGAGCACCTGATGGCCGCCATCGCTGAAGCGCTAAAGGCAGGCGCAACCGACTATGCCGGTCTCGGCGCCATCGCCGTCTCTGTCGGTCCCGGCTCTTTCACCGGCCTGCGCGTCGGCGTCTCGACCGCGCGCGGTCTGGCGCTGGCGCTGAAGGTCCCGGCGATCGGGGTGACGACGCTCGAGGCGCTGGCCACCGAGGCAGCAGCGAGATTTCCCGGCCGTGCCGTACTTGCGGCGCTCGACGCTGGTCGCGAGGAACTCCACGCCGCCCTTTTCGATGAAATGTCAGTTTTGACTTACGGTCCGGCTGTGACCACACTGGCTGACGCCGTGGCCATGGCGACGGAAAGCGCTTCGGCGCTCTGCGGCACCGCGGCTGCGCAAATCGCTGCCTCAGCAGGGCGCGCCTTCGAGATCGGCCCGGAGACGGCCACCGCCGACATTCTCACCTACGCTCGCATGGCGGCCGGGAAGGGCGAGGGCGAAAGGCCGAAACCGCTTTATTTGCGTGGCGCGGACGCCAAGCCGCAGGCTGGGTTCATTTTATCAAGGCAAGAAAGATAAAATGCGCATACCTTTTCTCCAACCACGCCGCCGGGACTATGCGCTCGAGCCGCTGAGGATCACCGACAGCCCGGCGGTCTCGCTGCTGCATCGCGAGGATTTTGTCCGCCCCTGGACCGACGGCGAATTCGCCGCCTTGCTCGAACAGGACACCGTCTTCGGCTATGCCGCGCGCGAGACCGGGCAGGGTGCCAAGCCGCCGGTCGGCTTCGTGCTGGCCAGGCTGGCGGCCGGTGAGGGCGAGATCCTGACCGTCGCGGTGGCGCGCTCGCACCGACGGCAGGGGCTGGGCTGGCAATTGATGGACGCGGTGCTGCGCGAACTGCACGCGCAGCGCGCCGAAGCGCTGTTCCTCGAGGTCGACGAGACCAATGTCGCGGCGATCGCCCTCTACCGGCGGCTGGGCTTCCGCGAGGTCGGCAAACGCCCCAATTACTACAGGTCGTCCGAGCACGGACCGACCGGGGCGCTTGTCATGCGCCGCGATCTTCGCTAGCCAGAAGCGCCAAATCCAAGGGTTATAGTGTCCCCAGCGCTTCCAAAAAGGACGCGCGGCGCGCTGTAACGGCAGGGCCGGGACTGTATGATCGGAAAAATCAGGATTTTCCTGGCGCTGGGCCTCGTCACCGCCGGTTCGCTGGTCCTCGTGCCGTTGCAGATCCTGTCGATGAAGACCGGCTGGTGGCCGGAAACCTTCATCCTGAAAATCTGGCACAGGCTGATCATCCGGGCGCTGGGCATGCGCATCCATGTCAAGGGCGCGCTGTCCGACAAACGTCCACTGCTGGTCGCGTCCAACCACGTCTCCTGGACCGACATCATGGTGCTCGGCTCGATGGTCGATGTGAAGTTCATCGCCAGAGCCGATATGGAAGGCTGGCCGCTGATCGGCATGCTGTCGAAGCTGCAGCGCACCGTTTTCATCGAGCGCGAGCGCAAGCGTTCGTCCGGCGACCAGGCAAGCGAGATCGCCAGCCGCATGGCCAAGGGCGACGCCATGGTGCTGTTCGCCGAGGGATCGACCGGCGACGGCAATATCGTCCTGCCCTTCAAGAGCACGCTGTTCGGCGCCGCCTCGATGGCGATTTCGGAAGGCGCGGCCGAGCAGGTCTTCATCCAGCCGGTGGCGATCGCCTACACGCGCCTGCACGGCGTGCCGCTCGGCCGCCGGCACCGGCCACTTGCCGCCTGGATCGGCGATGAGGACCTGATGCCGCATCTCAAGGTGTTGCTGGCGGAGGGGGCGCTCGACGTCGAGGTACATTTCGGCGAACCGATCGCCTTTTCCAAGGGCTCGAACCGCAAGGAAACGTCGAAGCTGATGGAAAGCCAGGTGCGCGCGATGATGCAGGCGGCACTCGCCGATCCACACCCGAGCCGGTAGACAGGTGGTGGGTGCGCCAGAGTGCATGACGACCGTGGCGGAGAATCGTCTGTTTTTTGTCATCGAAAGGCGTTAGAAGCCGCCGGATGGACTTGAACACGATAGAAAGTGACGACATCGACGCCGCGGCCGAAGCGATGGCCGTGCCGGCGGCGGCGACCAGGAAGGTCTTCATCAAGACCTATGGCTGCCAGATGAACGTCTATGATTCACAGCGCATGGCCGATGCGCTGGCCGCCGACGGCTATATGGCCACCGAAGCCATCGGCGAGGCCGATCTGGTGCTGCTCAACACCTGTCATATCAGGGAGAAGGCGGCCGAAAAGGTCTATTCCGAGCTCGGCCGTATCCGCGATATGAAAGCCGAACGTGCTTTGGCCGGCCGCGAGATGCTGGTCGGCGTCGCCGGCTGCGTGGCGCAGGCCGAAGGCGCCGAGATCATCCGCCGTTCGCCGGCCGTCGATCTGGTCATCGGCCCGCAGACCTATCACCGGCTGCCCGACGTGCTGGCGCGGGTGCGTGGCGGCGAAAAGATCGTCGAGACCGACTACGCCATCGAGGACAAGTTCGAGCACCTGCCGCAGCCCAAGCGCGCCGAGGTCATCAAGCGCGGCGTCACCGCGTTTCTCACCGTGCAGGAGGGTTGCGACAAGTTCTGCACCTTCTGCGTCGTGCCTTACACCAGGGGCTCCGAAGTGTCGCGGCCGGTGGCGCAGATCGTTGCCGAGGCGCAGCGTCTGGCCGAAGCCGGCGTGCGCGAGGTGACGCTGCTTGGCCAGAACGTCAATGCCTGGCATGGCCAGGGCGAAGACGGCGAGGAATGGGGCCTTGGCCGCCTGCTGTTCAGGCTGGCCGAAATCCCAGGGCTGGCGCGGCTGCGCTACACCACCAGCCACCCACGCGACATGGACGATGAACTGATATCAGCCCACCGTGATCTGCCGGCGTTGATGCCCTACCTGCATCTGCCGGTACAATCCGGGGCCGACCGCATCCTCAAGGCGATGAACCGCAGGCACACGGCGAAGGATTATCTGGCACTGCTTGACCGCATCCGTGCCGCGCGACCGGACATCGCGCTTTCCGGCGACTTCATCGTCGGCTTCCCCGGCGAGACCGAGGCGGATTTCGAGGCGACCATGGAACTGGTGCGCCAGGTGAACTATGCCTCGGCTTTCTCGTTCAAATATTCGCCGCGTCCCGGCACGCCGGGCGCCGAGATGGCCGACCATGTGCCGGAAACGGTCAAGGACGAGCGCCTGCAGCGGCTGCAGGCCTTGCTTGTGAAGCAGCAGCAAGATTTCGGCACAAGCCTCGTCGGCAGCACCATCGACACGCTGATCGAGAAGCCCGGCCGCCAGGCGGGCCAGAAGGTTGGCCGCTCACCTTGGCTGCAGCCGGTTATTGTTGATGAAAAGGCCGGCGAAATCGGTGACATTATCCAGGTGCGAATCACGAAGACGGGCTACAACAGCCTGTTCGCCGAATTGGCCTAGGGGTCTCGGCAGATGAGGAGAGACGGTTGAGCGCTGCAGAAGTGAAGAGCCTGCCCCCGGCACCGGCATCTGGGGCTTCTGACATGGCGCACATCGTTCTGACTTTCGACAACAACAAGCTTGCCAGCGCCCTTTACGGTCAGTTCGACGAAAACCTGGCCAGGCTCGAGCAGAAGCTCGGCGTCGACATCCGCTCGCGCGGCAACCAGTTGACAATCAAGGGCTCGGCGTCGGCCGCCGAGCAGGCTCGCCGGGCGCTGGATAATCTCTACGGCATTCTCCAGAAGGGCGTCGATATTGGCCAGTCCGACGTCGACGGCGCCGTGCGCATGGCGATTGCCGCCGACGATCAGCTGACCTTGCCGACGCTGGAGCGCAAGGGCAAGGTCTCGGCCGCCCAGATCGCCACCCGCAAGAAGACGATCTATGCCCGCTCGCTCAACCAGGATGCCTATATGCGGGCGCTGGAGCGCTCGGAACTGGTGTTCGGCATCGGCCCGGCCGGCACCGGCAAGACCTATCTGGCGGTGGCGCATGCGGCGATGCTGCTCGAGCGCGGCATGGTCGAACGCATCATTCTGTCGCGGCCGGCCGTAGAGGCCGGCGAACGGCTGGGCTTCCTGCCGGGCGACATGAAGGAGAAGGTCGACCCTTATCTGCGCCCTCTCTATGATGCGCTGTACGACATGATGCCCGCCGACAAGGTCGAGCGCGCCATTGCCGCCGAAGTGATCGAGATCGCGCCGCTCGCCTTCATGCGCGGCCGCACGCTGGCCCATGCCGCCGTCATCCTTGACGAAGCGCAGAACACCACGCCGATGCAGATGAAGATGTTCCTGACGCGTCTCGGCGAGAATTCGCGCATGATCGTCACCGGCGATCCGACGCAGATCGACCTGCCCTCGAATACCAAGTCGGGCCTGGTCGAAGCCTTGCGCGTGCTGGATGGCGTGGCCGGCGCGGTAACCGTGCGCTTCAACGATGGCGACGTCGTCCGCCATCCGCTGGTGGCGGAAATCGTCCGGGCGTATGACCGGGATGCCAAACTGGCGCGCGGCCTCGGCGCCGAGAATTGATTTTGACGATGCGGCCTCATGCCTGAGGACAACATATCCGGCGACGGGGCAGGTCCGGTCCCCGTCGATATTGATATATCAGTCGAAGCAGGCAATTGGCCCGATGAGGCAAGCCTGACACGGCTGGTCGATCGCGCTGTCGCGGCTGCTTTTGCCGAGACCGGCGTGGCGGGCCGTTCCGAACTCAGCCTCGTTTTTTCCGACGATGCCCATATCCGGACCCTCAACGCGGGTTGGCGCGGCAAGGACAAACCGACCAACGTCTTGTCTTTCCCGGCTTTTCCGCTTGTGCAAGGCGCTCCATTGCCGCCGATGCTGGGTGACATCGTGCTCGCCGCCGAGACGGTCGCGCGTGAAGCGGCACTGGAAGACAAGCCTGTCGAGAACCATATCACTCATCTCGTCATCCACGGCCTGCTGCACCTTCTGGGCTACGATCACGAGACCGATGCCGAGGCCGAGGCGATGGAGGCCATCGAGCGCGCAGCGCTCGCAAGGCTTGCCATTCCCGATCCCTACGCGTAACTACAAAAGATCAATTGACCGGACGACGATGAACGACAAACCAGAGACTGCCGCCCGCCCCGACGCCGGCAGTGCGAACAAGGCTTCCGATACGTCGGAAGAGGGATCAAGTCCGAGTACCGTTACCGGCAGCGTTGCCAGCGAAACATCGCCAGCCGGTCCCTCCCTGTTCGACCGCGTGCTGGGCCTGTTCCGGCAGCGCAACGGAACCAGCCTGCGTGAGGAAATCGCAGGGGCGCTTGCCGAAACGGCGAGCGACGCCGGCGCCTTCTCGCCCGGCGAACGCGCCATGCTCAACAACATCCTGCGCTTGCGCGAAGTGCGCGTCGAGGACGTCATGGTGCCGCGCGCCGATATCGAGGCGGTCGAGATCACGACGACGCTCGGCGATCTGCTGGGCACCTTCGAGCAGTCCGGCCATTCGCGCATGCCGGTCTATTCCGAGACGCTCGATGATCCGCGCGGCATGGTCCATATTCGCGACGTGCTGGCCCACATCACCAAGATCGCGCGCGTCAAGAAGGGCCGCTCGACAAGAAAAACCCCTGCAGCCACGGTTCTCGACCTCACGCAGGTCGACCTCGCGCGCACCATTGGCGACCTCAACCTGATCCGCCAGGTGTTGTTCGTGCCGCCGTCGATGCTTGCCTCCGACCTGATGGGCCGCATGCAGACGACACGCACGCAGATGGCGCTGGTCATCGACGAATATGGCGGTACCGATGGCCTTGCCTCGCTGGAAGACATCGTCGAGATGGTGGTCGGCGACATTGAGGACGAGCATGACGACGATGAGCCGATGATTACCCAGAGCGGCGACGGCGTCTTCATCGTAGACGGCAAGGCCGAGATCGACGATGTCGCCAAAATGATCGGCGAGGATTTCGCTGCTGGCGAACATGGTGAGTATGTCGATACCATCGGCGGCATGATCTTCAACACGCTTGGCCGCGTGCCGGCACGCGGCGAGGTGGTGCAGGCCATCCCCGGCTTCGAATTCCACGTCCTTGATGCAGATCCGCGCCGCGTCAAGCGCGTGCGCATCGTGCAGAGCCAGAAGGGCGAGCGCCGCCGGCGCGCCGCACGCACCGAGCAGGCTTAAGCGTGATGCCGAAAAGTCGCAGACTTTTCGGACGAACATCATGCGACAGCACCAAAGCATGATGCCGAAAAGTTGCAGACTTCTCGGACGAACATCATGAGACAAAACAAGGATATAAGCGCTCGCGGATGACGGTCGAAGACCCCTTCAAGCATTCCACCTTGGGGTCCGGGGTGTTCTACAGGCACCCTCGCGCCGCGCTGGACTGGCTGGAAACGGCCTTCGGGTTCCAGCGCAGCATGGTGGTCAGCGCCGCCGATGGAAGGCTCGTCCACTCCGAGATGCGGTTCGGCGACGGCTACATCATCGTCGATTCCGAATGGACCGACTACGTCGCCAGTCCCGCTTCCATTTCGGGCAAGAACACGCAATCCGTCTATGTGCGGCTGAAGGACGGCCTGGACGCCCATTGTCAGCACGCCAGGGCAAACGGCGCGGAGATCATCCAGGAGCCTGCAGACCAGTTCTACGGCGAACGCCAGTATCGGGCACGCGATCCCGAAGGCCATGTCTGGACCTTCACGCAGGCCATTCGCGTTGTTTCGCGTGAAGAGGCCGAACGGCTGGGCGGCGTGCGCATCGAGGGCTGGCACCGGTAGAGCGGTGGCCGCAGCTTGCATTGCAGCCAGCCATCCGGCGTTTGGAGTGCTGACCGCGGCCTGTTAAATCTTGCTTCCTGATTCGCGCGACTCGGAAGTTTGCATGGAGCGCCTGGCCGGCCGGATAATTCTGCTTTGGGGTTGGCGGCGCGCGCTCGTGGCGTTTCTCGCCGGGGCGTTTGCCGTGCTTGGCCAGGCCCCTTACGATTTCTTCGCTGCCTGTTTCATCTCGTTTCCCTTGCTGGTCTGGCTGATCGATGGCGCCACCGGCGAAGCCTCCGGCAGCCTGTTTCGTCGCCTGCGGCCTGCCTTCGCCGTCGGCTGGTGGTTCGGCTTCGGCTATTTCCTTGCCGGCCTCTGGTGGATCGGCTCGGCACTGCTGGTCGAGGCCGACAGTTTTGCCTGGGCGCTTCCCTTCGCGGTGGTCGGCATTCCCTTCGCACTCGCCTTTTTCTACGGCTTTGCGGCAATGGTTGCTCGACTGCTGTGGAGCAGCGATATCGGCCGCATCGCCGCCCTTGCTTTCGGTTTTGGGCTGGCGGAGTGGCTGCGCGACTTCCTGTTCACCGGTTTTCCGTGGAATGCGATCGGCTATGCGGCCATGCCCGTGCCCTTGCTGATGCAGAGCGTCTCGGTGACTGGCATGATCGGCATGAACGCGCTCGCGGTGTTCGTCTTCGCATTGCCGGCACTGCTGGTGGCGCGCCGGCATCTGCGCCTCGGCGCGGCACTGTTTGCCGTCCTCGTCGCCGCCCATATCGGTTTCGGCTATGTCAGGCTTGCCACTCCCGAAAAGCCGGCGACGCACAGCCTGGATGTCCGCATCGTCCAGCCGGCCGTGGATCTGTCGGAAAAGTGGGATGCGTCGGTGCGCGACCGCATCTTCGCAACTTTGATGGGCCTGTCGGCCAAGGCGCCGGACCCCGGTCATGAAAAGCCGCAATTGATCCTGTGGCCCGAGACCTCGGTACCGTTCCTCTTCACCGAGCGTCCGGACGCATTGACGGCGCTGGGCGACATGCTCGGACCCGGCCAGATGCTGATCGCCGGCGTCGTCCGCGAGGAAGGCGGCTCGGCCGCGAATGCCGACAGCCGCTACTACAACTCCGTGGTGGCGATCGACGACAAGGGTGAAATCGCCGACGCCGTCGACAAGGTTCATCTGGTGCCGTTCGGCGAATATCTGCCTTTCGCCGATCTGCTCGAGCGTTTCGGCATCGAGCAGCTGGTTGCCGGGCCGATGACATTTGCGGCCGGCAACGAGCGGCACGCCATCACTTTGCCTGACGGCGTCCGTGCGCTGCCATTTATCTGTTATGAGGTGATCTTTCCCGATCTGGTGGCAGTTGACGCAACGTCAGCGCAGCTTATTGTGAACGTTACCAATGATGCGTGGTTCGGCGACACGCCGGGTCCGTATCAGCATTTCAGGCAGGCCCAGATCCGTGCAGTGGAGAATGGATTGCCATTGTTGCGTGCTGCCAACAACGGCATCTCGGCCGTCGTCGATACGCGCGGGCGCGTCGTCGATGCCCTGGCCATCGACGCGCGTGGCGCCATCGATGCACGCGTGCCGATTTCCGGACAGGCGGTCATATCCGCCGGCCAAAGACGCATTAACGGAATGCTGATCATGTTGATGTTTGCCATCGCCGCCGCATTGTTGAACGTAAGGCAAAGGCTACGGGTGAATTGACAGCCCACACATTAGAAACTCATACTGTAAGCGCCTGAAATTTTCTCGAAGTCGGTGGATCGTTCTGTTGGGGCAGTTGCCGCCGGCTTCGTTTGGGCAAGAAAAAATAGAGAAAGCCGAAAAAATTCGGCGAGGAAAAAATGACAGAAGACAACAAGAAGAAACCGAATCCGATCGACATCCATGTTGGCAGTCGCATCCGGCTTCGCCGCAATATGCTCGGAATGAGCCAGGAGAAACTGGGCGAGAATCTCGGCATCACATTTCAACAGATTCAGAAATATGAAAAGGGCACCAACCGCGTCGGCGCCAGCCGCCTGCAGGCGATAGCGTCGATTCTCGGCGTGCCAGTCGCCTTCTTTTTCGAGGATGCGCCCGGCCAGGAGGCCGCGCCCGGCCGTGGCTTTGCCGAAGACACGTCGATGGCTTTCGCCGTCGAATTCTGCGGCAGTCCCGAAGGCCTTCAGCTCAACCGCGCCTTTGTCAAGATTGCCGATGCCAAGGTGCGCCGTCGGCTCATCGACCTGGTCAAATCCCTCTCCACTGATGATCTCGACTGATCCGCAATCCCGTTTGGACCGGCGGCAGCCTGCCGCCGGTGGCACAAGATAACTGCATCGACATTCATGCCAGAACGGTAGCACCGCTTGACGAGCGGCGCTCCACCCCGCTAACACGTGGCGCGCCAAAGTCGGCAGCCTGCCGATCGTTTTTTCAAGAGGGGACACCCGTGACGCGGCAGAACTACTTCTTTACCTCGGAATCCGTTGCCGAGGGCCATCCCGACAAAGTCTGCGACCGGATCTCCGACGAGATCGTCGATCTGGTCTATCGCGAAGCCAAGAAGACCGGCATGGACCCATGGAAAGTCCGTGTCGCCTGCGAGACGCTGGCCACCACCAACCGCGTCGTCATCGCCGGAGAGGTGCGCGTCCCCGAGACGCTGCTGAAGAAGGACAAGGAAGGCAACATCCTCAAGGATGCCGGCGGCCATCCGGTCGTCAATCCGGCGAAGTTCAAGTCGGTGGCCCGCAAGGCGATCCGTGAAATCGGCTATGAGCAGGCCGGCTTCCACTGGAAGAACGCGAAGATCGAGGTCCTGCTGCACGGCCAGTCGCCCGATATCGGCCAGGGCGTCGACAACGCGTCCGACCGTCAGGGCGAGGAAGGTGCCGGCGATCAGGGCATCATGTTCGGCTATGCCTGCCGCGAGACACCGGATCTGATGCCGGCGCCGATCTACTACAGCCACAAGATCCTCGAACTGCTGGCCGCCGCCCGCCACGAAGGCAGCGGCGAGGCCGGCAAACTCGGCCCTGACGCCAAGAGCCAGGTCACTGTCCGCTATGTCGATGGCAAGGCCGCCGAGGCGACGCAGATCGTGTTGTCGACACAGCATCTCGATGCGAGCTGGGATTCGAAGAAGGTCCGCAAGGTCGTCGAACCCTATATTCGCGAGGCGCTGGGCGAGCTCAAGATCGCCGACAACTGCATGTGGTACATCAACCCGACCGGCAAATTCGTCATTGGCGGGCCGGATGGCGACGCCGGGCTGACTGGCCGCAAGATCATCGTCGACACCTATGGCGGTGCCGCACCGCATGGCGGCGGCGCCTTTTCGGGCAAGGACACCACCAAGGTCGATCGTTCCGCCGCCTATGCAGCGCGCTACCTCGCCAAGAACGTCGTGGCGGCGAAACTCGCCGACCGCTGCACCATTCAGCTTTCCTACGCCATCGGCGTCGCCCAGCCGCTGTCTGTCTATGTCGACCTGCACGGCACCGGCAAGGTCGACGAGGCCAAGCTCGAAGAGGCGCTGCGCACGGTGATGGATCTGTCGCCGTCAGGCATCCGCCGCCATCTCGATCTCAACAAGCCGATCTACGCCAAGACGTCGTCCTACGGCCATTTCGGCCGCAAGGCCGGCCGCGATGGGTCCTTCTCCTGGGAAAAGACCGATCTCGCCAAGGCGCTCAAGGACGCGGTCGCCGCCTGACAGCGGCGCCGCAAAGTCCTGCCATGGACCCGAAGGACAGACCAAGCCGCGCGACCGAAGCCTTCTTCGGTCGCCGGCGCGGCAAGACCATGCGGCCGCAGCAGGCGGCTGCACTGGAAAGCGGCTTTGGCACATATCGGCTCGATCTGACGGCTGAACCGCCGGCAGATCTCAGCACCCTGTTTGAAGCAGATGTTTCGGCGGTTCGTCTCGAAATCGGCTTCGGCGGCGGCGAACATCTCCTGCATCGCGCCACCGAGGCGCCATCGATTGGCTTTGTCGGCGTCGAGCCATTCGTCAACGGCATGGCCAAGATGATGATGGCGGTGAGGGAAAAGCCGCTTGCCAATCTCAAGGTCTATGACGACGACGCCACCCGGCTGCTCGACTGGCTGCCGCAAGCGTCACTCGCCGGCATCGACCTTCTCTATCCGGATCCGTGGCCGAAGAAGAAGCACTGGAAGCGCCGTTTCGTCAGCCCGATCAATCTCGACCGTTTCGCGCGCGTGCTGAAGCCGGGTTCAAAATTCCGCTTTGCCTCCGATATCGACACCTATGTGAACTGGACCTTGCTGCACTGTCGGGCGCATGGTGCATTCGCGTGGCAGGCTTCGGAGGCGGCGGATTGGCATCGGCCCTACGATGGCTGGCCGGGTACCCGTTACGAGGCGAAGGCTGTTCGTGAGGGCCGGCGGCCCGCCTATCTTACCTTCGTCAGGACGTAAGCGGGCCGATCGCACGGCTCCGGCGTTCGCCGGCGGCAGGGCGCGCGTCATCAGCCCGCCAAACCCTTAGAAACGGCCGATCCTGTTGAAGACAGCCGGATCCATGCCGAGCTTGCGCAGGTCGTCCGCGCGCGGCCTGCGGCCGGCTTCCACGGAACGCGAGGCAGCGACTGCGCTGCCAAATGTCGTGAAGAGATCGCCTATGGCGGATAGAATCTTACGGTTGGTCATGGTCGTATCCTTTCGCTGCTGTGACGTGTCGTCATCTTTGTGCGATGCAACACAAATGGTGATGCAGCGTTGTGGCTCACAGGGGCACCACCGCATGGAGGCCATGCGTCTGGCGCAACACTGGCGTTGCCACGGCTTTTGTCCGCGCGGGTACGGCGGGCTTGAAACAGCGGCCATGATCGGTTATATCAGCCTCAAATTCTTGGTCGGTATGACGAAGAGTGGGTCCACCCGGTCCCGCTCTTTTTTATTACCTGCCGGTAGCTTCGGGTAGAACGACAGGGATCGAATGACTGCAACGGCAAGCGAAGGCGACGACCGCATCATCCGCGAAAGCGGCATCGATGCGCGCATCGCGCTGATCGTCCAGCCGGTTCTGCGCGGCATCGGCTTCCGCCTCGTGCGGGTGCATCTGTCGGGCCAGAACGGCCTGACGCTGCAGATCATGGCCGAACGCGAGGACGGCACCATGACCGTCGAGGATTGCGAAGAGGTCAGCCGCGCGGTGTCGCCGGCCCTCGACGTCGATGATCCGATCGAAAAGGCCTATCACCTCGAAGTCTCGTCGCCCGGCATCGATCGGCCGCTGGTCCGCAAATCGGATTTCGCGACCTGGACCGGCCACCTGGTCAAGATGGAGACGTCGATCATCGTCGCCGACCGCAAGCGGTTCAAGGGCAAGATCGTCGAGGCCGGTGACAACGATGTGCTGATCGAGCGCGAAAAGGCCGCCTATGGCGAGGAGCCGACGGTGCGGGTCCCCTATGACGCGATTTCCGAAACGCGCCTGATCCTGACCGACGATCTCATTCGCGATGCCCTGTCGAAAGACAACAGGGCGCGCAAGGAAGCCAAGAAACGCCGCGGCGAACCGGACGACGATGCACCAGAGGGTGCGGAAGCCGGCGCGGAAAACGAAACCGAACAGGAACTATGATTGAGCTGCCGGGCGCAAAGGTCCGGCAAACAGGCTCGGGAGAAAAACGATGGTTGTAAGCGCCAACAGGCTTGAACTGCTGCAGATCGCCGATGCGGTCGCGCGTGAAAAGTCGATCGACAAGTCGATCGTCATCGCCGCCATGGCCGATGCGATCCAGAAGGCGGCGCGTTCGCGTTACGGCCAGGAGACCAACATCCGCGCCGACATCAACCCGAACACCGGCGAGATGAAGCTGCAGCGGCTGATGGAAGTGGTCGAGAAGGTCGACGACTACGCCACCCAGATCGCCATTTCCTCGGCGCGCGAGCGCAATCCCGACGCCCAGCTCGGCGACTTCATCGCCGAACAGCTGCCGCCGATGGATTTCGGCCGCATCGCCGCCCAGTCGGCCAAGCAGGTCATCGTGCAGAAGGTGCGTGAGGCCGAGCGCGACCGCCAGTATGACGAATACAAGGACCGCATCGGCGAGATCGTCAACGGCACCGTCAAGCGTGTCGAATATGGCAACGTCATCGTCGATCTCGGTCGTGGCGAGGCGATCATCCGTCGCGACGAACTGATCCCGCGCGAAAACTACAAATATGGCGACCGCGTCCGCGCCTATGTCTACGACGTTCGCCGCGAGCAGCGCGGCCCGCAGATCTTCCTGTCGCGCACCCATCCGCAGTTCATGGCCAAGCTCTTCACCATGGAAGTGCCGGAAATCTATGACGGCATCATCGAGATCAAGTCGGTCGCCCGCGACCCTGGTTCTCGCGCCAAGATCGCCGTCATCTCGCGTGATTCCTCGATCGATCCGGTCGGCGCCTGCGTCGGTATGCGCGGCAGCCGCGTCCAGGCCGTCGTCGGCGAATTGCAGGGCGAGAAGATCGACATCATTCCGTGGTCGCCTTCGGCTGCGTCCTTCATCGTTAACGCGCTGCAGCCGGCGGAAGTCGCCAAGGTCGTGCTCGACGAGGATGCCGAACGCATCGAAGTCGTGGTTCCTGACGACCAGCTGTCGTTGGCCATCGGCCGCCGCGGCCAGAATGTGCGGCTCGCTTCGCAGCTGACCGGCTGGGACATCGACATCCTGACCGAGGCCGAAGAATCCGAGCGTCGCCAGAAGGAATTCGTCGAGCGTTCGTCGCTGTTCATGGAGGCCCTCGACGTCGACGAGATGGTCGGCCAGGTGCTGGCCTCGGAAGGCTTCACCAGCGTCGAGGAAGTCGCCTATGTCGATTCCGGCGAGATCGCCTCGATCGACGGCTTCGACGAAGACACCGCTTCGGAAATCCAGACCCGCGCCCGCGAGTACCTGGAGAAGATCGAAGCCGAGCACGACGACAAGCGCAAGGCTCTCGGCGTCTCCGACGAATTGCGCGAAATCCCCGGCATCACCACCGCCATGATGGTGACGCTCGGCGAGGACGGCGTGAAGACGATCGAGGATTTCGCCGGCTATGCCGCCGACGACCTGACTGGCTGGAAGGAACGCAAGGACGGCGAAACGAAGGTGTATCCGGGCGTGCTGGCCAGTCATGGCGTGACACGCGCCGATGCCGAACAGATGGTTCTGGCCGCCCGCCTCAAGGCTGGCTGGATCACCGAAGACGAGCTTGCAGCCGAAGAAGAAACGGCTGACGAAGCCGTTGGTGCGTGAGGTGAAACCGCATCGCACCGAACCCGCCCTTGGACGAGATGAACGATCGCACCTGCATCGTCACCCGCAGGCAGGCCGAACCGGATGAATTGATCCGGTTCGTCGTCGGCCCGGATTCGGCCGTCGTTCCCGACATCAAGAGAAATCTGCCCGGCCGTGGTTGCTGGGTGACCGCCGACCGCCTACATATCGACAAGGCGGCGGCGAAGAACCTTTTTGCCCGCGCCTTCAAGGCGCAGGTGGTCGTGCCGCCCGATCTTGGCGGCATGGTCGACGGGCTGCTTTCCAGATCCGCTCTGGGCATGCTTGGGCTTGCTCGCAAGGCAGGCGCGATTTCTCTTGGAGCCACAAAGGTCGAGAGCGCGGTGCGCGGCGGCTTGGCGCTTTTCGTGCTCCATGCGACCGAGGCGTCCGACGACGGCGTGCGCAAGATCAGCCAGGCGCGACGGGCGACAGTCCATCTCGGCGGGCCCGCTATCCTTGCCTACAAACTTTTCTCCGAGGCCGAGTTGAGCTTGGCATTGGGGGGTACAAATGTGATACATGCTGCCGTTCTCGCGGGAGACGCGGGTAGGGCGGTCCAGAAGCGCATGGTTGCGCTCGACCGGTATCGGGGCGGTTCCCCGGACGATCTGGCAATGCTTGCGGCTGTTGCTGACGAAGATGATGCCGCAGAGGATATGGAATGAGCGATACGAAATCGGGTGACGACAATACGCTGAGTGTGACGCCGAAGAAGACCTTGACGCTAAAGCGCCCCGGTATGGAACAGGGCACTGTGCGCCAGAACTTCTCGCACGGCCGCACCAAGCAGGTCGTCGTCGAAACCAAGAAGCGCAAGTTCTCGATGCCCGGCGACAAGCCGGAGCCGGTTGCCGCACCCGTCTTCACACCGAAGCCGGCGGTTGTGGCCGCGCCCGTCGTCCAGGAAGCGCCGAAGGCGCCGCCACCGCCGCCGCCTCCGGTCGAGCGCAGCGGCATGGTGCTGAACGAACTGTCGCGCAGTGAAATGGAAGCGCGCCGTAGGGCGCTCGAAGGCTCGAAGGTGCGCGAGGTCGAGGACCGTCAGCGCGCTGCCGAGGACGCCAAGCGCCGCGCCGAGGACGAAGAGCGCCGTCGCCGCGAACGCGAGGAATCCGCGCGCCGCCAGGCTGAGGAAGAGGCGCGGTTGCAGACCGAGGCCGAGTCCCGCCGTCGCGCCGAGGAAGAGGCACGCCGCCGCGCGCCGCTGGCCGCGGAACTGGCAACGGTCGACGACGAGGAAGAGGTCAAGCCGAAGCGGATTGGCGCTGGCGCGCCAGTGCGCCGTCCGGTCACGCCTGAAGTGGCGCGTCCGGCCAAGCCGACCAAGGCCGAGGAAGATCGCCGCCGTGGCAAGCTGACGCTGAATTCCGCATTGTCCGATGAGGACGCGCGGGCCCGTTCGCTGTCGTCGATGCGCCGCCGCCAGGAAAAATTCAAGCGCGCGATGCACAATGAGCCGCGCGAGAAAGTCATGCGCGAAGTGATCTTGCCAGAGACCATCACCATCCAGGAACTTGCGCAGCGCATGTCCGAGCGTGCGGTCGACCTGGTCAAGTTCTTCATGAAGCAGGGCCAGATCCTGAAGCCGGGCGACGTCATCGACGCCGATACGGCGGAACTGGTTGCCACCGAATTCGGCCACACGGTCCGCCGCGTCGCCGAGTCCGACATCGAGGAAGGCCTGTTCAACATCGCCGACAATGCCGAGGACCTGGTGACGCGTCCGCCCGTCGTGACGATCATGGGCCATGTCGATCACGGCAAGACCTCGCTGCTCGACGCCATCCGCAATGCCAATGTCGTCTCCGGTGAAGCCGGTGGCATCACCCAGCATATCGGCGCCTACCAGGTCGAGAAGAACGGTCACAAGATCACCTTCATCGACACGCCCGGCCACGCTGCCTTCACGGCGATGCGTGCTCGTGGCGCCCAGGCGACCGACATCGCCATCCTGGTGGTTGCGGCCGACGACAGCGTCATGCCGCAGACGATCGAATCGATCAGCCACGCCAAGGCGGCCGGCGTTCCGATCATCGTGGCGATCAACAAGATCGACAAGCATGATGCCGATCCGCAGAAGGTGCGCTCCGAACTGCTGCGCCACGAGGTCTTCGTCGAATCCATGGGCGGTGAAGTGCTGGACGTCGAAGTGTCGGCGACCAAGGGCACCAATCTCGACAAGCTGCTCGAGGCGATCCTGCTGCAGGCCGAAATCCTCGACCTCAAGGCCAATCCGGACCGTACCGCCGAGGGTGTCGTCATCGAGGCCCAACTCGACAAGGGTCGTGGTCCCGTCGCCACCGTGCTGGTGCAGACCGGAACGCTGATGCCGGGTGACATCCTTGTCGCCGGCAACGAATGGGGCCGGGTGCGCGCGCTGGTCAACGATCGTGGCGGGCAAATCAAGGAAGCACCGCCGGCGATGCCGGTCGAAGTGCTTGGCCTGCAGGGAACCCCGCAGGCCGGCGACCGCTTCGCCGTGGTCAACAACGAAGCCCGTGCCCGCGAGATCACCGAATATCGCCAGCGTCTGGCGCGCGAGAAGGCGGTTGCCAAGCATGCCGGTCAGCGCGGTTCGCTCGAGCAGATGATGTCGCAGTTGCAGACGAGCGGGCTGAAGGAATTCCCGCTGGTCATCAAGGGCGACGTGCAGGGTTCGATCGAGGCGATCAACGCGGCGCTCGACAAGCTCGGCACCGACGAAGTGCGTGCGCGCATCGTCCATGCCGGCGCCGGTGCCATCACCGAGAGCGACGTGTCGCTGGCGGAGACTTCGGGTGCGGCGATCATCGGCTTCAACGTTCGTGCCAACGTGCAGGCACGTGCCGCTGCCGCTGCCGCGGGCATCGAGATCCGCTACTATTCGATCATCTACAACCTTGTGGATGACGTGAAGGCGGCTCTGTCGGGCCTGCTGTCGCCGGAGCGTCGCGAGACCTTCATCGGCAATGCGCAGATCCTCGAAATCTTCGACATCACCAAGGTCGGCAAGATCGCCGGCTGCCGTGTCACCGAAGGCAAGGTCGAGCGTGGTGCGGGCGTGCGTCTGATCCGCGACAACGTCGTCATCCACGAAGGCACGCTGAAGACCCTGAAGCGCTTCAAGGACGAGGTTGCGGAAGTTCCCGGCGGCCAGGAGTGCGGCATGGCCTTCCAGAACTACGAGGACATGCGCGTCGGCGACATCATCGAGTGCTTCCGCGTCGAGATGGTGACCCGTACGCTCTGAGTTCGAGTGACTTGTCGACACCGGGCGGTGGTCGAAAGACCGCCGCCCCCAAGTCTATTGAGCAGGTCCTATTGAGAATGCCATATGAGACATGCGGCACGGTTCCATCCCGCGCCTCACGCTTTCAGGATCGAGAAAAATGCCCCGTCCAACCACATCCAGCCCATCCCAGCGCATGCTGCGCGTCGCCGAACAGGTGCGCCATGCCTTGTCCGAAACCTTGCAGCGCGGCGAGATCATCGATCCGCTGATCGAGAACACCGTGGTTTCGGTCTCGGAAGTGCGCATGTCGCCCGACCTGAAGGTTGCCACCGCTTTCGTCTCGCCGCTCGGCGCCAAGGATACCGATGCGGTGGTCGAGGCGCTGAACAAGCATGCGAAGTTCGTGCGTGGCCGTGTCTCCGGCGCGCTGCGGCAGATGAAGTTCATGCCGGAGCTTCGCTTCAAGCTGGACACTTCCTTCGACAATTTCGCCAGGATCAACGATCTCTTGAAGTCGCCCGAAGTGGCGCGCGATCTCGGTTCCGAAGGCCAGGACAAAGAAGACAACAAGGACTCTGAATAGTGGCGCGTCGCGGCAAGAAGAAGGGCCGGCCGATCTCGGGCTGGCTGGTCCTGGACAAGCCGGTCGGCATGGGTTCGACCGAAGCCGTCTCCAAGATCAAATGGCTGTTTCAGGCGGAGAAGGCCGGCCACGCCGGCACGCTCGATCCGCTGGCGTCCGGCATGCTGCCGATCGCGCTTGGCGAAGCCACCAAGACCGTGCCTTACGTCCAGGACGGCGCCAAGATCTATCGCTTCACCGTTGCCTGGGGGCAGGAGCGTTCGACCGATGACCTCGAAGGTCCTGTGACGAAGAGTTCGGACCTGCGTCCAGCGGAAGCCGAGGTGCTGGCGCTGCTGCCGAAATACACCGGCGTCATCATGCAGACGCCGCCGCAATTCTCGGCCATCAAGATATCGGGCGAGCGCGCCTATGATCTGGCCCGTGACGGCGCGACGGTCGACATACCCGCACGAGAGGTCGAGATCGGCCGACTCGATATTGTCGAGCACGATGCCGACCATACTGTTTTTGAAGTCGAATGCGGCAAGGGCACCTACGTGCGCTCGCTAGCCCGCGACATGGGCCGCGATCTCGGCTGTTTCGGCCATATTTCCGAACTGCGCCGGGTCGAGGTCGAGCCGTTCACGCCGGAGGACTTCGTCACCATCGCCGACCTGGAGGCCGCCCGTTTCGGCGTGCCGGGTGAAGACGACCCGGAGGCGACAGATGCCGCTGACACGGTTGAAGCCGCTGGCGCGGTGGAAGCGCCGATCGACTTCGACGCCATCGACGCACTTCTGGTGGATACATCCGCTGCCCTCGACTGCCTACCGCAGGTCGCCATCAGCGACGACGCGGCGACGAAAATCCGCCTCGGCAATCCGGTCATCATCCGCGGCCGCGACGCACCGGTGGAAGCCGAAGAAGCCTGCGCCACGGCGCGCGGCAAGCTGGTCGCCATCGGTGCCATCGAGCAAGGCATGTTCAAGCCCAAGCGGGTCTTTGCCGGCTGACGGCCAAGGCAATTCCAGGAAAGGCGAGAGCGGTTTCCGTCCGGAATTGCGACAAAACGAGGTTTTAACTTCAGGTCGACTTTACGCTCGAGGGGCATATGGAAAAGGCCGAGGCGGTGAAAAAGCGGGCGCCGGTGAAGACGCGGCGGCCGCCGGTCGGGGCGTCGCCTGGCACGCTGATCGCCGATCCGGCGGCGCGGCGCTCGGAACTGCGGCTGACCCTCATCTCGCCGCAGAAATTCAAGACCATCGAAAATGCCAGCATCGACGACCTGAACACCCATTGCGACAAATGGCCGGTCATCTGGCTTGACTGCACCGGCCTCGCCAACATTCCGCTGATCGAGGAGATCGGCCGCATTTTCAGCCTGCATCCGCTGGCGCTGGAGGACGTCGTCAACACCGGCCAGCGGCCGAAGGTCGACTTCTTCGAGGATCATGCCTTCGTCGTCGTCAGGATGATCGACGATGTCACGTCGCACCGCTACGAGCAGATCGCCGTCTTCTTCGGCAACAACTTCGTCGTCACCTTCCAGGAGCGTGAAGGCGATCCGTTCAATCCCGTGCGCAAGCGCATCGAGAGCTCGGCGCCCAACCGGCTGCGCGCACGCGGCGCCGATTATCTCGCCTATGCACTGATCGACGCCATCGTCGACAGTTATTTCCCGCCGATCGAGGCCGCCGGCGACATGGTCGACGGCATCGAGGACCAGATGCTGCACACGACGCAAAAGCATCAGATGCGGCAGTTGCATGAATTGCGGCGCGACGCCAATGTGCTGAAGGGGGTGCTGTGGCCGATGCGCGATGCGCTGGCAACGCTGATCCGCAACGATGTGCCCTATGTGAAGGCCGAGACCAAGATCTTCCTCAACGACACGCTCGACCATTCGCTCAGGCTGATCGAACTGGTCGAAACCCAGCGCGACATGCTGACCGGCCTGATCGAGATGCATCTGTCGCTCAGTCAGGCGCGCACCAACGACGTCATCAGCTACCTCACCATCGTCTCGGTCATCTTCATGCCGCTCACCTTCCTGGTCGGCATCTGGGGCATGAATTTCGATCCGGAGTCTTCGCCCTGGAACATGCCGGAGCTGAAAGCCTATTATGGCTATCCGGCATCGTTGCTGTTCATGGCGCTTGTCGCGTTTGGGCTGATCGCCTTCTTCAAATGGAAGAAATGGCTTTGAAAAGGATAAAACCTGTCATTTTGGGCTGAGAAGCCGGCTTGTGAATTGGGCTGGTGTTTTCCCGGGAATTGCACTATACGCGCCGCAGCATAGCGCTATGACGCTTTGCTTGCACCGGCCCCTGCTGGACGACATCCCGGCTGAGGGCGACCCGTTTCCTCAAACAGATAAGGAAAAACACGATGTCGATTACTGCCGAGCGCAAACAGGAATTGATGGGTGAATTCGCAACCGCCAAGGGCGATACCGGGTCTCCGGAAGTCCAGGTGGCCATCCTTTCCGAGCGCATCAAGAACCTGACCGACCATTTCAAGGACCACAAGAAGGATAACCATTCCCGCCGTGGTCTGCTCGCCCTCGTCTCCCAGCGCCGCAGCCTGCTTGATTATCTCAAGCGCAAGGACGACGCGCGCTACCAGACGTTGATCGAGAAGCTCGGTCTGCGCCGTTGACGAATTGACCGGCGGGCTTTCTTCGGAGGGCCCGCCGGTCGCGCATTCTGCCAGTCGCATCGACTGGCCAGACCCGGTTTCGAGCATGCAGAGGGCCACTCGAAACCGCCCATGGACGGTCATGGGGCAGGATTGCAGGACGCTCGCGCGCTCGCCGCGCTGAAATCACCCGAGCTTCCCGTTGTCTTGCCCGTGGCTGCCCGAGAAAGGAAGCCAGGGAAGGGCATCCGCGCACCGTGAAACGGCGCGGCCCTTTCCGCTTATTAAGGACAAGATATGTTCAATCACCACAAAGTGGAAATCGAATGGGGCGGTCGTCCGCTCATCCTCGAAACCGGCAAGATCGCGCGCCAGGCCGACGGCGCGGTGCTCGCGACCTACGGTGAGACCAAGGTTCTCGCCACCGTCGTTTCGATGAAGGAGCCGAAGCCAGGTCTCGATTTCTTCCCGCTGACCGTCAACTACCAGGAAAAGACCTACGCCGCCGGCAAGATCCCAGGCGGCTATTTCAAGCGCGAAGGCCGTCCGAGCGAAAAGGAAACGCTGGTTTCCCGCCTCATCGACCGCCCGATCCGCCCGCTTTTCGCCGCAGGCTACAAGAACGACACCCAGATCGTCGTCACCGTCGTCCAGCATGACCTCGAGAACGATCCCGACATCCTGTCGATCGTCGCCACCTCGGCGGCTCTGACCCTTTCGGGCGTTCCCTTCATGGGCCCGATCGGCGGCGCCCGCGTCGGCTACATCAACGGCGAATACGTGCTCAACCCGCATGTCGACGAGATGCAGGAATCCAAGCTCGACCTCGTCGTCGCCGGCACCACCGACGCCGTTCTGATGGTCGAGTCCGAAGCCAAGGAACTTGGCGAAGAGCTGATGCTCGGCGCCGTCATGTTCGGCCACAAGGGCTTCCAGCCGGTCATCGACGCCATCATCAAGCTGGCCGAAGTTGCCGCCAAGGAGCCGCGCGACTTCACCGCGCCGGACTATTCCGCGCTCGAAGCAGAAATGCTGAAGATCGTCGAAGGCGAGCTTCGCGATGCCTACAAGAACACCGACAAGCAGAAGCGCTACGCCGCCGTCGACGCCGTCAAGGCGAAGGTCAAGGCCGCGTTTGCTCCGGCTGAGGGCGAAGACGCCAAGTACACGTCCGAGCAGATCGGCGCCGTGTTCAAGGAACTCCAGGCCAAGGTCGTGCGCTGGAACATCCTCGACACCGGTTCGCGCATCGATGGCCGCGACCTCAAGACGGTCCGCAAGATCGTTTCCGAAGTCGGCGTCCTGCCGCGCACCCACGGTTCGGCGCTGTTCACCCGCGGCGAGACCCAGGCACTGGTCGTTGCCACGCTCGGCACCGGCGAGGACGAACAGTATGTCGATTCGCTGACCGGCATGTACAAGGAGAAGTTCCTCCTTCACTACAACTTCCCTCCCTACTCGGTCGGTGAGACCGGCCGCATGGGTTCGCCGGGTCGCCGCGAAATCGGCCATGGCAAGCTCGCCTGGCGCGCTATCCGCCCGATGCTGCCGAGCGCTGACCAGTTCCCCTACACGCTGCGCGTCGTCTCGGAGATCACCGAGTCCAACGGCTCGTCGTCGATGGCAACCGTTTGCGGCACCTCGCTGGCGCTGATGGATGCCGGCGTTCCGCTGGCCAAGCCAGTTGCCGGTATCGCCATGGGCCTGATCAAGGAAGGCGAGCGGTTCGCCGTTCTCTCCGACATCCTTGGCGACGAGGATCACCTCGGCGACATGGACTTCAAGGTCGCCGGCACCGCCAACGGCATCACCTCGCTGCAGATGGACATCAAGATCGACGGCATCACCGAGGAGATCATGCAGATCGCGCTCGGCCAGGCCAAAGACGGCCGCCTGCATATCCTCGGCGAGATGTCGAATGCGCTCTCCGGCGCGCGTTCGGAACTCGGTGAGTTCGCGCCGCGCATCGAAGTCATGCACATCCCGACCGACAAGATCCGTGACGTTATCGGCTCGGGCGGCAAGGTCATCCGCGAGATCGTCGAAAAGACCGGCGCCAAGATCAACATCGAGGACGACGGCACGGTCAAGATCGCTTCGTCGAACGCCAAGGAGATCGAAGCGGCGAAGAAGTGGATCCACACCATCGTCGCCGAGCCGGAAGTCGGCGAGATCTACGAAGGCACGGTCGTCAAGACCGCCGACTTCGGCGCTTTCGTGAACTTCTTCGGTCCGCGTGACGGTCTCGTCCACATCTCGCAGCTTGCCAACGACCGGGTCGCCAAGACCTCGGACGTCGTCAAGGAAGGCGACAAGGTCTGGGTCAAGCTGATGGGCTTCGACGAGCGCGGCAAGGTCCGCCTGTCGATGAAGGTCGTCGACCAGGCCACCGGCAAGGAACTCGCCCGCGACAAGAAGACCGAAGGCGAAGAAAACGCCGCCTGATCGGCCTGAGATCGTAAATCGAAGCGGGCGCGGCTATGGTCGCGCCCGTTTTCATTTTCAGCCCGGGTTTCATTTTTAGCCCGCCTTCCTCAGTCCTCGTTTCGAGATCGAGCAATGTCCGCCGAGCCACTGAAGACGCTTTTTCATCCCTTCGAGGCCGAGGCGGTTCCGTTGCCGGGAAAGGGCGATCGCGTCTTGTTTCTTGGCGCTGAACCGGGCTTTCGCTCGCCCGAAGGCTTCGAGGGCTCACTTCACCTGGTACAAGGCTTCCGGCCATATTTTCGCCCGTTGCAGGCGTCCGGGCTCATCGTCACCGCGCAAGCCGAAGGCGGCGGCTTCGACATGGCACTTGTGCTTGCCGGCCGGCATCGCGGCCTGAACGAATTGCGCCTCGCCGAGGCGCTCGAGCGCGTGGCGCCGGGCGGGTTGATCGTCGTTGCCGGCGGCAAGGACGACGGTATTGCCAGCCTGCGCAAGCGCGTAGGCGAACTGGTGCCGCTTGAGGGCCATCTGCCGAAATATCACGGCATCGCCTTCTGGTTCCGCCGGCCTGCCGATCTGGCCGCCGCGCAGGATCTTCGCGCCGCCAATCCCGCTCTGCTGGTGGAAGGC
The DNA here is from genome assembly GCF_056405075.1 of Mesorhizobium sp. P2_A12. Classification (NCBI taxonomy): domain Bacteria; kingdom Pseudomonadati; phylum Pseudomonadota; class Alphaproteobacteria; order Hyphomicrobiales; family Phyllobacteriaceae; genus Mesorhizobium; species Mesorhizobium sp. P2_A12. The sequence goes on from NZ_JBFUCU010000001.1 coordinate 972,374, forward strand.
CGGTTCCGCACGGCCCCCGGCATGTTTTCCTTCGATCGGGTCGATACAGGCTCGAGATTACTGGCCGAGAACCTGCCCAATGATCTGCGCGGCAGCGTTGCCGATTTCTGCGCCGGCTGGGGGTATGTGGCTGCCGAGATAGCCGCCCGGGCGCCGGGCATCTCGGCACTCGACCTCTATGAGGCGGACTTCGCCTCGCTCGAAGCCGCAAAGCTCAATCTGGCAGAGGTTGGCCAGTCGATCACCAGGGAATTCTTCTGGACTGATCTGCTGAAGGAGCCGGTCGAGAAGCGCTATGACGCGATCGCCATGAATCCGCCCTTTCATCGCAGCCGCGCGGCCGAGCCGGAGATCGGCGCCGGCATGATCCGTGCGGCGGCCAAGGCCCTGAAGCCCGGCGGGCGGCTGTTCATGGTGGCCAACCGCCAGCTCCCCTACGAGCCGGTGCTGTCGGCTGCCTTTTCGAGCCATGCAGAGCTCGCCCGCGACGGCATGTTCAAGGTGCTTGTCGCGCGTCGTTAAAGCTTGATCCCGAAAAGTGGAAACCGGTTTTCGGAAAGATCATGCTCGAGAGAGCGGCGCCGCCTTCAATGCAGATTGGCGACTCGCCGCGTCTCGTCGGTGACGTGAGCGTCGCCGACCCTGAACCTGAGTGGCGCCGGCCTGCCGAACAGATAGCCTTGCACCACTTCGCAGCCGGCAGCCCTAAGCAGCGTCGCCTGGCTTTCGGTCTCGACGCCTTCGGCGATGATGCTGACGCCGAGTGCGCGCGAAAGTCCGACGATGGTCGAAACGACCGCGCCGGAACTGGTGTCCGTGTCGAGGCGGCTGACAAAGGAGCGGTCGATCTTCAGCTTGCCGAACGAGAAGTCGATCAGGTAGCTCAGATTGGAATAGCCGGTGCCGAAATCATCGACGGCAACCGAGATGCCCATGTCTGCCAGCTCCTTCAGGATGGTGGCGGCGCGGTCGCGGTCCTGCATCATCGCCGTCTCGGTCACTTCCAGTTCCAGCCGCGACGGCTTGATGCCGGTGCTGGTCATGGTGTCGCGCACGATACCGACGAAGTCCTTGGTCATGAACTGCACGGGCGAGATGTTGACGGCGACGAAGCAGTCTTCGGGCAGATGGCGCGCGTCGCTGCAGGCCTTGCGCAGCACCCATTCTCCGATCGGACCGATCATGCCGGTTTCCTCGGCGATCGGAATGAACTCCATCGGCGGGATCATGCCGCGTTCGGGATGCCGCCAGCGGATCAGCGCCTCATAGCCGACGATGCGGCCGGTCGGGAGATCGAGCTGCGGCTGGTAGTGAAGGTCGAAGTCGCCCCGCTCGAAGGCAACGTTCAGCTCGGATTCGACCCACTGGCGATGGTCGGCGACCCTGCCCATTTCCGCGTGGAAGACCGACCAGTTGCCGAGGCCGCTGGCGCGTGCATTCTGCAGTGCCAGATTGGAGCGGCGCAGGATGAGGACGGGATCGACACCGTCCTTTGGCATCGCCACGATGCCCACCGACAGGCTGACCGATTGCATGTGCGTGCTGAGCTCATAGGGCTCCATCATCTCGTCGATGAGCCTCTCGATGGCACTTTCCAGTGACCCTGACACCTGATTGTCGGGGAGGAGGATCGCGAATTCACCGGCGCCGATGCGTCCGATCACCGCGCGTTGCGGCAGGCAAGTCTTCAATCGCTTAGTGAACTCACGGATCAACTCGTCGCCGTGGCTGTAGCCGATGGCGTCGTTGATCTGCTTGAACCGATCGATGTCGATGTCGATGAGGAACACCGGCTCGCCGGTCCGGCTCGTCGCGCATGCCGCCTCGGCGATCTTGCCGACCATCGCCGGACGGGCCAGCAGGCCGGTCAGCTTGTCGAAATGGGTTTCCTCGAAGACGAAATCCGCCGATTCATCGACGCCGGCGAAGAAGGACATCGCGGCCACCGACGCCGCCAGTGCGCACAGGGCGGCCATCATCGCGACAATCATGTCCGCCGATATCCCGACAAAACTATCGCCGAGACCGTGCTTCAGGCCCCAGAGTCCGAGGACGAAACTGCCGATACCCGAGCTTGCTATGGTGAGCAGCCGGAACACCGGTGTTCGCTTCGGGTTGCTGACGGCCGACATTGAAAGGTCCCCAGAGTACAGGGCTTTCTAGCGGATATGTCCTTAAAATGAGTTTCCGCGAATGCGTCCAATTTTATTGGACCGGTAGTATTTCTTGGGCGGATTAGAGCGCGTCGCGTTGAAACGGGTTTAGTCGGCGCATTTTAAGCTTTTGTTTTATGCGCGTCGTCGTCCCAAAACCGCTGCGCACTTTTGGGCGCCATGCATTAGTCTCGCCCGTTATCGGTCTGCTTCAATTCATCGAGCGTAGGCATGGAAACGATGTGATAGCCGGAATCGACATAATGGATTTCGCCGGTAACGCCCGAAGACAGATCGGACAACAGATAAAGCGCGGAACCGCCGACCTCGTCGATGGTCACGGTGCGGCGCAGCGGCGAGTTGCGCTGCTGGTAGGAGAACATGTGGCGCGCATCGGAAATCCCGGCGCCGGCGAGCGTGCGCACCGGTCCAGCCGATATGCCGTTCACCCGGATGCCGCGCGGACCGTAGTCGTTGGCGAGGTAACGCACACTGGCCTCAAGCCCGGCCTTGGCGACGCCCATGACATTGTAGTTCGGCATGACACGGACCGAGCCCGCATAGGTCAGCGTGATCATCGATCCGCCGTCCTTCATCAAGACGGCTGCATGGCGGGCGATCTCGGTGAAGGAATAGCAGGAGATCACCATGGTGCGGACGAAATTGTCCCGGCTGGTGTCGGCGTAGAGGCCCTTCAGTTCATTCTTGTCGGAAAAGCCGATGGCGTGGACGACGAAATCAAGCCCGCCCCAAGCTTTGCCCAGGGTCTCGAAGGTGGCGGCGACCGAAGCGCTGTCCTCGACGTCGCACGGCACGACCAGCGAGGCGCCGAGCTTGTCGGCGAGTGGCTTGACCCGGCGCCCGAAGGCGTCACCCTGATAGGTGAAGGCAAGGTCCGCTCCATGTTCGGACAATTTCCGAGCGATGCCCCAGGCGATCGAATGATCGTTGGCGACACCCATGACGAGCCCGCGCTTGCCCTTCATCAATCCGTCCATGGCCGCCAATCCTTATGAAAACAACGCTGGCCTTATGCGGAATAGCGCTGGAAAATGAGCGTTGCGTTGGTGCCACCGAAGCCGAACGAATTTGACAAAACAGTGTCGATCTTGGCGTTGTCGATGCGCTTTCGCACGATTGGCATGCCCTCGAATTCGGGGTCGAGGGTCTCGATATGGGCGCTTTCGCCGATAAAACCGCCCTGCATCATCAGGATCGAGTAAATGGACTCCTGCACGCCGGCCGCGCCCAGCGAATGGCCGGTCAGCGATTTCGTTGACGTGATGTACGGCATCTCTTGGCCGAAAACCTCGCGGATCGCGGCCATTTCCTTGGAATCTCCCACGGGCGTCGACGTGCCATGGGTGTTGATGTAGTCGACCGGTGCGGAAACCGTCGCCATCGCCTGGCGCATGCAGCGGACCGCGCCTTCGCCGGATGGCGCCACCATGTCGAAGCCGTCCGAGGTCGCGCCGTAACCGACGATCTCGGCATAGATCTTGGCGCCGCGCGCCTTGGCATGTTCCAGCTCTTCCAGCACCAGCACGCCGGCGCCGCCGGCGATGACGAAGCCATCGCGATTGGCGTCATAGGCGCGCGAGGCGGCGGATGCCCGGTCGTTGAATTTCGACGACATGGCGCCCATGGCGTCGAACAGGTCGGACATCGTCCAGTCGAGGTCCTCGTGGCCGCCGGCAAAGACCATGTCCTGCTTGCCCCACTGGATCAGTTCGTAGCCATTGCCGATGCAATGCGCCGAGGTCGAGCAGGCCGACGAGATCGAGTAGTTGACGCCGTGGATCTTGAACCAGGTGGCAAGCGTTGCCGATGCGGTCGACGACATCGCTTTCGGCACCGCGAACGGACCGATGCGCTTGGGGCTGCCGTTCTTCAGCGTGATCTCTGCCGCCTCGACGATGGTGCTGGTGGATGGTCCGCCCGATCCCATGACGATGCCGGTGCGCTCATTGGTGATGTCGCTCTCGCTGAGGCCGGCATCCGCGATCGCCTGATCCATGGCGACGTGGTTCCAGGCGGCACCTTTCGACAGGAAGCGCATCGCACGACGATCGATCATGGCGGATGGATCGAGCGTCGGCGCTCCCCAGACATGGCAGCGAAAACCATGCTCGGCAAAGGAATCGGAGAAGCTGATGCCGGATCTGGCGTCATGCAGCGAGGTCTGAACCTCGTTGGCATTGTTACCGATCGACGACACGATGCCGAGGCCTGTGACTACGACACGTCTCATTCGCAACTCCTTCCAGGGGTCAGCCGGTGATGCCGGTCAGCCGACCGCCGACTGCTTGGACAGACCGACCTTCAAATCCGTTGCCGCGTATATGGGTTCGCCATCCGCCTTCAGCCAGCCATCGGCAATGCCGAGCACCAGCCGGCCGCGCATCACGCGCTTGAAGTCGATCCCATACTCGACCTTTTTCACTGAGGGCGTCACCATGCCCTTGAATTTTACCTCACCTGTGGACAGCGCCATTCCCTTGCCGGGTTCTCCGAGCCAGCCGAGATAGAAGCCCGTCAATTGCCACATGGCGTCGAGGCCGAGGCACCCGGGCATGATCGGATTGCCAATGAAATGGCAGGCAAAGAACCACAGGTCCGGCTTGATGTCGAATTCCGCGCGGATGAAGCCCTTGTCGAAGGCGCCGCCCGTCTGGCTGATCTCGGTGATACGGTCGAACATCAGCATGGGCGGATAGGGAAGCTGGGCATTGCCCGGTCCGAACAGTTCGCCGCGGGCGCAGGCCAGCAATTCGTCGTAGTCGTAGCTGGATTTCGAACCCGCCATCAATTTCGTCCCCACATCGTTCCGGGCTATCGGGCGCCCTTGTCGTTGGTTTCCTAACACAATCTGTTTCAGGCCGGAAACCGGCGTTTGCGCTTAACCTGCTCGTCTGCTCGGGTCAATGCGCGCTATTGATCGCATTCGGACGACAGAATATATGTCAGCAGGGGTCCGGTTTCGGCAGACATTCATTTTTTTGCCATTCTGGGCGTGTCTTAGGGCGGAACTGTGGGGTTCGACGAGAAGATGGGCCTGGACGGTCGGAAGGAAAATGTCGCTGTGGACAAGCGGGTCCGTGAAGCCGGCCTGAGGCCGACACGCCAGCGCATTGCGCTGGCCGACCTGCTTTTCGCCAAGGGCGACCGCCATCTGTCGGCCGAGGAACTGCACGAGGAGGCGGTCGCCGCCGGCGTGCCGGTGTCGCTGGCCACCGTCTACAATGCCCTTCACCAGTTCACCCAGGCGGGCCTGTTGCGCATCCTCGCCGTCGAGGGCGCGAAGACCTATTTCGACACCAACACCTCCGACCACCACCATTTCTACATCGAAGGTGAAAACCGCATATTCGACATCGACAGCGGTCCGGTGACGGTTGCCAACCTGCCGGAGCCGCCGGAGGGGATGGAGATCGCCAATGTCGACATCGTGGTGAGGCTGCGCCCCAAGCGCTGCGAATGAACGGTGACGCCCGAATAAACGGCAAGGCCGGAATGATCGGCCAAGAATGATCGGCCAGGAATGAAACCCCTCGACCTGACAATCCGGTCCGAATGGGCCATCGTTGCGGTGGCTGCCGTCGTCTTCTACGCTTCAACTGGTATAAGCTGGTGGCTCTTCGGATTGCTTATCCTGGCGCCTGACCTGTCTATGTTCGGTTATCTGGCGGGGCCGCGCGTCGGTGCCCTGGCCTACAACGCCTTGCATATCCTGATCGTGCCTGTGCTGCTGCTGCTTGCCGGTCACCTGTCAGGCAAAGCGACCGCGACGGCGGTTGCATTGATCTGGATCGCCCACGTCGCCATCGATCGTGCGCTGGGCTACGGCCTGAAGCTGTCAACCGGTTTTCAGGACACGCATCTTGGCCGTATCGGCCGCTAAGCGGCTGTTAGGAAAGTCTTCGGTCCGGAACGATCGTGGTCAAAGGGTCAAAAGATCAGTCCTTGACCCGTTCACCGGGATAGGCGCCCCAGACAAGCGACTGGGCGAGCCAGCCGGTGTGGCCCTCGAACGTCATTTCGCACCACTGGCCGTCGCAGGACTTGATCGTGCCCATGACGCCAGGCTCGACCATCGCGACCACCCTTGCGTCCTGCTCAGGGCTGTTGAGAAGGTTGACCTGGGCGCCCTTGCCGCGCTGCCACGGGGCGACGATTGCGGTGCGCCGGCCGGAAAGCAGCGACTGGTTGATCCAGCCCTCCGAACCGTCGGCATCGCGTACGCGGCGCCATGTATCGAATTCCTGGATGATCTCCATCGGCAGGCCGGCCTTCATATACATCCAGTCGACCGAGTAGTTGGCGCCGGGGCCGACGCGCGAGTTGACGCGGCCGGATTTCAGGCTGACGAATCGGGGCAGCGGCAGACCGCTCGGGCCGAGCGTGACGACGCTCTGGGCAGGTGCGGCCGCACTCTGCGCCGCGGCAAGCGGAGAATGAAGCAGAGCGCCGAGAAATGCTGCACTGAGGGTCAGGCGAAGCGACGCGAAACCAGACACTTTCATTCCTTTCGGCGCTTGCCTTGGCGCCCCTTTTTCTTTGTCTTCGGCGGCACCGCTTGTTACATGGGGTAATCGGCACCGCGACCGGCTTTCAGTTTCGCCGGTCTTGGTTAAAGAGGTCTCAACGAGATCGGGGTACGAGGAAACAATGGTAGGCAAAAAGAAGCCTCTCGTGGTCATCACGCGAAAGCTGCCCGATCCGGTCGAGACCCGCATGCGCGAACTGTTCGACGCCCGGCTGAATGTCGAGGACAGGCCGATGACGCAGCCGGAACTGGTCGCGGCGGTCAAGGAAGCCGACGTGCTGGTGCCGACGGTGACCGATCAGATCGACGCGGCGCTGATTGCCCAGGCCGGCGACAATCTCAAGCTGATCGCCAATTTCGGCAATGGCGTCGACAAGATCGATGTCACGGCGGCGGCCAGGAAGGGCATCACCGTCACCAACACGCCCAATGTGCTGACCGAGGACACTGCCGACATGACCCTGGCGCTGATGCTGGCTGTGCCGCGGCGGCTGGCGGAAGGCGCCAACGTGCTCACCGGCGACAAGAAATGGGCCGGCTGGTCGCCGACCTGGATGCTTGGCCGCCGCATCTGGGGCAAACGGCTGGGCATTGTCGGCATGGGGCGCATCGGCACCGCGGTCGCTAGGCGCGCCAAGGCCTTCGGCTTGTCGATCCACTACCACAACCGCCATCGCGTGCTGCCGGCCGTGGAAGACGAGCTGGAGGCGACCTATTGGGAGAGCCTCGACCAGATGCTGGCCCGCATGGACATTATTTCGGTCAATTGCCCGTCAACGCCGGCGACCTTCCATCTGCTGTCGGCGCGGCGGTTGGCGCTGCTGCAGCCTACGGCCTATGTCGTCAACACCGCCCGCGGCGACATCATCGACGAAGAGGCGCTGGTGAAGATGATCCAGGACGGCAAGCTCGCCGGAGCCGGCCTCGACGTCTATGAGCACGAGCCGGCACTGAACGGCAAGCTGCTGAAGCTCGCCGCCAAGGGCAAGGTCGTGCTTCTGCCGCATATGGGCTCGGCGACGCTCGAAGGCCGCATCGACATGGGCGAAAGGGTCATCATCAACATCCGCGCATTCGTCGACGGCCATCGGCCGCCGGATCGCGTGCTGCCGCTCAGAACCTGACGTTAGCCTTCGAACGAAAGTCCAGGCTTACGCAAGGACCTTGCGCATGGTGATCGAGGTCGGCCTGATGTAGCCCTCATGCGCCGTCCGTTCGGTCTCGTGAAAGCCGAGGCGGGCAAAGGCAGCATGGTTTCCGGTCAGCTCGATCCGCGTCTGAAGTTCGACCGCAGCCTTGCCGCGGCTGCGGGCAAGATCCTCGACCGCCAGCATCAGCCGCCGGCCAATGCCTTTTCCCTGACAATCCGGCGCGACGGCGAGCTTGCCGACGTAAAATTCCGCCATCCTTTCAAGGGCAAAAACGCAGCCGACGATCCTGTCTCCTTCGAACGCCACGAAGCCGGCCTCCTGCCGCGCCTTGTCGCGCAAGGTGTCGGCGGTCAGAAGGTGCGCCGAGGAGGGCGGGTCGATGACACCGTCCATGGTGGCGAACGCGTGCATGATCAGTGCGAGCATATCGTCCCAATGGTCGAAATCGGCCGCGATCCTCATGACGGTGACAACTTCGGTCCGATCCACGATGTCAGCTTCTCTTGTAGCGGATCGTGTCGAAGCGCGCGGCCAGCCCATCATAGAGCAGCAGCCGGCCAACCAGCGGCTCGCCAATGCCGGTGATCAGCTTGATCGCCTCCATCGCCTGCAGCGTGCCGACGACACCGGTCAGTGCACCAAGCACCCCGGCCTCGGCACAGGAGGGCACCAGGCCAGGCGGCGGCGCTTCCGGAAACAGATCTCGATAGCCCGGATTTGGCTTCCCGTCCTTGCCGTCTTCGAACGGCTTCAGCACGGTCACCGAACCATCGAAGCGTCCGACGGCGGCGTGCACCAGCGGTTTCCCCTCGCTCGCGCAGGCGTCGGCCACCGTATAGCGCGTTTCAAAATTGTCGGAACCGTCGACGACGATGTCATAACGAGCGACGAGGGCAGCGGCGTTGTCCGCGGTCAGCCGAAACGCGTGTATCTCGACAGTGGTGTTGGGATTGATGCGCGCGATTGCCGCCTTGGCACTATCGGTTTTCAGCATGCCGATGGTGTCGGTGCCGTGAATGACTTGGCGCTGCAGGTTGGAAAGCGAAACGGTGTCATCGTCGATCACGCCGAGCGTGCCGACGCCGGCGGCGGCAAGATATTCGAGCACCGGCGCACCCAGCCCGCCGGCGCCGATCACCAGCACCCGCGCCTGCTTCAGCCTCTGCTGGCCGGCGCCGCCGACCTCGGGCAGCACGATGTGTCGGGCATAGCGTTCGATCTCTTCGTCGGTCAGGGCGGCAGCGGTCATAGCCGGACCATATAGCGGCTGAGAAACCTTGTCAGGAGCTAATGCATGTCGCCCAAAAGTGTCAGCGTTTTTGGGACGACGACATGCATAAACCCGATGCATGTCGCCCAAAAGTGTGCAGCGGTTTTGAGGACAACGACATGCGTAGACAAAGATCTAGATCGTTGGCCCAACCGTGCCGTGGTCGACAGTCAGGAATTGCGCACGCCCCTTGAGACTGGAAAACAGCGCTGCATCGGTTCCGGTCATGAACGCCTGGCAGTTCAGGTCTTCGAGGATGGAAAACAGCGCCGCGCGCCGCCCGCCATCCAGATGCGCGGCGATTTCGTCAAGCAGCAGGATCGGTGTCATCCCTGACATCTCGCCGGTCAGCCGGGCGTGCGACAGGACGATGCCGACCAGCAGCGCCTTCTGCTCGCCTGTCGAGCAGAGTTCGGCCGGCATCGCCTTGGGACGGTGCCGAACCACCAGATCCGAACGGTGCGGTCCCTCGAGCGTGCGCCCGGCGGCGCGGTCGCGGTCGCGGCCCTCGGCAAGTGTCCGGCGGAATCGCTCCTCGACATCGACCGCCGGTGCGATGGCAATTTCGGCCTCGAGGTCACCCGAAAGGCCGATATCGGCCTGCGGGAACGGTCCGGTGTCGGGCAGCCTGTCGATCATCGCGGCCAGCAGGCGCACCATCTCGGCGCGCGCGGCGGCGATCGCCACACCGGTTTCGGCCATTTGTGTCTCGATCGCGTCGAACCAGCGGTCGTCCCGGGAACCTTCAGTAAGCAACCGATTGCGGCCGCGCATCGCCTTTTCGTAGTCGATCGCGCGCTGGCCGTGCCCGGGATCGATCGCCAGCACCAGCCGGTCGAGAAAGCGCCGGCGATCCGCGGCCGGTCCGGTGAACAAGGCGTCCATTGCCGGCGTCAGCCACACCACGCGCAGCCACTCCAGCATCTCCTCGGCCGATCGCGCCGAAGCGCCGTTGATACGCACCCGCCTGCCGCCTTCGCCGGCACTGTCGCCGCCTGAAATGCCCGTACCGATCTCGACCTGGCCGTCGGGCCCATCGAGCCGCGCGTGCAGGGCAAAGCCGCCGTCGCCGCCTTCGCGCGCGACATCCGCGTAAGGCGCGCGGCGCAAGCCGCGTCCCGGTGTCAGCAAGGAGATCGCTTCGAGAAGATTGGTCTTGCCCGCACCGTTATCGCCGGAAAAGACCACGGCACCAGGCGCCAGGTCGATCGCCAATCCCGCATAGTTGCGGAAATTAGTAAGTGTAAGCTTACTTATGTGAGTCTGTGCCGGCAACCGCTATCCGCCTGTAGAGCGGTTCGTCGTTTCAAGGAAACGCAGACCTGCTCTAACTCTTTGTTTTGACGCAATTCCGGGCGGAAAACCGTTTCATATTTTTCCTGGAATTGCTCTGGAAGTCGCCGCAACCATAATTCTCGCTGCCGGTCCAGTCGCGGGGCCTGATTGGTGACGCCGCGCCGGCTAGACCCGCATCGGCATCAGCACGTAAAGCGCGGTCTCGTCGGCCATGTCGTGGATCAGAGTCGGCGAACCCGCGTCGGCCAGCATGAACTTGGCCTCCGTGCCGGTCAGCTGCGCGGCAACGTCGAGCAGGTACTTGGCGTTGAAGCCGATCTCGATCGGATCGGACGAATAGTCGGCGGCCAGTTCCTCGGTAGCACTACCTGAATCCGGATTGTTGACCGCAAGCGTCACCTGACCGTCGCTGATCGAAAGCTTAACCGCGCGGCCGCGTTCGGAGGATATGGTAGAGACGCGATCGACAGCGGCGGCGAAACTCTGGCGGTCGATGATCAGCCTCTTGTCGTTACCGGTCGGAATGACCCGCTGATAGTCCGGGAAGGTGCCGTCGATCAGCTTCGAGGTCAAAACCACACTGCCGATGGTGAAGCGGATCTTGGTGTCCGACAGTTCGGTGGTGACCGCGACATCCGGATCGTCGACCAGCTTCTGCAACTCGCTCACGGTCTTGCGCGGAATGATGATGCCCGGCATGCCCTCGGAACCCGCCGGCGCGTCGATCTCGGCGCGTGCCAGGCGGTGGCCGTCGGTCGCCACCGAGCGCAGCTTCAGCTTGCCGCCGACCTCGTGCGTGTGCAGGTAGATGCCGTTCAGATAATAGCGCGTCTCTTCGGTGGAGATGGCGAACTGTGTCTTTTCGATCAGGCCCTTCAGGGCAACCGAGTCGAGACGGAAGATATGCGAGAAGGATCCGGCCGAAAGCTCGGGGAAGTCGGATTGCGGCAGGCACTGGAGGCGGAAGCTCGAACGGCCGGACGTCACCGTCATGGCGTTGCCGTCCTCGTCCGTCTTCAGCATCACCTCGGCGCCGTCGGCGAGCTTGCGCACGATGTCGTAGAGCAGATGTGCCGGAACCGTCGTCGCCCCGCCGCGCTCGACCTTGGCTGGCGTCGCTTCGGTCACCTCCAGGTCAAGGTCGGTCGCCTTCATTTCGAGGCTGGCGCCCTCGGCGCTGAGCAGCACGTTGGACAGGATCGGTATGGTGTTACGCCGCTCGACGACACGGTGGACGTGGTTGAGCGACTTCAGGAGATTTGACCGTTCCAGGATAACACGCATGACGAAACAGGCTCGCTTGAATGAATGACGGGTCACCAGTGAGTGCCCCGCGAAAGGTCTGAACAGGCTCAGAATCTGCGTAAGCTGACAGGAAAAAACCAGCAAACGCAAGCCCGCGCCATCGGTTCGGGCCGGCTACGCTGGCTTTCTGGGGATAAAGGCCACGAAGTCCGCGAGCCGGTGTCGCAAAACCAAAATCCGGGTCGCCCCAAGGCGACACCACGAACCCATTTCGGATCCAGGACCGCACCGGCAAGTCATTGAATTCCGGTGCTATTCTGGTCTCGACTTGCCCAGACCGGTCAGGCCTGGTCGTTGATCAACCGCCTCAGGAGCTCGAGTTCCTGCGCCAGCGTGTTGTCGTTGCCGGAAAGGTCCTCGATCTTGCGCACTGCGTGCAGCACCGTGGTGTGATCGCGGCCGCCGAAACGCCGTCCGATCTCGGGCAGGGAGCGCGGCGTCATCACCTTCGACAGGTACATGGCCACCTGCCGCGGCTTGACGATGGTGCGCGTGCGCCGGTTGGACAGCAACTCGGTCTTCGACACGTTGTAGTGGCGCGCGACGATGCGCTGGATGTCCTCGATACGGACCCGCTTCGGCTCGCCAGTGCGATAGATGTGGCCGAGGATCTCGTCGATCCGGTCGATGGTGATCTGCGGTTCGAAGGACTGGCGGAACAGCAGCTGATTGAACGCCCCTTCCAGCTCGCGTCCGCTGCCGGTCACGGTGCGGGCGACGTGATTGAGGATCTCCTCCGAAATATTGAGCGATGCGTCATCGATCCTTGCGGTGGCAAGGCGCAAGTTGAGCATGCCAAGGCGCATGGCGAAATCGGGCGCCGACATTTCAAGCGCGACGCCGCCATTGAGGCGCGACCGGACCCGCGGTTCGAGCGATTCCAATTCCGACGGCGGCCGGTCGGCGGCAACGACGACTTGCTTGGCGCTGTCGAGCAACATGTTGATCAGGTGGCAGAATTCATGCTGGATCGACTTGCCCTGCAGGAACTGCATGTCGTCGATGATGAGCAGGTCGATGTCGCGCAGCTGTTCCTTGAGCGTCAGCGCATTGTTGTCGCGGATCGCGGTGGCAAAGCGCCACATGAAATACTCGGCCGTGAGATAGACGACGCGCGACTTGGGGTTCTGCTTCAGCGATTCCGCGGCGATCGCCTGCAACAGGTGTGTCTTGCCGAGCCCGACGGTTGCGTGAAGGAAAAGCGGGTTGAAGCGCACCGCGCTCGATTGCGATTCCGCAACTGCCTTGGCGGCGGCGAAGGCCACCCGGTTCGACGGTCCCTCGATGAAGGAGCCGAATGTGTAGCGCGGATCAAGCGGTGATCCCAGAACATTGTGCCGGAACTCGCTCTCGACCGGAGTGCCCGGACGCGGAGCCGGTGCACGCTCTGCCCGGCCGGGGCTGACAGTGCCGGCGGCGAGCGCCGTCTGCGTCTGCCGCGTCATCTTGGCTCGCGCAGGCGCCACCTCCGGCTCGGCATGGCTGTGCCCCTGGCGGGTCGCAGTCCGCACGACGATCTCGATCTTGAGGAGATCGGGATCCTCCTGTTTCCACAGCTCGGAAATGAGGTCGAGATAGTGACCGTTGATCCATGAGCGCAGAAAGGCGGTGGGCACCGAGATGCGGATAATGCCCTTGGAAGCCTCCGCGACCTTCATGCGGCCGAACCAGCTCGAATAGACTTCAGTTCCCAGGCGCGCCTTCAACTGGGTCTTGACCCGGTCGAACTTCTGTTCCGCGTCGCTGGACACCGCCATGTCGTTTGCTCCGGTCAAAGTTCCAGGAAATGGGAGGTCGCCCGTAAGCTCCCTTTCGATGCCGCTCTGCATGGTCTCTTCCTTGTCTTTCCGTACCCTGTTCCACCGGGGATGCGCCCCTGCACCCGTGTCCCGGCAACTGCGTCGCTACGATGCTTGCTGCCGCCGCCGGCAGATGACATCGCCAATATCCGGGGGAAACCGGTGCCGGCCCATGGAAGCCAGTCCGCGTTCAGGTAAGTCAGGGCAATACAGCGCCGTCCGGCGAAAGTGCGCCGGCGCGCCAACTACCTGCCATGTCTAGTTACGCCAGTCCCCTACCGTATCGAAAAAGACAAACCAAACCCGTCCACGGACTTGATCCGCGTCGCAAATCCCGCCAATTTAAGCTGGCCGTTTCTGGCTGGGTTAAGGGCCGGAGCCCTTCCCTTTCGATAGACCGACATTACCGAAATCGCTGTGGATAGGGCAAGGCCGGGACTAACCGATTTTTAAGGAATCTGGTTACTGAAGGCGGGTTCGAGTGGCATGCCGCAACGGCACATTTTAACAAAGCCATTGTGATTCAAACTCTTTTCCGGCGAATATGAAAAAGCCGGCCCGGCACGAAATTTTATGAAATAATTCGCTTGACAGCTACTTGTCCCCCATCGCCCCGGCTCGATGTGAACAAGCTGTGGACGACTATCCGCAACTATCTGAAAACTATAGATTATTTCTGAGTGTCGACTTTTTTCGAGAGAACCCTTTTCAGGGATACCGGCGATCAACCGGCATGGCAGTGCCGGCAAAGCATTTCGAACAGCTAAGCCCGCACCGGAGGCCGTTTTCGGCCATCCTTTTTTAAGTGCTTGCCGGCAAACGAAAAAACCCGGCACAATCGGCCGGGTTCGCAGAACGTCAGTCTAGGACGTGATGTCAGGCAGACAGAACCTTGACCCGCTGGGCCAGTCGCGACACCTTGCGGGACGCCGTGTTCTTGTGGATCACGCCCTTGGTTGCGGCGCGCATCAATTCCGGCTCTGCGATCTTGAAGGCAGCCTGTGCGGCAGCCTTGTCACCGGAGGCAAGTGCCTCTTCGACCTGGCGGATATAGGTGCGGACGCGCGAGCGACGGTTCTTGTTGACCGCCGCGCGGCGTGCGATCTTGCGCGTTGCCTTTTTGGCCGAGGATGTATTGGCCATGATGCCTCTCTTCTGATCTGGTCGGCGCATGCGGGATGCCGCAGGGCGCAAAAAACAAACGGGCAGCCACGGGGCCGCCTCGGTTGGTGCGGCTTATAGTTCAGCTTTTCCGGCGCGTCAACGCTGCATGGCCTTCTTTTTGGCGGCCATCAGACTGGCGTCAGCGGTTGTTGAAATTCGGCTTCCGCTTCTCGGCGAAGGCCGCCATGCCTTCCTTCTGGTCCTCGAGCGCGAACAGCGAGTGAAACAGTCGGCGCTCGAACCGCAATCCCTCGGCAAGCGTCGTCTCAAAGGCGCGGTTGACAGCCTCCTTTGCCATCATCACCGATGGCAGCGAGAAGTCGGCGATCCTGGCAGCCGCCTTCAGCGCCTCCTCGACGAGCTCGCCGGCCGGCACGACCCGCGACACCAGGCCCGAACGCTCAGCTTCGGCTGCATCCATCATCCGCCCGGTCAGGCACATATCCATCGCCTTCGACTTGCCGACGAAGCGGGTCAGCCGTTGCGACCCGCCCATGCCGGGAATGACGCCGAGCGTGATTTCGGGTTGGCCGAACTTGGCCGTGTCGGCGGCAATGATGAAGTCGCACATCATCGCCAGCTCGCAGCCGCCGCCCAGCGCATAGCCGGCCACCGCAGCGATGATCGGCTTCCGTGCCCGCGTAAACTCCTCCCAGCCGACGAAGAAGTCCTGCAGATACGCATCCACATAGGAGATTGCCTGCATCTCCTTGATATCGGCGCCGGCGGCGAAGGCCTTTTCGGAACCGGTGATGACCATGGCGCCGATGCCGGCATCGGCGTCGAAGCCGTTCACGGCTGCCACCAGTTCGGCCAGGATCTGGGAATTCAGCGCGTTGAGCGCCTGCGGCCTGTTCAGCGTGATCAACCCGACCTTGCCGCGCGCTTCGGTGATGATCGTCTCATAGGCCATGACTTGCTTCTCCTCGCTCGCCCATCGTCGAGAGCGGTTCATCATTTCACGGAAACGCAGATCCGCTCTATCTCTTTGTTTTGAGGCAATTACGGACGGAAATCCGTTCACACATTCCTGGAATTGCTCTAACTCACCGCTGACACGTCCGGCAATAGAAGGTCGATCGGCCGCTTTGCACGATCCGCTCGATGTGGCCGCTACAGCCGGGTTTCAAGCAAGGCTCGCCCTCGCGGTCGTAGACGGCGAAGGAATGCTGGAAGTAGCCCAGCGAGCCATCAGCCTGCATATAGTCCCGGAGCGAGGACCCGCCGGCCGCGATCGCATCTGATATCACCGAGCGAATGGCTTCGGCGAGGCGCTCGCTTTGGGCCTGGGCCTTCTTCCCGGGCTTGGCGATCGTGCCCGCCTCGCGCAGCGGCGACAGGCTGGCGCGCCACAGCGCCTCCGAGACATAGATGTTGCCGAGCCCGGCGATCAGTCTCTGGTCGAGAAGCGCTGCCTTGAGCGGTGATCTCCGCCCCTTCATCAATGAGGCAAGCAGCGCGCCGTCCAATGTGTTGCCGGTTGGCTCAACGCCGAGCCCGGCCAGCATCGGATGGACGTCCGGCGGCCCTTCGGCAAACAACATGAAGCCGAAGCGGCGCGGATCATTGAAGATCACGCGCGAGTTGGCGCCGCCCGCGGATACGACATGGAAGACGACGTGGTCGTGGTTGGAGCTCTTCGAGCGGTCGTGGTGGAAGATATCAGGCATGTCGCTGCCATCCGCCGTCTCGATGCGGAATGAGCCCGACATGCCGAGATGGCAGATCAGCACCGGACCACCTTCAACGTCCATCGTCAGATATTTGGCCCGGCGGCCGAGCGCGGTGACCCTCTTGCCGGTCAGCCGCTGCGAGAATTTTTCGGGAAATGGAAAGCGCAGATCCGGTCGGCGCGCCTCGACACGGGTGATGATGGCACCTTCCAGAACCGGCTGCAGCCCACGCCGGACCGTTTCGACCTCGGGCAGTTCAGGCATGGCCGCCAATCGCTGCATAGAAAGACGTGCCGTAACGGCCGGCCGCCAGCCCAAGATGCTCGGCCACGGTTTCACCGATGTCGGCGAATGTCGTTCTCAGTCCGATGTCACCGCCCTTGAAACCCGGTCCGGTGCCGATCACCGGAATGCGTTCGCGCGTATGGTCGGTACCGCGCCAGGTCGGATCGTTGCCATGGTCGGCCGTCAGGATGAGAAGATCGCCCTGCCGCAGCCTTGCAAACGCCTCCGGCAGCCGCCGGTCGAAGGTCTCGAGCGCGCCAGCATAACCGGCAACATCGCGGCGATGCCCGAATTCGGTGTCGAAGTCGACGAAATTGGCGAAGACGAGGTCGCCGTCGCCGGCATCATCCATCGCGCCCAGCGCCTCGTCGAACATCGCCATGTTGCCCGCCGCCTTGCGCACTTGCGAAATTCCGCGATGGGCGAAGATGTCGCCGATCTTGCCGATGGCGATGACACGGCTGCCACGCGCCGTCAGCCGGTCGAGCAGCGTCGGCTCCGGCGGCGGCACCGCGTAATCATGGCGGTTGTAGGTTCGCTCGAAGGTCGCGGTGGTTTCGCCGACGAACGGCCGTGCAATCACCCGCCCGATCCTCAGCGGGTCAACCAGCCTGCGCACCACCTTGCAGAACTCATAAAGCCGCTCGAGGCCGAAATGGGCTTCATGCGCGGCAATTTGCAGGACCGAGTCGACCGACGTGTAGCAGATCGGCTTGCCGGTACGGATGTGCTCCTCGCCCAACCGCTCGATGATTTCGGTACCCGGCGCATGACAGTTGCCGAGAATGCCCGGCACCTTGCCCTCGCGGATGATCGCCTCGGTCAGCGCTGCAGGGAACGCGGGAACAGTATCCGGGAAATAGCCCCAGTCGAAGCGCACCGGCAGGCCGGCGATTTCCCAATGGCCCGACGGCGTGTCCTTGCCGCTCGAAATCTCTTGCGCCGCGCCGTGGAAGGCCGTGGTGAGCAGATCCGTGCCGCTGCTGGCGAAGCCCAGTCCCGTGGCGGTTTCGGCAGCCTTGCCAAGCCCGAGCGAGGCCATGTTGGGGACAAACAACGGTCCGCTGCGGAGCCCTCCGCGATCCGCGCGGCCTTCGGCGCAGGCTTCCGCGATGTGCGCGAATGTGTTGGCGCCTGCGTCGCCATAGCGGTCGGCGTCGGCCGCCCCGCCGATGCCGAAGGAGTCCAGAACGAAGAGGAAAGCACGCGCCATCGAATTGTTGCCAGTTTGAACGCCCAGACATAGGGTTCCGCGACTTCGTTGGCAATTCGGAAACCAATCGGCAACGACCAGGCGCGATAGTCCGATGCATGTTGCCCAAAAGTGCGAAGCGGTTTTGGGGCAACGACATGCATAAACTGAGAATGCATGTTGCCCAAAAGTGCGCGGCGGTTTTGGGACAACGACATGCATAGCGCGTGGCGGTTTTGGCATGTCGCAACGATGCGGCGGGCATGGGTATGGATCGAGGAAAGCAGGCGGCGGTTCTGTCATGAGGGTTGCCCTGAAGGCATACGCCGCTCTCATGCTGGTGCAGGGTGCGCTCTGGTCCAATTCGGCGCATGCCGACTGGCGCGATGATATCGGTACGTTCCGCATCGGCATCGTTGCCGAGCCAGGCGCCGGCAACACCGTTCCGGGGCTGGCTCGGTTGACCGACGCCTATACCAAGGCCTTGGGGATGAAGGTCGAGATTGTCGTTGCCCGCGACTATGCCGCGCTGATCGAGGCGCAGGCCAATGCCCGCATCGAATACGCGATCTATTCGGCGACCGCCTACGCGACGGCGTCGCAACGCTGCGGATGCATCGAGCCGCTTGTGGCTCCGGTCGATTTTGACGGCGCGATCGGCATCCGCTCCGTTCTGCTGACGCGGGACGGCAAGCTGCCTGATCTGGCGGCAATGGAAAGCCATCGCATTGCCATGGCCCCTTCGGACAGTGTCGGCGGTTCTCTGTTGCCATTGGCGGCGTTGACAGCGGAAGGCCGCAGGATTGCGCAAGATGCACCATTTCTGGTCCATGCCGAGTCGGCTGCGGCGGCGGAAACGATGCTGCTCGATGGCAAGGCCGATGGCCTGTTCGGCTGGGTAACGGCCGCTGCCGACGGCCAGCCGGAAGCATCTGGCGCTCAAGCGTCGGGCACTCAAGCCATGGGCACGCAGGCATCGGGCACCCAGGCGAGGCTCGAAGCGGCGGGGCTTTCGGCAGCCGCGCTTCAAGTCGTCTGGAAGTCGGGCCTGCTGAGATATGGTCCCCACGCCGTCCGCAGCGATCTCGACCCGGAAGCCAAGCGCCGGCTCACCGTCTTCCTCACCAACCTCAAGTCGATGACGCCAGACATCTACGATCTGTTGGAATCGAAGCATTCCGGTGGTTTCGCTGTCGTGACGCCAAAGGATTACGAGATGGCCGCCGCTGTCGTGCGCTTAGTCTCGGGCATTGGTCCGCGGCAATAACGCGACGCTTTGGAGCCGTTTGCGCACGGCTCAGCGGGTCCGGTTCAACAGTCGCCGCAAGGGATCGTCACGCTTCTGCGCGGACGCAGATAGTAGGATTCGCCCATCGTCAGGGCGTTGAAAGCCGAGGTCAATCCAAGCTTCTGTTGGTTGCCCGCCGACCAGGTGATGACCGGCTTGTAGCCGAGCGTGCTGTCGACGCGGATGAGGAAGGTGCCGGCGACCTTGAGTTTTGCTGGAACCGTGGTGGTGGTGGGGCCAGTGCTGGCGACGCCATTGACCAGCTTGCGCGACCACACCACCTGCACCAGCGGCGTTGCGTCGGTCGTGACCTGTATGGCCGTGATGGTGATGCTCGGGACCGAGCGGTTGTAAGGCTGAAGGGTGACGGCGCCGATCGCCATGATGGCGTCGATGTCCGCCTTGACGACTGTCGTCTGCTGGGTGACGAGATCAGCCACCATGCTGCCGAGACGACTGACCTTCTTGCTGGTCTCGATGGCTTGAGACGCCTCCATGGTCATGAAGTACAAGGCCAGCAGAAGAGGCACGATCAAGGCGAATTCGACTGCCGCAACACCACGGCGATCGGACCCGAATCGAATTGCCTTGCGCCAAATCCCTGAAGTCTTGAGATGTGCCCCCGCACGCATCATGCCCATTGCCCTTTTCTTTTACTGCTCGCGCATCCGCGTCGAACTCAATTGTCGAACGGCTCGTTCTGCCAAGTTACCGACGCAAAATGCAGCGTCTTGTTACCGCCGATCGACTGGGCAAGCAGATCGGTCATGATCGGCCATTTGTAAAAGACCCGCAGCATGTTCTTCGATTCCGCAGCACCCGCCGTAACAGCAAAAGACTGGTTGGCGCCGCCGTTCGTCAGGACGACTTGGCCAGCCTGAATCTTGAAGCCGGCCGAGGCGGCGGCGGCGAACGTCGTATATTGGCGGAGATCCACGTCCAGTTGATTGGGACAGTCCTGCGAGACGATGATCTCCAGTTTGTTGCAGATCATGTTCTTCAAATTGTCTCCGGCGACGTCGGCCGCCCTTAGCTGGCCGGTGCGCAAGCGGCGCGCGACATCGTCGGTGATGTTGGACAACACTTCCTGGCCGGCAAATGCGATGCAGCTTTCCAGAATGGCAAAGACAAGCAGGGCGAACGGGATTGCAAGGATTCCGAATTCAATTGCCGTACTGCCGCGCCGGTCGCGAAGGAAGCGAGCGAAAAATCTTGGGCGTCTCGCTTTGTGCTCGTCTGAGGAGCCGAATTCCTTGCTCATGTCTGATCCTGCCGATCTCTATGCGGTCTCGGAAGGCGTATTAGCGCAAACCAATTGAGGCCCGGTTTGAATGATCGTTAAAGTCGTCGATGGCGTCTTAACCAGCCGATAACCTGGACGGCGTTCCACCGCGCCATCCTATCGGGTGCCGTTCATCTCAGCCTCGGAGGATTTCTCCGCATCACTCTTATAGGAGCTTTCGCAATAGGGCGTGCAGGACATGGTCTGTATTTCTGCACGGCGATAGATACGCACCGACGAGGCGGCCTGCCGCACGACGGTAACCTGTTCGTCGACGATCGGGCTGCCGTCCGTATCGAGCACGACCAGATTGGTGACGCCGAAACCCTTGCCGGTCAGCACGATCGTCGACGCGTCCTGTACGGAAGCGTCGGCGATTGCCGGATTGCCGACCACGATCGTATCGGCGGGACGCGACAGTTTGACGATCTTGGCCTGGTTCATCGTGACCTCGATGCCGGCACCGGCCAGGGCGGGCGCCACGAAGCTCGCGGCGGCGAGAAGCGCAGCAATCACGATTGACGATCTCGGCTGGGCCATTGAGGCGCTCCACGCAAGCAGACTGATCAACGGAACATGAACGAGATTGGTGAACCAACGGTTAAGCGGACACCCCAGCAGAAGGGTGCGGGGTGCCAACTTGATTGCCGGCATAACGCAATCTCCCCGCCATCGACCCCGGGAAACGGAAGGGGCCGGCGGGCATTTAAACCGAGGTTAACCACGCAATATGTTCGACCCGGGAAAGGAATCGGTAAGGCTGTTTATTAAGCCGATCGAAAGAGCTTCTCCCTAGATTGCCAGTATCCGATCAACCATCACAGAAGTTGACGGAAGTGCTGTAACACCGTGGAGTAGGAGCTCTCGAATGTCTAATCTCATCGCACGTTTTGTGAAGGACGAATCCGGCGCGACCGCTATCGAATATGGTCTGATCGCCGCTCTCATCGCGCTTGCCATCATCACCGGCGCCGGCGCGCTCGGCAATGCAATCAACAACCGCTTCCTGATCATCGGCAACGCCGTCAACAACCCGACCGGCAGCTGATCCGCCGTATCGCTACGCGTTCAGATTGCGTTCTGGAAAAGGGCCGCCACGTGGCGGCCCTTTTCTATTGTTGTCAATATCATCCGTCTTTTCGTTCCGGGCCTCATCAATCGTTAATCGAAGATGGCTAGATTGAGCCCGGTGAAATCGGACAATAGGCATAGCGCCGATGCTTGAAGCCCTGATCTTCGTTGTGTTTCCGTTCTGCATGCTGTTTGCCGCGATCTCCGACATGCTGTCGATGACGATCGCCAATCGCGTGCCGGTGCTGCTTGTTGTTGTTTTCGCGCTGGTTGCCCCGCTGACGGGTATGGAATGGAGCGCCTATGGAGGACATATCGCCGCCGGCGCCCTGGTCCTGGCCGTGACGTTCGGCCTGTTTGCAATGGGTGGCATGGGCGGCGGCGACGCCAAGCTGCTGGCCGCCTCCGCGATGTGGATGGGTCTCAATATACATCTCGTCGAATATCTTGTGGTCTCGACAATCATCGGCGGCCTGCTGACGCTCGCCATCCTCCTCTACCGGAAATCGCTGCTTGCGGCCGTCACCGGCGGAAATCCGTTTCTGCGCCATTTCGCCGAAGAGGCAAACGGCGTTCCCTACGGCATCGCGCTTGGCCTTGGCGGGTTGCTGACCTATCCGGATTCGCCTTTGATGGTTTGGGCGCTGACCAGGCTGGCGTCCTAAAGACGATCCGATTTCGGTTGTTTATCAGCATTGCCGCGGCCGGCTTCCAACAACGCCGGACCGGCCTTTTTTGACCGCTCGGGCCACATTCCGGCTAATTTATGTAAACGTTAAATTAATCACGATCGTAAGCATTACATTAACCTTGTTTTGACGATTGCCGCTGCAAAGTCCGGCCTGGCTACGTGGTTTGCCAAGGCAAGGGTTCGGACAGATGCCAGCATCGCGATTGATAATTCTGAGCGTGGCGGTGGCCGCGGCGGGTGGTGCCGGTTATGTCGCGAAAAACATGGTGGTACCGCCGCCCCAGATCGTCGTCGATTCCGGCCCCCAGGCGCCGGCGGTGTCGCTGCAGGATGTGCTTGTGCTTTCGGGCGATGTCCAGATGGGCAGCCCGCTCGAAAAAAACATTGCCTGGCAATCCTGGCCAGCCGACGGCATCAACGCGAATTTCATCACCCGCACCGCCGAGCCAGAGGCGCTGGAAAAGCTGAAGGGTTCCGTTGCCCGCGTGGCGATGTACGCCGGAGAGCCTCTGCGGCGTTCCAAGCTGATCGGCGAGGGGCAGAGCTTCATGTCGTCGATCCTGCCTTCCGGCATGCGGGCGGTCGCCACCGCCATCTCGGCCGACACGTCGGCCGGCGGCTTCATTCTTCCGAACGACTACGTCGATGTCATCATGACCCGCAGGGGCGATGCCAGCGGCGGCGGCGCCACCAGTTTCAACACTGAAACCATCCTCAAGAACATCCGCGTGCTGGCGATCGACCAGACCATTCAGGAGGACGAGGAAGGCAAGAAGACCAGGGTGGGCCAGACCGCCACGCTGGAACTGACACCACGTCAGGCTGAGATCATCACGGTTGCCCAGCAGATGGCGGATCGCCTGACCCTGGCGCTGCGGGCGGTCGCGGACACCCAGGAAAAGAACCTGGGCGAGGCCGACTATCTCGTTTCCGGCAATGGCCGCAGGGGAACGGTGAGGCTGATCAAGTCGGGCGAAGTTTCCGAAGTAGGGGCAAGGAAATGAGGCTAAGTGGTAAACTGCCGGCAATCGTGGCCGCGGCATTCGGCCTGCTGCTCATCGGAACGAACGTGCAAGGCGTCGTCGAGGCAAAGAACGCCCACGTCACTGCATCGACGGCCACCCAGCGCGTCAAGCTCGGTCTTAACAAGTCGGTGGTCATCGACCTGCCGAGCGATGCCTACGACATTCTCGTCGCCAACCCGGTGGTTGCCGACGCGGTGACCCGCACCGCAAGGCGCATTTATCTGTTCGGTAAGTCGGTCGGCGAGACGAATATCTTTGTCTTCGGCCCGAATGGCGAGCAGATCGTCAGTTTGGATCTGGCCGTCGAACGCGACGTTGCCGGCCTTGAGGACTATATCAAGCGCTTCATTCCGACGTCGGCCATCAAGGTGGAATTGCTGAATGACAACGTCGTACTGACCGGAACGGTCGACACGCCGCTGGACGCAAAACGCGCTGTCGACCTGGCGACGATCTTCGTCTCCGGCGGTGAAGCGACGACGGGACAATATTCGCAGACCGCGGCCGGCGGTTCGGCCCAGAGCGGTGTCGACATCAACAATCCGGACCAGGAGCGCCGCACCAGCAAGATCGTCAACCTGCTTCAGATCATCGGCGACGACCAGGTCACGCTGAAGGTGACGGTCGCCGAAGTCAGCCGCTCGGTGATGAAGCAGCTCGGCGTCAACATGGTCGGCAGTGGCGGCAGCAACGGCATTAGCTACGGCGCGGTCAGCGACAATTTCACCGGCCTCGGCAAGCAGCTGTCGAATTCGGGCTTCAACATCGGCGCCTCGGGGCTGCAGGCCTATATCAACGCCATGGAGCAGTCCGGGGTCATGAAGACCCTGGCTGAGCCGACCCTGACCGCCGTGTCCGGCGAGAAGGCGACCTTCAAGGTCGGTGGTGAATACAACATGGTGAGCGGCGTCTCCCAGAATGTATCGACCGACAACCAGACCGGCCTGAAGACCTACAGCGTCGACAAGATCGAGTACGGCATCGGTCTGGAATTCCAGCCGGTGGTGTTGTCTCCCGGCCGTATAAGCCTGAAAGTCAGAACCTCGGTTTCCGAGCCGACGACGGAGGGGTCGGTTTCGTTTTCCAGTGGCGTGACCAGCCCCGGCATGAATGCCCTGTCACTGCGCAAGCGCCTTGCCGATACGACCGTTGAACTGCCCTCGGGCGGCTCCATGATGATCGCCGGCCTGGTTCGCGACGATGTCAGGCAAGCCGTCAACGGGTTGCCAGGGCTGACAAAGATCCCGGTGCTCGGCGCGCTCTTCCGCAGCAGGGATTTCGTGCGCAACGAAACAGAGCTGGTGATCATCATCACGCCGTATCTCGCACGGCCCGTGGCACGCAACGACCTTGCCAAGCCGGACGACAATTTCAACGCTGCCAGCGATGGCGCCGCCATGTTCCTTGGCAGGGTCAATCGCGTCTACGGCACCATGCAGACTGACAAGCCCAACGGCCGTTACCATGGCGTTGTCGGCTTCATCTACAAATAGGCGGGAGCGGATATGTCTCAGTCAGCATTGAAGGCAAGCACCAGCGCCACGACGATGCCGTTTGGCCGTTCGCGGATTTGCGGGCGAGCCGTTCCGGTCCTGGCAATTGCGTTGGCGGCGCTGCTGTCCGGCTGCGCCAATCGTGACAGCGTCACCGTCGGCGCGATTCCGGATGATTATCGCACCAATCATCCGATCGTGATCGCGGAGAAGAACCAGAAGATCGATCTGCCTGTCGGCGCCGGCGATCGCGGCATGACCGGATCGCAGCGCGACACGCTTCTGGGCTTCCTCGACAGCTATGACAAGAGTGCCGCCCCGACGCTGACGATCCAGGTCCCGAGCGGGTCGGCCAACGAGGTCGCCGCGACGGCGGCCGCCCGCGATTTCGCCCGGCTCGCGGTCGCCGCCGGTGTCAAGCGCAACCGGGTCGTCGTCACCTCCTATCAGGCCGCCTCGAGCGAGGTCTCCTCGCCGGTTCGCGTCTCCTTTGTCTCGGTGAGAGCCCAGACCGACAAATGCGGACGCTGGCCAGATGACCTGGTCAATACCTCGGAAAACAAGCACTATGCCGACTTCGGTTGCTCCTATCAGAACAATCTCGCCGCCCAGATGGCCAACCCGGCCGATCTGCTCGGCCCGCGCAAATCCACCGACATCGATGCCGAGAATCGCGGCGCGGTGATCGATGTCTACCGTCAGAGGGGCATCTCGGGCGATTTCCTTGGCAATTCGGAAGTAGACTACTGAGCCGCCGTCTCGGACAGAACAGGCCACGCGAAAGAGTATGACCATGAGCAACCTTGCCTACGACGCCCCGGTGGATGGCAGCGATACTTCGCAGCAGGACATCGCCGCGATGCAGGCATTGCGGCCGATCCCGCGCATCTCGATCCAGGCATTCTGCGAGACCGAGGGCGTTGCCAATCCGGTCGAGCGCGCCGGCGAGGACCGCCGCATGACGAAGGCGCATCTCAAGGTCCATATGGGCGGCGTCCCCACAGCCATTGAATTCTATCAGTCGGCGCCAACGCCCAACCTGATCCTGCTGGAATCGCGCAGCGAGCCGAAGCAATTGCTGGAGCAACTCGCCCAGCTCTCGGAATATTGCGATCCGACCTCGAAGGTGGTGGTGATCGGTCATTACAATGATGTCGGTCTCTACCGTGAGCTTATCCGCTCCGGCATTTCCGAATATGTGATCGCGCCTGTGTCGATGGCTGACATCGTCAGCGTGGTGTCGTCGATTTTCATTGATCCGGAAGCCGAGCCGCTCGGCCGCTCGATCGCCTTTATCGGCGCCAAGGGTGGTGTCGGCTCCTCGACGATTGCCCACAATGTGGCCTGGGCGATGTCCTCCTTGTTCAAATCCGAGGTGGTCGTCGCCGATCTCGACCTCGCTTTCGGTACCGCCAACATCAATTTCGATCAGGATCCGGCGCAAGGCATCGCTGAAGCGGTGTTTTCGCCGGAGCGCATCGATGAAGTCTATCTCGACCGTCTGCTGACCCAGTGCGCCGAACACCTGTCGCTGCTGGCAGCCCCTTCGACGCTCGAACGGGTCTATGACTTCGATCCCGAAGCCTTCGCGCAGCTCATCGACACCGCCCAGCGCAGCGTGCCGCTGCTGGTGCTCGATATTCCACATGCCTGGACGGGCTGGACCAAGAACACGCTGATCAAGGCCGACGAGATCGTCATCACGGCGACGCCGGAACTGGCCAATCTGCGCAACACCAAGAACATGGTCGACATGTTGAAGCGGCTTCGTCCCAACGACCCGCCGCCGAAGCTGATCATCAACCAGGCCGGCGTTCCCAAGCGCCCGGAGATTTCACCGTCCGATTTCGCGGAGCCGCTCGGCCTGTCGCCGATGTCGGTCATTGGCTTTGATCCGTTGCTGTTCGGCAATGCCGCCAACAACGGGCGCATGCTTGGCGAAATGGATGCCAAGAACTCGGTTGTCGCGATGATCAACGAAATCGCGCATGTGCTGACCGGGCGCAGTGAAATCAAGACGAAGAAGAAAGCTGGCCTCGGCAACCTGCTTGGCAAGCTCTCGCGCAAGAAGAAGTGACGTTTCAGCGGTGGAATCGGTAGCAGATCATGTTTGGTAAAAGAGGCAGCGACGACGGAAACCGGTTCACGCCGGAATTTCGCCAGCCGGCACCGACCCCGGTTGCGCCGGCGGCCGCAAGTTCTGCGGATACGGCGGTGCTTGCCCGCCCCGCCGCGCCTTTGCCAAGCGCACCTGTCGCGCCACCGGCGCGCCGCACAATCGAGGCGCCGCCATCGGCGCCGGACCTGAAGCGGGTCCAGCGCGAAAAGAGCGAATCCTACTACGACACCAAGAGCCAGGTTTTCTCCGCGCTCATCGACACGATCGATCTGTCGCAGCTCTCCAAGCTTGATCCCGAAAGCGCACGCGAAGAAATCCGCGACATCGTCAACGACATCATCGCGATCAAGAATTTCGCGATGACGATCGCTGAGCAGGAGGAACTGCTCGAGGACATCTGCAACGATGTGCTCGGCTATGGGCCGCTCGAGCCGTTGCTGGCGCGCGACGACATCGCCGACATCATGGTCAACGGCTCCAAGAACGTCTACATCGAAGTCAACGGCAAGGTCGAACAGACCGGCATCCGCTTTCGCGACAACCAGCAGCTCCTCAACATCTGCCAGCGCATCGTCAGCCAGGTTGGCCGCCGGGTCGACGAATCCAGCCCGATCTGCGACGCGCGTCTTCCCGACGGCTCCCGCGTCAACGTCATCGCACCGCCACTCTCCATCGACGGTGCCACGCTCACCATCCGCAAATTCAAGAAGGACAAGCTGACCCTCGATCAGCTGGTCAAGTTCGGCGCCATCTCACCGCAGGGAGCCGAAGTTCTCAAGATCATCAGCCGTGTTCGCTGCAACATCGTCATCTCGGGCGGCACCGGCTCGGGCAAGACGACGCTGCTCAACTGCCTGACCAACTATATCGACCGCGAAGAGCGCGTCATCACCTGCGAGGACTCGGCCGAGCTGCAATTGCAGCAGCCGCATGTCGTGCGCCTCGAAACCCGCCCGCCCAATCTGGAGGGCGAGGGTGAGGTGACGATGCGTGACCTCGTCAAGAACTGCCTGCGCATGCGTCCCGAGCGCATCATCGTCGGCGAAGTGCGCGGACCCGAGGTCTTCGATCTTCTGCAGGCGATGAACACCGGCCATGACGGTTCGATGGGAACGATCCACTCGAACAGCCCGCGCGAATGCCTGAACCGTATCGAATCCATGATCGCGATGGGCGGTTACTCGCTGCCGCAGAAGACCGTGCGCGAAATCGTCGTCGGCTCCATCGACGTGATCATCCAGGCGGCGCGCCTGCGCGATGGATCGCGTCGCATCACCCACATCACCGAGGTGATCGGAATGGAAGGCGACGTCATCATCACACAGGATATCGTCCTCTATAACATCAAGGGCGAGGACGCCAGTGGCAGGCTGCTGGGAGAGCATGTGTCGACCGGCATCGGTCGTCCGCATTTCTGGGACCGGGCTCGCTATTATGGCGAGGAGCAGCGCCTCGCCACTGCGCTCGAGGCGATGGAGAAACGCGCTGACTGACGGCGTGAGGGTTCTGGCCAATGTTTGGAATTGACGGCACAGTACTGGCGTTTGTCGTGCTCGCCGGCTTCAGCGCCGGCGCGGTCGCCTATGCATTTTTGTTCACCCGGATCAGCAACGAGAAACAGGTCGGCAAGCGGCTTGAAACGATCAAGTCGGCCGAGACCGATCGCTCCGTCGTCAAGGCCTCGCGCGACCGCGTGGCGGAAGCCGCCAAGCGGCGCAAATCGGTTCAGGATTCACTGAACGAGCTCGACGCAAAGCAGAAAACCAAGGACAGCGTGGTCAAGAAGCCACCGCTGAAGGCCCAGCTCCGTCAGGCCGGCCTGAAGACCACCGTCGAGCGCTTCTATGTATACTCCGCCATATGCGGTCTCGCTTTGACGATAGCTGCCTTTGTGGCCGGAGCGCCGATGGTCGTTCTGCCTGGCGTGCTGCTGGCCGGCGCACTCGGCCTGCCGCGCTGGTTCGTCTCGTTTCGTCGCACCCGCCGCGTCAAGGCATTCCTCAACGAATTTCCAAACGCGCTCGATATCATCGTGCGCGCCGTCAAATCCGGCCTGCCGCTGAACGACGCCGTGCGCCTGATTGCCAACGAATCGCCCGAACCGGTGAAGACCGAATTTCGTCGTATCGTGGATTCACAGCAGATGGGCCTGTCGATCCCCGATGCCACCTTGCGCATGCCCGAAACCATGCCTTGCACGGAGGCAAGCTTCTTCGGCATCGTCATCCAGATTCAGTCTCAGGCTGGCGGCAATCTGTCCGAGGCGTTGGGCAACCTTTCGCGCGTGCTTCGCGATCGCAAGAAGATGAAAGCCAAGGTCCAGGCACTGTCGATGGAAGCAAAAGCGTCCGCCGCCATCATCGGCGCGCTGCCCTTCATCGTCGCGTTTCTCGTCTACCTGTCGAGCCCAAACTACCTGATGCCGCTGTTCGTCACCAGTGTTGGACACCTGATCCTTGGGTGCTCGGCAGTCTGGATGTCGATCGGTATCTTTGTGATGCGCAAGATGATGAACTTTGAAGTCTAGGATGCTGGCATGACCGACCAAGTCATCAAATCCCTGACCGATCCGAGCTTCCTGATCGCGTTGCTGGTCGCCGTAGCGGTGTTTGCGACCGTGTTCACCTTGCTGCCGGCGTTTGGCGGAAACCAGCTCAAGTCACGCATGAAAACGGTCGCGCTGGAACGCGACGAACTGCGCGCCAAGCAGCGCGCCCGGCTTGCCGTCGAGGCAGATCGCCGTCGTAAGGGCCTGCGCGAGGAACAGTCAGTTGGCATGCGCAACATTGTCGACCGGCTGGATCTGAGGCGCGCGCTTGCCGATGAGGGCACGTTGCAGAAGCTCAAGGTGGCCGGGTTTCGCGGGCAGAACCCCCTGACGCAGTTTCTTTTCTTCCGGCTCGTGCTTCCTTTTGTCGGCTTCGCGCTGGCCTCGATCTACATTTTCGTGCTCGGAGGACTGCCCGACAAACCGTTGGTCATCCGGCTGTTCGTTTGCATCCTCGTGGCCTATGCCGGCTTCTACGCTCCGGTCGTCTACGTCAACAACCGCGCCACCAAGCGCAAGCAGTCGATCCAGATGGCATGGCCGGATGCGCTCGATCTGATGCTGATCTGCGTCGAATCGGGCATGTCGGTGGAAGCAGCCCTGCGCAAGGTCGCCGACGAGATCGGCGCCCAGTCGGTGGCGCTGGCGGAAGAGTTCATCCTCACCAACGCCGAGCTTTCCTTTCTGCAGGAGCGCAAGCAGGCCTACGAGAATCTGGCAAGCCGCACCGGCCTGGAATCGGTCAAGTCGGTGTCGCAGGCACTCGTCCAGGCCGAACGTTACGGCACGCCGGTGGCGCATGCACTGCGCGTGCTGGCCGCCGAAAGCCGCGACATGCGCATGAACGCGGCGGAGAAGAAGGCTGCGGCCTTGCCGCCGAAGCTCACCGTACCGATGATCCTGTTCTTCCTGCCGGTGCTTTTCGCCATCATCCTGGGCCCCGCCGGCATTCAGGTCAGCCAGCGCGGCATCTTCGGCGATCGTTCGGCACCATCATCGACCGCGCAATAGAGGCGAGGCTCGTCCCGCATCACAAATGACGAAGCCGCGCTGAACGCAGCGCGGCTTCTTCATTTCAAGGTTGTCGCGGATGGTCGTCTAATGCATGTCGCCCAAAAGTGCGCAGCGGTTCATGCATGAAACAAAGACTTAAAGCACGTTCGGAGAGACGGGCTCTAGAGCGGTTCACGCTTTGATGGAATCGAAGGGGATTCCCGATTTGTCGGTTGTGTGATTCAAGATGCTGGCTGGGAATGGAGGCCAGCATCTGATGACCCGACCTCTTTCCAATGATCTTCGCGAGCGGGTTGTAGCGGCGGTTTTG